>NZ_JAPFDR010000108.1 GCF_026168755.1 Clostridium sp. | reverse complement strand
TATTGATGTTAGAGCAAAAACTTCTAAGGGAGAAAATATAGACATAGAAGTACAACTTACAGATCAAGGGAATATGGATAAAAGGACATTATTTTATTGGGGAAAGATGTATCTAGAAAATATAAAACAAGGCCAAGATTACACTAGTTTAGAAAAGGTAATTACAATTAATATCTTAGATTTTGAATTTTTAGGGACAGAAAGCTATCAATCATCATTTCACTTATGGGAAGATATAGAAAAAGACTATATGTTAACAGATGTTGTTGAGATTCACTTTTTAGAACTACCTAAGTTTAGAAAGAAAAAAGATAAGGATTATAGAGAAAATGATATAGAGAGATGGCTAATGTTTTTAGAAAAGGATATATCTGAAACTACATTGAAGGAGTTGATTAGTTTGGATGCAGTAATTGGAAAAGCTGAAAAGAAAATCGAATACCTAAGTAGTGATGAAGAAACAATGAGAATTTACTATGAGAGAGAAAGATCATTACATGAAAGGGCTAACATGATTAGTTCAGCTGAAAAAAGAGGAAAATTAGAAGTTGCTAAAAATCTATTAGATATTCTAGACAATGAAACAATAGCGTTAAAAACAGGATTAGATATAGAAGAGATTAAAGATTTAAGAGATAAGAAGTGTTAGGATAGGTGAAAACCTATCCTATTTTTGTATTTAGAAAACCCCGCGTTAGACGTTGGGTTCAAAAAAGCTTATAGCTATGGTGATAATAAAAAAACTCCTTCTGATATAATAAAGATGCGGTCTGGCAACTGCATTTTAATATCAGAAGGAGGACATTCAAAATGAATGATGTATATAGTTTATCACATACAAAATGGAACTGCAAATATCATATTGTATTTGCGCCGAAATATAGAAGGAAAGTATTTTATGAGGAAAAAAGACTAGAAGTAGAAGCAATACTTAGAAATCTATGTGAATGGAAAGGCGTAAATATAATAGAAACTGAAGTTTGTGTAGATCACGTTCATATGTTAGTAGAAATACCACCTAAAATGAGTATATCTAGTTTAATGGGATATCTTAAGGGAAAGAGTAGTCTTATGATATTTGAAAAATGGGGTAATATGAAATATAAATATAGAAACAGAGAGTTTTGGTGTAGAGGATATTACGTTGACACCGTAGGAAAAAATACTAAAAAGATAAAAGAATATATAGCTAACCAATTGCAGGAAGATAAATTATCAGAACAGCTTACAATGGAGTATTTAGACCCGTTTACGGGTAGTAAATAGAAGGAATGCTTGTACCAAATCGAGGGTACGCCTTTAGGCGATGCCAGTAATAAAGGGCTAGGCCCGAAAATGTAAAACCACCAGCTGAGCTGGTGGTTTTTTTATTGTGCGCCCAGCATGGGCAACAACTTGACGGTGAAAGTCCGTTGTGGGCTTGGTAGTGGGAACCACTAGCTAATGACAAGGGTGTCCATCGTGAGATGGAATTTGAAGGAAGTCGGAGGCAAAGTCTTGGTCTGAGGAACACGAACTACATATAAGGCTTACTAAGGTCGGACGAGTTTGCAATACAAAACAAAGTCCAACACTACCCGAAACTTTAGGAGTAAATGTAGCAGATATATGAGATGAAGGTTGTTGCTCTTACCTGGGG
>NZ_JAPFDR010000082.1 GCF_026168755.1 Clostridium sp. | reverse complement strand
TGAGACCTAAAAATTATACAGGTGTATATGGAAAAAAATACAAATAGTAAATAAGCATAGGACTATATGAACCTATGCTTATCAGAATATTCAAAAATTAATTCCCGAAGGGAGCGTGGCGAAAGCCACTTTTTTTATTTAATAATTTGAAAAAACATATTTATATATCTTCAAATTTAAATTTATCAATTAATTTAACTGTTAGTTGACTGAATAAAATTATTAGGTTAATATATCATAGAGATGATAGGTAATTATAGGAGTGGACATTATGAAGAATGTAATAACAAGTGTAATGCCTGATAGTATTGCTGAAGAGGTCGGCATTGAAGAAAATGATATTTTATTATCAGTAAATGGAGAAAAGATAGTTGATATTATAGACTACAGGTTTTTAACAAATGATGAAGAAATAGTATTAGAAATACAAAAACCGAATGGAGAGATTTGGGATTATGAAATAGAGAAAGACTATGGAGAAGAGTTAGGTCTTGAATTCGGTGGCGGTATTATGGATAAAGCAAAAAGATGTAGCAATAAATGTATGTTTTGCTTTATAGATCAAAATCCAAAAGGTATGAGAGAAAGTCTTTATTTTAAGGATGATGATTCACGTCTTTCGTTCCTTCAAGGCAATTTTGTTACTTTAACAAATATGAAGGATGAAGATATAGAAAGAATTATAAGATATAGAATAAGTCCTATAAATATTTCGGTACATACAACAAATCCAGATTTAAGAGTTAAAATGCTTGGAAATAGATTTGCAGGATCAGTGTATGACAGAATGAAGAAGCTTGCAGATGCAGGAATAAAAATGCATTGTCAAATAGTACTTATACCAGAAGTTAATAATGGAGAAGAGTTAAAAAGAACTATTACTGATTTATATGAGTTATACCCATCAGTTGCAAATATTGCAGTGGTACCAATTGGAGTTACTAAATATAGAGAAGGGTTAGTTAAAGTAAAAACATTTACTAAAGAATCAGCAAGAAAAGAGTTAGAAATGGTTATGGAATTCCAAAAGAGATTTATGGAAGAGATAAATGATCCATTTGTAAGATTTTCTGATGAGTTTTATTTAGTTTCAGGTATAGATGTACCAGAAGAAAGTTTTTATAATGGATATGAGCAAATAGAAGATGGAATTGGTATGATTAGATGTTTTAGAGAAGCCATAAACTATACTGCCCAAGATTTAAATAAAAATATAAAAGGAACTTTTTCAGTTCCAACTGGAAAGCTTGCTTTTGATGAAGTAAGTAATGGGATGAAGAAGTTAATGGAAGTTAACCCTAATATTAAAATAGATACATATAAAGTTATTAATCATTTCTTTGGAGAAACAATAACTGTTGCAGGTCTTCTTACAGGAACAGATATTATAGGACAATTAAAGGGGAAGATTAATAGCGAGTACTTAATTATGCCTAATAATATGTTTAGAAAAGGATACGAGCTAGGGCCAGCTGAATATATTATGTTAGATGATACAAAAATAGATGATATAGAAAGAGAATTGGGTGTTAAAGTTCTTGTATGCGATCATACAGGAGAAGATATAGTAAGCATAATAAATGATGCGTGTCAGGAGGAAGAAGAATAATGGCAAAACCAATAGTAGCTATAGTTGGAAGACCAAATGTAGGTAAGTCTACATTATTCAATAAATTAGCAGGAAAAAGAATTTCAATAGTTCAAGATACACCAGGTGTAACAAGAGATAGAGTATATGCAGAAGCTGAATGGCTAAATCATACTTTTACTATGATTGATACAGGTGGTATAGAACCAGAAAATCAAGATATAATAGTTAAACAAATGAGAAGACAAGCAAATATTGCTATAGAAACTGCTGACGTTATAATGTTTGTAGTTGATGGTAAGGAAGGTTTAACAGCAGCTGATAATGAAGTTGCTACAATGCTTAGAAAATCTAAAAAACCAGTTGTATTAGTTGTTAATAAAATTGATAACTTAAAGGATGAAGAAAATGCTTGGGAATTCTATAACTTAGGTATAGGGGATCCAGTTGCTATATCAGCAGGTCAAGGAAAAGGTCTTGGAGATATGCTTGATATGGTAGTATCTCACTTTAATTCTATTGGAAGCAAAGATGAAGAAGAGGATGACATAAAAATTGCTATGATAGGTAAACCTAATGTAGGTAAGTCATCATTAATAAATAGATTATTAGGTGAAGATAGATTAATAGTATCTGATATAGCTGGAACTACAAGAGATGCTATAGATAGTAAAATTGAAAATGAACTTGGAAAATTTACTTTAATTGATACTGCAGGTCTTAGAAGAAAGAGCAAGGTTAAGGAAGAAATTGAAAGATATTCAGTTATTAGAACACTTGCTGCAGTTGAAAGAGCTGATGTTTGTATATTAATGATAGATGCAACAGAAGGTGTAACAGAGCAAGATGAAAAGATTATAGGATTTGCTCATGAGTTAAATAAGGCTATAATGGTTATAGTTAATAAATGGGACCTTATTGAAAAAGATGATAAGACAATGGATAATTATAAGAAAGACTTACAAAGCAAGCTTAAGTTTATAAAGTATGCTAAGTTCTTATTTATATCAGCCTTAACAGGACAAAGGGCACATAAGGTTCTTGAAGTTGCTAAAGAGTGCTATGATAATTATGATAAGAGAGTTGGAACTGGTGTATTAAATGATGTTATTAGTAAAGCTATATTAATGAAAGAGCCACCAGTTGTAGCATTAAAGAGATTAAAGATATACTATGCTACTCAAGTAGCTACAAAGCCACCAAAGTTTGTATTCTTTGTTAATGATGTAAATGCAAGACATTTCTCATATGAAAGATATTTAGAAAATCAATTAAGAGATAATTTTGATTTCAGTGGAACTGGAATACAAATAGAATATAGGGAAAGAAAGGATAGTTAATTATGAGTAAAGTGACTTTTTTAGGCGGAGGAAGTTTCGGGATTTCTTTAGCTATTTTATTGGCAAACAAAGGAAATGTAGTAGCGGTATACGATAGAGATAACACTGTTGTAGAGGATATTAATATAAACAGACGAAATGATAAGTTTATTAAGGGATTAGATGTGCCTAAAAATGTTACGGCTTATAATACTTTGGAAGAAGCTATTATAGATAGTGATTATGTAGTATTAGCTGTTCCATCTCATGTAATAAGAAGTGCTTCTAGAAGTCTTAAAGGATTAATAGATGAAACTATACCTGTAATTTGCATTGCAAAGGGAATTGAAGAAGGTAGTAACAAAACATTAGTTGAAGTTATTGAAGAAGAGATTAAAAATCCTGTTGTAGTATTATCTGGACCAAGTCATGCAGAAGAAGTTGCATTTAATATTCCAACTACTGTACTTACTTCATCTAAGGATATGAAAGTAGCTGAAGAAGTTCAAGATTTGTTTATAACTAAAACATTTAGAGTATATACTAATGATGATTTAGTTGGAGTTGAAGTTGGAGGCGCTGTTAAGAACATTATAGCTCTTGCTGCTGGTGTGTGCGATGGGCTAGGATATGGAGATAATACAAAAGCAGCATTAATGACAAGAGGTATGGCTGAGATAGTAAGAATAGGCACTAAGCTTGGTGGAAGAATTGAAACATTCTTAGGCCTTACTGGTATGGGAGATTTAATAGTTACTTGTACTAGTGTGCATTCAAGAAACAGAAGAGCTGGTTACTTAATAGGAACTGGAAAAACTAGAGAAGAAGCAGTAGAAGAAGTAGGAATGGTTGTTGAAGGAATAAAAGCTTGTTATGCATTTTATAATTTAAAAGAAAAGTTAAAGGTTGAAATGCCAATAACAGATGCTCTTTATAAAGTTCTTTTTGAAGGTAAAGATGCAAAGAAAATGGTTGCTGAACTATTAGAAAGAGATAAAAAAGCTGAAAACTATTAGTAAAAAGGTGAAATTGCAATTTTGTGATTTCACCCTTTTTATTAGAATTTATCAGCTATAATGAGAGTTTTAATTATCCTTACTAGGGGATTAGGACAAGGATAAAAATAATATAAGTATTATGTAAAAATAAAATTTAAAAGTACATCATAAATATTTAGATTATAACATATTGTTAATTATATAGATACTTAAGAGGAAAGTTAACTTTAGTAAAAGGTCCTTAAAAATTTAAAAATTAATTTAGAATAATAAACTTAAAAAATAGTATACTTTTTTAAAGTTAGGAATATATATATAGTGTTAAAAATAAATAGGAGGGTGTACTTATGGGCGATTTCAACATATATAAGGATATTGCAGAAAGGACTCAAGGTGACATATACTTAGGTGTTGTTGGACCAGTAAGAACTGGAAAATCTACATTTATTAAAAAATTTATGGACCTTATGGTTATACCAAAGATTGATAATGCTTATAAAAAGGAAAGAGCTAAGGATGAATTACCACAAAGTGGGTCAGGAAAAACTATCCATACTACGGAACCTAAATTTGTTCCAAATGAAGCTGTAGAAATAACTATTGATGAGGATATTAAATTAAAGGTTAGACTAGTAGATTGTGTGGGGTATATAGTTAAAGGGGCTTTAGGATATTTAGAAGATGAAGAACCTAAAATGGTTAATACTCCATGGTATGAATATGAAATACCATTTGAAGATGCTGCTGAAATAGGGACAAGAAAGGTTATAACAGATCATTCAACTGTTGGACTTTTAGTAACTACTGATGGTAGTATTACAGGTATAGATAGAGAGGAATACTTAGAGGCTGAAGAAAGGGTAGTAGAAGAACTTAAAGCAATTAATAAACCTTTCATAGTTGTACTTAATACCAAAAACATAAACTCTCCTGAAACAGATGTACTAAAGAATGAACTAGAGAAAAAGTATGATGTAGAAGTTCAGGTTATGGATGTTTATAATATGACAGAAAAAGATATTGAGAATTTATTTAAGCATGTACTTAAGGAGTTCCCTGTAAAAGAAATAAATATAGACATGCCTATTTGGGTTGAAAACTTAGAGCCAGAACATTGGTTGAAAAAAGAATTTTTTAAGATTGTTAAGGGAATGTGTCAAAGTGTAGATAAAATAAGAGACATAAAACCAGCCTTTAGTGATGCCAAAGAAAATGAAAATTTAAGTGCATCAGATTTAAGTGAAATAAACCTTGGTGAAGGTACTGCAAGGATATTACTTAAACCAAGTGAAACTATTTTTTATAAAGTACTTAGTGAAAATTGTGATACTGAAATTGAAAGTGAGAGCGATTTAATAGCTCTTATGAAAGATTTAAATATAGCAAAACGTGAGTATGATAAAATTAAGGATGCTTTAGTTGATGTTAGGGAAACAGGATATGGCCTTGTTGCACCTCAATTAAGTGAGATGAAATTTGAAGAGCCTGAAATAGTTAAACAAGGAACTAAGTTTGGAGTTAAATTAAAGGCTAGTGCACCATCATTACATTTCATTAAAGCAGATATTAAAACTGAAATTAGTCCAATAATGGGATCAGAAAAGGAAAGTGAAGAGCTAGTTAATGCTCTTATGGATCAATTTGATAAAGACCCGGTATCATTATGGCAAAGTAATATGTTTGGTAAATCTTTAGAAGTGTTAGTTAAAGAGGGATTGCAAAATAAATTATATAAGATGCCAGAAGATGTTCAAGTGAAAATTCAAAAGACTCTTCAAAAGATTATTAACGAAGGAAATGGCGGTTTGATTTGTATAATTCTATAACATAAACATAGCCTACTACTAAGAATGATTAGTAGTAGGTTATTTTTTGTGTTATAAATAAGTTAAAAAACTAATTTTTTTCTTATTTTAGTGTAGACCACCTTATTGTTAGAATACAATATATTAAGCAGATAGTATTATGCTTAATATATTATAGTGAAGAGGGATAGTATGGAAAGCAGATTTTGTACCTATAAAAGAGTAGGGTATTTAAGACAAAAAGTAGCCAATGAGTTAGGTATAGAGTTTACTGGAGTAATATATGCATCCCCAGGAGTGCTTAAGCATATTATAAAGAGGCATGGTAGACAATTAGATAAAAGGACTAGAGATGGCATTCTTGAGTGGATGAAAAAAATATTAGAAGAACCTGATTATATTGGTATTTATAAAAATGAAGGGGGACAGACTGCTGTAGAATTTATTAAGAGAGTTTATACTAATTTGCTTTTAGGTGTGGAGGTAGATGAGGAAAAAGAGTATATATATGTAACAACAATGTACCCAATAACTGATAAGAAGATAGAAAACAGAATTTATAGTGGAAAGTTAATTGATTTTAAAGGAAGAAAATAATTTATTTGATATAATTTTTGTCAAAATGTATAATATGTAAATAGAATAATATTGCGCACCACGTGGAAGCGAAAAAATGAAATATTTATTTTCCGGGAACTGTGAAATTTTTGCCTAGAATTTATATCTTTGTTTCATTGAACTTGCTAAAGTTGTAAAAGTCGCTTACGCTTCAATACAACTTCTTTACGCAAGTTCAATTCCACAAAGA
>NZ_JAPFDR010000019.1 GCF_026168755.1 Clostridium sp. | reverse complement strand
TCTTTGTGGAATTGAACTTGCGTAAAGAAGTTGTATTGAAGCGTAAGCGACTTTTACAACTTTAGCAAGTTCAATGAAACAAAGATATAAATTCTAGGCAAAAATTTCACAGTTCCCGGAAAATAAATATTTCATTTTTTCTCTTCCACGTGGTGCGCAATAGAATTCTATTTTTCTATGTAGTTAATTACATGTTTTATAATCATATTAATGCTTCCATCACCATTACGCTGAATTTCAAATTTACTATTATCATGATAAGCATCTTCATTAATATATAAATCTATATCTTTATCAATTTTAAGTCTAATTCTCTTAAGTTTTTTTTCAACCCAAGCCTTATCAACTGCAACCTCCTCTTCTAATCCATTTCCCTTCATAAAAACTTCAAAGTCTTGCTTTTTTGTTGGATCTTCTTTAAATAATTCATTAGAAATTTCTTGGATATTAATTGAATCTTCTTCTTTTAATTTACTCTTAACAGTTGTTCTAATTAATTCTGCCTTTTCAGCATTTTCTGTAATATTACTTCTAGTCCAAGCTTCTGTAGCCTTTAAGAATGTCTTTGTCATATCTCTTTTATTAGCAACAATACTACAGCCTAAAAAGCTATTCATAAAATAATTAGCTCCATATTCATCATCTTCATTAGATTTCTTTTGCTTATCAATGACATATAAATCAAATATTTGCCCTTCTCTAATTGGTTTTATAAATGCTGCCTTTTGAATTCTTTGACTACTACCTGGTAACCCTGCTGCTTGTGGAACTATTCCTATTCCAATCTTATCATTAACAAACTCTACAGAATGAGTAAAGTTTTTAACATAATCCATTTTTAGTATTCCTATCATTGGACCAACATCTGTAATTAAAGATGCTACTATTAAATCACAAGCTGGAATATTAACATTTCCTTTCATGATAGAAAAAAGTTGTCTAGATAATTCCTTGGACAACCCAAGAAAATCATTATCTACCCCGTTTAAATAATCCTGTACTATTTCTTTTACAATATTTCTTTCCGAATTAAAAATTGCTGTTTTTAGTTCTTCATCCTTTAGACACTTTTCAATATGCTTATGTAAAAACTTATAAATATCCTCACTTAATTCTAATGTGTATTCATTTAAAATTGGTTCTGTTGAGTTACTATCAAGAATATGTATTACTGCTTCCTGAATATTTATATCATTTATGTATTCCAAAATATCACCTCTATATGTATTATACTAATACTAATAATATTTTCTACAGAAACATTATAACACTTACTAAAATACTTATTTAAAAACCTTTTTACTATACTCTAAACTAAACTTTTTAAATAAATTTACAGATGGGGTAAGATATCTATTTTTTAAAGTAGCCAAATAAATAAATCTTTCATGCTTAGGATTTGTTATTGGCAATACCTTGACATTATAATACTTTAAAGATGATATTCTTGGAACAACTGCAATTCCATAGTTTATTTCAACTAATCCTGCAACGGCATTGTCTTCTTCAACTTCACATATAGTATTTGGTACAATATTTACTTTTTCGAATAAATCTCCTATAATTGATCTAATTCCACTCTTTTCACTAAAACCTATAAATGGATAATTCCCCACTTCAGTTAAATCTACAGATTCATTTTTTGCTAAAGGATGTTCATTTGATACAATAAGTACTAACTCCTCATTGGCAATAGGAATAAAATCTATATCAGGTTCATTTTCTACTATTGAACAAAATACCATATCATACTTTTCTTCCTTTAGTCCCTCAATAAGTGTCTTTGTAGTTCCTTGACTAAATAAAAATTTTATATCTTTATTTTTATCGTTATCTGTAAAATCTTTTATAAGATGTGGTATAAATCTTGGTCCTAATGTATATATATATCCTAATTCTATAGTTCCTGTCGATACATTAGTTAATTCCCTAATCTTTTTCTCACCCTTTTCTAACTCACTCAATGCCCTATCTACATATTCGAAATATATTTTTCCATATTTAGTTAACTTAATATTTCTACCTTGCTTTTCAAATAGATAAGTTCCTAAATCTTTCTCTAATGTTGACATAGCATGACTTAAACTTGGTTGAGTTATTGATAATTCTTCAGCTGCCTGTGTATAATGTTCTAATTTTGCTAGAACTCTAAAATAACTTAAGTGATTTAAATTCATATATAACATCCTCCATATTTATTAACTATTATAATGATTCTTTAAAGAAAACCATTACTTTGTTATAAATTGAACTTATTATTTTTACCTTATTTTTTAATATTTTAATAATATTATAACATATCTATAGATTTTTTCTATAAATAAATACAATAATATGTATTAGAATAATTAAAAATAATATATTAAAATTTAATTTGTAAGTTAAACAAGGACTTTATACATAATTACGTTAAATTTTTATCAAAAGGAGTATTAAAAATGCAAAATACGCTTACTAAAAATAAGTACATGCCAACGGCATTAGCTATGTATATTAACTACTTTATACATGGTATGGGAGCTATCATACTGGCTCAAAACATTGATTTCTTAATGGAGCAACTTAATACTAACAAAGCTGGTGTATCATATGTTATCTCAGCTTTAGGATTAGGTAGATTAATTGTGTTATTTGTATCAGGTGTATTATCAGATAAATATGGTAGAAAACCTTTCGTACTTTTAGGTATGGGGACTTACGTATTATTTATGGGTGGTATATTAATTAGTACGAACGTTACTATGGCATTCTTCTTTGCTTTATTAGCTGGTATGGCTAACTCATTCATGGATGCTGGTACTTATCCTGCATTAACTGAATGTTTCCCTAATGCATCAGGAAGTGCTAACGTTGCAATTAAAGCATTCATTTCAGCTGGTCAATTTATATTACCATGGATAATAAGCTTCTTAATTGCTAATAACCTTTACTACGGATGGTCATTCATATTCTGTATTATAGTATTTGTAATCAACGGATTATTTATATTCAAACTTAAATTCCCTGAATTCAAACCTGTTGAAAAAGCTGAAACTACTACAGAAAATGTTGAATCTAATGTTAAAGCCAACTTCTGGATTGAAGGTATTTGCTTAATCTTAATCGGATTCACTGCTACTGCAACATTCCAAGTAATCGCAAACTGGTTACCATCATTTGCAAGAGAAGTAGCTGGTGTTGAACAAACTATTTCACTTAAGCTAATAAGTATATATAGTACTGGTTCAATAGTATCTGTATTTGTTACTTCTATATTAGTTGCTAAATGGATTAAACAAGTTAGATTTACATTTGTTTACCCATTAATATCATTAATTATGTTAACAGTACTTTGGATGTTCCCAAGCACTATGACTTGTATAGTTGCAGCATTCGTAATTGGTTTCTCAGCTGCTGGTGGAGTTCTACAATTAGCATTAACTTCAATGTCAGAGTTATTCCCATCAAGCAAAGGTAAAATTACTGGTATAGTATTCACATCTTCAAGTTTAGCTTCTACTATAGTACCAAGTATAACTGGTATATTAGCAGATATAAACTTAAGCCATGTAATATTATTTGATATCGGAATAACTGCTTTAGGTGTTATTTTAGCACTTATAGTTAATATCAGATATAACATAGTTAAGAAAAATGAATTAAAAGCTAATAAAGCTTCTTAATAAATTTCAAGAGATTGTACAAAAATTGTGCAATCTCTTTTTTAGTTTTTAAACTCTTTATTTATATAGATTGAGTGAAATCTATATGAATTCAATATTAAAATTTATAATTTCACTTTATTATAACAATGATAAACATTTGCAATAGCTTAAATATAGAATACAATATAAAAGGGGGGATTGCCATGAAAACTTTAAAATCAAATAAAAAGCTTATAATTTCACTTAATATTTTTATTGTATTTATTCTATTATTAATTATAATCTTTTCTATTATTAATAATAAGAAGAAAATTAATACCGATCTTAACAGTAAAGCATCTAGTACTAATAACGTTTCTGGTATAAACTCTAAAAATAATGTTCAAGCTGAATCAGAGTCTGAATCTGAAGAAATAAATTTAGTTTATAATAATCCTAATGATGAATATCTTGTATTAGTTAATAAAGAAAATTCGCTTGAAGAAAATTATGAACCTGATGATTTAGTTATTCCTAACATTCCACTACAAACCTCATCTGATATGACAGCTCATGTTAGATATCAAGTGGCTGTAGAGTTAGAAAATATGTTTAATGATGCTAAAAAGGTTGGTATTAATCTAATTGGAATTTCGGGATACCGTTCATGCGATTATCAAACTACAGTTTATAATGATGCTGTTGCTAATGATGGAGCTATATCTGCTGATAATTATGTTGCTCAGCCTGGTCATAGCGAACATCAAACCGGTTTAGCAATAGATGTGTTATCTGATGAATATAGCAATTTAGATGAAGGCTTTGAAAATACAGAAAGCTTTAAATGGTTATCCGAAAATATTAGCAATTATGGCTTTATAATTAGATATCCTAAAGGAAAAGAAGATATTACAGGATATAGCTACGAACCATGGCATTTACGATATGTTGGGAAAAATGCTGCTAAAGAAATAAATGATAACCAATTAACTTTGGAAGAATATCTAAAATAAACCTAGTTTAAATTCGAACTAGGTTTGTTTTTATACTCTCTTTGATTCTCAATTATATCTATATTGTAGATTAAATTCTAAAAGTTTTTTGCAATATTACTAGCATTATTTATTGCATCCTTTACTTTCCCTTCAACATCAGCACCCATAACATCTAAGTTTTCTATTGCAAGTGTTTCTACTTCTGTTATACCAAAGAATCCCAATATAGTTCTTAAATATCTATCTCCCATTTCATATGGTGCATTAACATATTCTCCACCTCTAGCTACTATGTGTATAGCCTTTTTATTATTTAAAAGACCTACTGGACCTTCAGCTGTATATTTAAATGTTATACCTGTTACACTTACATAATCTATATAAGCCTTTAAAATTGCTGGGAAACTTAAATTCCACATAGGTGCTGCAATTATATACTTATCTGCTTCTGCAAATTGATATGCATATTTTAATTTTGGATTATTTTTGCTCTCATCATTTTTAGGCCCAAATATTACTCCTAAATCTTCTTGTCTTAAGAAATCTATGTTTTCTTTATATAAATCTAATACAACAACTTCATCATTAGGATTATTTTTCTTATATTCTTCTACGAAACTATCTGATACTTTAAAAGTTCTAGATTCTCCTTCTTGTTTAATATTGGCTTTAATATATAATACTTTACTCATAATTTTTTCTCCTCTTTATAACTTCTACTTTTTAAAATTCTTCTGTTCCAAACTTATTACTCTCAAAATATTCATAAGCTTGATATATTTCTTTCATTGTATTCATAACCAATAATCCATGTGATACTATTGGTTCATTTATAAGTTCTCCACTTAATACAATAAATATTAAAAAATCTCTCTTAATTTATAACTAATTAGTGATATTGTCAAATATACTCAAAATGTATAATAAAAACCATATAACTATATATTTCTACATGGTTTTATAAAAATTAAATTATTAAATTCTAAGAACTTTTCAACCCCCTTACATTCCACTTAACAAACAACATAAGTCCAATATTAAATATAGCTGAAACTAATAGTATAATTCCTATTGGTATTCCCATATCTATAACTTGTCCGAATAATAACTGCCCCGGCGCAACACTTATAGTTGCTACTGCTGTTGAAAATGCTGATACACGTCCAAGCATTTCTCTTGGCACTTGCTTTTGTATAAATGTTAAAGTTAATACATTAGATAATGATAAAGATAACATTATTGCAAGACCTCCAAGTGCAAATATCCCAGCTAGAGCATAATTATTTAACTTTATAAACCCTAATGTAGACATTACAATAACACCTGCTATCATCGGGAAATATGTATAATGTACCTTTTTCATAGAAAACATATTAGGTTTTACACTAATCCAAAATCCACCTAATATCATTCCTAATACACATATTGCTTCTACAATTCCAAAAACCTCTGATGGAAGTCCTAAAAATACATTTATAAAATATGGAGCAACTATAGATAGTATTGGTACTAAGAAAATATTACATAACGCATAAGAAGCTATAATTCCAAGTACAATTTTCTTTTGATTTTTTAAATAAACAAAGCTTTCTTTCATATCTACAAAAGACTTTTTAACAAAATCCATAGATAATATTTTTTCATTATCCTTATTAACTGCTATTTCCTTCTCACTAATAACTTTATCTTTTACCACGTCTGGAATATCTAAAAACATTTCCATTATTGCAGAAACCAAAAAGCTTACTGCATTTATTATTACTATTACTTTTATACCTAACAATCCATAAAGAATACCAGCTAGTATTGGCCCAACAAAGTTAACTATTGAACCAACTTGGTTAATTACTCCATTTGCTGAAGTTAGTTTATCCTCTTCTACTATTTGCGGTATTGAAGATGTTACTGCTGGTCCATATAAAGTAGCACATACTGATAACATAAACATAACAGTACCAACTATTAAGGCACTATCATTTCCTCTAAGTAATATGAATGCATATACTCCAATTAGTATCGAGCAAAATAAATCTAAATATACCATTATCTTTTTTCTATTTATATTGTCAGACAATCTACCTGCAATTGGTGCAAATAAAATATAAGGTATTGTTGATATGGCTAATATGTTAGCAAAAGTAGCTGTACTACCTGTAAATTCTAATAAGTATAATGACATACTAAATCTTTGAATTGCATTTCCAAATAAAGAAATAATCTGTCCTATAACTATTATTATAAAATTTTTATTTTTCATCTGTCCCCCTAAATAAGTCATACTCCATACATATTGGATATTGTCCATCTTCACTTACTGTAAGGTTGGCATCTATTCCATATATAGTTTTTAAATTTTCTTTATTAATTACATCCACTGGTCTTCCTTGACAGATAATCTTTCCCTTTTTAAGACCAATAATATTATCTGCAAATCTACAAGCATTATTAAGCTCATGAAGAACTATAACTACTGTAATATTTTTTTCTTTATTAAGCTTTTGAAGCACTTCTAATACTTCAAGTTGATAAGACATATCAAGATAAGTTGTAGGTTCATCAAGCATTATTATTTCAGTTTCTTGAGCTAAAGTCATAGCAATCCAAGCTCTTTGCCTTTGACCACCAGATAAGTTTTCAACTCCTCTATCAGCAAATTCACTAAGACCTGTTTCTTCTATTGCCCAATCAATAATTTCTTTATCCTGACTAGTAAGACCACCAATCATTTTTTGATGTGGAAATCTACCAAATGCAACAAGTTCTCTTACTGTAAGTCCATCTGGACAAACTGGCCCTTGTGGTAAAAATGCAACTTCTTTTGCTATGTTCTTTTCTTTTATCTTTTTTATATTTTTATTATTAATTAAGATATCACCAGTCTTAGGTTTATTAATTCTTGCTATAGTTTTAAGTAAAGTTGATTTACCACATCCATTTGCTCCAATTATTATGCTTATTTTTCCCTTTGGTATAGATAAACTCATATCTTCAATTATAGTATTATTTTCATATGCCACACTTAAGTTCTTTACACTAATAGCTTCCATAATTATTTCTCCTTCATCATTAAATAAATAAAATATGGTACTCCAAATATTGATACTGTTATTCCTACTGGAATTTCAATTGGAGAGAATAAATTTCTTGAAACTGCATCTGCAAGAAGAACTATAATAACACTTATAATTGCTGAAACTGTAACAAACTTTTTATGATAAGGTCCAACTAACTTTCTTGCAATATGAGGAGATATAAGTCCTAAGAATCCAATATTACCTGCAAATGCTGTTGCAGTTCCTGCTAATATAACTGCAAAAGTTAAAAATTTCTTTCTTTCTTTTTCTAGATTTAAACCTAATGATATAGCAAGTTCATCTGAAAGATTTAAAACATCTAACTTTTTATGATTTAATAGAACTACTATAAACATTAAAGCTACTATTGGAATTATTACCTTTGCATAGCTCCATCCAGATCCCCAAAGGCTTCCTGAGGTCCAAACTAAAACTCTATTATAGTCTCCAACACCACCCCTAAAAGTGAAGAATGTTATAAATGCATTAAGTCCTGCATTTAATCCAATTCCAATTAATAAAAGTTTTTTAGGCTTTATTCCTTTTCTACTAGACATCATATATATTATGAATGCAGTAACTGCTGCTCCTATTATAGCCATAGCAGGTAGTACAAATATAGATAATTGTCCAAGCTCACTATAATATGCCCCAGTTGAATATGTAATAAACAATACTGCTGCCACAGCAGCTCCAGCATTTATACCTATTATCCCTGTATCTGCTAAATCATTTTTTGTTATAGTTTGAAGAATTGCTCCTGCTGTTGATAGTGCAATTGCTACAAACATTCCAACTAATAACCTTGGAAGTCTAATAGTTAATATTGCTGTATTTTGAAGTTTCGTTCCATTTCCTAAAAGAGTATTAATAACCTCTCCTGGTGAAACCTTATATGTACCCCAACATAATGTAACCATAAAGGAGATTATTAATAAAACAAGTAAAACTGATATAACTATTTTAAATTTTTTCTTATTCATTATCCCCTCTCCTTTCTAGCTACTGATATGAAGAATGGTATTCCTATTAATGCTGTAAACACTCCAATTGGTGTTTCATAAGGATCAAATATCATTCTTGCTGCAATATCTGCAAAAGTTAGAAGAACTGCTCCAAGTAAAAATGAACATGGAATATTTCTTCTATAATCTTCTCCTAATACTTTTCTAACTATTTGAGGAACTATAAGCCCTACAAAAGCTATATTTTTACCAACTGCAACTGCTGCTGCACACATTGGTATCATAACCATAAGAGTAATAAATCTTATTTTTTCTGGATTTTCTCCAAGTCCAATTGCAACATCATCACCTAAGTTCAATATATTTATCTTTGGTGATAATAATATTGCTATAATAAGCCCTATAACTCCTACTATAAAAATCAATCTAAAATCTGCCCAGCTTGCATTTCTAAATCCACCTGATACCCAAAATCCTATCATTTGAGATTGATTTGATAATAAACCAATTACCGTAGTTAAAGAAATAAAAAACGTACTCATGGCTGTTCCTGCTAAAAGTATCTTTGCAATTGAATTATTATTGGCTTTTTTTGATATAAATCCTAAAACTATTATTCCAGTTATTAATGCTCCTATAAAAGAAGCTATCATTACATTTTGTGTAGTTATTCCTATTCCTGCTGCATAAAAAATAGCTATTACTAAAGTTGCTCCTTGGCTTATACCTAAAATAGATGGTTCAGCTATTGGATTTCTCGTAACACCTTGAATCATTGCTCCTGTTACTCCTAATACTCCACCTGTAAATAATACAGCAAGAGCTCTTGGAATACGTACATCTCTAACTAACATAAGCTCTAAAGTTTCACTATAATTAAATATACTATTCCAAATGTCTGAAAACGTAATATGGACTGACCCTAGCCTAATGGCTAAAGTCAATCCTCCTATTAAGAGCAACAAACTACAAATCACAAATATTATTGTACGTTTATTACTTTGTTTCATTTAACATGTCACCTATTTCGTCTACTAATATTTCTCTTCCGATTGAACTGTATCCTTGGTTAAAGTATGGTGATGATTCTAATACTACTACATTACCATTTTTAACTGCAGGTAAGTTATTCCAAATACTATTTGCTTCTAATTGAGCTAAATCTTCATCTGTTGCAATTAAGAAGATATAATCTGATTGAATTGCTGCTAATCCTTCATAAGTTACAACTGGTAAACTAATATCTGTTTGTTCTGGCATTCCTGCTGGCTTAGCTAATCCCATATCGTTATATAATACATCCCCGAATCCTGCACCATCAAAGATAAAGAACTGTCCACCACTTGCTAAGAATGAAAGATATGTTGTATCTTCACCATATTCTGCCTTGATTTTATCTCCAGCTTCTTTTGCTTTAGCTTCATAATTAGCTATCCATTCATTAGCATCATCTTCTTTGTTAAATACTTTTGCTAAAGCTTTAACATCATCTTTCCAGTTTAAAGCTTCTAATTGAATCATAACTGTTGGAGCAATTTCACTTAATTGATCATACATTTTTTCTTGAACTGTTGATATAACTATTAAGTCTGGGTTTAAGTTCATAACTGCTTCCACATCCATAGTATCTTGCATGCTATATCCTAATATTTCAGCTCCACTTAATGTCTCTTCTAAGTATGAAGGGAATTTAGTGTAATCATAAGCATCACTATTTGCAGTCCCTACAACTTTATATCCTAAGATTGATAAAATATCACTATTACCACTTAAATCTACTATTCTTTGAGGATCTGCTGGTATTTCTACTTCCCCTCTTACATCTGTAATTGTTACAGTATTTTCTGAAGTTTTATCTTCATTTTTCGCACCATTACTTGCACATCCAACAAACATCATAGCTGTCATACAAGTAGCTACTAAAGTTTTTAATATTTTCTTCTTCATTAGTATACCTCCATATATATTTCATAAACTATTTTTATCTTTCTTGTTCTACATGAGTTGATTGTATATGAGAGTCATTCTCATTTCAACTATTGCACCTAATTTAATAATTTTATCATCCTATTAAATAATTTTTAAGTTACTACTCTCCTTTAAACTAGTATTTCCATATCTTTTATAAATAATTATTGCGTTATAAATTAAAAACACATGCAAAATTAAAAATTTCACATGTGCATTAATTATTTTTATGTTATATTATTTAATAATCTAATTTAATAAGCATTGAGGGATATTATGATTTCTAAAACAACAAAAGATTTTCAAAATGAAGTTTTAAATAAAATGACCTTTAAACCTTATAAAACTGAAAATTATACAATTTATAAAAATGAAGCTAAACCTGAACTTGGATATTTTATTAAATATAGTAGAGAAGGATATTATGATTTTGGAATAGGAGACTATACTATTCCTGTAGATTTCTCTATATCTTTCGAACATCATGAACATTTAATGAGATTTGGTACTGTCTATACAGGCGAAACACAATTTGAAATTGAAAATAATCCTATATCCTCTTTTAGTCCTTCATCTTTTTTTGTGTCTGAAAAAGGAATAAAAGGAAAGCAAACGTGGAAAAAAGGTCAACACTTTCATGGTGCTGAAATAACAATTTATAAAAAATATTTTGATGAAATAATACGACCAAGCTTTCCTAAAACTATAGATTTTGATAATTTTATTAGTAACTATACTTATAGATATTTACCACTTGAGATATCTTCTATCATTCAAGGATTAAGAAGTATGTCTGAAGTTGATAAAATAACTCCTATTTATTTAGAAAGTAAAATATTAGAATGTATTGCTCTACTATATAATGAAATATACTCATCTCCAGGGAATGTTTTTACTAATCAATTAAATTATGGAAAAATTAAGATAGGAAAAGATAGATATGTTACTTTAACTGCCGCTGATGCTAATGCAATACAAAAAGCTCATGATATATTAACAGAAGAAGCTTGCAATCCTCCTACCATAAAAAGTTTAAGTAAAATGGTATTTTTAAATGAACAAAAATTAAAAGCTGGTTTTTCTGCAAAATATCATATGTCCATTAGTGAATATACTAACTCTATTAGAATGACAATGGCTGAAAATTTATTATCTACTACTGACTTAAGTATTGATGAAATTTCTAAAAATCTTGGATATAATTATAGTAGTAACTTTGTAAAAATGTTTAAAAAAACTCATGGAAAAACACCCTTAGCCTTTAGAAAATTTAAAATTTGACATACTTCTTTCAAAATTTTTTTATGAAATTAATTATTTTTGCAACATATTCCTCAATCTCCATCTAATATATTAATTTTCTAATACAAAATTAGTATAATTAAATAAAACACTATGGAGGTAAAATATGAGTGATATACGAGTAATAATAATGGATGTTGATGGTACATTAACTAATGGAAAAAAAGAAATAACTAAAAAAACTAAAAATGCTTTAATTAAAGCACAAGAACTAGGAGTAACTTTAATATTGGCCTCTGGAAGACCTACTTCTGGATTAATGGATTTTGCTAGAGAGTTAGATATGGATAAACATGATGGTCTTCTAGTATCTTTTAATGGCTCTAAAGTTGTTGATTGTCAAACAAATAAAGTTTTATTCAATGAAACCATGAGTGTCGAAGAAGGACAAGCAGTTCTTGAGCATATGAAAAAATTTAATGTTAAGCCAATGATTGATAAAGGAAATTACATGTATGTAAATAACGTGTTTGATAATGAAATACTAATAAATGGTGAACCTTTTAATATAATTCAATATGAATCTCGTGGTGGTAAATTTAAGTTATGTGAAAAAGATGATTTAGCAGCTTTTGTTGATTATCCTTTAAATAAAATTTTAACTGCTGGCGATCCTGATTATTTACAGGAAAATTATAAAAACATGATGGATCCTTTTAAAGATAAATTAAGCTGCATGTTTACAGCACCTTTTTACTTTGAATTTACTGCAAAAGGTATAGATAAGGCAAAAGCTTTAGATACAGTTTTATCTCCTATGGGCTTTAAAAGAGAAGAAATGATTGCTTTTGGAGATGGAGATAATGATGTATCAATGATTGAATATGCAGGCATTGGTGTAGCAATGGAAAATGCCGTAGATGACTTAAAAGCCATAGCTAATGAGGTTACTTTATCTAATGAAGAAGATGGTATTGCCTATACACTAAGTAAATATGTTAAAGAAATAGAATTTTAATAAGATATTAAAATTACATAGTCAAATATTATATAATGTTCATGAGGTGATCTTCATGAACATTTTTTTCAAATTAAATAAACTTACTAACTTAACTGAAAATAAAAAAATATTAGTTAAATATATACAAGATAATACTGAAATATTTGTCAAAATGAGTGCTTCTGAAATTAGTGAAGCTTGTTTTGTTTCAACATCTACAATCTATAGATTATGTCAAAAACTTGACTTATCAGGACTATCAGAATTAAAAGTACAAGCTTCTTCATCAATTAATGAATATTTAATAGAAAGTAGCTCACTAGACTATAATTATCCCTTTAAACAAAATGAAACAGAACATGAAATTGTACTAAAAATGATTGTATGTATACTGAATTTTTTAAATTGGACTATAAAAGAAATGTACACTATAAACTTAACACTTATAAAAAACTCTCTAATAATTTATAGCTATTATTAGAGAGTTTTTATGATAAATCTGTAACTCTTTTGTAACAATTTCCTTGAAAAATTACCTTATAATCTTATTAATAGTAATAATTGCGAGGAAATCCTAATGAGAAGAAAAATATTGAGTATAATCACTCTAATCATGTCATTTTATATTATATTTTCATTTATTATTGGTATGTTAAATGGAGTTTTTAAAAACAAAAATAAATCTAAAAAAGATTATTTAGTACAATTAGAAAATCAACCTTTAGATGATTTACAAAATAAAATTGATACTTATCACAATGATATTTTAAATACCAATAATAATATCCTATCAAATGAAGATATGAATTATTCTAAATACTATGAAAATACTATTTTTATGGGCGATTCCATAACTGAAGCATTATCTGAATTTGGTATTTTAGATAGCTATAACGTAATTGCTAACAAAGGTGATACTGTAATAAAGGCTTCGCAGAATATAGACAAGCTTCAAGGTATTAACCCTAAAAATTTAGTTTTATTATATGGAATGAATGATGTTATAGCTTTTGATAGTAATTCATCTCAAGAAAGCTCTAATGCCTTTAAAGAGAATTATATTGAACTTATTAATTCAATTAAAGCAGTACTACCAAAAACAAATATTTATTTAATATCACCACTTCCTGTAATGAATAATGCAGTTAATACAAATTATAGATTAACTAATGAAAATTTAAATGAATTTAGATTGAAGGTTGCTGAAGTTTCCACTGCTACAGGTAGTACTTATATAGATTTAGCAAGCGTAATAACTGAAAAAGATTATCTGCATGAACAAGATGGAATTCACTATAAATATGATTTCTATACACTATGGCTAGATCTTCTCAAGAACTACATACAGTAAAATATAAATTTCATATATAACAAATTTAACTCTAAATATTAATCTTGTTATAAACTTTAAACTTTTATAATTTATTATATTATTTAATTTATAGTGAGGACTATATGATACATAAAAATACAAAAATTAAATTTAAGAAATCAAAAAAATATACAATTTATTATTTAATTGAAATAGCCATAATTATTTCTTTATTCATAGGTTTATATCCTATATTAAGTGTTAAAAGTGCTGATATAACTTCAATAAAAAGTGATTTAGAAAAAAATATAGACTCAGAATTTATAAATGTTGGTGATGAAAAAACATTAAAAAATCTATACTATATAAATATAAATTCTATTGAAGATTTTGTATCCTATGCACCTAAAAGTAATATGGATGTTGAAGAAATATTAATCTTAAAAGTAAAAAAAGATGAAAATATGTCTGAAATAAAAGCAAAAGTTAATAAGAGACTAGAAAAGCAAAGAGAAAGCTTTAAAAACTATAGTCCAGAAAAATATAAAATTATTGAAGACGCTATATTAGAAGAAGAAGGTCAATATTTAATATTTATTATTTCTGAGAATTCTTCATCTATATACAAAATAATTAAAGATAACTTTAAATAAGGAAATAATTGGAGTGAATAACTATGGTTTTTAGCAGCTTAATTTTTATATTTATATTTTTACCACTAGTTTTAGTAAGTTATTATATTGTCCCTAGAAGATTAAGAAATACTGTTATCCTTTTAGCTAGTCTACTCTTCTATGCTTGGGTAGAACCTACATATATTATACTTATTATTATATCAATACTTATAAACTACTTAGGTGCTTTACTAATTAGATCAAATATTAAAAATAAGGATAAATCTAAATTTATTTTTATAACACTACTTCTTATAGATATAAGCATATTATTTTTCTTTAAATATTATGGATTTGCTATAGAATGTTTAGGTTCTATTATTGGTTTAGACTTAAAGGTTAAATCTATTTCTTTACCTCTTGGAATATCATTTTATACTTTCCAACAAATATCTTATATAGTTGATATCTATATGCAAAAAATAAAACCTCAAAGAAACTTAATAGACTTTGCAACTTATATTACAATGTTTCCACAACTTATTGCAGGTCCAATTGTTAAATATAACGATATACATAAACAACTTGCTAATAGAAAGGAAAGCATAAATAAATTTGGAGAAGGAGTTCAACGCTTCATTATAGGTTTAGGAAAAAAAGTAATACTGGCTAATAATATAGGACTAATTTGGACACAAGTAAAAGAAGTAAATTTAAATGATTTATCTGTTGTATTAGCTTGGATAGGTATAATTGCTTTTACTCTTCAAATCTACTTTGACTTTAGTGGATATTCAGATATGGCAATAGGCCTTGCTAAAATGTTTGGCTTTGACTTTTTAGAAAATTTTGATTATCCATATATATCAAAAAGTATAACTGAGTTTTGGAGAAGATGGCATATGTCCTTAGGTGGATGGTTTAGAGAATATATCTATATCCCCTTAGGAGGAAATAAGAAAGGTACACTTATTCAAGTTAGAAATTTATTTATTGTATGGTTTACTACAGGCTTATGGCATGGAGCCAGTACTAACTTTGTAGTTTGGGGATTATACTTTGGAGTAATTCTATTTATAGAAAAAATATACTTAAAGGATTTACTAAAAAAAATTCCTTCTATATTTTCACATATATATACATTAATAATTGTAATGATAGGTTGGGTTATCTTTGATATGAATACACTTACTGATTCAGGTCATTATATCAAAATAATGTTTGGATTTGGCAATAATATTTTTATTGATAATCTAGCTAAATATATATTAACTAATAATTTTATTATTCTATTGATAGGATTAATTTGCAGTACAAAACTAATTAAAATTTATATGAATAAAATTAAATCTACCTTTAGAGAAAATGATGTATTTTTAATAACAGCAATTAATTTATTAATTCTAATAATTTCTACTGCTTATTTAGTAGGCGCAAGCTATAATCCATTCTTATACTTTAGATTCTAAGGAGGTGTTTTTATGGAAAATCAAAAAAAAGAATATAAACATAAAATAAATAAACTAAGCAAAAGAAAGGTTAGAATTTATAACAGAGCCCTAAACAGACTTATGACTCTGATGTTTATAACCTTTATCGTAATTGTAATACTTCTTAATATTTTAAAGACTGATAAAACATTCTCTGAAGAAGAAAATAGAACCCTAGCTACAATGCCTAAGTTTACAATAAAAAGCTTCCTAAGTGGAGATTTCACTGAGGAGTACACAGAATATGTAGAAGATAATTTTGCCGGTAAGAAGGGCTTTGTAAGTATCAAGACTAACTTAGAAACTCTATCTGGAAAAACTGAAATTAACTCTATCTTTATAGGAGAAGATGGACAGTTATTTGAAAAGTTTAAAGAGGGCTCAGAAGAAGAAACTTCTGCTAAAATTGCTGCCATAAACTCTTTTTCTGAGAAATATAGTAACTTAAATATAAGTTTTATGCTAACACCTACAGCAACTAAAGTCCTTGAAAATAATTTGCCTAAATATGCTCCTAATGATGATGAATTATCTTATATAAATAATGTTTTTTCTGGATTAAATGATAATGTTAAAACTATAAACCCATATGAAGCTTTAAGTGAAAATAAAAATAAGTATATATTTTATAAAACAGATCATCACTGGACAAGTAAAGGAGCTTATATTGCTTATACAGTAATGTGTGAAAAATTAGGTTTAACTCCAACTCCTATTGATAACTTTAAAATTATTACTGTTACTGATTCATTCTATGGAAGCTTATCCTCTAAAATAGGTATACAAGACAAAAAATCAGATAGCATTGATGTGTATATTCCTAAAGAATCAGATTTTATTGTGAATTATGTAGATGAGCAAAAGAAAAGTACAAGTCTCTTTGATAGTACATATTTAGATAAAAAAGATAAATATAGTATATTTACTGGTGGAAATCACCCTTTAATTAATATAAAGACCTTAGGTGATCCAAGTAAGAAATTATTAGTTATAAAAGACTCCTATGCAAATTGTTTCTTACCATTTTTAACATCTCATTATGGTGAAATTAATGTAGTTGATTTAAGATATTTTTATGATGACTTAGATAAACTTATTGAAAATAAAGAAATAACAGATGTATTGTTTTTATATAATGCTAACACTTTTAACAGTGACGATTCTATTTTAAATATTGGATCTTAACTAAATTAAACAAGGATTCATACAAAAAAAGAGTAGATAGATTTGTTTTTTACACAAATCTATCTACTCTCCCTTTTTTCACAAACATATCTACTCTCCCTTCATTTCATTTTCTAATATTTTTCTATTTCTACTACATACATAATATGATAATCTTTATATTTATACCATTTATTGACTTATAATTATGGTAGATACACTGTTATTCTTGTACCTATTTCTTTTCTACTTACAACACTAAAATATCCATTATGATTATCAATAATCCATTTAGCTATAGATAATCCAAGACCAGTACCTCCATTTTTTCTAACTCTTGCTGTATCAGCCCTAAAGAAACGTTCAAATATATGTGGTATATCTTCCGTATCCATTCCTATTCCATTATCCTGTACAGAAAAATAAGGTTCCCCCTTATTATTTCTTCCTGTTTTAAGTACTATACTTTCCCCTGATTCTGTATATTTAACTGCATTTTCAACTAATATCCTAGCAGTTTGTTTAAGAAGTCCTACATCTCCATAAACATTAATCTCTTCTAAATTAATATAACTATATAAATGCTTGTCATCTATCATTTTAGACTCTTCTACAACTTCCTTAATCATATTATTTAAAGAAAACTCTTCAATAGTAAGCTGTGTTTTACCATTAATACCTCTTGCTAAAAATAATAACTGCTCAACTAAATTCTTCATATTTTCTGATTCAGATTTTATAGCTATAATAGATTCATCTAATACACTTTCATCACTTTTTCCCCATCTATCAAGCATATTTGCATAACCTTGAATTACTGAAATGGGAGTTCTAAGTTCATGTGAAGCATCTGATACAAACCTTGCTTGCTGTCTATAAGAATCCCTCATTCTGTCTAATAATTTATTAATAGCATCTTCTAACCCCTTAAACTCACTATCTCCAATATGAATTCTTTCGTCAGAGGCAACTGGACTAATTTTTGATATAGCATCTTCTAAACTATGAAATTTTTCTTCATCAAATACCATATTACTAAGCCTCTCTGCAGTTTCTGCTATTTCATTAAGAGGCTTTAATGTTTTTCTGACTCTTGCTGTTCCAAATATTATTTCTTCTAATAAAAATATACCTTCTACTATTCCAATTATTATTATTATTTTTCTTAGATTATATAAAAAATAACTAGCTTCTTTAACCATAGTTTTTCCATCATCCCATGTTACTGTATAAGTTGCTGTTTCTATGGGATAAAAATTAATTGTTCTTTGAGCATTATTTACTAATTCTCCATAAAAGTTTTTCTCAGAATCAATACACCATAATCCTATTAAAATTACCATTAAAACTACATTAATTATAAGAAATTTTAAAAATAAATCTCTTATCTTTATAGCATTAAGTTTTATTGCAATAGATGTAACATTTTTTGCTTTTCTTCTCTTATTCATATTTTATTACGTATCCTACACCACGAACTGTAGTAATTACTTTAACATTAAATCTATCATCAATTTTTGTTCTTAAATATCTTATATATACATCTATTACATTTGTTTCTCCAACATAGTCATAACCACATACTTTTTCTATAAGTACATCTCTAGTTAATACTATATTTTTATTTTCCATTAATATTTTTAAAAGCATAAATTCTCTATTAGTTAATTCAATTTCTGTATTATCATAAATTACTTTATGCCTTAATTTATCTAGCAATAGTAGACCACACTTTAATACACTTTCATCCTTTTTTACAGTAAGTATTCTCTTTTTTAAAGAATTTCTTACTCTTGCAAGTAACTCTTCAATTGCAAAAGGTTTTGTTATATAATCATCTGCACCTGCATCAAGACCTGATACCTTATCCATAACAGCATCTCTTGCAGTTAGCATTATTACTGGTATATCAGAAGTCTTTCTAAGTCTTCTTAATACTTCAAGACCATTAAGTTCTGGTAGCATTACATCTAAAAGTACTAAATCTACCTCGCCTTTTTCAGCAATTTCAAGACCTTCTCTACCATTATTAACTTTTACTACTTTATATCCCTCATGAACTAATTCCAACTCTATAAATCTTGCTATTTTTTCTTCATCTTCAACTATTAAAATCTTAACCATTACTTCCCTCCAAATTTCCCTTTTGTTTTAATCTTCTGCACTTCTTTTGATACTTTACTTAACATATCATTAACTTTATCTGTATTAATCTTTTTAGATTCTACAGAAAATTCTATATCTAAAAATAATCCAATAGCAACAAGAGGTATTAGTAGCCAAAATCCAAATATTAAAAGAACAATAACTACTGTAAGTGGAAGCTTCAAAAAGAAATTATTTTTGCCTTTTATTTCTATAAAAATATTGTTACAGGTATCTATAACCTTACATATAACCTCAAAAATCCCTTCAAAAGTATTATTAGATTTATAGTTACTATCTTTTTTAACTTCATCAAAGTTAGATTCTGTACTTTTTTCTTCATAATTTTCCTTATATTCATTAGTATAAAATATACTAACAGAAGGCCCCTTTACTTTTCCCTGTTTTTCCAAATCTAAAATAGCATCAAGTATATCCCAGTTATTTATTTCTAATACCCTTTTTGCATCATCGTATGTTATTCCTGTCTTTTCCCTTAACTTTTCTACAAGCTTAAGCTTATCCACAAATTTTCCTCCAGCCCTTACTTTATAATAATCCATCTTAATTTTATTATTATTTATTAAATTATAACATCCGATAAAATATTTCTAAAGATTTCATAAAAAGAAAAAGACCTTGAGTTATCTTCAAAGCCTATTTCTTATAATATTCTAGTTTCCTTCATATCCCTTTTTAAAATCTTTTTTTATAGTATCTGCTGATTCTGATACCTTTTCAAAAACATCATTTACTCCATCACAATTCATATTAGGCCCTCCAATTGAATACTTATATCCACAGAATAAACCTATTATTAATAATATTACAGTTGGTGGCATAAAGAATAATATTAAAAGTATTGAAATTGTTAAAGATATTCTTATTGGTTTTTCATTATCTTTTTTAATTTCAAAATAATTCTTATTTCCCTTAGCTATAACCTTTCCTAAACCTTTAAATATTCTTCCAATAATTTCTCCAACTCCACCATAGCTTTCTTGCTTTTTTTTAGTGTTGTCCTCTTTCTTTTGATCCTCTTCTTTTATTTCAATAATAGTTGTAGTATCATTATTTCCTACTTTTCCACTTCTCTCTAAATATATTATTGCATCTAAAAGATCCCAATTACATCTCTCTAATATCTCTTGTGCTTCTTCATGAGTTACATAAGCCTTTTCCATTAATTTTTTAATCATTTCATTGTTTTCCATTTATATAGCCTCCATAAATTTATTTTCCTCATTTACTATAGCTATATAATACATTTATTAAATTAATCTAAAATATAAGAAAGATTAAAATTAGATTAAAAATTAACTATTTTTATATGATATATATATTTACACACAACTTAGTAATGTTAAATTAATGTTAAATTATGGTTATATTTTTTTAACACCATTACATTAATAAAGTTATTGAAATTGAATACTAGATTATATATAATTATCGATAAAACAACATGGATATACTTTATATTAACGGAATATTTTAGTTAATATAAAGTATTTATACTGTTAAAACTTAACAACAATTTAAACTATTAAGGCATTATTTACATATTTATTTGTAAATTATGTCTTTTTACATAGAAATTATCTTAGTAGTGATTTAATAAAAAAGGAGTAAGATTTCTATTATGGAAGATGATAATCAAGAATATTTTTTGTATAAAGTAACAATTAATATTTTTGAACAAGCTATTATATATTTTTCAATAAAATTATTATATTTTTTCACAACCAATTATATTAAATATATTACCAAAATAATGCTCAATAAAAGTTATGAATTTAATAGTAGTTAGTTATTTAACTTAGTAAGCAATGTTAATAACAATATCTTACTTATTTAGGGAGTGACTTTTAAATGAAATTGATTAAAAAAATTAAACCTAGTAGAATAATTGTATTAGGTTTTCTAATGGTAATATTATTAGGAACTATATTATTAATGTTACCCATATCTATAAATGAAGGTAAAAATGTATCATTTATAGATGCACTATTCACATCTACAAGTGCTGTTTGTGTAACTGGCTTAATAGCAATAGATACAGCAGATACCTTCACTATATTTGGACGAACCGTAGTTGCTTTATTAATTCAAATAGGAGGCCTTGGAGTTACATCTGTTGGAGTTGGATTTATTATGCTAATGAAACGAAAAATAGGTATTAAGGAGAGAACTCTCATAAAAGAATCTATGAATTTAGATTCCTTAAAGGGAGTTGTAAAATTAGTTAAGTCTATTTTGCTCATGACCTTAATATTTGAAAGTATAGGAGTAATCTTAAGTTATATTGTATTCTCAAAAGATTATGCACCCTTGGATGCTTTAGGAATTAGTTTGTTTCACTCAGTTGCTGCCTTTAACAATTCAGGATTTGATATATTAGGGGGACTTCAAAACTTAATACCTTATCAAAATAATATACTTTTAAATTTAACTACATGTGGATTAATTATATTTGGTGGAATAGGATTTTTAGTTATTAAAGAAATTATTGAGGTAAAGTCCTTTAAAAAATTCACTCTACATACAAAAATAGTTATTATAATGACAGTAATATTATTAATAGTAGGAACTATATTATTAAAGCTTACTGAAAATATATCATGGCTTGGAGCATTCTTTTTCAGTACATCTGCTAGAACAGCAGGGTTTAGTACTTATCCATTAAGTAGTTTTACCAATGGCGGATTATTTGTGATAATTATTTTAATGTTTATAGGTGCATCACCAGGGTCAACTGGTGGTGGTATAAAAACTACAACTTTATTTACCCTATATAAAAGTATTTACAGTACATCAACTAACAAGCATTGCGTAGCTTTTAAAAGAAAAATACCTCTTGCTGTAATATTAAAAGCATTTAACATTACTATCTTAGCTTTGTTTATTATATGTATAGGAACATTTATCTTAAGTATTTTAGAGCCAAATTATACCTTTATGCAATTATTATTTGAAGTAACTAGCGCCTTTGGCACAGTAGGATTGTCAACTGGAATAACACCAGACCTTTCTGATATAAGTAAAGTTATTATTTCATTAATTATGTTTATTGGAAGATTAGGCCCTATGACAATAGCTACTATTTGGTGTTGTAAAGAGCCATCAAATGCACGTTACTCAGAAGAAACAGTTATAATAGGATAGGAGAAATTTTTATGTTTAATTATAAATCAGTAGTAGAATTTGGAATAATAGGAATAGGTAGATTTGGATTTTCCCTAGCAAAAGCATTAATAGAGGCAGGAAGAGATGTTATTGTCTTAGATTGTGATGAAAATAAAATAAAGAATATCAGATCCCTTACAGATAATGCATTTGTAGTTAATAACTTAGATAAAGAAACTTTACAGGAAACTGGAATTCAAAATTGCGAAACTGTATTTGTATGCATAGGTGAAAAAATAGATGTAAATATCTTAACTACATTGAATGTTATTAATTTAGGTGTACCTAGGGTAATTTCTAAGGCAATAACTTATGAACAAGGTTGTGTTTTAGAAAAAATAGGTGCAGAAGTTGTATATCCTGAAAGTGATATGGCTATTAGAATTGCAAATAGATTATTAAATGAAGAGGCTTTAGAGTTTATTGAATTAAATAATGATATTCATATAGAAAAAGTAAAAATAACTGATAGATTAGATTTAAAAACAGTATCTAAGGCTAAGATACGTGACAATTTTAATTTAAATATTATAGCCTTAGAAAGAGATGGAAATACAATAATAGAAATTGATCCTAACTATATACTAAGGAAAGATGACTTAATTGTAGTTATCGGTAAAAAAACTAATATAAGATCTCTTGAAGAATTTTTGGATATTAAATAAGTATATAAAATTATTCATAGCTAAAAGAAGGTTGTAATAGATCAAATGTATTAATTTAATCTATTGCAACTTTTTTAATTTATATTATTATTTGCTTATTTTTTAACTTGTTTTTGAGAAAAGCCCTTTTTAACTTCAAAACATCCAATTAAAAATAAAAAAACACCAAAAGCCTTTTTTAACCATTCAGAAGATAAGTAATTTGCTAAAAAAGCACCTGCAATAGATCCCAATACTCCAAATAAAGCTATTGGTATTACTAATTTAAGTACAACATTTTTATTTTTAATGTGAATTATAAGAGCAAAAATAGCCATTGGTATAGATGAAAGCAAATTAATACTTTGCGCAATCTTAGGATCAATATTTACAAACATAATTAAAGCCGGTATAAGAATAGTTCCTCCTCCCATTCCCATTCCACCAATTACTCCCGCAAAAAAACCTATTATTGTATATATCATTAAAACACCATCCTAAATGCAGCTATTATCATTATTATTCCAAAGATTATTCTTAAAAACTTTCCTGTAACTTTACATAATAATTTAGCTCCAATAATTCCCCCTATTATACTTCCTATGGCAACTCTCCATGTTAGTTGAAAATCATAAGTACCTTTTAAAATGTAAATAGTTGAACTTGCTGCCGTTAAAAATACAATTATGGCTAATGCTGTAGCATGAGACTTGTGCTCCTCTAACTTAATAATATCATTTAGAATTGGTACTAAAAGAGTTCCTCCTCCTGAACCAAAAGACCCATTTATGAACCCTGTAAATAGCCCTATTAAAGAATTTTTTATATTAAAACTCTTTTTTTTATTTTCCATATGCTTCACCACCTAATTTTATTTTAACCAATTCATATTATTTTAATTAAAAGTAAATCTATGAATTAACAATATTTTTAAAAGACTTTTTAATGATTATATTTAAATAATTTATAAAAGAGATAATATTAATCTTTATATAAACTTGAAAATAACCCAGCTGATTTTCTCAGCCGGGTTATATAAAAACCTATTCCATATTATCTATTAAATGGCACCAATTCTCTTAAGTGTATCAGTCATATGTCTACCTTCTTCAACACCTTCAATAATTCTTCTAGCCCTTACACTATCACCAATGTTAATAACTTCTACATTAGTTCCAGCAAATTTTTCTTGTAATTGTGCCATTAATGGAGAGTATGCTCTCATTCCTAAACATACAAATCCATAATCAAAGTTAATTTCTTCATCTACACCATCTTTATTAACTATAAAGCTACTATCTTTTATTTCTAATAATGAAGTTTCAACTCTTACATCTACTTCTTTCTTCTTAAGCATAGTCATGAAGTCAAGCTTAGTTATTATATCCATTCCATTTCCTACAGCTGGCATTCTTTCAACTATAATAACTTGGGCACCCTTATGAGCAAAGTATTCAACTACATCTAGTCCAACTGCTCCTCCACCGATAACTCCTATTTTCTTTCCTTCTAAGTCCATTCCATTGAACTTTTCAATATTGCTTATTAATCCAAAGATTGATAATACTTTTGAATCTTCTTTATCAACTCTATCATGTAATCCTGTAATTGGAGGTAAAAGAGGAGTTGATCCTGTAGCATTAATAACTACATCTGGTTTTAAATTTTCTATTGCTTCTATTGTAGCAGCAGTATTTGTAAATATATAAAGATTTCTTAATTTCTTAGCTCTATTGATTAAGTAATCTGGGAAATCATTAATTCTATCTTTAGCTGGTAATTTAGCTATTTCTCTAGCTAATCCACCTAAGTAAGGTTTAGCTTCAAATAAGAATGTTGTACATCCAACTTCAGCAGCAGTACAAGCAGCTTCTAATCCTGCAGTTCCTCCACCAATAACAACAACATTTACTGGCTTATTTACTTTCATAGAAGTATGTGCTTCTTCTCCTAATATAACTTCTGGATTTATTGTACATCTTACTGGTCTATTTATTCCGATTCTGTGACCTGCACATCCGATGTTACAAGATATACATTTTCTTAATTCATCTTCTCTTCCACTCTTAACTTTGTTAACCCATTCTGGATCAGCTATAAGTCCACGTCCCATTGCTAATAAGTCAGCATGTCCTTCTGCTAATATCTTTTCAGCAACCTTTGGATTTCTTATGTTTCCTGATGTTATAACTGGCTTATTGAACTTTTCTTTGAAAGCCTTTGCCATGTATGAACGCCATCCATCCTTTAAGTAGTTAGCATCTATTTGATATTGAAGTGTATCGTTAACTGCCGCTGATACATTTAATATGTCAATTTCATCAACAAGATATTCCATCATTTTTAATGTATCTTCTAATGTATTTCCACCTTCCATGAATTCATCTGCACTAAATCTAAAGCTTATTGGGAACATTGGTCCCACTGCAGCTCTAACTTTTTCTAATACTAATTTAGGGAATCTTACTCTATTTTCTAAACTTCCACCAAATTCATCAGTTCTCTTGTTATATAAAGGTGATAAGAATTGACATAGTAAATATGAATGTCCTCCGTGAATTTCAACAGCATCAAATCCAGCCATTTGAGCTCTTTTTGCTGCTTCTGCATACTTATCAGCAATTGCATATATTTCTTCAACTGTTAATGGTCTTGGAATTGCTCCACCTGTTTTTGAAGGAACATTTGAAGATGATACTGGAGTATTTCCTTCTATTCTTCCTGGTACAGCTGATGCTCCAGAATGATTTATTTGAATAGCAACACAAGCACCATGTCTATGTAATCTTTCAGTTAATCTAAATAGATTTGGCATGTATCTATCATGATCTAACCTAATTTGAGTTGTTCCGTTTGAACCCATTGGAAAATCAACACAAGCATTTTCTACTATTATTAAACCAGTTCCACCTTTAGCTCTCTTTTCATAATATTGAACATGCTCTTCAGTGAAGTCTCCCATTGCTCCACCATAGTTAGTTCCCATTGGAGGCATGGCAATTCTATTTCTGATTGTCATATTTTTTATTGTTAATGGTGTAAATATGTTTTGGTACTTATTCATCCTACATTCTCCTATAAATATATATTGATAAAGTTTTAACTTTTATTTTCATATAACTTCTTATTTCAGTATAACTCTAAAAAAAATATAAATCTAATGAATATTTTTATCTTTTTTTATAGATATATTCTATTAATTTGCAAAAATTAAAAAAGGCTGTGCATATTGCAACAGCCATAATTTGCTAATATCTTATTTATTTCTAGTAATATAGTCTTCTAAAGCTTCCATAGCTAAAACATAACCTTTTTCACCAAATCCACACATTTGTCCTATGCAAGCTGGAGCTGTTTTAGATTCTTTTCTAAATTCTTCTCTAGCATGTACATTTGAAATGTGAACTTCAACTGTTGGAATTCCTGTATTTCCTTTTATTGCATCATGTAAAGCTATGCTGTAGTGAGTGTATGCACCTGGGTTTATAACAACTCCATCAAACTTTTCAAAGTATGCTCTTTGTAAGAAGTCTATCATAGTTCCTTCACAGTTACTTTGAAGAAGAGTAACTTCGTGTCCTCTCTTTTCTCCTTCTTCTTTTATATATTCACATATTTCAGTAAAGCTCTTTGATCCGTATATTCCTTTTTCTCTAACACCTATCATGTTTATGTTTGGTCCGTTTATTACCATGAATTTCATATCTATTTCCTCCTAAATTAATTCATTACTCTATATTTCTAAATATAACTAATTTTACTCTATTTTTTATTTAAATATCTCTTTTCATTAAAAGCTGTAACTTATTTTGACAAGATTACTTATCTCCAAATAAGAATTCTTTCATGTGATCTATTGGCATTTCTTGTCCTGTCCAACATTTGAATGCTTCTGCACCTTGGAATAACATCATTCCTAATCCATTAATTGTTGGGCATCCAACTTCTTCTGCTAATTCTAATAATCTAGTTTTTGCTGGTTGATATACAACGTCACTTACTATAAGATCTGGTCTTAACATATCTTTTTCTATGTAAGTTTGACCAACGTATGGTTTCATACCCATTCCAGTACCATTTGTGAATATTACAGAATCAGCAATTTCTGCTCTTAAAGCTTCTTTATCTTCTAATCTAAATAATTTAGCTTTACAGTTAGTTTTTTCATTTATCTTCTTAACTGTTTCTTCTGCTCTTGCAAAGAATTCATCATCTTGGTTGAATATTGAAAGTTCAGCTACTCCATCTAAAGCTGCTTGGATACAAATTGCTGTAGCTGCTCCACCAGCTCCAACTATAGTCATCTTCTTACCAATAACATCGAATCCGGCATCACTTAATGATCTCATGTAACCAACACCATCAGTTATATGTCCAGTTAAAACACCATCATCATTTATAACTGTATTTACAGCACCTGCTAATTCTGCAGCTGGAGTTAATTTATCTAAGTATTTATGGATAACAGTTTTATTTGGCATTGATACATTGCATCCTCTAGCTTGCATGGCTCTTAATCCTTTTACTGCATCTTCTAAACCTTCATTTCCAACTTCAAATGCAAGATAAGCATAATCTAATCCTAAGTATCTAAATGCTTCATTGTGCATCTTTGGTGAACTTGTGTGCTTAATTGGCGTTGCTAATAATCCTATTAATGTAGTATAACCTGAAATACGTCTTTCCATTGTATTCTCTCCTTTATCTCAATAGCTTATTTATGTTTAAGCTACTCTAATCAATTTAAACCGTCTTAGTATTTAATAAAATAATGAACGTTAAATATTTAACACTTAATTTACTTTTATTATATTCCACTATTCTATAGTAATCCAATTGATTTTAACCACATTATCTATAGATATAACCTATATATTAATAATATTACATAACTATCCTTTATAATTTTATATATTAATAATAGATAAAATTTTCTTTTAATCATATAAAAATAATGATGAATTTTAGATAATACTATCTTGATTCATCATTATAAACTATTTATGCAATTGACTCATTATTTTTCTTCATCCAATTATAGTACTTTTCTTGACATTCTATAGAACAGAACTTATTTCCATTCCAATAATCTATATAATTAGTATCTTCATTACAAATACTGCACTTAAGTGTTTCTTTAACTTCCATCATATTATGTTGCCCCTTATTTAATTTGTTAAATTTCATCTCATAAGCCCCCTTATAATTAAATTATTATATATATTTTATCACTTTTAAATTCAATTAGTAATGTTTTTTATAGATATTTCCTATCAATTTAATAGTTTTTATCTATAAGTTTTCTTAACTTTATTTACTACCTTCCATATATGGACTATTAATACCACATTCATTAGTTAAATTATTGACATATTATTTCATCTAATATATTATTTATCATAACGTTAAATAATTATATTCCTTTAATAAAATATTCAACACTTAATTTTAATATGTTAATTTACAACTTTTACACCACTTGTTTATTAGCATAATTATAATATTAATTATTGGGAGATAATTTTATGAAATTTAAGTTTACAAAAGCAAAAAATAAATCTACTGCACTAGCTATAAGAATGGCCCTCTCTCTTATACTAGCCATACTTGTTGGTACTGCTTTTATATTACTAAGAGAATCATTAATTGCTAATAATAAAGCTTATATATGGAATTCTATTAATAGTATTCTATTTCAAGATATAACTACTGAAAAAGGTAAAAACTCTTTAGGTATTTTCTATATACTTGGTCAGTTATTTATTAATTGCCTTCAATTAATAATAATTCCAATGGTATTTTCATCAATAGCTCTTGCTATGTGCCATATTAGTGATACTAAAAAACTTGGAAGAATATCATCTAAAACACTCCTAGGCTTTTTAACAACATCCATATTTGCATTAGCTACTGCCTGTATATTTGGATTTACAGCTTATAAGCTTGGATTTTTCAATGTTAATCTTTCTAGTGGTTCTTCTACACCTGTAGCTACATCTAATGGAAGCAATCCATTAATTGTAATACTTGATGCAGTTCCTAGTAATATAACTAATGTTATGTCAGATAATTCAATGGTATTATCTATAGTTTTTTTAGCTGTAGTTGTTGGTTTATGTATAAATACTCTTGGTGAAAAAATATTAATTTTAAAGAATTTACTTATTGATTTAAATAATATAATTGGTGTATTTTTAGAATTCGTTATAACTAAATTTAGTCCATTAGCAGTTTTCATATTAGTAACTAGAACTTTTGCTGTATATGGTTTAGATCGTTTGAAACCAGCATTAGCATATATGCTTACAGTTGCTATAACTTCAACACTATTTTTTATTACTGCTTATCCATTGTTTGTTTATTTAGGAACAAAACTAAATCCTATTATATTTATGAAAAAAGTTGCTAAGGTTGCTCTTTTAGGATTTTCAGCTGCAGCTTCTTCTGCTGCTTTATCACTAAATGAAAAAACAACTGTTGAAGAGCTTGGAGTTAATAAGGATATTGCTTCTTTTGTACTTCCATTAGGTATGACTATTAATATGAATGGTACTGCAATAATGCAAGTAATAGCAGCTATTTTTATTGCAGCTAGCTCTGGATATACTCTTACTATTCAAAATATAATTTTAATAGCAGTTTTAGCATTAATAGCTTCTGTAGGAACACCATCTGCACCTGGTTCATCATCAATAATACTTTTTACAGTATTAACAGGAATGGGATTTAATAATGAAGCTACACTTATAGCTTATTCATTAATTATTGCTATAAATCGACCTATAGATATGCTTATTACTTGCTTGAATGTAATTGGTGACTCTGCTACTGCAGTAGTTGTAGCTAATTCCGAAGGCTGCTTAAATAAAGAAATCTATAATTGTTAATTACATATATAATAGAAGGCCGTGATTAATCACAGCCTTTTATTTTTTACTTTATTTAATCTAAATCTGATCCATTTGATTTTATAACTTTTTTATACCAATAGAAACTCTTCTTTCTTCTTCTTTCTAATGTTCCATTTCCTTCATTATCTCTATCCACATATATAAAACCATATCTTTTTTCCATTTCTCCAGATCCAGCACTAACTAAATCAATTGGTCCCCAAGTTGTATATCCAATTAAATCTACACCATCTAAGTTTACAGCATCCCTCATTGCTTTAATATGTTCTCTTAAATAGTCTATTCTATAGTCATCTTCTATTTCACCATTTTTATTAATTTTATCTTTTGCTCCTAATCCATTTTCAACAATAAATAATGGCTTTTCATATCTATCATAAATATGGTTTAATGTTATTCTTAACCCTAATGGATCTATAGGCCATCCCCATTGACTATATGAAAGATAAGGATTCTTTGCTGATGCAAATAAATTTCCCTCTGCTACATCATCGCTATTATCTGTTCTTACACAACGACTGTTATAATAAGAAAATGCAATAAAGTCCACAGTATATTTCTTTAATATATCTGTATCATCATCTTCCATAACTGGAGTAATTCCCTTACGTTCCATTTCTTTTAAAGCATAATTAGGATACTTACCTCTTGCTTGAACATCAACAAAGAAATAACTTTCACGATCTACCTTTGTAGCCTCCCAAACATCCTTTGGATTACAACTATATGGATATGCACTTCCTGCTGCAAACATACATCCAATCTTATAATCCTTATCTATTTCCCTTGCAATTTTAGTTGCAATAGAACTAGCAACCAATTCATGATGTGCTGCTTGATATTTTATCTTTTCTCTATTTTCTCCCTCTTCAAAGCAAATCCCTGCTCCCATAAATGGTGCATGTAAAATCATATTTATTTCATTGAATGTTATCCAGTATTTTACCTTTCCCTTATATCTTTCAAATACAGTTCTACATAATTTTTCGTAAAATCCAATCATCTTACGATTACGCCATCCACCATAATTCTCTATTAAATACATTGGGCAATCAAAATGACATATTGTTACTAAGGGCTCTATTCCATACCTTTTACATTCATTAAATATTTCATCATAAAAAGCTAATCCTTTTTCATTTGGAGTTTCTTCATCTCCATTAGGAAAAATTCTACTCCAAGCAATACTCATTCTATAAACCTTAAATCCCATCTCTGCAAACAACTTAATATCATCTCTAAAATTATGATACATATCTATTGCTATCTTAGCAGGATAAAAATGCTCATCATCAAAATCATACATTTTTAAATTCCCTGTAATTACAGAAGATCTATCTTTGCCTGTAGGACAAACATCAACATTAGCTAATCCTCTACCATCTTCATTATATCCACCTTCACATTGATTTGCAGCAGTAGCTCCACCCCATAAAAAATTATCATTAAACTTCATACTTTCCTCCATATTGTAATATAAAAATTTTTACAGTATTTATTAAGCCCTGCCTCAACCAAGTTAAAACAGAGCTTAAATTAAATATTAAATTATTACAGTGATAGCTTTATCACCAAGCTCTAAATTTTTACTTTCAGTAGCAGCTATTTCAAAATAATCATTATAATTTGTTACTACTACTGGTGTAACTATGCTATAGCCTGACTTTTGTATAAAATCAATATCAAAGGTTACTAACTCTTGTCCCTTAACAATTTTATCCCCTTGTTTTACATGTGCTTTAAAGCCTTTACCTTCTAATTGCACAGTATCTAATCCTACATGAATAAGTATTTCTACACCTTCATCACTAGTAATACCTATAGCATGCAAACTTGGGAATAAAGTTGTAACTTCTCCACTAACTGGTGCAACTACTTTTCCTTCTGTTGGTTTAATAGCTAAACCTTGTCCTAATACACCTGTAGCAAAAGCAGCATCTTCAATATCTTCTAATTTTATTGTTTCTCCTTTTATAGGGCTAGAAATAACTATCTTCTTCAAAGAATTAGATTTATCTTCACTATTATTTTCTTCAACTACTTCCTTAACTTCTGTAACTTCTTCCTTATCCTTATAGAAAATCATAGTTAAAACAAATCCTACTACCATTGAAATTACAATACCAAATAATGCTACTATTAAATTTCCCATAGCTCCATCTGGTTCAATCATTGCTGGTAATTCAAATATTCCCATTCCACCAACCATAAACTTTCTTAAATTGAAGAAACCATAAAACTCTCCTCCAATACCACCTGTAATACAGCTAATTATAAATGGTTTTTTTAATGGTAATAATATACCATATATAGCAGGCTCTGTTACACCAAAAACTCCAGATATAAAGTTAGGCAATGCCATTTCTTTAATCTTTTTATCTTTTGACTTAAAGAATATAGCTAAAACAACTGCTGAAGTAGCAAATGTACATGCAAAGAACGGCATCATTACATTATCATATCCATTAGTCATAATATTATTTATATACACTGGTATAAATCCCCAATGCATTCCAAAGATAACAAGTATCTGCCAAGTAAGTCCTACAATAGCACCTGCAATTAAAGGACTAAAATCTCTTACTGCGAATACGAATTCTGAAATTATTGTTGAACCAAATGTTGCAATTGGACCTATAACTATAAATGTAATTGGTAGCGCTACTAAAAGAGTTAACATTGGCACAAAGAAAAATTTAACTAAATCTGGTACAATTTTATTAAATACCTTTTCACATTTTGAAGCAAAATAAACTGATAAAATTACTGGAATAACTGTTCCTGTGTAATCCATTGATATTACAGGAATTCCAAAGAAGCTAATGTAAACTGGTGACTCAAACATAGTTCCAGCAAACATTGTATACATTGCATCACCCATAGATGATATTGCTCCGGATTGAATGCCTGGATAACACATAATTGCACCAATAACTAATCCTATCATTGGTTTTAATCCAAACTTTTTAGCTGATGTATAGCCTAAAAATAGTGGTAAAAATGTAAATAATCCATCTCCTATTGCATTTATAATTAAAGCTCCACCAGATGTATCACTATATAATCCAAGTGCAATAAATAATGCATTTAGACCCTTTACCATTCCACAAGCAGCCATAATACCTAATATTGGCTGAAAAATACCTGATACAATATCTATTCCCTTATCCAATAATTTTCCTGACTTCTTAGGTTCTTCATCGCTACTTAAATTATCAATATCTATTAATTGACATATATCTGCATATACCTCTGGTACATGGTTTCCTATTACTACTTGGTATTGTCCACCACTCTTCATAACTGTAACAATACCTTGCATATTCTTTAACACATCATCATTTGCTATGCTTTCATCCTTAAGCTTAAAACGTAATCTTGTAATACAATGTGTTAAGCTAATTACATTTTCCTTTCCTCCAATATTTTTGACAATCTCTTTTGCTAATTCATTATACTTTCCCATTTCTATTCCTCCATATTTCTATTTTTTGAAATTTGAAGGTTTGGCCAACTTAATGTTACCATCCAGCTTATAGTTAAATTAATAATTTTAAATACTTGTCACATCCCTTCCTGTAAAATATATATAATTATAACTTTGAGTCTTGTAGCAACTTTGCAATATGAATAGTTAAATATATATACTCATCACTAGATAACTCATAGTTATATTTTTTATTAATAAAAAGTTTTACTTTATCTATGCACTCGGCTTCCTTTGGATACTTACCTTTTATTATACTTAATAGTTCATCATCTGAATCTCCATTATATGTATTATTATAAAATAGTCGTTGTGCAAAATATCTTAAATGTGTTATAAATCTATAATAAAATACTGATTCTTCTTTAAACTCTACCCTAAGATTTATTCTAACAATAGTAAGAATTTCTTCTATTAATTTTGTAATTCCTTGAACTTGAGGTTGTTCTTCATTTAATTGTGCATTTACCATATGAAGAGCAATAAATCCAGCTTCATCTTCTGGAAGCCTTATTTTTGTTTTCTCTTCTATAATATCTAATGCCTTCATACCTATTTTAAATTCATCTCTATAGAATCTTTTAATATCCCATAAAAGAGCATTTTTTACTGTAATATTATCTTTAATTCTTTTTATAGCTGTGTAAGTATGATCACTTAAAGATATATAAATTCCATCATTTAGTTTCTTACCTAATACGCCTTCTGCATATTCAATTATTTCACTAGATAGATTCATATGTTCCATTGGAATTTTATTAAACAACTCTTGAAATTTATTTGAAACTTCTTTATTTGATATTCTAAATACCTTATTTATCTTTTCTTCATCAATAGTATCACCTTTTGATTTTTGATATCCTATTCCTTTTCCCATTACTATTATTTCTTCATCATTAGAATCTAAAGTAATTACAACATTATTATTCAATAACCTAGTAATAATCATCTTATCTTCTCCTTTTAAACTTTATAAAGTATATTAATATTTTACCTTATAATTTATTTATAAAAACAAAAAAACCTATTCATTATAATGCACAAAATACCTATAGATATCCTCTGCACATTAATGAATAGGCTTAGCTTGCACTTAAGCAATTACTACCCAGTTCCACTTACATAATAACTCAAATAATGTTATTCGTCAACGTTTTCTTATTATTTAATAAAATAAGAAACCTAAATTAATGTAAGTTTCTTATTTTATATAATATTTTAATTTATTATCTTTCTTTAATTACAGCTTTTCTAATTAATAAAAATGCTATTCCTGATAAAACTACTGTAATTACTAAAAATGTAGTTATACATGCAAAAACATTTAATGGATCAAATCCAAATATATAATCAAGAAACTCATTTAATTTCATTGCTAACCTAGGATTTCTTATTGGAAGAGTAGTATTAAATATTATAAGCATTACTGGCGTAACTGATACCAATACTTTTACATATTTATTAGATCTATAATAAATCATATTAATAACTATTCCAGCTACATAAGCTAAAAGACAAAATGAAAATTGAAATAAAAATGTATTTATTATAGTGGTAAAACTATTACTTTGTACCCAGCTATCATTAAAAACATTAGCCATATTTCCTAATAAACTTCCATAGGTCATATCATAAAGAGTTGGATTTTTAATAAAAATATTATTTATTCTATTAATTGTAATATCTAAAATTGATACTACTAACGCTATTGGTAAACTTGAAATTATTAGACCTTTTATAAATGTCTTTCTTGAAATACCATTACTTTTTGCAAAATAGAAATTTGATTTAAAAGAATTTAATCCAGAAATAAATAAAAATATTATAGTTACAAACTCTATTCCTGACATTGTGCCTTGTAGACCACTAGTATAATTTATTATACATAAAACTAAAAATATAAAAATAAACATTGAATAATATAAAATTGCTGATTTCATAATATTTTCAAAATTCATCTTTGCAATCTTTAGACTTTTCATCTTAAACCTCCTCCTTTTCAGTTAAATATATAAATAACTTTTGCAATTCAACTTTTGAAAACTTTAAATCTAAATCTTCTGCTAATTTTTTATCTTCTTTAGTTAAATTACCTATTATAGTGGCAGATTTAAATGATGTTATCTCCTCAATATTAACTATATTTTTTGCATTTATAAACTTATCTATATTTTCAGTTAATCCAGAAACAGTATATGCTTTATCCAATAATTCTTCAGCTTCATCACTACTAATAATCTTACTATTATTTAAAATAATTACCTTCTCTATTAAATTTGAAACCTCTTCAATAATATGAGTAGATAAAATTATAGTTTTAGGGTTTTCAATATAATTCTCCATTAACTCTTTATAAAATAACTCTCTATTATTTGCATCAAGCCCTAGTATAGGCTCATCAAATATCAAAACTTCAGCATTTGAAGCAAGTGTAGTTATTATTTTGCATATTGAAATGTATCCTGTAGAAAGATTTTTCATTTTAGTATTAATATTTAAACTAAATTTCTTTGATAACTCTAAGGCATAGTTGCTATCAAAATTACTGTAAAATTCTTTAGTCCATTTAAATACATCTTTTACTTTAAAATCTTCTGGATAAAGAGTTCTTTCAGTCATAAAATATATCTTTTCTAAAGCATTATCATTTTCATATACATTTTCTCCATTAATTGTGATTTCACCAGAATCTACTATTGCTCTATCAGTAATTAAATTTAATAAAGTTGTTTTTCCTGCCCCATTTCTTCCTAACAACCCATAAATTTTATTTTCTTCAAATATTATATTTATATCTTTTAAAACTTGTTTTTTATTATATGTTTTATTGACCCCTTTAACCTCTATTATAGCCATATACTTACCTCTCTTTACTAATCATTTTTATAATATCTTCAGTTGATATATTTAACTTTTTTGCCTCATCTAAAAGTGTAACTATATAATTATTGAAAAAGCTCTCTTTTCTTTTATTCATTAATATCTCTTTACTTCCCTTTGAAACAAACATCCCAACACCTCTTTTTTTATATATAATTCCTTCATCAACTAAAATATTAAATCCCTTTCCTACAGTTGCAGGATTAATTTTATACTTTACTGATATTTCTGTAGTTGATGGTATCATTTCATCCTCTTGAAAAATTCCCTTTATAATATTGTCCTCTATTGCCTGCGCTATTTGAATGTAAATAGGAATATCATTATTAAATTCTATAATCATATTATATTTTTAACCTCCCTTCTCTTACTTGGTTAATTGGTTAATTACTTATATAATTAACTATATGACTGTTAATCTTATTTGTCAATCTTTTCCTGTAATTTTGTTTAAATTTATAAAGGAAATCTTTATGTTTAAATTTCTTTTTGGCTTATTGTTATGCTTTTTATTGTATAATATAAATATTGTTATTTTAAAATTGAAAGGAGCATTATTAATGAAAGAATTAGAAACTAGAGTAATGGATATTGATGTTGATGATATTAGAAATAAAATGGAATCTTTAGGAGCAATTAAAGTTAAATCTGAAGATCAAGTTAATGAAATATATGATTTTGAAGATGGTAGGCTTCTAGCTGATAAGGGATATGCTAGAGTTAGAACTACTATTGATAGACTTACTGGAAAAGAAACTGTATTTATGACTACTAAAAAAATGTTAAGTCAAGGTACATTTAAAGTTATGGAGGAAAATGAAACTATTGTTGAAGATGGAGAAATGGCTAGAAGAATATTCAAATCTTTAGGACTTGTACTTCAAGAATCTATTTCTAAATATAGAGAAAGTTATAAACTTAATGATTCTTTAATTGAAATTGATATTAATGATAAGAGTTTCTGTCCTTTCCCTTATTTAGAAATCGAAACTACTTCTGAAGAAAAGCTTGAGGAAATTTTAAAATTAATTGGCTACACCTTAGCTGATACTACATCTAAAACTATATATGAAATTTTATCTGAAAGAGGAATTGAAGGTAAAATTAAAGGAAGATAACAAAAAACTGCCCACAACTGTGAGCAGTTTTTTTATTTTATAGTTCTAAATTCAAAACCTTGACTTTGTAAGTATTCTATTATTCTTGGAAGTGCCTTTACTGTTTCTTCCTTTCCATATGTATCATGCATTAATAAAACTACACTATCCGCATTAGGTCCTAGAACCTCTACACTTTCTTTTACACATTGCACTAATTCATCAGAATTTTTCTTTTTTCCTTCTGCATCCTTATTTAATGCATTCCAATCTACATTATAATAATCATTTTGCTCCATAGCTTCTTTCATAGGAGTACGTCCTTCCCATGACCAGTATCCACCTGGTAATCTAATAACTCTTGTAGAAAAATCTTGGCCTAATACTGCCTTCATTGAATTTTGACTTTTCTCAAGGTCTGATAAAATATTATCTACATTCATAACTCTATTAGGATATAAATATGAATAATCATGTCCATATGTATGATTTGCTATTGCATGTCCTCTATTAACAGTTTCCTTTAATATATCTTTTGCACCTTCACTCTTATCTATTGATGAACCTAATACAAAAAATGTTGCCTTAACATTATAATTATCTAATATATCTAATACTTGTGGAGTATTTGTTGTCGATGGTCCATCATCAAAAGTTAAATAAACAACCTTTTTACCATCTGTTCTCACCGGATATTGTTTAGTTCCATTTAAAAGTCCTTTAGTATTTTCAGCAACCATAGCTGCATCATCTGCATTAGGATCTTCTTCAAATGATAAATAACCACTATTATCTAACTTATTATTCTCCTCTTTATTGTTATCATTTGATTCATTTTCATTATCTTCAACTTGCTCCTTATTATTTTCTACATGATCTTTATTGTTAGATTCTGTATTATCACTTGTCCCAGTTTTATTCTCACCTGGGTTTGCAATTTGTACATTTTCTTGTTTATGTTTAGGAATAAATTTAATAACTACAAATATTCCTAATATCACTAAAACACTTGTTATCAAAATTGCTTGATTTCTTTGTCTTTTTTTCTTCCTGTTAACTCTACTCTTATTTTTACTCATCATTCTATGTTTTCCTCCACATTTTGTATTTTAAATTATTTTTTCAAGCTAATTTCTTACTTTAAACTTATTTTTCTCTATAATATTAATATACATTATACTCATTGGTAAATTCGTTACAAAAGTGTTACAAATTAATTTCACTCTAAAAACATAATAGGGATAAGTTAAAACTCATTCCATTAATCTTAATTTTTTTACTACTTAATAGTTCTAAATTCAAAGCCTTTCCCTTGTAAATACTCTATTATTTGCGGAAGTGCCTTTACTGTCTCTTCTTTTCCATATGTATCATGCATTAAAAGAACAACACTATCTGCATTAGGTCCTAATACTTCTATTGTATCCTTAGTGCTTTGTAATAATTCATCTGCATTCTTTGCCTTTCCTTCAGCATCTTTATTTAATGCATTCCAATCTACATTATAGTATCCATTCTGCTCCATAGCTTCCTTCATTGCCGTACGATCTTCCCATGACCAGTATCCTCCTGGAAATTTAACATTATATCTATCTAATACATCTAGTATTCCTGGAGTATTGGTCGTTGATGGTCCATCATCAAAAGTTAAATAAACAACTTTTTTACCATCATTTCTTACTGGATATTGTTTAGTTCCATTTAAAAGTCCTTTAGTATTTTCAGCAACCATAGCTGCATCATCCGCATTAGAATCTTCTTCAAGTAATAAATAACCACTATTATCTAATATGTTACTTTCTACTTCTTCAGAATTATCTGTTAACTCTTTATCCTCAGAGTCTATTTTCTCATTAGGTTTTGTAGTAATTTGTACATTTTCTTTATTTTGTTTTAGAATAACCTTAATTCCTATCCCTACTACACTAATTATTAAAATACATATCACTAAGATAATAGCATTTTTTTTATTTTTTTTCATTCTGTATTTACTTCTATTGAAGTCTCTTCCTATCATCTTTGCTCATCCCCCTATTTTTTTAAATTGCACTATTATAATATCATATATAAAAATATTCTTCCAAAATTCTTTTACTAAATCTAAATACTATTTCTACTTTAACTCTTTATTAAAGCAAAATAAAAAGGACAAGTTTTTTCCTGTCCTCTTAATTATATATTCAATACTTAATAAAAAACTATTTATTCAAATATTCTTTATAAATATACTTTCTTATTTCTTTTTCAACGCTATCACACTTATTAATTCTTTGAATAAAATATAATATTATAGTGTTATTTTTCGGATCGATTATAGACTCTGTTCCGGCCCATCCTCCCCATCCAAATTCACCTACATCGCATGGAGTATTAGCTATTTTTTTATCTTCTAAAACTCTAACCAAAGTTCCATATCCATATCCTTTTAAATCTTCCCAGTCATAAGTTTTTAATTGTTTTTCACTTAAATGATTAGTTCTCATAAAGTCTATAGATTCCTTTTTTAAAATTTGCTTATCATTATAAACTCCATCATTAATTATCATACTATCAAAATGTGAATAATCTTCATATGTTGATACTAGCCCTGCTCCACCAGACTGAAAGCCCGGTAATTTATTCTGTCTCATTATTGCTAAATTATATCCTTCATATGGTCTTAATTTAGGTTCTTCTTCAAAATATTCATATACTTTCGCAAATCTATTCCACTTTTCTTCCGGAACATAAAAATCTGTATCAACCATCTCTAATGGTATAAAAAATTCATCTCTTAAAAAATCTCTATATGACTTTCCTGATACAACTTCAATTACAGCTCCAAGAATATCAGCTGAAAATCCATAAGCCCATTTTTCACCTGGTTGAAATTCTAAAGGAATTTGTCCTAATTTATTTGCAAATTCTACTGTAGTTAGTGGAGTTCTCATTAACTCTTTTTCAATAACTTCATTAACTATAGCATTAACTTTCTGTCCAACTTCACTATCACTTGGATATGCAACACCTGAAGTCATAGTTAATAAATCCTTTATTACTACCTCTCTATTAATGTCTTCAATCTCTCCATTGCATAATACCTTTTGATTTTTAAATCCATTTAAAAATTTAGACACAGGAGTATCTAATGATAATAACTCACGTTCAATTAAAAGCATTGTAGCTGCAGCTGTGATTGGTTTACTCATTGAATATATACTAAAAATAGTATCTCTTTTCATTTCTATTTTTTCTTCTAAATTAGAATAGCCAAATTGTTTAGAAAAAATCTCCTTTCCATCTTTAATTACATAAATACTTGCTCCAGCTAAATTCCCCTTTTCTAATTCATATTCTACTATTTTCTCAATTTTTTCACTCATCTATAATCACCCTTTTTTTAGTATAGCTAATTATCTGATAAAGGTATACCATCTGCATCTTTAGTTATTGTGGTACCACACAATATAAGTATCCCTTCAATAAATCCCCAAAGACTACCTGCACCACAAGTTAAAATAGTAACTACAATTTGTAAAATCCCTATTCCCACATAACCTAAATAAAATCTATGAATGCCAAGTCCACCTACTAAAATTCCTAATATTCCTGCTGCAACCTTAGATTTTGGCTTTCTTTCTACATAATTTGAATTATAATTTTGATTATTGTAGTTATTAGAATAACCTTGATTGTTATTTGTATAGTAATTTTGATTATTATAACTCTCTCTATTTAAATTTTCCTTATAATCTTCTATAATATTTCCACAATTACTACAAGTAGAACTATTTAATTTTACTCCACACTTATCACAATACCCTTGTCCTTCTCCTGACTTAAAGCCACAATTAAAACAAAAATTAACACCTTCATTTAATTTTTCTCCACAATTTTTACAATACATATTAATTCCCCCTTAAACTAGTATGTAAATATTATACAGTACAAATTCAAATATAATAACTATCTTATTAATTAATATATTACAACTTTTCTCTTCTTAAAGAAGATTTAATAAATAACTCTTGTAGAGTTTCTTTATCTTCATTTTTCACAGAATCTTTAATTTTATCCAATTCTTTTTCAAATTTATAAATGGCTTTTAGTAAATTTTCTTTATTTCCTAAAAATAATTGACTCCATAAAGATTCATTAATATTTGCAATTCTAGTTAAGTCTCTATAACTATCCCCTATGAATTCACCTGTATTTCGTCCCTCAATATCGCTATTTATAAGAGCTACAGCCAAAGCATGGGGTAATTGACTAGTAAATGCTATCATTTCATCATGGTATTTAGGACATATTCTTTTGACATTCTTAAATCCCATTTTATATGCCAAATTTTCAATTATATCTAAATTTTTACCTTTATTTTTATCAGTTACTGTAATTAAAAAATTTGCACCTTTAAAAACTTGATTTGTAGCATAATCTATCCCCTTTTTCTCTCTTCCAGCCATTGGATGAGCAAAAACAAAATCAATATTTTCTGGTAATATATTTGTTATTTCATTAATAAACAACTCTTTAATCCCTGTAACATCTGTAATTATAGCTCCATCTTTAAAATTATCTTTATTATTAATTATAAAATTTTTAACTAAATTAGGATAAACAGCTAACACAATTAAATCGGCACTTTTTATTATTTCCCTCTCATCTTCATAGTCCTCTTTAATAATTCCTAAAGCTTTTGCCTTCCTTAATGTATCTATATCTTTATCTATTCCGTAAACTTCCTCATATCCTGCTTCCTTAAGTGCCATTGCATATCCACCACCAATAACACCAAGACCTACAATAACTATTTTCATAATACCCCCTATTATTTTAGTGGCAAGTTTCAAGTTAAGGTTGAAACTTCCTAAGGTAGTTTCTAAAATATATTTTTCCTTAAACTTTTCACTTGCCACTTATCACTTTATAAAGTCTTTCCTTCCATCTCGGCTAAAACTTTTACTTTTTTCATTATCTTATCAAATAATTCAGGCTTTACTGATTGTTGCCCATCACTTAATGCATGTTGTGGGTCATTATGAACCTCTATCATAAGTCCATCTGCACCTGCTGCTATTGCTGCTTTTGCTAATGGTTCTACTAAGTACCAATATCCTGAAGCATGACTTGGATCAACTATCACTGGTAAATGAGATAACTTTTTAATTACTGGTATTGCACTTAAATCTAAAGTATTTCTAGTGTATCCTTCATAAGTTCTAATTCCTCTCTCACAAAGAATTACATTTTCATTCCCACCAGCCATTATATATTCAGCACTCATAAGCCACTCTTCTATAGTTGAAGATAACCCTCTCTTTAATAAAATCGGCTTGTTAGTTTTACCAAGTTGCTTTAATAAATCAAAGTTCTGCATATTTCTTGCTCCAACTTGAATTACATCAACATCTCTTACAAATTCATCTATATAATCAGTAGACATTATTTCTGTTACTATTGAAAGTCCTGTCTCTTCTTTAGCACGCTTCAATAATCTTAACCCTTCAAGTTCTAATCCTTGGAAACTGTAAGGTGAAGTTCTCGGTTTAAAAGCTCCCCCTCTTAAGAAGTTAGCTCCTGATTCTTTAACAGCCTTAGCTATTCCTATTATCTGTTCTTCACTTTCAACAGAACATGGTCCAGCCATAATTCCAAGATTATTTCCACCAACTAATGTTCCATTTACATTAATAATTGTATCTTCTGGCTTAAATAATCTATTTGCCTTTTTAAAAGGTTCTTCAACCTTTAATACTTTATCAACACCATCAAAAGTTAATAAACTGTCTGAGTCTATCCTTCTAGTGTCCCCAACAATCCCTACTATACAGAAAGTTTCACCTTGAGAAAGATGAACTCCTAACCCTTGTCTAGTTAATTCATCTTTTACATTAGTAATTTCTCTTTCACTACATTTTGAATTCATTACAATAATCATTTCTACCATACCTCCATACTACCTAACTGATAATCTAAATTTTAATTTGCTTATTAGAAGTTACTCCTACAAACAAACGTGAGTAGTAAGTTTCATTTTAATTTTCAATTTATATAAGACTTGCAATACTATTTACAACATCCTCTAAGCTTCCTATATTTTCAACTCTGTAATCGCAATAATTTTTATAAAGCTCATATCTTTCATCGTATAACTTATATAATACTTCTTTACCATTTGCTAGTAAAGGTCTCTTTTCAACTTCTATATCACCTAAAATATTTTCTACTGGTCTATCAATAAAAACTACTATAGAATTTTTCTTTAAATATTCTATATTTATTCCCTTTTTAACAACTCCTCCACCAGAAGAAATAATTGTTTTTTCTTTTTCACCAAGTTCTCTACAAGTTTCAGTTTCTATATTTCTGAAATAATCTTCACCATTTTTAAATAATTCAATAATAGTCTTTCCTTGATTTTCTTCAATATAATAATCCATATCTATAAACTTATAATTTAATTTATCTGAAAGTAAATTTCCTACTGTAGTCTTTCCACATCCAGGTAACCCTATTAGTGTAATACTCTTCTCCATATCCTTCATACTCTCTCTCCTACTTAAAATCTTTTGCCACCTCAGTGTATATATAATTTATTAATTCTTCACTTATTTGCCCATCATTAAAGATAGCTTGACTTTTAACTGCTTGACCAACCAACATATGCAATCCACCTATAGCAACTTTTCCTTCTTCTGTTGCTATTTTAAGAAATTTAGTTTTCGTAGGATTGTATACTAAATCTACAGCCACATCAAAATTTTTCATTATATTATTATCAACTGCAGATTTATCACTATTAGGATACATTCCAACAGGAGTTGTATTAATTATTAGATATCCACTTATATTATCTAATTCATAATAGTTAATTATTGATATCCTTTTATTTATATTATTTAAATTAACACTTTCTGGTCTCCTACTTACTATATATATTTTTTCTATTTCATTATCTAATAAATAAGTAATTACAGCCTTACAAGCTCCTCCTGAACCTAATATAACTGCAGTTTTATTTTTTATATTTATATTTTTACTTTTAATCATAACTTCAATTCCAAAATAGTCAGTATTATATCCATAAAGCTTATTATCCTTTAGCATTACTGTATTAACAGCACCAATTCTATTTGCTTCCGCTGAAATACAATCTAAATATTTCATTATACTTTCCTTATATGGAATTGTAACATTAAACCCTTTTATCTTAAGCAATTTAACTGCTTCAACAAAACTATCTAATTTATCTTTAGGAACCTCAAATAATTTATAAGCACCTTCTGTATTACTTTTCTCTAATATTATCTTATTGATTTTTGGGGATAAGCTATGACTTAACTTTTCACCTAATAATCCATAGAACTCCATTTAAACACCTAACCTTTTAGTAACTAAGAAATTAATATTATAAACATCCCTTATATAATTTAAAATATTAATATTTATTTCCTCTAAAATTAAGAACTTTCTTAACTTCTTAACTCATTAACTCCTTCATAGCATCCAAGCAATTTGAAATATTCACTTTTTTCTTCAATTAACTTAATTGCTTTTTTAACATCTTCATTTTCTATATTACCTTCAAAGTCTACATATAAAAGATATTGCCAAGGTTCATTTTTGCTTGGTCTAGATTCTATCTTTAGCATATTAATATTATTTTCTGCAAAGTGTCTTAAAAGTTTATATAAAGTACCAGCCTTATCATCTAATGAAAATACAACAGTAATCTTATTACATTCCTTAGCTGATTCAAGTTTTCTTCCTACTATAACAAACTTTGTATGATTATTATTCTTATCATTTATTTCTTTTTGAATTACATCTAATCCATAAATTTTTGCTGCCCTTAAACTTGCAATAGCAGCCTTTGATTTATCATTAAGCTCTGAAACATATTTAGCACTTATGGCTGTATTATGGAATGGTATAAGCTTTAAATTATTTTGTTTGCTTAAAAACTCACTACTTTGTTCAAATCCCTGAGGATGTGAATATATTTCTTTTATATCCTCAAGCTTACTTCCTTTTACTCCTATTAAGTTTTGATCTATCTTTATACACTCTTCCCCAACTATATAAAGTCCATACTCAACTAATAAGTCATAAACAGTAGTTATTGCTCCTGTACTTGAATTCTCTATAGGTAATATTCCATAATCTATTTCATTATTTTTTAAAGCTACAAATACATCTTCAAATTCTTCATAATCAGTAGTTGTATGATTTTCACCAAAGTATTTAATCATAGCCTCTTCACTAAAAGAGCCCTTTACACCTTGATATCCAATTTTAATATTGTTTAAATCTCTTTTATTTTCGTTAGCTGATATATTTTCTTCTATTGATCCTATCATCTTATCTTTATTATTCTCATCAATAATATTTGCTTGAAGGCTCCTACTTAATTCCATTAAATGAGTGAAAAATTTTTCTGTAAGCTTCGAATAATCCTTATTATTAAGTCTATTAATATTCTTTTCAATAACTTCAGCTTCCCTCGCTCCATTAAAAATTGGAATATTATTTTCTATCTTATACTTCGCTACATTTATCGCAACATTCATTCTCTTTTCAAATAATTCAACTAACTCTTTATCTATTTTATCAATTTCATTTCTACATTCTGAAAGATTCATGTTTTACCTCCTTCTTCACCTCCTAGTATAATCCAATATTTGTATGCTCCCCGGAGGTAACTCCAATATTTGGATTATGCTACATCAATTCTAATATTCCAATGGCAGTTACTGCTTCTATAACTGGAAGTGCTCTTTGTACAATACATGGATCATGTCTTCCTTCTATGCTTAACTTAGTTTCCTCCATTGTAGCTATATTAACAGTACTTTGTTCTTTAAATATTGATGCTGTTGGTTTTATTGCAACCTTGAATACTATTGGCATTCCATTAGTTATTCCACCTAAAATTCCACCATTATTATTAGTTTTTGTTTTTATAGTTTTATCATCTAAGTAATATTCATCATTAGCTTCTGACCCTCTCATTTTAGAGATATCAAATCCTTTTCCAAATTCAATACCTTTAATTGCTGGTACTGAAAACATTAAATGAGCTAATGTTGATTCTACTGAATCAAAGAATGGATTACCTATTCCAGGCTTTATACCTAAAACAGCACACTCTATAGTTCCACCTATAGAATCCATATCTTTTCTTGCATTCATAACTTCTTGTCTCATAGCTTCTTCTAATTTTGAATTAATTAAAGGTAATTCATTTCCATTGAATGATGATATTAATTCTTCATTTATATCTACATCTAAAAAGCTTTTATCTTTAATACTTCCTATAGAATTAACATGCGCTGCAATCAATATTCCTTTAGTTTCTAATATTTGCTTACAAATAGCTCCTGCAAATACAAGTGGCGCAGTTATTCTTCCTGAGAAATGCCCTCCACCTCTATAGTCATTAAAACCATCATATCTCATAACACCAGTATAATCTGCATGTCCTGGTCTCATTACGTCTTTAAGCTTTGAATAATCCTTAGATTTAGTATTAGAATTTCTTATTATTGCACAAAGTGGAGTTCCTGTAGTTTTACCTTCAAAATATCCACTTAATATTTCTGGTATATCTCCTTCTTTTCTTGGAGTTGATAACGGACTTTTTCCTGGTGCTCTTCTTGCCATTTCTACCATTACCTTATCCATATCAATATGAAAACCTGAAGGTAAACCATCGATATTTATTCCTATAGCATTTCCATGAGATTCTCCAAAAATAGATATTTTTATATTATTTCCCCACATTCCACTCATGAATATTTCCTCCTAAAGCTTTAAAATCTTCAAAGAAGTTTGGATAAGATTTAGCTATACATTCATAATCCTTTATCACTATTGGTTCTTCACATCTTGTAGAAGATATTGCTAAAGTCATAGCTATTCTATGATCTTTATGACTCCATACTTCCACTCCTCCTTGTAGCTTTTCTACTCCTGTAACTACTAATCCATCTTCTTTTTCTATTATCTTAGCCCCCAATTTATTTAGCTCAGATGTTACTGCTGCAAGCCTATCACATTCCTTAATTCTAAGTCTTCCTGCATTTACCATTTCTGTTGTACCTTTTGTTAATGCAGCCACTGAAGTAAGGACTGGTATAATATCTGGACATTGACTTCCATCAATTACTGTACTAGTTAATTCACCATTAGTAGTCCCCTTTACCCCTATATCATTTGCATTAAATATGACATTCATTCTTTCTAATATATCTATTACCTCTTTATCACCTTGAAGAGAATTTAAATCTAAATCCTTACATAATACATCATTACCTAAGCTATCTGCACAAAGGAAAAATGCAGCTTGAGAATAATCCCCTTCAACTCTGTAATTTCTTGCTTTATATTTTTGATTTCCTTTAATAATGAACTCTCTATAATTGTTATTAATTATTTCTACTCCAAAATCACTCATTGCTCTTAATGTTAAATCAATATATCCCTTTGATTCCATTTCAGTAGTAATTATAATTTTAGAATCTTCCTTTAATAATGGTAACGTAAATAATAATCCAGTTATAAATTGGGAACTTACATTACCCTCTACTTCAAAAGTTCCAGGATTTAATTCCCCATTTATAACTAAGTTAAGATTACCTTCTTCGTAAGAATATTCAATTCCCTGTCTTTCAAATATATTATAATAAGTAGTTAATGGTCTTTTTCCTAAATTACCTCTACCTATAAACTTGCTGCTACCTTTAAATAATAGTGAAATAGGAACTAAAAATCTTAAAGTGGAACCTGATTCATTACAATCAATAATTCTAGTTTCTTGTGGCTTTTCATCACTTCCATATGCTCCTATTACTTCAATATAATCTTTGTGTTTAACTATTTTAGCTCCTAAAGAATTCATTGCATCAATAGTTGCTATAATGTCATCTGAATAATCTATATTTTCTATAATGCATAATCCATCACTTAAAGCAGCACAAATAATTGCTCTATGTGCCATACTTTTTGAAGGAGGTATTTTTACCTCTCCCTTAAGCTTTGATGGATATATCTTCAAATCTGCCATACAATCTCCTCTTTTATATCTTAAAAAATTCTGCTGTAGTTTTATATATTTCTGAACTTCCTATTTCCTTTAAAATAATTACATTTAAATCATTTCCTAACTTCTTCTTATCTAAATTAATTGCTTCTAAAGTTTCTTCAATATTAACATTCAATTCATATGGAAGATTATATTTAACTAAAATATCCTTAATTCTTTGAGAAGTTCCCTTTTTAGTTAATCCTTTTTCTTCACTAATTTTGCTTATTACATACATTCCAATGGCAACACCTTCACCATGACTGTACTTAGTATAATTATAATATTGTTCTATGGCATGACCTAAAGTATGACCAAAATTTAAAAGCATTCTTTCACCTTTATCTTTTTCATCATTCTCCACAACTTGCCTCTTAATATCACAACATTTGTGGATAACTACTTCCATATTATTAATCAATTGTTGATTATTTTCCATTTTTTCAAGATAACCAAAGAATTGTTTATCCTTAATACATCCATATTTAATAACTTCCGCCATTCCATCTATAAAAAATCTATTATCTAATGTATTTAATACTTCTGGATCTATTAATACACATTTTGGGTGATAAAAACTTCCTACCAAGTTTTTTCCTCTATCTAAATCTACTGCTACTTTCCCTCCAACACTACTATCAACTTGTGCTAAAAGTGATGTTGGTATCTGCACAAAGTCAACTCCTCTTAAATATGTAGAAGCTACGAAGCCTGCTAGGTCTCCTATAACTCCTCCCCCTAATGCAATTATCAAATCACTTCTAGTTAAATTAAAATCTAGAAGTTCATTATACACAATAGGTAATGTATTAAAGTTTTTAGTTTCCTCACCTGGTTTTAATGATAATAACTTAACTTCAAAATCGTTATTTTTTAATTCTTCACTAATTTTTCCTCCATAATACTTATTTACATTATCATCTGTAATAATAAATATTTTCTTCCCCTTGTATACCTTTATAATCTCTTCTGAAACTCTATTAATAAGTCCCTTCTCAATTATAATTGGATAACTTCTATCTTTTAAATCAACCTTTAGTTCCATACTACTATCCTTCCTTATATCTTAATTAGCAATTAGTAAATTAGGATGAAGCTCAAAACTATTCATCGACTACTAACTCCTAACTGATTTATATTTCACGTCCTACTGCTGCTGCAATAAGTTTTAAATCTTCCATTAATTTTGCAAATACATCTGGCTTTAATGATTGTTGTCCATCACATAATGCTTTTTGTGGATCATTATGAACTTCAATTATAAGACCATCAGCCCCTACAGCTATTGCCGCCTTTGATAATGGTTCTACCATCCACCACTTTCCTGCAGAGTGACTTGGATCAATTACTACTGGTAAGTGACTTAGCTTTTTAATTGCTGGTACAGCACTTAAATCTAAGGTATTTCTAGTATAAGTTTCAAAAGTTCTTATTCCCCTTTCACAAAGAATAACTTGCTCATTACCACCAGCCATAATGTATTCTGCACTCATTAATAACTCTTCTATTGTTGCTGATAAGCCTCTCTTTAAAAGTATTGGTTTATTAATTTTACCTAACTCTTTTAACAAATCAAAGTTTTGCATATTTCTTGCCCCTACTTGAATTATATCAGCTTTTTCAACAAATGTTTCTATATCATATGGTGACATAAGTTCCGTAACTATTGGTAATCCTGTTTTAGCTTTTGCTTCATTTAATAATTCTAAACCTTCATATTTTAAGCCTTGGAAACTATATGGAGAAGTTCTTGGTTTAAATGCCCCACCTCTTAAGAAACTAGCTCCATACTTTTTAACTTCATCTGCAACTAAGGATATTTGTTCTTTATTTTCAACTGAACAAGGTCCAGCTATTACTGCAATTTTATTTCCTCCAATAGTATGTCCATTAACATCAATTACTGTATTTTCTGGATGGAATAATCTATTTGCTTTCTTAAAAGGTTCTTGAACATGCATTACCCTTTCAACATTAGGATTCGCTTCAATAGATGAATGATCTATTCTTGTTGTATCTCCAACTAATCCTAATATACTCATTTCTGTACCGATAACTGGATTTACCGTTACCCCTAAAGATTCTAATTCTCCTGTTAATTTTTTAATTGCTTCATCACTTGTTTTTGGTTTTAATATTACTACCATTTTAAATGCCCCCTTAAACCTTAATTTAATAAATTATAGTAAGAATGAAGTATTTATTATAAATTTTTATTCTTAAAACTTATAATTACAAAATTATAAACAATAAAAAAAGTGGCTTTCGCCACGCTCCCTTCGGGAATTAATTTTTGAATATTCTGATAAGCATAGGTTCATATAGTCCTATGCTTATTTACTATTTGTATTTTTTTCCATATACACCTGTATAATTTTTAGGTCTCATT
>NZ_JAPFDR010000080.1 GCF_026168755.1 Clostridium sp. | reverse complement strand
TTAACGACTTAGGCTTGAAAAGCCTAACGCGTCAATATATTAAAATTCATTAAACTTAAAGAACCGCCGTGTACCAGACCGGTACGCACGGTGGTGTGAGAGGTCGGTAGATAAAATAATTATCTACCTCCTACTCGATTGGGAGGTTTTATGAAATTTATATTTATTTATATAGTATTTACCAACATTCTACTTTTTACTCTTATGTCCATAGATAAAAAAAGAGCTAAATTAAAACAGTGGCGAATAAGCGAAAAAACATTTTTTATATTAGCTCTTATAGGTGGTAGTGTTGGAGGTGTACTTGGAATGTATACTTTCAGACATAAAACAAAACATTTAAAATTCACCTTAGGATTTCCTACCATTATTTTATTTCAAATAATAGCTGTATACTTATTTTTTAATTAGAACTTTTATATTTGCTTTTTAATATACTATTAATTTTTTATTCATTACTTGTTAATATAAAATAAATTGTACAACTCTTCAATTTATATTATAATTATTTTTAAAAACTATTATATTATGTTAAATTTCTAATTCGGGGTGATTATATGAGCTTTTTAAATGGAACTTATGGTTTTGATTTATTATCAATAGTATTAATTTTAATATCTTGTATCCTTAATATTTTTGATTTCACTAGACTTTTAGGGACATTTATTTTAATTTATGCTGTATACAGAGCATTTTCAAAAAAAATATATAAAAGAAAAGATGAATATAATGTTTTCTATACATACACAAATAAATTTTTAAAAAAATTTGGTAAATCTATTCCTTATAACTTACCTGTATATAATTTAAATAATTTATCTTATATGTTTGAGAATATTAAATTTAAATATACTCAGTATCGTAACTACAAAATCACCAAATGCCCTAACTGCAAACAAAAGCTTAGACTTCCAAGAGGTAAAGGTAATATAGTTGTTACTTGTAAAAAATGTTCAACTAAATTTGACTTTAGAACTTAATATATCTGGAAAATTAAAATAAAAAGGGTCTTTATGGCCCTTTTTATTTTCTATGTTAATCAATAGGCTTTTTGCCCCTTGCCATTAAGTTTAAAAATATCATTGTACATTTCTCTCTTTCAGTACTATCACTACAAATTCTCATAATCTTAGCTAATCTTGGGTTACTTCTACTAACCATTTTAATTATCTCTGATGGTACTTTATTATCTCCAAGAATATTTTTTATACCAACTAAATCACTATGAACAGTTACTGCTTCAAAATCTAGTTGTTCAAACCCAGTATATTTTAGTATTTTAAGAAGTTTGCGTCCAATTTCTCTATTCCAACCTGCCCTTTTTTCTATCTGATTAATAAACCCTCTCCCACTCTTAAATAATATATCTGGGTCACTTACTCCATGCATTCCTCTATCTGAATCAATAATTACTACTATTCCTCCTGGCTTTAATAATTTATATATTTCTCTTGCTGCTTCCATAGGGCTTTCTAAATGCTGAAATACAAATCTACAAACTACAAAATCATAACTATTTTCTTTAAGACCACTATTTTTTATAGAAGCAAGCTTTAAATTAAGTCTATTGCCATCATAATCACTTAAACGATCCTTTGAAATATCGAATAATCTTTTATCAACTTCTAAAGCTGTTACTGAACTATGTAGTAAATTTTCTAATAATAATTCAGTATATACTCCTGTTCCTGAACCAACATCTAGAATCCTCATTCCATCTTTAAGTCCTAACCATTTTAAAGTTCTAAATTCCTTTTTCCACCCTAATTTAGCTTGAGTTTCAAGTCTATTTACCTCATTATTAAATCCAACAATATCATAAATTGAATTGTAGCTCACATTAATCTCCTTTATTATTACTTAAATATATTTTATGTTATTTATATTCTAATTGTTCGCATGTCCAATTTATTTATATAAATTATCTATAAAATAAGTTTAAGTAAAAATAAAAATATTATTAAAAAAGGACCAACCCCTAGCGATTAGTCCTTTTAAGTATTTATTCTAAAATAATGATAATTGATTTGTTTCAGACATACCTTCTAAACAACCATGATTGCTTAAAGTCTCAATTACAGTTTTAGATATCTTTGATCTCAATCTTAAATCTTCCTTTGAGATAAATTCACCATCATTTCTCGCTTCTGCAATTGATTTGGCTGCATTTACTCCAACCCCTTGCAATGAACTTAGCGGTGGTCTTAATGCATTATCTACTATTAAGAATTTAGTTGCATCTGATTTATATAAATCTACCTTAAGCATTTTAAATCCTCTTTTATACATTTCAAAAGAAAGCTCTAAAACAGTAATTAATCCCTTATCTTTTACAGTTGCTTGATTACCAAGTGCATATAACTCCTGAAGTTTTGCATGAACTGCAGTTTCTCCCTTACATACTAAGTCTGCATCAAAATCATCTGCACCTCTTACCGTAAAGTAAGTTGCATAATATGCAAGTGGATAATACACCTTATAATAAGCAACTCTAACAGCCATCATAACATAAGCAACGGCATGCCCCTTAGGGAACATGTACTTGATTCTTTTACAACTTTCTATATACCAATCTTCAACATTATTTTCCTTCATGGTTTTCTCAAAATCTTCTGTTAAGCCTTTACCTTTTCTTACACTTTCCATTATTGTAAATGCAGTTTTAGGCTCAACACCTTTATACATAAGATAAACCATGATATCGTCTCTTGTTGCAATACAATCTCTAAGTGTAGTATATCCTTCTTTAATGAAGTATTGAGCATTATTAAGCCAAACGTCAGTACCGTGAGAAAGTCCAGATATTCTAACTAAATCTGAGAATGTTTGTGGTTGTGTATCTACAAGCATTTGACGAACGAATTTTGTTCCAAACTCTGGTAAACCATAAGAACCAACTTCACATTCAAGCTCTTCTTTTGTAACACCTAAAGCTTCAGGTGATGTAAATAAAGACAGTACTTTTTTATCATTAAGAGGTATAGTCTTTGGATCTAAACCTGTTATATCTTGTAACATTCTAAGTACTGTCGGATCGTCGTGACCTAGTATATCAAGCTTTAATAGTCTTCCTGAAATAGAGTGATAATCAAAATGTGTAGTTGTTACATCTGATGTAGAATCATCTGCTGGTCTTTGAATTGGTGTAAAATTATAAACATCTGTATAATTGGGTACAACCATAATTCCCCCTGGATGCTGTCCTGTTGTTCTTTTAATACCTGTGCATCCAATAGTTAGTCTTTCAATTTCCGCTTGTGATACAATAATTCCCTTTTGATCTAAGTATTTCTTAACAAATCCATAAGCTGTTTTTTCCGCAACTGTACCTATTGTTCCAGCCTTAAATACGTATCCTTTTCCGAATAAAACCTCTGTATATTTATGAATATCACCTTGGTTATCTCCAGAGAAGTTTAAGTCTATATCAGGTTCTTTATCTCCTTCAAATCCTAAGAAAGTTTCAAACGGAATATCGTGACCATCTTTTATATAAGGTACACCACAATCTGGACAATCCTTATCTTCTAAGTCAGCTCCTGAACTTACAGAACCATCTAAGAAGAAATGTGACTTCTTACATTTAGGACATACATAATGTGGTGGCAACCCATTAACTTCTGTTATATCTGACATAGTTGCAACAAAAGATGAACCAACAGATCCTCTTGAACCTACTAAATATCCATCTGAATAAGATTTTGCAACTAACTTTTGTGCAATTAGATAAAGTACAGCATATCCATTATTTATAATAGAATTTAACTCTTTATCTAATCTTTTTTGTACTACTTCTGGAAGTGAATCACCATAAATAGAATGAACCTTATTCATTGTCATATTTCTAATATCATCATCTGCACCTTCAATCTTAGGTGGATAAGTTTCATCAGGAATAGGCTTTAAGTTTTCTTCTACGGAATTTGCTATTGCTTGTGGATTTTTAATAACTACTTCTTTAGCAATATCACTTCCTAAATATGAAAATTCCTTTAACATCTCTTCTGTAGTTCTTAAATAAAGAGGTGGCTGATTATCAGCATCTCCAAATCCTTGACCTGCCATAATTATTCTTCTAAATGCTTCATCATGAGGATCTAGAAAATGAACATCACAAGTTGCTACAGTAGGCTTATTAATTTCTTTTGCTAAATCATAAATTTTTCTATTAATATCCTTAAGTTCATCTTCATCCTTTACTGAACCTTTTTCAATCATATACGCATTATTAGCAATAGGTTGAATTTCTACATAATCATAAAAACTCATTACCTCTTTTATTTCTTCATCACTTTTACCACCAACTACAGACCTATAAATTTCTCCAGCTTCGCAAGCCCCTCCAATTATAAGTCCTTCTCTCATTTCCATAAGTCTAGACCTCTTAGTTCTTGGTCTTCTAAAGAAATTATCTATATGAGCTTCTGATACAAGTTTATATAAATTTCTAATTCCAGCTTGCGTTTTCGCTAAAATTATTATGTGATACGTTGGCAACTTCTTAATATCAACTTTTTCTAAGAATATCTTATTTAACTCCTCTAAAGTTTCTACTTCCAACTCTTCTTTTATCTTTTTAAAACACTCAACTAAAATATCAGCTGTTGCTTTAGCATCATCTACAGCTCTATGATGACTTTCAAGCTTAACTCCTAAATGTTTTGCTACAAGATTTAACTTTACAGATTTTAATTCTGGGTATAAAAATCTACAAAGTGGAACTGTATCCACTATAGTTGGTGAAAATTCCAAACCTAAATCATTGCAATTTTTAGATATAAAGCTACAGTCAAAACCTGCATTATGTGCTACAACAACTGAATCTCCTATAAACTCTATAAATTTGGGTAATACATCTTCTATGGCTTGTGCATCTCTTACCATATCATCATTTATTCCTGTAAGCTCTGTTATATTATAAGGTATTGGCCTCCTTGGATTTACAAATTCACTAAAGTTATCTATAATAACTCCATTTTGAATTTTAACTGCTCCTATTTCAATTATTTTATCATTTTTAGATGAAAATCCTGTTGTTTCTAAGTCAAATACAACATAAGTATCATCTAAATTTTGACCTTTTTCATTTAAAGCTAATGGTACTCCATCATCTACTAAATATCCTTCTACACCATAAATAACCTTTATTTTATTCTTTTTAGCTGCAATTTGTGCATCTGGGAATGCTTGAACACCACCATGATCTGTAATAGCTATAGCAGGATGACCCCATTTTGCTGCTCTCTCTACAATTTTTGAAACTGGTGTAACACCATCCATTGCACTCATTGTAGTATGACAGTGAAGCTCGACTCTTTTTTCTTCAGCCCCGTCCATCTTCTCCATCTTTTTCATCTTCAAGATATCTCTACCCATTATAACTACTTCTCTTTGATAAGTATCATATACAGCTTCTCCTCTAACTTTACAGTAAAGACCCTTTTTAACATTATCAAGAACCTCATCTTTTTCCTGTGGCTTTAAGAAGCATTTAACTGTTATAGAACTAGTATAATCAGTTATGTAGAATGTTAATATTATCTTACCAGTTTTAGTTTCCATAGTTTCTACTTTAAATACATCTCCTAAAACTGCTACATATCCTGATCTTTCATTTATTTCATTTATTGGAGTAGCTTCAATAGAAATATTTCTACCATATATCGCATTTTCAGCCTTTGGCTCCCTCTTATAACTATTTTCTTTCTTTTCATATGGTTTCTTTTCAGCGGGCTTTTTCTCTACTGGCTTACTTATAACAGTTGAGGCTTTGCTCATTTCCTTAACTCTAGCTTGCATAGCTTTATTTAACAACTCTTTTTCTTCTTTTTCTCTTGCTGCATAGTCTATTACTACTTCCATAGCTGGATCATATTTTATTTCAAATCTACAAGATATACCAAACATTGCTTTAACAGTATCTTCTAAACTCTTTTCGCCACCTTTACCTTTTAGATGTTCTGTTAATTTATCATATCCATTAAATACAGATACTTTATTTTCATTAACTTCTTTTCTACAATTTAATAAAAGACTTTTACATAATGGTGTCTTTTTTATTGTTTCAGAAATACATTCAATCCAATGGTTTTGTATTACTTCATCTAACGTAATATCTGAAGCATCTCTATAAAAAACTATTTCTACAGTAATTCTTATCATTAAAGTTTTACAAATAATTTTTTTAATTAGTTCCTCTTCTTCATGAGCTAATTTTTCTTTTCCTCTTAAAACAACCTTTAAAATCATACTTTTTCTTAAAAGTTGGAACTTTATAATTTTAAGTTCTTTATCTTCTAAACTTTCATGTTTATTTATCTCAAGGGTTAGCTTTTTTATAATATCGTCACTCAATCTTATACCCCCAATCTCTTAAAATTTTCAACTACACCATTATAGCATAAATTTATTTTTGTTAAATACTATTAATAGATTGTGACTTATTAGCAAAAAATAGATATATTAACTTTATTTTTGTATAATGATAGTTATATTAATATATAACTAGAGGTCTAGCTTTGAATATTAAATAATTTTACTATTTAGAAATAGCCTTAAATGAATTAGAAAATAATAATGAAGCTCTAATCAAAGCTTCTATGAATTTAGAAAAATCATTTTTTACTATTTTAAATGAAAGTTATTGTGAATTTTCAAATATTAGTTGCAGAGTTAAGTCTATAGAAAGTTTGCGTGAAAAAATACTTAGAAATCATTATTATAAGCGCTATCCTAATGCAATATAACATTAAACTCTGTACATAGCTCTTTTAAATCATTACTAGTATATTGAGATCCTAAATCTGTATGGAATACTAACTGTTTATTTTTATCAATATTTTGGCTATAATAGGCATTTTTTAAAGCTTTAATAACTAAATCATTAGTCATTCTTTTGCCGAAAGCGTAGCCAATTATTTTTTTGAATGTAAATCAAGAACTGAAGCTAAATAGCACCAACCATCTCTGATAGTATGAATATATGTAATATCTCCAACCCATTTTTCATTAATAGAAGTAGTTGTAAAATCTCTTTTCACAACGTTTTCCAAACCTTCTGCTACTTTTTTATTTGAATGATGATTGTATTTTTTTACAGTTATTGCAAAAAGACCAAGTTCGGTCATTCTTCTTTGAACTCTCTTTATGGAGACATTAAAACCTTCTGTACCAAGT
>NZ_JAPFDR010000016.1 GCF_026168755.1 Clostridium sp. | reverse complement strand
TTCTTCAACAAACTCAATAGTATGTTTATTTTTAATATCTTCTAATAATTTTGTTATATTTTCTACAGTTGTACTTTCTAATACAACTATTTCTGCTGGTGATTCTATACTTCCATCACCATTACCTAATTCTATATTATCAGCAATTATTTTTGATTTAACAGTTACTTTTATGACTAAGCTTGATTTATTTCCTGATTTATCTACAGCCTCATAAGTTATTGTATATGCACCTGGAACTTTAGTATCTATAGCTGTAATTATTTCATTTGAAGAATCTTTTCTTATTGTTGTTACCACTTCAACTTCATCATCAATATTATCTATAGCTCCTATTACAGGTATATCATATTTTTCTCCATACTCTAACACTACATCTAAGTCACCATTATAATCAAAGACTGGCGCTTCTGTATCCTTTGGTTCCTCCGGTGTTTCTGGTTCTTCTGGAATTTCTACTTCTTTTACAATTACTTTTATTTCTAATGTTGATTTATTTCCAACTTTATCTACTGCAGAATATGTAATTACATACTCTCCTGATATAGTAGTATCTATCGAATCAACAATTGATCCATTTTTAGTTATTACACTACTAACCTCTACATTACCATCAACATTATCATTAGCTGTTATATTTGGTATTTCATATTTAGAACCATTATCTAAAATAATTATTTTTTCTCCAGTATACTCAAAGATCGGTGCTTCTTTATCTGCTTCTAATACCGTAACTTTAATAACTAATTCATCAGCCTTATTTCCACTCATGTCGCTTGCACTATATGTTATTGTATATTTTCCTGCAACAGCTGTATCTATTGAGTTAATTTGCTTATTTTCACTATTCTTTATTACATGATTTACAGTAATATCCTTATCTAAATTATCTTTAGCCGTTACTACAGGAACTTCAAACTCAGCTCCATTTTCTAAAACAATTTCCATTTCTCCATTGTAAAGTAATGTAGGTGCTTTAGTATCATTCTTTTCAAGGCTATACATTACATCTTCAAAGTCACTACTATTTGGTAGCCTAAAGGCTATATAATAGCTATTACTTCTTCCAAATACTCTTGCTAGAATTCCTTTTTCCTCTAGCTTTATGTAATATTCAACTTTATTTTCACTTAAAACCTTTTTATCTTGTAATAATACTTTAAATTCATCTTTTGCATTAGATATTAGTTTATTTAGTGATTCAATATTTTCTGTTTCATAAGTAAGTGGCGACTCTTCTGTTGCATCTCCACTAACTACAGTAACATCTTCTGGTAATTCATTAAAACCGTGTGCTACATTAAATGTAAACTCATCATATTTTTCACTACCATCTTTTGCTCCTACCTTAATTGTAGCAACTCCATATTGCTTTGCTATTACTTTAACTCCAGTATCGCTTACAACAACTTCAAGTACATCTTCATTTGTACTAGCCCATTCTAATTCTTTATTAGTTGTATTATCTGGCTTAATTGTAGCTGTTAAATCTATTTCATCACCTTTAGTAATATAATGATTTAAACTTTCTTTATCATCTATTTTTACTTCTGTAGCTAATATCTCTACATATTCTGTAATAACAATACCACCTGTACTTGTTTCAACTTCATTTGGTACTCTTACTTCAAGGTATATCTTATCTGTATTTCTAAATACCGCTTCTTTCTTAGAAATTATAAAGCTATACTGAACATATTCAGTAAATTTTTTCTTTGTTGTAGCTACTGTATATTCTTTTGTAGCAGCGCTTAACTTTTCATTTAATTGCTCTATTCCAGCATCATCTAAAACTTGAATAACTTTTGCATCTTCTTGAGATTCACCTTGTCCACTATTTGGTAAATTTGCTATGCTACCATCAGTAACAACAATATTTCTTGTAACAACCGTTACTCCATTATCCTTATCTGTTACTTTTATTTCAGCTCCATATCTACCTGCTCCGTTTATTTCTGGAATTTTTACATCTACATTATATTCTGTTTCATCAGTTATATTAATTCCACCTAAAATCATTGCCTCAGTTATTTCTGTTCCTGTCTTAACCACTAAAGTACTATCATTACCTGTTACAACTGGTGCTCTATTTACTCTTACAACTCTTTGTGCTCTAGTCGTCTTATTACCTGAATCTGTAACAGAGTAAATTAATTTATATTCTCCTGCTATTGAAGTCTTTACTTCTCCTTCTATAGCTAAACTTGAAATTAAGTCCTTATCTATATCGTCCTCAACTTTTACATTTGCCTTTGGATCAAAGTTATCACCTATATTTACTACAGTATTTTCTACTCCTGTAATCACAGGTGCCTTATTTGCTTTAACAGTTATATTTCTCTCTTTAGTAGTTGTCTTTCCATACTTATCAACGGCAGTGTAAGTTAATACATATTTTGTATCTTGTTCTGGATTTAGATCTAAATCACCACTTACACTTACAGTAATATTTCTATCCTTAGCATCTTTTGCTGATACTCCATCTAATGGCTTAAATAAACTTCCACTTTGGATTTCAATATCTTCAGCACCCTCAATTGTTGGAGGAGCAAGACCTAGATTATATTGTACATTAACTAATACCTTAATAGACTCTGACTTTTCTCCAACACTATCAATTGCATTTATCTTAAATGTATATGTTCCTATTTCTTCTGAACTAAATTCACTTATAAGTGGCTGAGAATCTTCTTTGCTTTCATCATCTATATTAGTAATATTTCTTACCTCTAATTTAACAGTATCACTAGTATCATCATCATTTGCTATAAGTCCTTCAATTTTATTAAATACTAACTTATCACCATCATAAATATTAATTACATCACCAGTATATTCAATAGTTGGTACTGTATTTAAGTTAATTAAACTATCATCATACTCAACTGATAAATTGTCATACTCCTTATTATCTTTCGATAAATACTTATATGAATCTATAATTGGAACTATATTAAAACTCTTATTATCATCTGATTTTGCTTCAATATCTAACTCAAATATTTCTATTTTATTTTCAGTTCTAGGTAAAGAATCCTCTGATGTAATAAGTACATCTATAGTATTACTATCCTCATTATATGTATAATCAGTAAATATACTATTACTTGATAAATATTCATTATTACCTAATCTTGTGTTTACCTCTTTAGATAATAAATCATTTATTAAATATTCCCCATTTTCATTCTTTTTTAATTTAACATTATCATCTAACTTAATACTAAATTGCAGTGACTTAGCTATATCTTCAATATTATCTAAAGATACTTTTACTGTATCGCTATCTACTTTTTTAACATCAAGATATATTTTTTCTTTTGAACTTTCAGAATTAGTTGCTTCCATTATCTTCGGAGCGGCATATATAACTGCCGCTGTCGAAGATACAGCTAATGCCGATGCAATTGCTACCTTGACGCTTGTTTTTGCTCTCTTCATAAGCTAATCCCCCTATTTTTTATCTATTTTCAAAGGTTTTATTTATTAAATCATTTGTAATTTCAATTACAGTTTTATCTTCGCTACTAATTGCTCTAGCTGAGCTACTATTTAATTCTATTTCCGGTAAAGTATTTAAATCACTTGGTAATTGAACTAAGAAAGTATCACTTACTAATCTTTGTCCAACTGGAGCTCCTGCTTCATTTAACTTATTGTATCTATATAACTCTGCCTTAATTGCTGTTCCTTCTAGATTTTGTTCTAATCCATTACCAACATCTACTTTGCCTTGATCTTGTGGTTCTATCCAGTAAATCCAATTACCTTCTGCAACTTCTGTAAGTTCTGAGTTCTCTGGTAAAGTAGCTAATAATACAGCTTTTGATTTTAAAGCAAAGTTTTTATCATTTTCATTTAATAATAATGGTACGTTAAATGCTGGATTTCCTCTATATTCACCTGTAACAATTATAGAACCTTTTGGAATAACCTTTCCTTCAGCATATTTATAATCTGATTTTAATCTACCAACACCATTTTTATATACTTGATCATCATTATCTATTCCAATTTCAATGTTATCACCAGCTGCAGTCAATAAATCTAGTTCTGCAATTGATATTTCGGTATTTCTCTTAGCAACTAATTTAACATATCTTGCATTATAAGCCCAAAGCTGTTTTGCATCTGTTTTTCCATCTTCACTGAAATATACAGTTTGAGTAGTTTTACTATTATCAAACTTTCCACTACTTGATAGTGTCCACTTTTCTCCATCTAAGCTTGTATAAATTTCGTAATCTGAAATTGGCTTATAAACTTTTTCATCGCTACGACTAAATAAGTTCTTTAAAGATAATTTTTTAGTAGTTGTCTTGGGTGCAGTATAAGTTAATCCTACTAAAGATTTATTACTGCTTAAATCAATTATTACATAAGGATCTTGATTTCCATCTTTCATACCTTGGAATACAGTATCTGGGTTATTATCATTAATTCTTGTTATAACTCCATTTTGAACTGTTCCATGTCCAGTATGTTCATCTCTTTCATCTTCATCATTAGTTGTATTAGTACTTAATATCCAAGATGATTCTCCTATGCTTCCATTGTGAGTTACCTTAATTTCACCAATTACTGTTTCTTCTGTTTTATTTAAATCATAATCATAAGCAACAACTTTATATCCTAAAACTCTATTATTTATAGCATCTATAGTATCTACATAACTTGTTATTCCATTTTCAGTGCTTCTATCTATTTCAACAAATCCTACTGGCACTTCCTTAATACCTGTTGATGTTGATTCTTTTCTTATGATTTCATATCCTAAAATCTTATCTGAATCTTTTGTAACACTTAAATTTAATGGAATTTCTTTTTGATTTAAATAAGTTTTATTAGTAATCTTATTTCCATTGTTATCAGTTCCAAAGTTAGCAATTACTTCAGTATCTTTTGCCATAGTTTCGCTATTAGAAGTGTCTAATCTTCTTCTTCTAGCTTCATCATTTAAGTAGTATATAGCTCTTGTTTCTTTCGGATACTTCATTTCATCTAAATACTTATTAGTATTTGGACTTGATACTATTCCCCACTTTTCAAAGAATTCTCTTAAATCTTTTCCAGCAGCATCTGATGCTCTCATAATGAATGTTTGCTCAACTTGATTATAACCATCTTCCTTAGGTGCTGCAATTTTAATCCTATTAAACTTATAAAGTTTAGCATAGAATGAATCATTATTAGGATCAATATCCTTATTATTTTGTAACATTTCATAAGTTTCATTTTCTTCATATGCTAAATGTAATTGCCAGTACATTCCTAGCTTTGCAGCTATATCACTAGTTGAACCAATACTTCCTGATGTTACCTTATCATACATCTTTAAATAAGTTCCACCTTCAAGTCTTGATTCTGATGTTCCATTAAATGTTTGAGTAATAAGAGCTAAAATATTATTTGTAACTTCTGCTTGAGTTAAGTTTGCTTGGTCTTGAACATGTCCAACCTCATGAGATATTCCCCATCCATATAAACTTCCTTCATTAGGATTAGTTATATTTCCTTCACTATCAAAATTAAATGGAACTCCTTGAACTAATCCAATACCTGAACCTACATCTATTCCAACGTGATGAGAAGATGCATACATAAATGCTCCTGTAAACATTCTTTGATACTTAACATTTATACGACTTCTTGGAGCTCTATGTTTATTAAAATATTCTTGTTCTGTTAAACCATCAATTAAACTTGCAGTGTCATTTTTATTATTATCTATCTTACCATTACCATTAAAGTCAATAGCAGTTTCAATTACACCCTTTAATGAATATGAAATTTCCATAAGTTGTTCCCAGGCTAAAAGTGATTCATATAATCTATCAACTTCAGCATTTTCATCTCCATTAAGTCCTGATGTAATTCCAGTTAAAACTTCTGTTGCAGTAAGAGTTAACATAACTCTTTCACTTTCAATTTCTGTACTATTTAATATAGAAGTCTTTGCATCATACTTATATTGATTATTTACCTTATCTTCTACGCTTGGGTAAAGACTTGGTAAGTCAGCTACATAAAGCTTAAGATCTCTTATATATTCTCTTATCATAGCTTTTACTTCAGTTTCTTTACTTCTATCAGTAATTATATTATTAACATTTAAATGTGGAATCTTAGTTCCCCCACTTACACGCACATTAATTTTTTGCTTTTCATAGAACCCACTAACTGGTCTTATATATACATTTCCTCCTTTTTCAACATCCATGTTGAATCTACCTTCTGGAACTTGTATATCATTTTTCCCAACACCTATTCTTACAATTCCAGAATTCCAACTTCCACTTTCAGCATAGTTTTGAGTAAATAATACTTCAAACTGACTATGCTCTCTTCCAGCTTCAGTTCCAACATAAATACTTATATTATCACCTGGTTTTACTGCTACCCCTAGTGATTGCCATGAGTTTGCCTGCCCTAAATTTGGTGAGTAATCAAGTATACTCGCATCAAGAGTTATTACATCTTTATCTAAGTTTGCATCATTTAGAAGATTTTGTGCCATTTCTAAATCTTCTAAAATACTTTCTTGACTTGGATGGTATTCTAAGCTCACTGGATCTATAGTTTTTGCACGAGTCATAAGTTCATCAATAGTTTCTTGAGTTACTTCATCATTAAGAACTAATCTTAAATCATCTGCAAATAATCCTTCAACATCACCTTCTAAACTATCATAATGATAGAACTTCATTTCTGATATACTTAAATTTTTAGAACCAGCAATATTAAGTTCTACCTGCTTAGCTGTTATGGCTTCTGGTAATTTTACTTCTAAATATTTAACTCCATTAGGTGCTGTTTTAGTACTAAATCTTATATTAGTTCTTTCTATTACTTTAATCGGATTATTATACTCTGTATCATCATCTGCATATACCCTTAGTTTTGCTTCATGTGGCAATGGATATGCTGACATATTTTCTAATTTCGTAGTAAATCTAATTGTATCAAATGTATATTCTTTGTCAAAAGTTACTATTGGAGATCTTTGCCCATAATTTACCCCAGCATCCCAATCCTTTAATACCCAAGTAGTATCATAATCGTTATCTACTATACTCATTGGATCATTATTAGAAAGCTCTAATATTCCACTTTCCTTTACAGTAACTTTTTCAATATGATTAACACCACCATCTTCCTTCGGTGTATTTATCAACTTATAATTTGTCATATCCGGTGGAACTAAGGCAGCTGTCTCTCCTAAATAAGTTTTAGACAACCCTCCTGTACCATGATGATTAGTTGCCGTCATCTTAATCTCATATGCTGCTCCATCTTCTAGTCCAGCAATCTCATACGAAGTTGCTCTTATTAACTCATTTGAATCAGTTTTATCTGTTGGATCTAAGTTTTCAACTCCATCTGGAATATCATTATCAGGATTTGAATCACTATATTTAGGTTCATTTGGATCGTTAGCTTTTATCCATGCTCCATCGCCAACTTTTCTATAATATAAATCATAGTCTTTTGCTTTTTGGTGTGCCTTCCAGCTAACTTTTAATCCTTTATACACCCCTGATACTATTATTCCCTCTGGCCCTTCTGGTTTTGTTTCAGGAACAACTTGAAGTTCAATTATTGAATCTGCCCCAAAGTAATTTGAATTTTCTATTTCTTCATTTGAAGTTGAATCTAGCACTCCAGAAGTTGAGTTCCATGCTTTTGGTATATAATTAGTATCAACATTATCTGCCTTACCATCTTTATCGTTAACATTAGTTTTTAAGTTACTTTCTCCAACATCTGATGCCACATAGTCATCTTGCTGATCTTTATAACCACTTGACCACTCACTACCATTTATAGATTGAATACTAAATCTATAAACTGCATATGGTTTAACTTGAGTTATCTTTAATGTATTTTCACTTGTTCTATACAATTTAGTTGATTCAACAGTTCCATCATCCTTTAAAGTCTCAACCTTTATTTCATAACCAGTTACATTTGCCTCATGATCCCAACCTATAGTCATTGATTCATTTCCAACACTAGTTGTACTTGTAAAATTATTAATTACAGGTATATTCATATTTGGCTTTGGCATTTCTTTATATACATTATTTAAAAACTCAACCTTTGTAATTTCAGCTAAGTTTTTACTTCCTCTACTACCAGTAACATTTATAGTTATTTCACTTACTGCAACTTGTTTGCCTAAATCTATAACTATTTCATCTATTTCTTCACCTGCTGTAGTTCTTGCAACTGATTTATTAACGTTACTTTCATCATAATTATATGTTTCATTATTAATAACAACGCTTCCTGAAGTTGGTCTTGTTGCACTTGGTGCTTTTATTACTACCTTTTCCATAGAAGTGTTATTACCATTTGAACTATAACTTGATGTAGATGATAAATTTATTGGAATCCTTATTGGATTTTCTTCTGAGATTTCTGGTGCATCAGCTCCATCAGCTCCTTTAGTTGATAATGATATTTTTGAGCCATCTCCTACTAAAATATTCTTTATATTTTGTCCTTCTCCAATAGTAACTTTATCTGTATTTAAATCAATACTAACCTTATTAGGGTCTATAATTGCATCTGTTTCAACTATTACAGCACTTTTCTTTTCTTTATCTATATTTTTATGTATATAAGTTAAATCTGTTATATCAACTTTAGAGTCTTTATTTATATCATATTTTAAGTCATTGCTTTTATTTTTTATTGCATCTTTTACAGCTTCATAATCTTCTTTTGTTACTGTATCACCTTCATTGACTTGTCCTGCTAAAAATACACCAGGATAGTATTCAACTATATCATCATTTTCATTATCAGGAGTTCCATTATCTGATAATACTATTTTATTATCGCTTGTCCCAACTTTAATCCTTTTAGATGAGTTATCTATTTTAATGTCGTTAATTACTGTTTTAGTATATCCTTTTCCCTCAATTTCAACAGAATAAGTTCCTATCTCTAAATCATTAAATGTTAAATGATAAAAACTTAACTCTTCTGCATTATCAGAAATAGCTATTCTTTTTCCATCCATTGCTTGAAAATTATATGTTTTACCTTTTATATCCCCTTGCTTATTATCATTTCCTAATTGAACTACCCCAATCTCTTGATTGTCTTTAAGCAACTTAACAGATATATTAGTAGCATCTTTCCCTACATTCTTTATTGGCATATGAAAATTCATATCAACTTCAAGCTTACCAACTGCTTTTGCATTTATATGTGAAGTATTCTCTTCAACTACTGTAGATTGGCTATTTTCATTTTTTTCAATTATAGTTTCACTACTTTCATCTTCTTTCACTATAGCTTCTTCATTATAACTTTCATTTTCTTCTTGTTTAGTGTCATTTTGAACTTCATCTGTAACAAAACTAGAAATATCATTTATTTGATCATAATTCTTCTGTGCAAAGGCTACAGAATTTAGTTGAGTTGCTATCATGGTTACTGTCAAAATACATGATAACTTTCTTCTGTTCATATATATTCCCCCTAAAATATAAAATAAAATACACTTAGTATATAGCTTATATTCTATCACTAAGTGTATTTTTATATTAATATTATACTTAAATTGCATAATTTTTGATTTAATTTGCGTAATTTTTGATTTAAATTGCAATAATTATCTTTACGACCAATTATATTGTTTTAATTCTGTATCATACTCCATATATGTACCATTTCTTGTGGATATTTTATATTTTAATACTTCTACATCCTCTACGTTACCACTTGCTGGCCCTTTTCCAGTAAATTTAGCTGATTCTTTTCCAGCCTTTACAATGTCATTATATTTAAGTTCTACTATTTCTCCAGTATCTTTAAGTTTAACTTCTAAAACAATCCTAGATATATCTTCTTCAGAATCATTTTTATAAACACATTCCAATATATTACCTTCTGGTGTATTTACTATACTAAAACTTAATGGAGTTGACTCTACTTTTAATGGCAATTCCTTAACAGGACTATTTAAATCTTGGTTTTTAACTCCCTTTTTACTAATTATAAAAAATATAAATACACATAAAACTATTCCTAATAAAGCTATTACTGATACTTTATATTTCTTATCTATTTTCATATTTTCACCTCTCTGTAAAATATTTTTATTATTTTCCACACCTTATTTTTTTCAATATAAATAATTTAATACATAAAAATAATACTTACTTCAAAAAAGTTGGCTATGAAATACTATCTTCTCATAGCCAACTTTAAAATTTTTAGTCAAACTTAAATACTACATTAAAACTTTTTTGTTTCTATATCATATGAAGTTATTGTCACTCTTGTTCCATAATCTTCTGACTTTCCATATGCAAATATATGTCTAGAATTTACTTAAAAAGTGAAAATTCTGCTTATTTACTTTTAGCTCATTTATTATTTCCGTTTCCATAAGGGCATTATTTCTTTTTGAGCTATAGGTTGGTATAGAAGATTAAATTATCCTATTGTGTAATAGTATCACTATTACCTTCAGTACCAGTATCAGTGTTACCTTCACTATTAGTATTATCGTTAGTATCTTTTTTTAGAGAAAAAGCTAACTTAAGTTTAAATGTTGATTCAACTCCTGTTGTAATATCTTCACTTTTAGGCGTTTCCCATAAATCACTTCCATAATATAATCTAGCTTCTTCATTTGGATCTATTGTCCCTAAAGTTCTTATTGATGCTTTTGCATTTTTATTTAAATTATGCAAATCAACTCTGTTTAAATATGAATTGGAAGGTCTATCATATGTTAAATGTAATCTCATTTCAACTTTGTTATTTCCTTTTATAGGTTCTTCAACATATAATTTTTCCAATGGTTTATCTACTAAATCAGAAGTTCTAGTGCCTTGAGCAGTCTCAAATGACTCAACTTCAATATATAGTGGATATGATCCATTATTTTTAACCTTGTAATAAGCTGTGATAAATTTACCGTTAGGAGAACTTCCATTTTCATTTTCATTTTTTATTAAAAAATCCATTTGTAATGGAACAGTAGCTGATATTGTAAAATACTGTCCATTTTCTGGCTTATTTTCACTAACCTCTAAATCATCAGCATTAAAATTCGGTAACTGATTATTACCAGGCTCCCATTGCCCTATCGCTCCATCTAGTTCTACACTATCACTCACAGGTTCAGTTACATGTAAATTTCCATCTTCTCCTCCAGTAGAATCTTCACTTGATTCTCCACTTGATTCTCCACTTGAATTTTCACTAGAACTTCCACTGGAACCTTCACCTGATTCTTGATTTAAAGTAGCAAGTTGTTGAAAATTATTTAGTGAATATGAAAAACTTTGTGTAGGAAAATTTAATAAAATAACTACCAAACTCAAGATTAAGCTTTTCTTTTTTATCATCTAACATTTCCCCCCTTCACTAATTTTAATTTTCAATAGATATAACTAGCTTAGCTGCTGATACTCCTAATAAGGTTTCACCATCATCAGCATAAGCATTTATAGTCGCTGTTGCTTCATACTCACCTTTTTTAAGCTTTTTACTTAATTTTGCATTTTCTATATATTGATTTGGTTTAAGTTTAGCACTTTTAAATATTGTTTGGTTATTTGAGTCTAATTTTATTTCTACATCTATTATGTAACTATTATATGCAGGATTATAAATTCTTAAATTACCTTCAGACTTTCCATCTTCAAATATAGGTCTTGAGTTAATTTCAAAAGAAAATGTTGATTCATCTGCTTTTCTTTGCATAATCTCTTGAATTTGTTCCGCTGTATATCCAGGTATAACTCCTTCTTCTATTATTGCTCCAGTTACTTGTCCAAAATTATTTTTATATACATTTAAGCCTAATCCACAAGCAATACCTACTCCTATAAGAATAAAAACCCCTACAAAAAGCTTAATATTTTTTTTCATTAAATTAAATTTCATTTTTTATTATCCCTTCTATATATTTACTAAATATAATAAGACTTAAAATTTATGAACTTTTTTTAATTTTTAAAATCAATGTAAACCTATCTTGGATTGGTTCATTGCTATCTAAGGCACTTGTTCCAGCTTCTCCAGATAATTTTATTTGACAACTTTTGCCAGTCAAAACCTTACTTATTTCTTTTTGTTCTTCAGTTACAACAGTCTGACCTAATTTAGGATATAAGTTTCTATCTCCTAGATAGATACGCTTATTATTTTGCCCTTCAACATATAAATTAATTTCATTTCTTTTATAGCTTGTTCTTGAAGCATTACTTTTAACTGATGAATCAGTTACTAACTTTATTCCAGAATCTCCATTAACATCTATAAAATTTCCTACACTTATACTTACAGGAACTTCACCATTATTAGTGATATTTAATGTTGTTCCAATAAAATTCGCATCCTTATCTACAGTAAAATTAGCCATAGTTGGAACTGTTACACTAATAGTTTTCTTAGGAGTTTCTCCTGCATCATTAGTCATTTTACCTTTTGTCATTATTTCAGCAGTCAATTTGTCACCAGTACTATATTTTTGTTCATATCCACTAGTGTTTTCATTTGTAGAAGAGTCATTACCACCATTTTGTTCTTGATTTCCATCTGACTGAGAACCACTTCCATCATTTGGATCTTCACTTCCACCTGATGATGAATCATTATCAGTATTTTGATCTTGATCTCCTTCTGAAGGAGTATCACTTCCATCATTTGGACCTTGACTTCCATCTCCAGGAGAATCACCGCTTCCATTTTGACCTTCACTTTCATCTGTAGCGCCCGTATATGTTTTTATTTCTAAATTATTCTCTTTAGGCCTTTCAGATGAAATCTCTACAGCATCAATTTCTAGTGATGTTGAATATAGTTCTATTTTCTTTGCATCTTTAGTAGTTTCAGTTACAAGTTCAATTTTTTCATCTGCAATAATTTTTATTGTATATATTCCATTTTCAGCTACATTTAATATAGAGTTTATAGCTTTATTTTTTTCAACTTCTTCTTCAATTATTATATTTCCATCTTCATCATACACATAAATTTTAGATTGTTTTATAGTATCATCAACATCTTTAATTTCAAATGATATTTTAACTTCTCCGCTATTACTTTCTACTTTTTCTATAAGTACATCACTTATAGTTGCTTTATCTTTTAAAACTTCTATACTTGTAAATTCATTAATATCAATTACTGTTCCATCTGACATAGTTATAGTATTGAAATTAATATTTTCAATTCCAGCTTTATCACTTGCTACTAATTGAATTGAATATGTATCATACTTATTAAAGAAGCCTCTTGTAGCAACTTTATTAGGATAATACTCTTTTCCATTAATATTAACTGTAGCTATATCTAAGTAATTTTTCGATGAATTTACTTTAAAGCTCATATTATACATTTCTTTTTTTTGTAAAATCCCTTTTGAAACTTCAATATCTTTTACTGCTAATTGCAGTTTTACTGGTTCTACCCTTACTAAAAACTCCTTATAAAGCTTTCTACCATCACTTAACTCAACATTAGCTTTTACATCATACAATCCAGGTTTATATATATTTACATTATTTTCTGATATAACTATTTTATTAGTTATGTTTTTTCCATCTATATCTCTAGCAGATAATTGTAATATTTCAAATGGATCAAATTTCTCTCCTTCTAAAACAATTACGTCTTTCCCTGTAAATGATGATTTATCAATGATAGCTTCTTCTTTATTAACATTAGATTGTCCTTGTGTGTTATTAGTTGTGCTATTAGAATTAGTGTTATTTACATCATTACTTGTATTTGTATTATTTATATTAGTGCCACTCCAATTACTATTGCTATTCTCATCCGAATCATCATTTGTAACTGAAGTTGGAGTATATTGATCAAATCCTCCTAAAACATTTGCTGCCGTTATAGGACCTTTCGGTTTATCTGAGCTATCTTCAACTAGCTTTCCACCTTCTTCAAACTCTTCTAAACTAATAGTCTTTCTATAAGCATAAACAGCCATCTTTTCTTTTAGCTTTTCATAGTTAGGATCACCATCAATTACAGACTTTATGTAGTCCGCTTTAAATATTAAAACTGTGAAAATAATTCCAACAGCACTTATAATTAATAACATTGAACGTTTCTTTTTATTAGTAAGTACTTCTTTTAAGTTATTTATAATCTTATCCTTTTTCATATCTCACATCCCCACAAATCATATTTTCTAAAAATTTTATGCTTTGCTAAAATTTTCTGTTGCAAAAAAATCAACTTAAAAATATATACAGCTATACATTTATTAAGTTGATTTTTAACATTATTAATTTGTGGATTTTTTAATTTTTAATATTAAAGTAAATGTATCTTTTATAGCTGTATCAATTCCTGAGCTTTCTTTTCCTGCTTTTCCATTTAAAGTTAATTTATCACTTGAATTCGCATGTACTGTCGATATTTTTATACCATTTTCAGAAATTTTTGTTAAATTAGAATCTTCATAAACGCCATTCTTGCCTGAATTTGTATCTTCACTCTTAAAATAAGCTGTTGAAAATCTTCCTGAAATATTTAATGATATATTATTTCTTGCTGTAACCTCTGGATTTTCGGTAACATTTTGTTCACTTTTAATATTTATGCCACTTGTTCCATTTACATCTATAAATTTATATGCATAAACATCTACTGCTTCCTCTCCATTATTTTTAATTATAATAGATGGTGCTGTAAAGTTTCCATTATTATCAACCTTAAACGAAGCAGTTGTTGGTACTACAACTTGTACTGTTCCAGGTTTTATTTCATTTTTATAATCAGCAATATTTCCTGTTATAGCAATTTGATGATTATGAGAAGTTGAATCATTTATACTTACATCTGTAGCTGAATTTCTTGCCCTTCTAGCTTTTAAAGAATAGCCTTCACTTTCCTCAAGTGGTAAATCTTCAGTGCTATCTGACTGTTCTAAAGTTTCATCTTTATTATCCACTTCTGATTTTTCTAAATTTACTGAAATCTCTTTAGAAAGCAACTCAACTATCTTTGAATTATCGTAAATCTTATCTTCATTTTCTAAAATATTTCTACTAGCAACAACCTTAACTATATAATCTCCAGCTTTATCCACATTGATCGTAGTAGAAAGCTTCGTATACGGTAAAGTAGTACTTTCCTTAAATTCTTTTTCTACTACTAATTCATTTTTTTCATTATATATATGAATTTTAGGATCTTTTATAGTATCGTCAATATCCATCAGCTGAAAGGCTACTTTAATCTTTCCTGTATCACTACTTCTATCTTCCACAACAACATTAGTTAAATATGCATCCTCTTTTAAAACTTCTACATTGACTTTTTTGTCAGTATCAACTACAGTACCATCTGACATAATTACTTTTTGTAATTTTAAAGTAGTAGTTCCTGCTTTAGAACTTGCTTCTAAGTTAACTTCATATCTTTCTATATTTTCTTGAGATATTCTGTTAACTTCATATTCTTCTTTATTTATAACAACTTTTTCTACATCTAAATAGCTTTTTGATGAGTAAACATCAAAGTTCATGTTATACTTTTCATTTTTTTGCAACTCTATTTTTGAAGTTTCAACATTGTTAACTGCTAAATCTAATACTGTTGGTTCTACTCTTACTACAAACTTTTTGTTTAATCTCACATTATTTTTTAGTTCTATGTATGCTTTTACATTATAAACTCCTGGTTTATATATATCTACATTATTTTCTTCTATAACTATTGAATTAGTTATGTTTTTACCATCTATGTCTGTAGCTGAAAGTTGTAATGCATTCATAGGATTAAAAGGTTGTCCTTCAGAAATGATTACATCTTGGCCAGAGAAAGCTGATTTATCAACAAAGCTTTCTTCTTTATTGGCGCTATTATTGGAATTACTACTTGATGTACTATTTAAACTACTATTATTTGTACTAGATGAGTTATTTGAAGTACTACTATTATTACTTGGAGTAAAATTGTCATAACCATTCTGAACTCCACTAGAAGTTATAGTTTTTTCTTCACTTGTGTCCTCAGCAAAAGCTTCAATATCAATAACCCCTCTATGCATACTTTCACTTACGGATTCCTGTACTTTTTTATAATTAGGATCACCCTCTATAATCGATCTGACATATGCTTTAATCTCTTTTATATCATTTCTTAAAATTACAGTAATTCCACTAAGCATAGTTACAGTAATTGAAATTGATAATATAGAATATAACCCCTTACTAAATAAAATTTTCAAAATCTTATTTCTTTTCATACTCCACCTCCTTCATTTTTTATTTTTATATAAATACAAAATTATTGAGATGTTATTGTAACTTCTACTATAGTTTCTCCTACTTTTTCACCTGTTTCTCTATTATAACCAGTTACAAGCGCTTCACCACTATGAGTCCCCTTAGGTAAAGCTTCTCTTAATTCAACCTCTTCAATATATTGGTTAGGTGCTATTTTAGCTGTTCTTATTATTTCTTTTCCATTAACAGTTATAACATAATCTATGTCATATGCATTATATCTTGGATTAGCCATAACAATGAAAGCTCTTTTATTTTTAAATACAGGATCTGAAGAAATACTAAAAGAAATGCTTGATTCATCTACTTGTTTTTGTAATAATTCTCTTATTTCTTCATCAGATAAACCTGGTTCTGCTCCATCTGAAAGAACATAACCTGAAATTGCTGCACCATTTTCAGAAGTTGTATTTTTACTTTTATTTTTATTATATACATAATATGTTCCTACAGACGCAACAGCTAAAAGTAACAATATTATTATTATAATTTTAACATTAATTTTTTTTACTATTTTATTACTCATAATGATACTTCCTTTCTTTTAGAATTTACTTTGATCCATATCTATTAAAATTCCATAATAATTTACATTATTATGGAATTTTAATGTTTTTATTTATTTTTAAATTTATCTTGATTTTTTAAGTTTTAATACTAATGTAAAATTATCACTTACCGCTTCTGTAAGAGAATCATTTGCAGTTCCTGCATATCCTGTTAACTTTAAACTTAATGGTTGACTAGCTTTTACAGTTCCTATTACAGCATTTTCTTGAGCAGCACTACCATCTAGATTATATATCCCTTTTGAAGATCCTTCTTCTGACATTAAAGCAACAGTATTCTCATTCCCTTGAAGATTTAAAGAAACTTTTGTTCTCTCTGCATTTGACTGTCTAGCATCGCTTTCACTTACAACTGTTATTTTACTACCCTTTGTAGTATCTTTAAAACTATATGCAATTACCTCAACAGCTTCTTCTCCATCACTTTTAATGTTTATGTCTGGAGCTGTTAACTTCCCATCTTTATCAACTGTAAAAGCTGTAGTTGTTGGAACTGTAACACTTATAGTACCTGGCACTACTTGGTTTTGTTCATCTGCAATATTCCCTATTACTTCTATTTGTGCATCTTGTCCTTCTCCCTCTGAAACTACATAATCTTTACCTGTAGCAAATGCATTTACTGAACTTGTTGCTACTAAAGCTCCTGCCATTAATACTGATAATAATTTCTTTTTCATAATAAAAATTCCCTCCATTATTTAATAATTCATTATTTAATCATTTATTTTATATCACTGCGCGCACAGCAATATTCATCATGACATTATAATAATATATATTTTTTTATTTTAATACATTTTGTCGTAAATTGTCGTATTTTTATATCAAATAGCTTATCTATAAATCTAACTCTTTAATATTTACTAATTCTTTTCACAAAACTGTCATTAAATCTATATTTTTACTTCTAAACAAGAATATTCATAACTGCCATTTCACCATATATACTGCTTATAGTAAGAACAAAACTACACATAAATATAAAAACATCTAATATCTAACAATCATCTTAATCTCCTATAATTACTAGATACTAAATGTTTAATCAATACTTATTTAAATTTATTTTAATAGTTTATCATTATAGCTGTATCAAAGATATTATTTTCATGAACTCTTTTTATATATCCCCCATACTTTTCTACAACACTATCTATTTGAGAAAGACCAATTCCATGCATACCACGAATCTTAGTAGTTTTAAAAATCCCACCAACTTCCTTCAAGCTTCCATTAGTACTATTTCTAATTCTGATAATTAACTTATCATCTATACCTAATATTTTCAAAGTTATAAATTTATTTTTTTCAACCTTCTCACAGGCTTCAATAGAGTTATCCAATAAATTTCCAAGCAAAGTGCATATCTCTACGTTAGATAACTTTATCTCAGAAGATACATTTAATTCTAACCCAATTTCTACACCCTTTTCTTTAGCCAAATTAATTTTGCTTGATAAAATGGAATCAACTGCTATATTGTCAGTATATCTCAATTTCTCAAACTCACTAGTTACTTTATCTATTTCATGTATATATTCAATAGCCTTATTAAGTTGATTTCTTTCAAGCAACCCTAAAACTGTGTTAACATGATTCCTCATATCATGTCTCCACCCTCTTATTTCTTTATGCATCCTCATTATATCTTCATCATTTTGCTTACTTTTTAACTTGACTTCTAAAATAAATTTTTCTTCTATAATCTTAGAAATAGTATTTAATATGTAAAAAGTTGCAATTTGAATAAATAATAACCCTAAACTAATAACAATAAAAAAATATCCTGAAGGTTGTAAACCCTTTACTGTATATTCTACAATAAAATCTGCTATCATTGCATTTCCTATAAAGACAATACTTAGCATTAACAACATTTTTCCACTTATATATTTTAAAAAATCCATACTTTTAGAAACTATATATATAAATATTAAATCTAAACTTCTAACTAACATCATAAACCAAAAGCTTTGTATAAAAATATTTTTAACAGAAAGGACAACTCCAAATTTTTTCATCAATTCAATTTCTGTTATACAAATAGCTAATATTATAGACATTCCAGATATATAAAAAGATATACAAAATATTTTTTCCCATAAACTACCTTCTTTAGATAATATCAAATATGATAAAGGTATTATACATGTCGAGTATTGTAAATAAATATTTATAGAGTAATTATAGCTTGATATTAATATTAATATATATAATATAAACGTTAAACAACTATATAATATGTATTTAGTTTTATTATTACTGGGTATCATTTTATTGATAAAATATACTGGCATAAATACCCCTATAAAACTGTTTATAATCTCATATATTATATTTTTCTCCATTTGTCTTCTCCTATATAAAGTTTTTATATGCTTATTCACAGAAATAATTTATAAATGCATCATTAACTTCATTATATTTCCCCCTACTTATAGGTATTTTTACTCCACTATCTAATATAATATTATCTTTAGTTACTGTTTTTATATATTTTAAATTTACCAAATAAGATCTATGACATCTTATAAATGTTTCCTTTGGTAACAAGGCCTCTATATCACTTATTTTTTTTCTAAGTGTAATTTTATCTGAAGTAGTGTGAATATCTATGTATGGAGAAAACATAATACAATATTGAATATTATCATAGTTTAATTTCATACTTTTTTTAGGCATCTCTATAGTTATATACTTAGAAATATCATTTTCATCTTTTATTCTATTTTTAGTATTATCTAAACACTCAGCTATATCCTCTTTTTTTATAGGTTTCAGTAAATATTGTAATGCCCCTACTTTATATCCATGGAGAGCATATTTAAATATACCTGTGGCAAATACTATATCTACAATTTTATTTCGTTTTCTAATTATATTAGATAATTCAACCCCTGACATCATTTGCATTTCTATATCTAAAAATATAATGTCGTATTTTTGATAATCTTCCCATTTAAATAAAAATTCTTCTGCACTTTTAAATGTATCAATATATATATCTACTTTCCCCTTTTTAGCCCATTCTTTAATATACTTATTCATTAAATCTAATTGTATTTCATTATCATCACATACAGCTATTTTCATTTGTAATAACTCTCCTTTAACAAAACAACACTTTAACTATTTTATTATTTAGATTAAATCAAATTATTTAATATTTTTCAACACCATTAAATAATTTTATATAAAATAAAAACTACTCTAAAGGGTGAATAGAATAGTTTTCATTGTTGACCTCTTTTTTGTAAATCAATCCATTTGTAAATCTAGATTAAATTTACATTGTTATTAATAATGCTCCTAAGCAAAATCTCTAATTATAATTTTACAACACATGGATTGATATTGATTATTATATAATCATTGCATAATCATGTTTATTATAACTTTATTTTCTTAAAATTAATTATTTTTGTCTTTAAACTACTAATTTTACCCTTAAAACATTCTTTTATATGTATTTTTTTTTAATTTTTTACTTTTCTATCAACGCTACTCTTTATAATATAATTATTTCCTTTTAACATTTGTCGAATTTTATCTAATTTTAGGATTAATAAACAACACAGTTATATACAATTTTAATCAATTATACATTATTAGTAAAGTAATTTTTTAACTATAAATAGGCAAATTTTAATATTCATATAAAAAAACTACATAGAAAATTCTACGTAGTTTTTTATGTTTTCTTAAGCACTTCATCACACTTTTAAGCCATGTGAAAGTTTCCGGAACGCTTTAAAGTTTACTATAAATTAATCTTTTTGTAAAATGAAATTTTTTACTTTATTTAAATATTTAACTGTATATATTTTTTACTAAAGTAATAATTATATATTAATCTTTTTACGCTATTTTTTATACAATTAAACTTATTTTAAAAAATTTTATTAAATTATATGATAATCTGTTATTGTAATAACTTTATTAAAATCAAACTTTACACACTACGACCCTTTCAAAAGACAATCATATTTTAAAATATATGATTGTCTTTTTACAGTATTGGATAATTTTCACATCCAATAATTACATTTGAAATTAATATTTATATAAATTTATAATAATATTGATTAATTTATTTTTAGGGGGGATATACGTGAATACAAGCGAAATTAATAAAAATGAACTAATATTAAAAGTAGACTTTTCTTCTTTGGAAACTTTAGATAAGTTTATTGATTTCTTAAAGACCAATAATATAAATATTAAAGGTATTGGAAATGATGAATATTTAGTTAGTTTTTAATTACTTGTATATAATTGAAATTTTATAATTATTATGATTTACTAAATTTGAAGTGAACTAATTCACTTCAAATTAACATTTTATCTTATTATATATTTTACCAACAAAAAGACAATCACTCTTTTGCAGTAGTGATTGTCTTTTTATTTTATATTTTTAATCTATTTTATATTGAATATATTCTAGTGCCTAATGCAATAGAAAAAGATGACTCCTGTTTAATACAGAAATCATCTTTTAAATTAGTCTACTTTTTTAATGTCCTTGACAAAGGGGACAGTTTAGTATCTTGAACTATCTTTTTATTTTTAGATAGACTAATTTTAATACTTTATTCAAATTTGAACACTAAATCAAACTTACCTGTAGCTGTTCCTCCTTTGAAGTTTTTACCATGCTTACTTGTAAAGCTTAGCTTTACTTCTGAAGGCTCACTAATTTTTGTCGCTCTTGGTAGTGTTCCTAATAATTTTTCAGTATTCATATTATCTGTTAACCATAAAGGATTCTCTTTAGATTCTATTGCACTTTGAGTATCATCAAGTCCTGATTTGTGATACATTCCTAAAGCCATCTTTCTCATAGTTTCATCACTAGATAACTCATTCCAATCAATACCATTTGGATTTACTAATTCAAGCTCACCTGAGTCAGCTCGTTTATTAAAGGACTTAAGCGATACTTGAACTGGACTTGTATTGTTATTCTTAAGTTTAAGAACTCCTGAAACAAACGACTCTGCGTTTTTATCCTTTAAGTTAGTAACCAATTGGAATGGTATAACTGTAGGGACTGAAACATTTATAGTTCTAATAATTGTTACTTTAACATCTCTTTCACTTATATTACCATCTGAGTCTGTTGCTTTATATGTTACAGTGCTAGTTCCTTCTAGTTTAGTTGAATCCAGTTCAGTTGAATTAAGAACACCATTAACAGCCGTAACTTCTAACTTAACAGGCTTATTTAATGCATCATCTTCTTCATCTATAACAGTAACTATATCTTTAAGACGATTCACTATCTCTTCTTGAGTAAGACCAGTTAAACTGTTTAATTCTATAGTCTCTCTACCTCTGTTAACATTTATTTCAGGCTTTGCTTGAACCTGTACTGTTGATGTAACAGAAGTTGATACATCATTACTATCTGTAACTGAGTATCTAATATCATAAAGTCCAGCATATTTTGTATCTATATTGTGAGTCATCGCTATATTATTTGTTAAATCATTTCCTTCCACATCTATTGCACTTACATTTTGTTTTAAATCCTCATCATTAATATCATCACCTTTAATGAATACTTTATCTTCTGCACCGCTTATTGTTGGAGGTGCCATATAGATAGATTGCATTCCTTCTTCGGTTAATTTAAATGCTACATGTGTCATGTACTCTTCATCATCTATACCATCAGAATAATCTTCTTTTTGATTTATAATTTTTCCTTTTATAGAGAGATTCTTAGGTGTTCTATGCCATACTGTTATATAGTCTCCATATTCAAAGCTTCTATTTAAGTTATTTGCTGTTTGTGAGCTACCATGCTCATTACCTCTCATGCTTATTTTACCCTTTTCTTCATAAGTATTTCCATCATATAAAATAATCTCTATTGCTTTTTCAGTTGTTCCATATTCTATACTATACTTTTTACCTTCATATCCTTTAATAGTTCTATCATTAGTATCAATCTTAAGTTTAAATGGATGTCCTTCTCTAGAACTAGGTGCTATGATATTAGTCTTCTCTCGATCTAATAAATTATCTTGAGTATAAATAGATTCTAGACCAGATTCAGTTATTTTAAATTCTACGTTTGTATAACTATCTCCTAGTTGAGCACCATCAGAATAATCTTCTCTAGCATTTCTTACAGGACCTTGTATTCTTAATAAATCTTGATGCCATGCAAATAGTTTAATCTTATATCCATATTTAAAATCAACATTATCTAATTCTCTAAAACCAATATTATCATCATTAGCTTTATCAGAACCTATTACATGTCTAGAGATTACTTCACTGCCATGTTCATCCAGTAATATAACTTTATATTGGGTATTTGAGTTATTACCTTTTCTAAACCATACATCTTCTCCATGTGATACTCTAATTTTCATATTCTTTGTATCAAATTTCATCTTTAAGGCTACTTCTACATTTTCATGATCGCTAGGGTCACGATGTCCCATAAATTCTAGTGTATCATAATCTAATGCATTGTATAAATATACCTTTCTTTCTGCTTTAGTTTCTCTTCCCCATAAGTCTGTAACTATATAGGTAGCTTCATACTCTCCAATATGGTCTGCATTTTCTAAACCTTTTACTTCTATATTATCTCCATCTAATATATCATGGTCATCTTTTATAGTTGCACCTTTCGTAAAATCAATGTCTTTTCCATCACCTAAAAGTGCATCTAAATAATCTCCTTCAAAAGTTATAGTTGGAGCTTCATTATATACAGATTGTAATCCAAACTCTGTAGATTTAAATCTTACATTGTTGATATTGTCCATATTATTTATACCATCAGAATAAGGTTCTCTTTCATCAAGTACAGTTCCTGTGATTTTTATACCATTTTGCGCAAACTCTTTTGAAACACCCTCTATGGATATAAAATCATCAGCTTTTATATTATACTCTGCTAGATTATCCAACTCTTCATGTCTTCCATTAGCATTACCTGTCAATGTAGCTTCCTTTACAACTTCCATATACTTATTATATATTTTTATAGTTACTACTTTCTCACTTGGTTTACTTGAGTCAAGTTGTAAGTCAGATATGTTGCTTATTTTTACTGTACCATCTTCAAAACCAATATCAAATACTTTATTATTTGTAGTACTTTCTGTAGTATTTCTTTGCGAAGTAGTTGAATTATTTAAAGCATAAAATTCTATCTTATTTAAACCTAATCCTGATTTTACAACAATAGTACGTGTAACTTCTAATTTTCTTCCCCAGCTATCTTCAGCAATATATTTCATTGTATAATTACCAGGTTGATCTAAGTCTACATTTGTATCATCATATGTTATATCATAAGTAGTTATATTCTTATCATGATCATCTGTTATACTAATATCTTTAAATGGATCTAAAATTTGACCTTTGTAATAAACAAGATCATTATCATTACCTGTTATTACTGGGGCTGCATTATATACATATTCTAATCCATCTTCTTTTATAGTAAATCTTGAATTCTGTATATCGATAGTATTAGTTGTACCTTGATTATAGTTCGTTGTGTTACCTTCTGTATTACTTCCTGAGTTATCTTGTATATTACCATCTATAATCACATTTTCAGTTTCTTCATACCATATAGATAAACTATAGCCTTCTTGATAGGCAAAATTATTAATTTTACCTACAAACTCTTGACTAATAGGGTCATTTCCTTTTAATTCTATATTAGCAATGTTTGAACCTGATTCATTGTATGCACTTAATTTAAGTGATACCTCAGATGGACTTCCTGGCATAACATCAGTTTCAGAATGATTTATTACCCTTAACTTATTGGTAATTGTATCGAATCCTATTGTTAATATGTTTTTCTTATTTTCATTAGATCCTTTATTTATTTTTAATTTAAATGATTCTAATTCAGTTCTAGGTTCAACTATAACTTTTCTATCATATGTTGCTTTAACTCCACGGTTAGTTGTTACATTATATTTTACAGTATAATCACCTTCTACCATGTTGTTAAATCCATTTGGGTTAACAGTTATAGTATAGTCTTCATCATGTACATCGTCTGTCTCTGCATGTACACCATCCATGAAGTTTATCTCTTCACCTCTTTTTATGGTTACTTCACCTATTCCAGATAACATAGGAACATCAGTTTTTAGTTCCTTTAATCCATCATCAGTTATCATAAATCTAACTTCGTTATATTTTTCGGTAGTTCCAAATCCTTCATCATAATTAAAATCAGTACCAACAACTGTTCCAGTTATCTTTACACCATTCTCATCAGTCGCATTTAAACTTATAGTGTCATATATACTATAGTTTTGTTGATGGATTTTTGCTAATTCTAATCTATCATGTTCTCGATTACCATTTAAAGCAATAGAGTATTTTTCCTCACCTTTTTTACCTCTAACAGTCATTGTAAAATGACTTGTGTCGTTATTAGAAGATTTAACTGTATTAGTAGCCGTAATTGATGCTTTTTTTACAATAATCTTATCTTGTGCTGTATCAAACCCTATTGTTAATCCTATGTTTCCACTATTATCATAAACATTTATATCATTTAATTTAACTTTTGATTCAACTGATATATCAACTTCTTTTAAAGTTACTCTTCCCCAGCTATCAACAAGCATAAAGCTCAATTTATATTTACCTACTTGATCAAATGTATGGTCTTTTTCAATTGGATTTCCATCTAAATAAATGTCTATATTTTCATGTGTTAAATCACTGTTATCATCACTTACTTGAATGTTTTTTAGTAAATTAACTAAACTCCCCTTCGTTATAGTAGTATTATTTATAATAGTATCTTCTGAACTACCAGTTATTTCAGCTGCCTCATTATATACAGTTTCTAACTTATCTTCTTTAACTGTAAATCTAACATTGTTCATATAATCTGGGTCATTAATACCATCACTATAATCTTCTTGATCAACATTTACATTTCCATTTATTGTTCCTGTTATTTTTATACCATTTTGGTAATCTCTTCTATAAACTTGAATAGTATCATCAGTTTCATAGGTAATCTTATTTATCCCCTCTAATTTAGGAGAAGTACCTCTATCATTACCTGTTAGAGTAACCTTAGCTTTTGTTCCTCCTCCTTCATCCCTTATTTCTATATAAAATGCTGTATCGTCTGAATATTGTTCTGATAACTTATCAGGCTTTGGGTTATATACTTTATATTTTTTTGTAAGAGGATCAAAACCAATTTCAAAAATAGGTTCTTTAGTAGGATTTTCAGTATCACTAGGAGCACCATTAGAATTCTCACCATCAACAGCATTAATTATTTCAGAATCACTGCCTGAGTTGTTATCTGATTGACCGTCTGATTCACCATCTGGTTGACTCTCTGATTCACTATCTGAGTAAATTTTAAATCTATTGTCATAAATTCTTGGAACTACAGTTACTTTTCTTGTTGCTGTAGTTTCTCTTCCCCAGCTATCTCTTGATCTATATCCAACTTTATACTCTCCTATTTGGGTTATATCTACGTTTGTATTAACAACCTCAGGTATTCTTAGCCACTTATCTTCATCAGTTATACTAACACCTTCTAATGGTTTAAAGGCTTCTCCTAAATATGCTACTGTATCTTCTATACCATTAATCTTTGGAGCCTCATTATATACAGCTTCTAGACCTTCCGAAGTAAATCTAAATATTGTATTTCGCATATCTATTTCTTCTTCAAATCCATCACTATAATCTTCTTTTTGACCTTTTACATTTCCATATATTGCAAATCTTTTTGGATCCATATGTTGTAAAAATAAATAGTCTCCATTTTTATACACAAAATTATGAAAGTTCTCCCCAATAGTATTACCATTAACACTTCCGTTATAAGTATGCTCTTTCTTAACATTTCCATGTTTATCATATATAGCTATTTTGGCAACATTCTTAGCACCCTTTTCATACCACATAGAATAGCTAGTTTTTTTAATCGTTTTTATTTTTCCTCCATCTTCGACGTCATGTCCTGGTTCAATGGAATATTGGAAAACATATCCTTCTGGTGCAATTGCTGCAAATATATTTTTTCGATTACCTGTTGGTTTTACTTTTTCAGTATATATCGATTTTAATCCACTACGAGTTATTTCAAATTGTGCATTTGTTAAGTTCATAGGGATATCAAATCCATCAGTATAATCTTCCCTTGCATCTATAACTTTACCATCTATTTCAAGTCTATGTGGATGCCATGCAAATAGTTCAAACTTATCACCATATTCAAAAGTTAAATCATTTAATGGTATAAATCTTTCTGAAGTCCCTCTATCAGTACCTCTAATACTATTAATACTATCATCACCTTCCGGCAATTTATTACTTCCACCTTTGGCAATTAACTTGATTCCATAATACTTTGTTCCCTGACCTATTGCCTCGTTAAAAGGTTTATCTACTTGGTCAAGTTTAATTTTCATATTTTCTGTATCAAAAGTAATAGTCACTATATCCTCGTGAGTATCTAAATCTGGCCCACCTTGAAGTCTAATTTTATTTTTTAGCATACCTTCGTTTATAGTAAGCTTTGTTGTTTCTGTAGTTTTTCTACCCCAACTGTCTTCTACTGTGTATTTGATAGTATTTTCACCTATCCTTAACTTATCTTCATCATTTACATTATCTAAAGGTTCATCATTACTATCAGTAATTTTTATTTTACTATTGGCAATATCACCATCGGTATAATCTGACACAGTAATCCCCTCTAAATAGTTAATTGGATCTCCTGCATAAGCTTCTAGTTCTTTTATACCATGTATAATCGGTGCTTCATTATATATATGTCGTAAACCAGTTTCAGTTATTTTGAATCTTACGTTTATCATCTGGTCTCTATCATCTATACCATCAGTGTAATCTTCTTTATTAGCACTTATATTGCCTATCATGTTTCCTTTAATCATAATTCTTTTAGGATTATCACTCCAAAGACTAAAGTAATATCCATCTTGTACGTCGAATTCTAGTATTTTATTTAATTCATTAATATCTTGTACTTGAGACTCATTTAACTCAATTTTATGAATTTCTTCTGAGTTTTTATTAAATACAGTAAGTCCAAATACTTTATCATTAGTAACTGTACCGTTATTACCTGTATCATCAGTGATTGTACCATCATTACCTGTTGCTACTGTAGTTGCAGTATCTGTTTTATGAACATCAAATCTATTTCTCATAGGGTTATATATTAATGAGAATATCTTTTGATTATTAGCACCATAGAATTCAATATCATTAGATACTGAGTTAGATACTACATGCATATTTACATCTTTAGATGTTGTTCTTCCCCATGAATCTGATACTTCATAGTGTACTTTATATGTTCCTACTGTATTTTTATCTACTTCATCTAGTCCTGTTTCTATTAGCTTATTTGTTATTGTTCCATCAATCTCATCAGTTGCAGTAGCAACATTTTCTAAATCAATGTCACTACCTTTAAGTATATAAAAATCAGTATCTATATTGATTTCAGGTGCAGCATTATATATCTTCTCTAAACCAGAAGATTCATTTATTTTAAAACGAGTATTAATCATATGTTCATCATCTTCAAATGTATAAGTGGTATTTCCATTTAGTTTAACCTCTATACCATCTCGAGTATTATAACTCCATAATGAAATATACTCGTCATCTGCAAATGGTAATTCTTCAAACTTACTTACAAATTTCTTATTTTTTAAATCATCTGCTGTTATAATAACTTCCTGTACTTTTGTGAAATCACCATTAGTCTTAGTAGTATTTTTAGTGTATATAGTCATCTTAAACACATTACCACTTACATCTTCAGGTAAATTATTCAAATTAATGTCTCTTACAATGTATTTCTTAGTAATTGAGTCAAAACCTAACGAGAATATAACTCCATTCTTACCTTTTACATTTATTTTATTTGCTTCTAGAGCAGTTTTATCAGTAACAGTTATATTTCTATTTTTTATAGTTGTTCTTCCCCAACTATCAGTCAGTCTATACTCAACACTCTTAGTTCCTATTGTACTTGTGTCAATATTTTTATAGATAAGTTTGGCTTTTAATTTTTCATCATCACTAACATTGTCATCACTATCATGGTCATCCCTTACAGTTACACCCTGTAGATAATCGACTTTATCTCCTCTTTTAACTGTCATTTCTTCAAAGTTAATCTCAGGAGCTTTATTGTAAACAGCCTCTAGACCCTCTGACAGTATTTTAAATCTAACATTGTCCATGTAGTCAGGATTATCAATACCATCCTCATAACTTTCCGGTATACCATTACTTATATCTACATTTTGATTATTGTCTACATTTTCATTTTCTACATTTATAGGTTCTGTATTCTCAGGTTGCGTATTTCCAGATTCTTTATTCCCAGCTCCTGAGTCCCCAGACCCTGAATCCCCAGACCCTGAATTTTCAGGTTTTGTATTAGCTATTTCTCCAGTAATCTTAATTCCATTTTTATGATCTTCTGACCATAATTCTATATAGTCTCCTTCTTCGTACTTAAACCCATTTATCTTAGATAATAACCTTTGATTTATCGTGTCTTTACCTTTTATGTTTACTGTTTTTTTCAACATTCCATTTTCAGAAAATACTCTAAACTTAAATACAATATTATCTGTAGTAGTATCTAATTGAGTTTCATTTGGACTAGTAACAATATATTTTTTAGATACAGAGTCAAATCCAATTTTAAATGCTAAATCGTTTTGCTTATTGTAAACTTCAATAAACTTACTTTCTATTGGATTTGTACCTGATACAATTACAGTTCTTTTTGCTGTTCCTGAAAGTCCCCAAGAGTCTGTAGCTGTATAAACTACCGTATGATTTCCAAGTATAGATGTATCAACTTTAGTATGTTCTACAGATACTTTACCTGATTTTATAGTATCATCTGTAAATTTATCCTTATCATCATCAATTATAACACCATTCCAGTAGTTTATTTCACCACCTCTTGGTACAGTAATTTCTGGTAAATTAGTTATTACTGGAGCTGTATTTTTTATGCTTTTTAAACCAGTTGGTGTTATTTCAAACCTGTGATTAATAAGTTTTTCTTCATCAACACCATTCGAATAATCAAGAACATTATTAACAGTACTGTTTTCAACATTTTCAGTAGTAGTATCTTCAATAGGTCCATCTATTTTTAGCTTTTCACTTGATTCTTTATGCCAAATGTATATGTGGTCACCAATTATATACTTTAAGTTGTTTAACGCTTTTAACTTATCAGAGTTACTTTTATCTTTACCTAATAAAGTTACTGACCTTTTCAAGTTCATCTCTTTATCATATAGTTCAAACTTAAAGTACTCTCCATCTACCTGGTTATTCATAACCCTACTATCTACGTCTGTAACCTTAATCGATGATGATGGAATGTCAAACTTTAGCTTAAATCTTGTATCTTCTCCTCCTGCGTAAGTTATACCACCTACAGTAATAAGAACATTTTTTAAGCTAGAAGCTGAAGAATTTTTATTTAATGACCATTTTTTGCTATTATCATTTAACTTAATTCCTGATATAGTTCTACTTCCAGAAGTTGTTCTTCCCCAACTATCTGTAACTATATATGTTACTTCTGTTACAAGCTCATCAATTTCTTTTAATTTAACTTCTATACTAGAAGTGTCTATTTCTTTGTCATGGTCATCTGTTACTGTTATTCCTTCAAAGATATCTATATTTTTATCTTTCACATCTTTAAGATCTGTAAGACCATGTATAACTGGTGCTTCATTGTATACAGTTTTAAGACCTTCCCCTGTTATTTCAAATCTTACGTTTTGAATATAATCTAGATCATCAACTCCATCAGAATAATCTTCTTTTTCTTTGTTTATATTCCCTTGTATATCACCTAATATTTTTAATCCATTCTTAGGATCAAGAGAACTTATTTTTATAGAATCACCAATTTCATACTTAGTTTCTTTAAGTATATTTAGTTTTTCAGAATTACCTGTATCGCTACCAAGAAGCTCTATATTTAATTTTTCTTTGTTTTCTTTATCGTATATATTAATTTTATAGATTATAGTATTTAGATTTTCTTTTGATAATTGTTTTTCAGATTGATTGCTTACAATAAATTGGCTTTCTTCCTCGTCAAAACTAATTGAAAATCCCAATTCTTCTTCATTATTTACTACTTTCTCTTCATTTAATATATACATATTAAACATGTAATCTTTTAATACTGTTTTATTCTCTGTTTCTTCTAAGGTAGGTTCTTGTGAAGTATTTTCTTTACTTTCTATTTCTTCTAAGGCAAGGTCTTCTGAAGTATTTTTTTTGTTTTCTGTTTCTTCTAAAGTAGATTCTTCTGAAACAGTTTCTTTGTTTTCATCTTTTTCTGAATTAGATTCTGTACCTTCTTCTTTTATTTCTGATGATATAACATTAGTAGTAGCATTAGGCAATGCATATACTGGAACATAGTCTGTTAACATAGCAATCAAACAAATGTAAGAAATTATTTTTCTTTTCATAAGAATTTTATATCCTCCTTTCATGATTTTTTATTTTTTGGCATATCAAATATTATAGAAGCTTTAATATGCCAAATTAAAATTCTTAGTACGTTTGATTTAAATTAAATTAAATTAAAATTATATTTATGTTAACCTCTCTGAAAATTCTTTACCCCAATCATTGGTGTATTCATTTCTCGTTATATTTTAACTTAATTAAATTATATTTGTCTTTTTTTATCGTTAAATGTCGGTTTTTATTTTTGAATTGCTAATATAGTTTTATATTATAATAATTTGCTATCAAAACTAATTTATAAGGTAAGTTTCTGTTAACAAAAACAAACTTAAATAACATAATAGCAGATACTGTAACCTATAGGAAGTAATAGATTATTAAAAATATAATGGTCAAACCTTAATATTTTAAGGTTTGACCATTATAATATTGCCTTAGGATATAGCTTGTTTATTATTTTAGTAGGAACTTTATTTATTTCACATGTAAATTTATTTAATTTCTCTCATATTATCACTCATACCAACCTTATACAGGTTTATTTTTTTCTTTATTCCAAAAATGTTTAATATCATAAATAATAAACTTAGTAATGCTACTGAAGCTAACATTACTATACTTGAGTTATCCCCTGTCTTTGGAAGCTCTTTTATAGGCTTATGATTATCAAAGTTTATACTATCATTATTTACATTATTGTTAGTTATATTATCATTTATAATATCATCTTTATTCACATTGTTACTTATATTATTATCTGTATTGTTATCTACATTATTATTAGTATTGTTATCTGTGTTATTATCTACATCACTATTTGTGTTGTCATCATTAGAATCTTCAATATTATTTTCAGCAAATTCTCTAAGTTTATCAGCGATGTTTACATACTCATCTTTAACTTTTAATACTATGTGAATTTCTTCTTTTAAATTGCTAAATTCAGATACTTTAAAAGTATTAGAATTACTTTCTTTTAATATTGAAATTTTTACAAATGTATATCCATTCTTATTTTCTAAACTATTTACTTTTATATTGAGATTCTTTATATCAGATAATAAACTATCAACATTATCATTACTAATGTTATTAAATTCTATTTCTACTGGATCATCTATAATTCCTGTACCAGAAATTAAACTTACTAAATTATTAGTTATAGCTTCAGCTATTACAGGAGGTAATAAAGATTCTAATTCTTCAGTTGGAGGTATAACTTCATTATCTTTTTCAACCACTACTATTCTCTGCATCTCTGTAGTATTTCCATCACTATCTGTTACTTTATAAAGTAATATATGTGAACCTTCTTCATTTATATCAATAGCTCCTGTTATTACTAAATCTTTTGTTATATCACCATCTTCTTCATCAGATGCAGTTACTCCTGATAATAAATCTAATTCTTCTCCTTGTTTTATAACTATTTCATCAAGGCCTTTTATTACTGGAAGTTGGTTAGTTACTGTTATAACTCTAGTTACTGTAGTAGAATTTCCATCACTATCTGTTACTGTATAAGTTATTGTAGAGTCTTTATTAGTACCTGGAGATGGTTTTTCTATTTTTCCTATAACTTCAGGTTTTAAATCATTATCCTTATCGTCTGTTACTATTATCCCATTAAGTAAATCAAAATTATCTACATCGCCTATTTTAATTGTAATATCTTTTGCTCCTTTTATTATTGGAGATGCATTTTTTATTACATATATTGTTCTATTCATAATAGTTTTGTTTCCATCACTATCAGTTACTTCATAGGATACTTCATGTTTTCCTACAGGTAGAGATTCTAAATCAATATTTGGAAATACTATTTTTTCTGTTATATCACCATCTTCAAAATCCCATGCTTCAACACCTTCTGTTAAATCTATAGTATTTCCTTCTCTTATAATTATTTCTCTTAAATTTTTTATAACAGGTGCATAATTAGTAGATATATTAGTTGACTGTGGATTAAACAAATCAACAACTATTGACTCTGCTCCACAGATTGTGTTAAGTCTATATCCTTCTCTTATTAATTTATCACTTAAATATATATCTCCTACAAATATTTTACTTTTAATATAATTACCTTCTATTAAAGTTTCATTATCAGCGACTTCAACATCGAATGCAAAAGTTCCATATAAATGTTCTACATTAATCTTAGCCCCATTTTTTATTTTAATTTCACCTTCAGCGTATAATTCTCTTACTTCTTCTAAATCTTCTTTAATATTTAGTTCAGCCTCTGCATAAACACCCAACTTTTTTATATTATTAATCTTATTTATCATTGATAAACCTACTATATCTACAACGGATTGATCTTTAACATTTTTCCCATCTACTATCCCTTCTATATTAACTCCATATAAATATAATGATGATGATTCAATTCTATGTATAGCATATTTTTTAAATATAATTTTTTTCAAACTTAAGTTTACCATTATCTTTTTGTTTTTTAATAACTATTAATTTGTCAGGCATATATACATCATCATGTATAATTACTTCACCAGTAACATATATAACTCCATCATATGCAACTAAATCAAAAGCTTCACTAAAAGTTTTAACAGGATCATTTTCGGATGCTCCTGAACCTGATGATTCTTTAGAGGCATCTAAATATACTGAATATAAACTATTACTTTTAACATTTCTATCTATGATTTCCTTAGCTTGTACTATGTTTTCAAATCACTCTCATCAACATTTTTTATTTCTTCAGCAAATACATTTATCTTAACGTGTCCACTACTTTATGCTAACAACATAAGAATTTTTTGGCCATAGGATTATATATCAATGGATTGCTATAAATATTATCCTTTTAAAATCACATACTATATTTAAATAGATAATATTTTTTTAGAAAAGGTGAACTTATGACAGAAACAGAAAAAGCTTATATTGCTGGAATTATTGATGGTGAAGGAAGTATTATGCTACAAAAAATACATAAAAATGAACATCCTGCTCCCTGCATTTCAATTGCTTCAACTACTTTAGAATTACTTGAATGGATTAAGAAAGTTATAGGAAAAGGTACTATCACTAAAAAGAAAAATTACAATTCAGACATACATAAAGATTGCTACAGTTATGTTTTAAGAAGAAATGATGCTATTTCTTTATTGATAGATATACAACCTTATCTAGTAATTAATATTAAGAAAAAAAGAGCTGAATTAATTATAAGAAAATATAAATCTCTTACATCTAGAAATGGAAGATACACTGAAGAGATGTTAATTGAGAAACGAGCATTTTTTAATGAATTTATGAATATAAAGTGAAAACCCATGATAGTTTATCATGGGTTTCATGGTGGAGGCGAGGGGTCATGTGCATCCATTATTTCTATATGGCACTGACTATATCTTCTACTATTATCAAAATAGCAGCCTGGCATATTATAGAAGCTCAGTATAGTTTATGTCTTCTATCCTAGTATTCCATAGTTTTCACTTTAGGAACCTATAAGTCGATACGAGGCTGTTGAATTTCTTCACATACCTCTCGGTATTGCCATCAGCATACTCTGTTACGGTTTCACCGATAAAGCCAAGTTATCACTTAAACATCACTGCTTAAGGCGACTTTCTTTCAAAATCGAACCCCTGTCCGAAAGCAGACCAGCCTGACTTTCTACGAGCGTAGTTTGTGACTAAAATTTCGGTCCTTAGTTCGCTCACAAACAAACTCCTAATTCCCTAGCTTCATAAATACCCCTCTATCTCAAAGCTTTGCTAGACTTCGTTCCCTACTTTAATGACACCAGCTACCCAAGACGTAGGCATCCTGGACTGATGAGCAATCTATATTAAGCTGCTAATGCAAAATTGTCTTCTGCGTTTATATTTAGTGCATAGCTTATTAACGAGTCGTCCATGCTTTACTCGGCCCGCTTATCAAACCCATCTTACCCCCGTCGAAGCCAAAACGCCCCCATGTTAGCTTAATAGGTCATAAACGCTTTTACCTATTCAATTTTCAATTGATGTTTAACATCGTGACTTTATTATAAAACATACAGTTTCAACTGTCAACTTAACTCCGCTATTAAAACCTTGGTAAACTATTAATATTATTCTTTTAAAAGAAATTTTACTCTTATATTAAACAATCTTTCTAAATAAACCATAAATTTTTATGTAATTTTAAATTAATAATATCTATGATATTTACTTTAAAACAAAAACTATTGAAATCATCTTGGAAAGATGTTATTATAAACAAGCAGTTGGTACGTTAAAGTGCTAATTACCTGTAGAGTCTAGTTTGTCCTTCGCCGGATGCTAGACTCTACTTTATTTTTAAGATAAAAATTTAAAAGTTATCCACACAAACTAAAGAATAATCCACACTTTAATCCACATTTTTTCCAAATACTTGTTTATAAGTGCATAACTTAATTTTCATTAGGCAAAATAATTATAAATTCTGAGCCTTTATTAATTTCACTGAAAACTTTTATTTTTCCACCATGTGAATTTGCGATAGATTTAGATATTGTAAGTCCCACACCCATTCCTTTTTCATTAGCCCCTCTGGATTTATCTACTCTATAAAAACGTTCAAATATATTTTTAAGTTCACTTTCAGGTATACCAATTCCACTATCTTTAATACTTATATTAACATTGTTATCTTTCATAAAAGCTTTAACATATATTTCACTATTTCCATTATTATATTTAATAGCATTAGATAATATATTTATAATTACTTGTGCAAACTTCTCTTTATCAATTAACACCTCTAAATCTTCTAATTGATATTTAATTACTATATCCTTTTCAAGTGCTTTCCCTTCATAATTATAAGCAATAGTTTTTATATAACTTCTTAAATTAACTATTTCTTTATTTAAATTATTTTTTCCAGTATCAAATTTAGCTAACTTTCTTAAGTCATCAACAAGATTTGCAATTCTTGTTACTTCTTCATTTATACTATTAAGTCTTTCATTAGTAGGTTCCCAAATTCCAGCAATAATTGTATCCAAATGTCCCTTTATACTTGTAAGTGGTGTTCTAAGCTCATGGGCTATATCAGCAGTTAGTTGTTTTCTTAAATTTTCCTGTTCATTTAATTCATTAGATAATTTATTTATAGAGTTTATTAGATCATCAATTTCACTTATATTACTCTTATAAGTTACTTCCTTTTTATAATTCCCCTCACCTATAAATTTCGTCATCTTTGAAACCTTAGAAATTGGATTAGCTATTGATTTAGATATTATTATTGAAATTATTATAATACTACCTATAGAAATAACACCTATTACAGCTATAATTTTATTAGCAGCATTAAAAAATTGAACATCATTTTCCATATAATAAGTAGAAGCATAATGACCTATATAAGCATATCCAACTAAATTTCCACTAATATCTCTAATATCAACTTTAAACTCCTCAAAATAGCTATTCCATTTCTTTTCTATACTCTGCATATTTTTACTTACTTCATTTAAAGTATTATCTGATAATACCTTCTCATCTTCAAATACACTCCATACTTTATTAGTATTTTCATCATATATTTCAATTGCAATTCCTTTTCTTATAGAGTCTACTCCTAAATTTTCTATAAGTTCAATATGCCAATTACCATTTAAATATATACTCTTTAAATCAAATTCAATTAAATGATTTATTTCTGCTTTATTACTATCATCAACATATTTTGCAAAAGAATTTTTAAAATTTGTATTTACAAAAAATCTTATAGCTATAATTGTTACAATCATGATAAAAGTGAAAGATATTATAAGTTTACTATTTATTGATTTTAATTTATTTCTATAATCCAAATCTATATCCTACCCCATATACTGTTTGAATTATTCTAGGACTTCGTGAATCAACTTCTATCTTTTGACGTAAATTCTTTATATGACTATCTATAGCTCTATCACCTTTTTCATAATATCCTTCAATAGTACTTTCTAACAATTTCTCTCTTGAATATATCTTCTTAGGATTATTTATTAATGTAAGTAATATTTTATACTCTGTATTAGTTAAAATTACTTCTTCACCTCTAACCTTAACTTCATGAATTGCAGTATTTACTTCTAATTCTTCACCATAACTTATTATTTCCTTATCATAAGAACCACTACTTCTCTTTAAAATAGCTTTAACTCTTAATACTAATTCATTTATATTAAAAGGCTTGCAAATATAATCATCACAACCTAGCTTAAAGCCATCTATCCTATCTTCATCTTCTATTCTAGCAGTTAGCATAATTATAGGAACTTCCGACTTTTTTCTTATATATTCACATATTTCCTCTCCACTTATATATGGAATCATTCTATCTAATATTATTAAGTCATATTTTTTTGAATTTATCTTATCTATAGCACTATTTCCATCATAAGCAACTTCTGTATAATAACCTTCACTATCTAAGAATGCTTTTATAAATTCACATATTTTCTTTTCATCATCAACTATTAATATGTTAATCATAGTAACCTCCAAAAAAATTTTTCTCTTTAATATTATAACCTTGCTTCTTATAATATTTAAAGTTTTAATATTTAGATATAAATATCTAATAAAAAGTTTTTAATAAACTTTTAAAATTATTTTCACTTTTTGTGTTGAAATGAAAAAAATTTTATGGTATATTGTAAACATATTCACGAAAATTTTTTTCACTTTTATTGCAATCATGAAAATAATTTTATAAAATAAGGGAGGATATTATGTTTAAACAGCTTCAAAAAATCGGAAAATCATTTATGTTACCAATTGCAATATTGCCTGCAGCTGGTTTATTATTAGGAATTGGTGGAGCACTATCAAATCCTAACACTATACAAGCTTATCCATTCTTAGATATTTCTTGGTTACAAGGTATATTTAAAATAATGTCGTCTGCTGGAGACGTAGTATTTAGTAATCTAGCACTTATCATGTGTATAGGTCTTTCAGTTGGTCTTGCAAAAAAAGATAAAGGTACTGCCGCACTGGCTGGTGCTGTTTCATTTCTTGTAATGAACGCCTCTATTAAAGGAATGATTAGCGCTTTCAATCCTGCAGTTGAATCAATCGATACAGGTGTTGTTGGTTCTATAGTTATAGGTTCATTAGTTGCATACTTACATAATAAATATCACAACATTCAATTGCCTGCAGTACTAGGATTCTTTGGTGGATCAAGATTTGTTCCAATAGTTTCTTCATTTTCAGCTATTGGTGTTGCTGCAATATTTTTCTTAATCTGGCCTACTTTCCAAGGTTGGTTAGTTAATGCCGGAAATGCTATTGCTAACTTAGGTCCTATAGGAACTTTCCTTTACGGATTCTTATTAAGATTAACTGGTGCCGTTGGATTGCATCACATGATTTACCCATTATTCTGGTATACAGAACTAGGTGGAGTTGCTCAAGTTGCTGGCCAAACTGTAATTGGTGCACAAAATATATTCTTTGCTGAATTAGCTGACCCAAATCACGTAGGTTTATTTACAGAAGGTACTAGATTTTTTGCTGGACGTTTTGTAACAATGATGTTTGGTCTACCTGCTGCTTGCTTAGCAATGTATCACTGTGTTCAAAAAAATAAGAAAAAAACTGTTGCTGGTTTATTCTTAGGTGCTGCAATTACATCATTTATAACTGGTATTACAGAACCAATTGAATTCATGTTCTTATTCGTAGCTCCTTGGCTATATGTAGTACATGCTTTCTTTGATGGATTAGCCTTCTTATTAACAGATATATTGAATGTATCAATTGGAAATACATTCTCTGGTGGGTTAATTGATTTCTCACTATTTGGTATATTACAAGGTAACGAAAAAACAAACTGGATTTATGTAATATTAATAGGTATTGTATGGGCTATATTATACTATGTAACATTTAGAGTCTTAATCACTAAATTCAATGTTCCTACTCCAGGTAGAGAAGATAACAATGAAGAAGTTAAAGTTATTACTAAAGATTCTATGAGTGAAATTGCTGCTGAAATCTTAGCTGCACTAGGTGGAAAAGAAAACTTAGATGATGTTGATGCTTGTATTACAAGATTAAGAGTCGCTGTTAAGGATGTAAGCAAAGTAGATAAAGATAAGATAAAAGCTCTAGGGGCTACTGCTGTCCTTGAAGTTAAAGGTGGAATTCAAGCTATATTTGGAGCAAAAGCAGATCCTCTAAAACAAAAAATTAATGAAATAATCGATAAAGAATAGTTTATAAGGAGTGAAAGTAATGAATAAAGGATTAATTGTATCATGTCAAGCACTACCAAATGAACCACTACATAGCTCCTTCATAATGGGTAAAATGGCTTTAGCTGCTAAGGAAGGTGGCGCAATTGGTATACGTGCTAACACTGTAGATGATATTAAAGAAATAAAAGCAGAGGTTGATTTACCTATAATTGGAATAATAAAACAGGATTATGATAATATGATTCCATATATTACTCCTACAATGAAGGAAGTTGATGCATTAGTTGAAGAAGGTATAGATGTAGTAGCTTTAGATGCAACTATAAATCAAGATGAAGACTTCCTTAAGGAGGTTATCTCTAAGTATCCTAATCAAAAGTTTATGGCTGATATTTCAACAGTTGAAGAAGGTTTAAGAGCTGAAAAATTGGGATTCCACTTTGTAGGAACAACATTAATTGGCTATACTAAACAATCTAAGGGTTTGAATAACTTCCAAGTTCTTTCTACACTAATTGAAAAGTGTAAAGTTCCAGTTATAGCTGAAGGTAATTTTGATACTCCTGAAAAAGCTAGAAAAGCTTTAGAAATGGGAGCTTATTCAGTTGTAGTTGGTAGCGCTATTACTAGACCTCAACTTATAACAAAAAAATTCAGCGAAGAAGTTCAAAAAGCATTATAAGATATTTATATATAAGAGATGGAGACTATTATGACTCTATCTCTTATTTTATAAAAAAAAGAATTATGGTATTATTAAATATATCATTTTACTATGGAGGGCTTTAATTGAATATTATATGCGAGATACAACAAAAATATAATAACTTTTCGGATAAAGAAAAATCTATTGCTAATTATATCTTACATCAACCTGATATGATTAAAAATATAAACATAATAGAGTTAGCTAAAATAACAGGAACTTCTAGTTCTACTATTACCAGATTCTCAAAAAAAATTGGCTGCGATAGCTTTGTTGAAATGAAAATGCAAATTAATTTAATCACTAATGATAACAAATCTATCGATAGCGCTAGTATTTTTTCAAGCGTATATAACCATTATAATGAAGTAATTGAAAGAACAAATTCACTTATAGATAAATCTGCTATACTTAATATAGTTGAAGAAATTAAAAAGGCCAATAAAATCTATCTATATGGAGTTGGTAGTTCTGGTTTAACAGCTACTGAAATGATGCAAAGATTAATAAGAATGGGGTTTAACGTACATTGTATTTCAGATTCTCATATGATGATTATTAATAGCTCAATAACATCTCCTGAAGATCTTGTTATAGGATTCTCTATATCAGGTGAAACAAAAGAGCTTGTAAATGCCTTAAAGGTTTCTAAAAAAAATGGATCTAAAATTGCTTGTATAACAAGCTTTGATGAAAGTTTAATAACAGCTTATTCAGATATAATATTAAAAGTTTATAACACTCGTTTTATAGGTAGACATAAATTTATAAACTCTCAATTCTCAACTATGTATCTTGTCGATTTAATATCTACTGTATTATTAGAAGATAAAACCTTAGAAGAAAAAATGCAAATAACTATAGATGCCATAATAAATTCATAAAAGGGATGAGTTTTACATCATCCCTTTTACTAATATTATATTCCTAAAAGTAATTTTGCAAAACCAAAGTAAACTACTAATGCAAAAGCATCTACTATTGTGGTAATAAGTGGACTTGCCATTATTGCAGGATCTAAATTTAGCTTCTTTGATATTATAGGTAAAACTCCACCTACAATCTTTGCTAATACTACAGTCAAGAATAAGCTTGCACATACTGTAAGAGAAATCATAAGATCTGCACTATTAAAGAAATATAATCTTAAAAAGTTTACTATCGCTAAAACAGTCGCAACTACAATACTCACTCTAAATTCCTTAAATATTACTTTTAAAAAGTCCTTTGTAGTAATTTCCCCAAGTGCTAATCCTCTTATAACTAATGTAGATGATTGTGATCCTGAGTTACCACCAGTATCCATTAACATAGGAATAAATGATGCTAATATTACTACAGATTGAAGAACATCTTCAAATCCTTGAATTATTGATCCTGTAACAGTAGCAGATACCATTAATACTAAAAGCCATACTATTCTTTTTTTAGCTAATGTCAAAACTGGAGTTTTTAAATATGGTTCTTCACTTGGCTCCATTGCAGCCATTTTTTGAAAATCTTCTGTGATTAATTCAATTATCTTTTGTTGAGATTCTTTATCTAAATATGAAAAAACTTCTGCTGATGTATCTTTAGTTAATAATCTAAATACTACTACTAAAGATTTATAATCTAACTCTTCCATGCTCTTTGCAATATCAACAGTATTCATTCTTTGTAATACTTGACTTAATTCACTAATAGTATTATGTTTAATTACTCTTAATAATTCTTGTGCCATAATTTCCTCCTTTAGAGTTCATATACACACAAATTAATCCATAAGAATTATTGAAAGCAAACTCATTTGTTATATATATGAACTACTTATCCTATTAAATATCTTTATTTCATTATTTTCTAGGGGTATATCATCCATATAAATCACGCTCCTCAATCAGTCTACATTTTCATTATATAAAATAATTGTGGAGAAATTATGAGTTTGTTTATTTACTGTATTTAAGAACAAAAAATGATAAGACCTATGCTCTCATAAGCCTTACCATCTTTAATATATTATTCATTATTGTTAAAAATTTTTATACTAATTAGTAAATATAAAATCTACTTTTCACAAAACTATTTTTTATTTTTCTTTTTTTTACCTACTAATAACATACCAGCAGCTGTAGTAACTACACCAACTAAACTTATTATACTTTCTTTTCCTGTGATAGGTAACTTATTATTATTTGAATTTCCTGAAGTGTTTTCATCTCCTGGTTTATTTCCATCCTCTGGTGTATTTCCACCTTCATTTTTAGATATAACTTCTTCTAATTTACTTCCTAATGCATTTGCATTTTCTAAATCATTCGGTATCTTTATTTCTATATAAGCCTCATTACTTGACTCATTTTTAATAGCTTCTATAAATCTAGATATTAAAGATGTATTTTTAACTTTTATTTTATAAACTGTAAAGTTTCCATCTACATATTTCTTTTCTAATACACCATTTAACTTTTTAATATTATTTAAGAACTCACTAAACTTTTCTAAAGTTACAGCTTGTACTTCCATTTCTAATGGAGAATCAATTTCCCCAGAACCTGATATAGGTGTAACAATAGTAGTGTCTATAATATCTTTAACAAAACTCACTACATTTTCTTCATATTTTTCTATATTTATAGTAACACTATCAGATTTATTGCTTCCATCAGTAGTTGTTGCTGTTATAGTTACTTGCCCTTTTTCTTTCGCTATTACTTTAACATCATTTCCTATAACTTCTATTGCTGCTATATTTTCATCACTTGTTGTCCACTTTATATCTTTTATTTCTGCTTCATCATTTATAGTTGCAGTTAAGATTTTATTACTTCCTACATATAAGCTATTAATTTTATTGTTTATAGTTATACTTTCAGCTAATACAACATCTTTTTTTACTGTTACTTTTATTGTTTTTGTAGCTTCTCCACCATTACTATCTTTTACTTTATATGTAACTTTATATTCTCCTGGAGTTTTTTCATCAACAGTATTTTCTACAACTTCTATTTTAGTTATACTTCCATCTTCTTTATCAGTTGCAGTTACTCCACTTAATGGATCAAAACTTTCTCCAACCTTTATAACTTTATCTGTAGCATTTATTACTGGAGGCTCATTTACTGTTATTACTATTGTCTTTATAGAGCTTGCTCCCTCAGTATCTGTTACACTATATGTAACTTCATATTTTCCTGATACATTTATGTTAACTTCATTTTTTATAACTTGTATCTTTTCAGTTATATTTCCTTCTTCTTTATCACTTGCTGTTACTCCATCAAGTTCTTTAAATTCTTCTCCTAATTGTATAACTTTATCTTCAGCATTTATTACTGGGATATTGTTTAGTGAAGCTGCCTTTGGATTTACAACAACAATGCTTTGAACTCTAGTTGTTTTATTTCCACTATCTGTAGCACTATATATAACTTTATAAACACCTGCTATATTTGTATTTACATTGCTCTCAACAAGTAACTCTATATCATCATCTTCATCTTCTACAGTAACATTTTTCTTTGGATCAAAACTATCTCCTACTGTTAAAGTATGATCTGTAACACCTTTTATTACTGGTGCTTTATTTGCTTTTACACTTAATGTTATAGTTTTAACTGTTGTTCTACCACGACTATCACTAGCTGTATATGTTATAGTATATTGAGTATCTTTTTCTGGGTCTAAGTTAAGTTCTTTATCTGACGTAACTTTAACCTCTACTGAATTTCCATTAACATCTACAGCCTTAACTCCAGCCATTAAATCAAATGCTTCTCCTGCATTTATAATAACACTTTCAAGTTCATTTCCATCTTTAGTAATAGTAGGTCCTTCAATTACTGCATTAACTTTAACTTGTACCTTTAAAGTCTCTGATTCACCTGCAAAATCATCCTTGGCTATAATATATAAATCATATATTCCTTCTTCAGTTCCCTTAAACTCTTTTATTATCTTATCACTTGAATCTTTAACTTCTAAAGTTATTTTATCATTTTCTTGATCTTTTATTATTAATCCTTTTTCTTGTAAGGTCTCTGCTGTTAATTGAAGGGTTTCTCCTTCAGTAATTTCTATGTAAGAATTACTATTCATTTCTATAGTAGGATTTGTGTTTAAAGTTAATTCTGAATTTGCAACACTTACACCTTTAACATACTCTTTCTTTGTATTACTTACATATTTATATTCAGAACTTTCTTCATTTGTTATAGTATACTTTCTTGATTCATTATTAGCTGATGGAACTAAATCTAACTCAAAAACTTCAACTTCATTACCATTCTTAGGTATTGAATCTTGAGCTGTTATTAAAATATCTATTGTATTTGTCTCTTTATTATAAGTATAATCTGTTATTATTTTATCTGATTTATTTATGTTTATTAAATCTTTTATTATAGGATTACCATTCTCCTCTTTTAAAACTACTCCATCTAACTTTAAACTAAATTGAAGAGCTTTTGGAATGTCTTCTATATTATCTAACGATACTTTAACTGTATCAGAGTCTACTTTTTCTACATCTAATATAAAGTTGTTTTCTGTACTTTCAGAATTACTCGTTATAACTTTTGGTGCTGCATAAGCTATTGCAGCAGTTGAAGTTACTGCTAATGTATATGCTAAAGCCGTTTTTACAGTTGGCTTTACCTTATTCTTTTTCATAATCTATCTCCTTTCTTACTTTATTGAGGCTATCTCAAAAGAGATAACCTCTTTTAAATCAAAATATTATCACTATAAATTTACTTTCTATTGTTGAATACACCTTGAATAATATCGCTACCCACTTCTACAACCTCATCAAAAGAACTTGACAATAATTTTGCTTTTGAATTGTTTAATTCTATTAATGGTAGTTGATCTAAATCTTCAGGTAAATCATATAAGAATGTATCACTTACTAATCTTTGACCTACTGGTGCATTGTTACTATCTAACTTATTATATCTATAAAGTTCCGCCTTTATCTTAGTTCCTTTAATATTTCCACTTTCCTTGTATTGCTCTGGAGTTATCCAATATAACCAAGTTCCTTTAGCAACTTCTCCTAATTCTGCATTATCTGGTAATGTCGCTAGTAAAATTGCTTGTGCATTTAAAGCAAAGTTTTCATCATTCTCATTTATTACTAGAGGTACGTTAAATGCTGGATCACCTTTATATTCACCAGTAACTATTATAGATCCAGCTGGTATAGTTTTTCCTTCTGCATAAGTATAATCTGTCTTTAAAATACCTACACCATTTTCATAAACTTTATCACCATTATCTATACCTATTTCTATGTTATCTCCAGTTGGTCCTAATATATCAATTTCTGCTATAGATATAGCACTAGCTCCCTTAGCTACTAACTTAACATACTGTGCATCATATGCCCATAATTGAGTATTTAAATTGCTTCCTGTCTCATTGAAATAAATTGTATTTTCCTTCGTAGTATCAAAATTCCCTGAATGAGCTTTAGACCAAGTGTTTCCATCTTTACTTACCCAAACTTCATATTTACTTATTGGTGAATATGTAGTATCTGAAGTTTTACTAAATAAGTTCTTTAGTGAGAATTTCTTTGTAGGTGCTTGTCCTGGATTGTATTTTAATCCAACAACGGATTTAGAATCTCCTAAATCAATAGTTACGTATGGATCTCCTGAAACAACTGTACCATTGCTATTAGTTGCTTTTGATGCAGTATAAATTGTTGATGGATCATTATCACTAATCTTTTTAATTTCTCCATCTTGAGCTTGCCCATGTCCTGAATGTTCATCATGAACATCATTATCACTTATTGTATTAGTATCAAATACCCAATTAGTTTCAGATATACTTCCATCATGATTTACTTTTATGTTACCGATAGTAGTTTCCTCAGTAACATTTAAATTATAATCATAAGCTCTTACTTTATATTCAAATGCTCTATTATTTATAGCATCTATAACATCTATGTAATTAGTTAATCCATTTTCTCCATCTTTATCTCTTTCAACGAATCCAACTACTACATCTTTAGTTCCTGTTGCTGTTGCCTCTTTTCTTATTATTTCATAACCTAAAACCTTATCTGAATCTTTTGTTACACTTAATGTTAATGGAACTTCCTTTTGATTTAAATATGATCTATCACTTAGTTTGTTTCCATTTTCATCACTACCAAAGCTTGCTGTTACCTTAGTATCTGAAGCCATAGTTATTGAACTAACATCATCTCCTGCTGCTAATCTAAGTCTTCTTGTCTCATCATTTAGATAGTAAATAGCCTTATCTTCCTTTGGATATGCTTTAGAATTTAAATATTCATTTGTCTTAGGACTAGCAACTAATCCCCATTTTTCAAAGAATTCTCTTAAATCTTTTCCTGCAGCATCTGAAGCTCTCATTATAAATGTTTGAGCTGTTGAATCATATCCTGATTCTGAAGAAGCTACTCCATTTATTCTAGTAGCTCTATATAATTTAGCATAGAATGTATCATTTTCTAAATTATTATCTGCATTAATCTCTAACATATTATAAGTATAATCATTGTCATATGCTAAATGTAATTGCCAGAACATTCCTAATCTAGCAAGACCATCACTTGCTAATCCTACACTATTAGAAGTTACCTTATCATAAACTTTTTTATATCCTGAGCCTTCTAATCTAGATTCATTTATATCATTAAATGTTTGAGTTATAAGTGCTAGAATATTATTAGTTGTTTCAGCATATGTTAAACCTGGTCTATCATGAACATGTCCAATTTCATGAGATATTCCCCATCCAAACAATTGTCCACTTTCAGAATTTGTTAAGTTCCCATTTGAATCAAATTTAAATGGAACACCTGACATAGTTCCAGCAATAGAACCATAACCTATACCAACATGATGTGATGATGCATACATAAATGCCCCTGTAAACATTCTTTGATATTTAATATTAATACGATTTTTAGGTGCTCTATTTTCATTATAATATTGAATTTCACTCTTTCCACCAAGAACATCTAATTTCGTATCTGTTATTTCTCCATCTCCATCAAAATCTATTGCTTCTTCAAGTAAACCTTGTTGTGAATAAGAAATCTTCATTAATTGTTCCCAAGCAAGCAATGTATTATAAAGTCTATCTACTTGGGCATCTTCATCTCCTGATAACCCACTTTGTATTCCAGCAAGTACTTGGTCTGCTGCAAGAGAAAGCGTAATTCTTTCTCCTTCTATATCTGTAGCATTTAATATAGAAGTTTGTGGATCATAGGTATAAATATTGTTAGAATTATCTTCTATAGTAGCACTATCAGGATATCTATTAGGTAAAGAACTTACATAGCTTTTTAACTCTCTAATATAAGCTCTTATAGCTTCTTTAACTTCATCTTCTTTAGTTTCATCATCTATAATATTATTTACATTTAAATGTGGTATTTCCGTTCCTCCACTTACTCTTACTTTAAATGTATTATTATCTGCAAATCCACTCTTAAGACCTATATATAAATTTCCACCTTTTTCATAGTTCATATCAAAACCAGTTTCAGGTATTTCAATTTCATTTTTTCCTATCTTTAATTCCTTTATTACTTTATATGCAGTGCCACTTTCAGCATTAAATTGAGTTAATACTAAATCAAATTTTGTATCACTTCTATTTGGGCTTCCTATATACAGAGTAACTTTATCTCCAGGTTTTACTGCCACACCTAGTGATTGATAATTATTTGTTTGACCTATAGTATTTTGAGGAGCTAAATTATGTATTGTTGAATCTAAAGTTATTATTTCATCTTGTAATAAAACATCATTTAATAAATCTTGAGCTCTTTGTAAGTTCTTTAATATTTCTTCTTTGTTCGGATGATATTCTAAATTTATTGGGTCTATTGTATTTGCTCTCTTAACAAGCTCATCTACCATTGTTTGCGTAACATCATTGTTTAATGATAATTTCAAATCATCAGCAAATAAATTATCTACATCTTTTTCTAAGCTATCATATTCATAGAACTTGATTTCAGATATACTTACTTTACCTGATCCTGATCCAGGATATACAGATATATTTGTTTGTATTTGCTTAGCTGTTATAGGTTCAGATAACTTTAATGTTACTACTTTACCACTTGTGCTTAATGAAGCATTTATATATTCCCATTTTCCTGTTTCTTTATTTAAGAAGCCTATATTTCCCTCATATGGCCATGAATCTATATCTAATCTTGTTATTAATCTTACAGTATCAATTTTATACTCTTTATCAAATGTTATTACAGGACCACCTTTTCCATAAATAGATGTATCCCAACCATTCCAAGTCCATGCTGTACTATAATCATTATCTACAACAGCATTTTCATTATCGCTATCACCTTGCTTAAATTCAACTTTTTCTATATTATTAGTTAATGCACCTACCCCATTTGCTGTATTTATAAGCTTATAGTTAGTTGTTACTGGTGGTACTAACTTAGTAGTAGCTCCAATATAAACTTGTGATAATCCACCTGTTCCATGGTGATTTGTTGCTGTCATCATAATTTCATAACTAGTTGTATCTTCTAATCCTGTTATTGTGTATGATGTACCTCTTATAAAGTCTGAACTATCAGTAGCCCCTGCTGCTAAATCAAAAACTCCTGTTGGAATATTATCATCTAAATTAGAATCTGTATATTTTTCTCCATTATCATTTGCTTTTAACCATTCTTTAGTTCCAACTTTTCTATAGTATAATTCATAATCTTTTGCTTTTGCATGAGATTTCCATGAAACTGTAAGTTGTTTATATCCACCTTTTACTTTTATTCCTTCTGGCCCTTCTGGTGCTGTTTCTGGTATTACTTGAACCTCTATTATAGAATCAGCTCCAAAGCTACTACCATTATCTCCTGCTGCACTTTCACTTAATTTTCCTGACTTAGAATCCCAAGCTTGCGGTTGATAGTTTGAATCAACATTATCTGGCTTTCCATCTTTATCATTTGAATTATTAGTTAAGTTAGTATCTCCTGTTGCAGTTTCGCTATATCCTGTTTGCTCATCTTTATATCCACTCTTCCATTCCCCTGAAATTGATTGGATACTAACTCTATAAATCCCATAAGCATTTACTTTTTCTATTTTTAAAGAATTATCATTTGTTTTATAAGTGCTTGTATTTACAACTTGATTGTTATTATTTAATTCTTCAACCTTTATTTCATATCCAGATACATTTGTTTCATGTTGCCAACCTATTGTCATAGACTCTTGTCCAACTTGAGTTGTACTTGTAAATTGGTTTATAACTGGTATATTCATTTTAGGTTTTGGCATTTCTTTATAAACATTATTTAAAAACTCAACTTTTGCTATTTCAGTTAAGTTCTTATTGCTTCTACTACCAGTAACTTTTATACTGATTTGACTTACTGCAACTTGTTTTCCTAAATCTATCTTTATAGTATCCATTTCTTTACCATCAGCAGTTCTTGTTATAGATTTAGTTACATTAGAATCATTAAACTTAACAGTTAAAGGTTGTCCACTCTCACCTGCTCCAGGTATAACAATTTCTCCACTAGATGGTGCATTTTCACTTGGAGCTTGTATAGTAATTTCTTCAATTTTATTTGAATTTCTTGTTTTAGCTGATAAATCCATAGGTATTTCTATAGGATTAGCTTCACTTATTTCACTTTTAGATTCTAATGATACTGTAGAATTTTCACTTTTTAATATATTCTTAATATCTCCAGTTACTGTTACCTTGTTACTATCTACATTTATACTAATATTATCTGGATTTATTATAGGATCTGTGTCAACTATAATTGGGGTATTCTTAGTTTTATTTATATTTTGATGAACATAGATTAAGTCAGTTATGTCTACTTTACCATCTCTATTTAAATCAAATTTATCATCTGAAGATTTGCTTTTTATAGCATTCTTTAGAATTTCATAATCATCTTTAGTTACTGAACCATCTGAATCAAAATCTCCTGATATTAGAACACCTGGATAATGTTCAACACTACCATCCTCTAATTCTATTCTCTTTTCATCAGTACCTAATAAAATTCTTTTAGATGAATTTTGGATTTCTATATTGTTCATAGTTGCAGTTTGATATCCCTTGCCAGATATTTCAACTGAGTATGTTCCTAATTCAAGATTTTCAAAAGTTAAATGATAAAAATCTAACTCTGTTTCACCTTCTGCTAATTTATTTCTACTATAATCTAAAGCTTCTAAATTATAAGTTATATTACTATTATCTAACTTTCCACTTGTAACATTTGAACCTAACTTAACAGTATTACTTTTTCCATCTTTAATTATTTTTACAGATATATCTGTTTTTTCTGAATTTGCAACTTTTATAGGGCTATCGAAATTAATATCTAATTCTAATTTCCCCGTTACTTTATATTGTTCTGAACCTTGTTGTGATTCATCAATATTTTCCTTTTCTGTTTCTGTTGTTTCAACGTTTTTGTTCGATTCATTTTCGATAGCTTTTTCTTCTTCATTTATAACATCACCCTGAGAAATTTCACCATTCTCTTCATTACTAAAATCATCAGTAATAGACTCACTATTTTCTTCAGATATACCTTCTTGAGTGTCTGTTTTTTCATCTACTATTGAATCAGAATTATTATCATCTAAATTTTCCAAAACAACTTTATCAATCTCTTGACTACTAGCTTTAGTTTCTGCAAATGTAATACCTTGTACTTGACTTGTAATCAAAGCTACTGCTAACATAGCTGATATTTTTCTTCGATTCATATTTATCCTCCTTATATATACTTCTTCTCTCTAAAATATAGCACATTTTTATTTTATTTTTCAACAATTATTAAATATCATTAAATATATTTTTATTTTTTTATGAATTTAATATAATTTTGAAATATTTTTTCTTTGTTTTTTGACAAAAATATTAATTTTATATCCTCTATCTTATAATTAAATAAAAAATGATAAGACCTATGTCCTCATAAGTCTTACCATCTTTAATATTATTCATTATTGTTGAAAATGTTAAAGAATCCCCAAATAAACTTCTATGGTGGTAAAAGTCTAAAATAGTTCAGAATTCCCTTATTTCAATTATACATGTTAATTTAGTAGTATCAACAATTAATTTTATAAATTCCATTTTTCTATTATGGCAGTTCCATTTCCTCTTAACTTTAATAAAGTGCCTATAGAATCATTGTAAATTCTAGTAGTAAATACCTCTTCACCATTATTTAAGAAAATTTCTAAAGAAGAATTATCAGAGAATATTCTTATTGAATCAACAGCTTCAATCTCAACAGCTCTCATATCTCTTCCATAACCTGACTTTCCAAGTTCTAATTTAAATAATTCATTCTTAAATGAAAGCTTACAATCTTCTCTTAATTCAATTTCAAATTCATTAGATTCTTTGAAGCTCATATTTAATTCAAAAGTATTACTTTCAAATATATCTAAAGTAGCCTCTTTATTTAAAGATACTTCCTTTTTAATTGAGCTACCTTTTCTTAGCTTTTCTAATTCAACAACAGGTACTTGATATACCTTATTATTTTTTAGAATTAATTCTCTAGGAATTGTTAATTGATGCTGCCAGAAATTATCTATAGTTGGATTCTTATGGTCTATTGCATCAGGTACTCCCATCCAACCTATAACTATTCTTCTACCTTTAGAATCCTCAAAGGTTTGTGGTGCATAGAAATCAAATCCTCTATCTATTTCAACAAACTCTCCAAGTTTAAGTTCTTTCTTATCATTAACAAAGTTTCCTACTGCATATCCACATTGATATACATTATTATACTTATATCCTTCAGCTTTCATCCCTTGTGGTGAAAACATTAATACATCCTTGTTACCTAACTTAAATGTATCTGGACATTCCCACATATAACCCATATTATTTAGCTTACCTGCCGGTACTGAATGGAATTCCCAATTATAAAGGTCACTTGACTTATATAATAAAATACAACCCTTATCATCAGTAGTTCTAGCACCTAGAACCATATAATAAACTCCATCTTCTTCCCAAACTTTAGGATCTCTAACATGTAGAGACATATCTTCTGGGAAGTCTGTATTTCTTAAAAGCACCTTCTTTTCTGAGAAGTTTATACCGTCTTTGCTAGTTACTAAAATAACATTTTGCTCTCTTCCTGTTAATATATAATCATGTTTTCCTTGATGTTTTACATTACCTGTATAGAAGAAATATATAGTATCATCTTTAACAAAAGCTGATCCAGAATATACTCCATCCTTATCTTCAGCTATATCCGGGTAAAGAGCTACACCTTTATCCTCCCAGTTAGCTAAATCTTTAGATACAGCATGTCCCCAAAACTTTAACCCTCCCATCGGCGTTAATGGTGAGTATTGATAGTAACAATGATATTCTCCATTAAATTCACATAATCCATTAGGGTCATTTATCCATCCTATAGGAGCCATTATATGATATTTATTTCTCCATTTATCACTATTCACAGCATCTAAATTTTTGTTCATACATTCATTTATTTGCTTATCGAAATCAATTTTTGACATAGTTATCTCCCTTGTGCTAAATCTAAAACTTCATCTTTAGTTGGTAAAGCTCCTATAGCTCCTCTTTTGCATACTGTTAAAGCTGCTGTTGCATTTGAAAAAGTTAATATTTCCTTTACCTTTTCTTCTGGTAAATTAACTAAACTTTCTAAAGTATTATCTCCTTCAGCAACTTGGTATAAGAATGACCCTATAAACGAATCTCCAGCTCCAGTTGTATCTTGAGCCTGCACTTTAAATGATGGAGAGAATACTTTTCTTTCCTTAGTTATAAATTCTGCACCATTAGTTCCCTTAGTGTATATTATAACTTCAACATCTCCTTGTAATAAGAAGTTTAATGCTTCAGTTTCATCTGCAATTCCAGTTATAAACTCTAACTCTTCATCACTTATTTTCACTATGTTTGCAAAAGGTAAGAATTCTAAAATTGCTTCTCTACAAGCTTCTGGTGTTTCCCATAATGGTAATCTAACATTTGGGTCAAAGCTTATTAAGCAATTATGTTTTTTAGCAAATTCTATAGCCTTTCTATGAGCATCCTTTATAGGAGCATCTATTAAGCTAACTGAACAGAAGTGTAATATTCCACCCTCTGAAAAAACTTCTTCTTCTATTTCTGATGCATTTAATAGCATATCTGCACTTGGATTTCTATAGAATGAAAAATCTCTTTCCCCATCTTCCTTTAATGATACAAATGCTAATGCAGTATTTGCTTCTTTAGTTCTTAATACTTTTGAAACATCTACACCTAAAGGCTTAACTTCCTCTAAAATATGGTCTCCAAATCCGTCTACCCCTAATTTAGTAAGCATTTGAGATTTACCACCTAACTTTGAAACAGCTGCTGCAACATTAAGTGGCGCTCCACCTGCAACTCTTAAAAAATTACTTACATCTTTTAATGCTGCACCCTTTTCATGTGGAATGAAATCAATTAATGCTTCTCCAATTGAAATTACCTTTTTCATATTTTCTCCTCCTTAAGTCCATTTGTGGGAATATTCCCTCATACCTGAAAAAATATATTTCAAAAATGAATTACTATCCCGCTTTACAATTTCATAAATAAAAATATTTATGCTTATGAATTTATTATATCATTTATCCTTTGTTAGTCTATATTTTTTATTATAATATCCTGCTTTTTATTTCTCAATTTTATACTTAGAGTTAGATTTAAAATTATTATTCACAGTCTTTCTTTTTATCAATACTATGCTCTGTCATATACTTTTTATGCGTACATTTACCATGACCTTTCATATGTCCATGATGATGAGTATGATTTATTTTCCAAGACTTAATTAATTTTGATAATATTAATTCTAACTGCTTTTGCTCTTCTTCATTTATTACATTAAATAATTCTTTTGCCTTATTCTTATGCTCTTCCTCCTTTAATACAATAGATTCTTTTCCCTTTTCGGTTATCTCAATTCTTACTTTTCTCTTATCATTTTCATCTTTTTGTCTTATTATTAATTCTTTATCTTCCATTTTACTTAGAATTTCACTTAAAGACCCTGAGCGAATATCAATTATATCTTGTAATTCGCTTTGAGTAATTGTTCCCTTTTCTAAAAGTATCTTCAATATACGGTCTCTTCCATGATGACCACAATGCTTATTATTTAATATGATTCCACACTTTCCTAGCATTATCATAAGACGCTCTTCTTGAGGTAAACTCTTAAATTCTTCACGCTTTCTTGCTTGCTCTTTTAATTCAATTATTTTCTCTTCTGTAATTTCTCCCTCATTTAATAACCTTACAAACTTTTTTCCTCTACAACATTTAACTTCATTTATACTGCAATTTTTTCCACACAATGGACATTGTTCATATTTAACTTTATTATTCATAATTATCTTCTCCTTAATTTTAGTTAGGTACCATGTTATTTTACATTATTAATTTAATATTATCAAGGTACCTAATAAAAAATATAAAAAAAGAAGAAACTGCTTTCACACACTTTCCTCTTCATATTTATACACTATTTCTTTCAACCAGTAAACAATTCAATTTTACTTTTTCCACCATTTTCTCTTCTTTTTTTTCATTTTCTAATTTACTTAAAATTATTTCTGCTGATTTTCTTCCTGCAGTTTTATAATGATAATGTATTGTTGTAAGTTTTGGAGTTATTACTCTAGCTATCCTTGAATCTCCCATTCCAACTACTGCTATATCTTCCGGAACTCTATATTTATTTTCCATCAAATATTCTATTGCTCCTAAAGCTAAATTATCAGTTACAGCAACAATTGCAGTTGGAATATCTCCCCCCTTCATTATCTCCTTAGTTAATATATAACCACTTTTCTCTTCAAAATTACCAATCTTGATATTCTCATAATTTATCTCAATATTATTCTTTTTTAATGTATTTATATAAGCTTCCTTTCTATAAAGTCCTACAGCCTTATCTTCTTCATAAACTCCAATATATCCAATTTTCTTATGACCTTTTTTAATTAAATAATTAGTTATATCTTCTGTTGCTTGGAGTTCATTAAAATATACAGATGAACACCCTTTAACATCTTGTGCAACAACAACCATTGGAACCTCTAAGTTTTTTATAACTTCTATATGTTCATCTATTACCTTAGTTGCCATAAATATTATGCCATCAACTTGATTTGATTTAAATATATTAAGATACTCTAATTCTTTTTCTATAGATAAATTTGTATTTGCTATTAAAATATCATATCCATTAGGAGATAAAACCTCTGTAATACCCTCAACTACTCTTGATGGAGTCTCACTACTTATCTTAGGAACTATCACTCCTATTAAATTTGTCTTTTTTGTTCTCATACCTTTTGCTTGCCTTTGTGGTGTAAATCCAGTTTCATCAAGCACCTTTTTTATTTTTTCCCTAGCTTCAACACTAACATATCCATTATTTAAGTATCTAGAAACAGTAGATTTTGACACCCCTGCTAACTTTGCTATATCAATTATGTTTAATGCCATTAGCTCTTTCTCCCTCCATTGCTTTTCCAAATCAATTACCTATTTTATTTTATCATTTTTTAAATATTTTCACAGTTAATTCTTAATATTTTTTATGTATCATTTAGTAATACACATTCCCCTAAACATTGAATTTATAACATAAACTAAACAAATTTAAATTTGAATTTTTAGTTATATAAGAATATTTACCATCATATTTTTATATTAAAACAACTATTATTCTAATTTTGCTAAATAATTCTAAAGAAATAGTTAATACTATATATAGTACTTTTTCTATAATATAACTTGTTTTGAATTTATTATTTAATAGTTATGAATTAATTTAACTATTTTACTTACGGAATTTCAATTAAAGGAGTAACGATATGATTACAAACGATAAATATGACAATTCTAAGATAGGCATTAAAAACATTATATTTAATATGGTTTATTGTACATTAATAATAAGTTTGTTCGCTTACTTTTTCTATTGTATAGGTAAAGTTCCCAAAAACGATTATGTTTCTAAAAGTTATTTGTTAAATAATATTAATATAAGTACTAGCGTTGGTAACTTTGATAATAACGATATAACCGAAAATTCTATAACTCCATATGAAGATGAGTTAAATACATTTATAACCTCTGCTTTTAATACAAGAAATGATGGTTTTTTAAGCGGAAAAGTTTCTAAACTTTATGATTATTATAATACTTCTTCATCAAATAGTGAATATTCATTGGGATATGAATTTAGAAGAATTTCTTACTTACGTGATTGGTCTTTAGAAAGAGCTATAATTTTTACTTCTATTAATTCAATAGTAATTATAAATAAGATTATTAAAAATAATAATAAAATAATTGTTGATTTAGATGAACATTACACTTTTAACTATATTCATAATAAACAATTTGCGGTAAATAAGTTTACTCTAACAATACCTCATATATTAACACTTTATTCTACTAATGATAATTCCAATAACTCTTTTTACATAGATAAGGATTATTATTCTGATATATTTAACGATGACTTAGACGACTATATCTTTACATTATCAGAAACACTTTTGCCTTATACTAAAAGACTAAACCCTGACCATGAAGTATCTAATAACTATAAAAAAGATGACATTATTAGATTTGATAAATCATTCTTTACAGATCACAAATCTATAATATCTGGATTTGACTCAAATGGCTATCCTTTAATAGATAGTAATTTATTTAATATTTCAAATATGCCATTTGATTTAGGATGGAAAGAAAAAAATATAAAAATTTCTTATTAACCAAAAATGACAAATTATTAATGGTAAATTAACTTTAAATTTTAGTTTTAGTTTGCCATTTTAAATTTGTCATTTCTTACTAATAACGGTTTCTTTCTTTCATTTGTCGTTCAATATCTCTCTTATGAGCCTTTTCTAACATTGAATCTCTCTTATCATAGTTCTTTTTACCTTTACATATTCCAAGAGCTACCTTAACTCTTCCATTTTTTAAGTATAAAGATAATGGAACTAGTGTATATCCATCTCTAGATACTAAACCTGCAAGTCTACCGATTTGCTCCTTGTGAAGTAAAAGTTTTCTTTCTCTCAATGGATCAACATTGAATATATTTCCTTGTTCATAAGGGCTAATATGCATATTTAAAATGAATATCTCTCCATTTTTTATATCAGCATAACAATCTTTTAGATTACATTTACCACCTCTAATAGATTTAACTTCCGTTCCTACTAAAGCAATTCCCGCCTCTATTGTTTCTTCAACAAAGTAATCATGACGAGCTTTTCTATTTTCAGCTAAAGAATTACTATTTTTAACTCTTGCCATATTCTCACCCACTCTTTTTATTTACGTATTTTTCTTAATTATAACAAGAACCCCTCAAAATCACAACATCACTAAATTGTTCGTTAGAGCTTGAATGCCGTGATGACGAAAATTAATGATATTATCTCCATGAATTATGTAATTTTCGTTAAGAATTTATATTGTTTTTTCCAGAAAAAGAGCTAAAGCTTCGAAAGTCACTTCGTTCCCTCAGCTTCTTAACGCTCTTTTTCTTCCAAAAACAATTAAATTCTAAAACTTAATTACAATATTCCTTC
>NZ_JAPFDR010000053.1 GCF_026168755.1 Clostridium sp. | reverse complement strand
GCTCTATCCAATATTCAACTAGTGAGTCCTTATCTATTAAGGAATCAACATAAATCGCATCATCAAGTAGTTCATCTAATAACCTTCTTGCAACATCTTTTAGATTAGCTGAACTTTTATAAATTATGCTATAATCATCAATCATTACATAACCTTGTTCATCTAACTCATTACACCAATTTATAACATGACCTATTGATAACTCTTCTAATCCATTACCCTTTAGATTTTGGTACATAGAAATTATCCTGTCATCAACTTCATTTTCTCCAACTTCTTTTGCTATCTTTACTGACATACTCCAATCATTTAGGAATTCTTCTTTTAACTCTTCATTGCTTATACTGTTTATTAATTTTTCTACACTACTTATTTCTTCTGTTGTTATGCTCTTATATTTATCTAATACCTTCTTAATTTCTCTTATTATATATTGCTGAATTATTGAAGAAACTTCTTCATTAACTGCAATGAATACATTATCTTTGTTAGACATTTATACTACCTCTTTCTATACTTTTATTTAAATGTAAAAAGTCTTAATCACTATACTTGTAGTAATTAAGACTTTTAGATTTTATTTATTTCTTGTTTTAACATTTCAATGAATCCTTCCGAAAATACTTTCTCTCTTATTGACTCTTTTATTAACTCTATTAGTTCTAGCTCTGTTACATCAAGACTTCTTGGAATGTATGTCTCATCACCTCTTCTAGTTGCCTTGTAGACACAGAATCTTACTTCATCTCTCTTTAGTTCTTTGATGTAAATTTTCTCTATTGAGTATGTGTATCCTCCTTCTCCAACTTTTCCTTGGCTTTTTATCTTACAGTATTTAGTTTCCTTGATTATCTTTTCTTCGCTCTTCTTACTCACATTAATTCAACCTCCTTATCTTATTCTAGTAGGAACTTAGAAAGTTCTTCAGTACATACTACTACTATTGCATAATCACTTGAAATCAAAAATAGTGAAGAAGTCCAATTAACACCTTCACTACATTCAATTATATCAGTATATTCTGGTATTAAACCTTGTAACTTGTCTTTTTTCAGTATTTCGATATCTACGATATTTTCTGCTATAACTACATATCCACCTAAGTCAGATTCTACATCTCTATTATCTCCATAGTTTTCATCTAGTGCAGTTATTGTTACTTTTATGCTTTCAATTACTTCTATGGGTATATTAATTACTTCTAGTAATTGATTTTCCTTATAACTATTCTTCATCATTAATCCTCCCTAAAATATAAAAACTTCTATATGTAACCTAATTACACATAGAAGTTTCTTGTAAGTAATATCTTCATTCAATATATTATTCTTAACTATAATATATATTTTAGATTTATTTCGTAATAAAATTAATATATTTTTTTATTTTACCCATTCTTTATATATCTTGTCCATTTATTTTAGTATGATTTTTCTTAATAAAATAAATATTAAGAATTTATCAATATCTTTTTCATCTCTTTCATATATATATAATTACTTAAGATAGCTTGCATACTATTTTCTAATTCATTATATTCAAAATCACTTAACCATTCTGGTTTCATTTGTTCAATTTTTGCCTTTGACAATATTTCTATACTATCCTTATCTTTTATGTCTAAATTGCAAAATTCATGAGCCATTTTATTTCTTGTATTTATCAATTTAATACAACAATCATAGAATGAAAATTCCATCATTGGTCTCTGAATTGATTTAACGCTTTTATTGAAACTCTCTATCACTTTCTCTTTTCTCTCTAATTTTATAATTTGATTCATAGTTAAGCGATTTAATAATTTAGAATTATCATACCTATTAGTCTCCTTAACTAAAGAATAAGTATCATAATCAATATATGTATTCATACTTCCAACTCCACCTAAATAAAAATATACTCTATTTTTATACTCCTCATTCAGCGCCGTAAAATTTGAAATAAACTCTTTTTTTACTATATTTTCAAACTCAATATATTCACGTAAATAATTATATATAATAAGTGCTTCTATATAACTATTTTTCTTATTGTACATAATTTTTTCACTCTTCTAATATATTAGATATAAGTTCTATTCTCAAATTTACTTTGCTTGTTGTTGATGGAGATTTCTCTAATGTTTTCTTTATTTCTTCACTATCAGCTATATCTTTTATTTTACTCCAAAATTTTTCTGGTATTTTCATAGCAAATGGAATGCATGAGTCGACCATGTACTGTGAATAAGTATTTTGCTTAAAATATTCTAATAACTTAATAGTATTTTCGATTATATCATTTACTTTATCCTTTTCTATTTTTATTGATTTTTTCTGAATATTATATAAAACATCATTTATCATTTCTCTAGGACGTGAATTATATCCTTCAACAACTTTACTTTCTAAATTTGTATTCAAATAATATGCTATACTTCTATAAAATCTTCCATAATCCTCATATCTTTTTATATCATTTGGAGAAAAAATTTCTTTATACTTATCAGTTTTAACATTAGAATTTACATAATCATCTATAATTTTTAATGTTGATGATCTATATATTGCCTTACGTATTTCATTTACTTTTAGTTTCTCTGCTCCCTTATTAAGTCTTGAAAATATATCATATTTTGTAAACTCAGGAGAATTAGCCGTTATTACATATATATCTAAAACAGATGATAACATTTCATTTGTTAGTTCTACATATAAATCCTTAATATCACTAAATTTTTTATTTCCAAACCAATCACTATAATATTCTAAAGCTTTTGAATCTAATAGAAGTTCATTCTTTACAAAACTATCAATAGTTGATAATCTTTGTTTTCCATCAACGACTTCATAAGTAGTTCCATCAAGTATGTCTTCACCTGGAATCTCTACCACATATATAGGTGGAACTACTATTCCCATAAATAAAGATTCAATAAAAGCAGTTTGCTTTTTCTTATCCCAAATAACCCTTCTCTGATATTCTGGACTTAACTGCAGTTTACCACTTTTTATTTTTTGATATATTTCTAATATTGACCATGTTTGTTTTGCAATTTTAGTTTGATTCAATAACTTTCTTTTTTCATCAAAATTTTCACTATTTCCCTCTTCATCTACTATCTCAGCATTTTCTGCAAATTGTGAATCATCCTCTAATGTATACTCTTCCTTTCTATTTAAATCACACACTTTTCGCATCCCCTTTCTTTATCAAAATTTAAGTACTTACTTAAATACTTCATTTTCTAAAATATACTTTCTAAATATTTCATTTCCTTAATCATTATTTTATCAGCTCTATATCTAATCTCAACTGTTTCTTTTAAATTTTTATTTATATTCTTAAATTTATCTATAGCTTCATTTGTAACAGGAACTGGTATTGTAATATTCGCCAATTGTTCTCTCCTAATTCTACAATGAGATGATGATGTTCCTGAAGTTAGATTCTCAATCTGAACCATAACACTTTTAGTCCTTAATAAAAAACTTAATGTGTATATATCCATATCTTTTTTAGGTCTCATTATCTCAAATTCTTGAGAACAACTCAATTCATATTTACTATTCGGAATTATTGCTATTCTTTGTATTCTTGGATTTATTTTAGAAAATATTATATCTCCTGGTTCGCACATCCTCCCTTTTGATAATGGTTTATATTTTTCTACTTCTCTAAAATCTATTGTACAATCAGAATTTACATGTAAAACACTTACATGTTTAATTTTTGAATCAACTTTACAAAGTTTTCTTTTACTAGTAACAAAATCAACCACTTCTGAAAGTTTTTTTATTTCAAATCCATCAAGTTTAATGTTTTTTATCGAATTAATATACTCAAATCTATCGGCAGAATAAAAACCTGCTTTTAATACATTATCTATTAATTGATCTTTTGATACTGTAGTAACTGATGGATTAACTGAAATAATACCTTCAGATATATTTTCTGAATTTATAATACTCTTCGCTATTATAGGCATCTTATTAATACCTTTTGATATCTTAACTGGTACTCCAATTCTTTCTTTAACTATATATCCTATCTCATCACAATTAGCCATAAATATACTGTCTCTATTATTATCACTTTTTTTCCTTAAATATAATATAGATGTTTTAGTACGAGTACCAGCTTGAGCAAATGTTACATCCGGTAGTTCTATTATGCATCTAACATCTGTATATTTTAATATTGAATTACGATATATTTCATTTAATCCTTTTGCTGAAAAAAAACTATCTGGTAAAACTATAGCTAAATATCCATAATCATTTAACATATTTATACATTTATCAAGCATAAGCAATTCTGATGAAACTATAGTTGTTGATAAATTTAACTCCTTTAATATAGGATAATCATCAATCTCTAACTTATCAGTCGTATATTCAGCTCCAAAAGGAGGGTTTGTAAATATTAAATCTACATTTCCCTTATAGTCAGATAACTTGCTACTTCCAACTATACTATTTCCATTTAATATATTAGACATATTGCCTCCTAAAAGAAGCATATTTATCTTTGACAGTCTAACCATTCTATCAACTTTATCTTGTCCTATAACCCCATTTTCTCTAAATTTAGACACTATTGTTTCTCTATCTGATGGTTCTAAACATTGTTTCTCAATAAATCTCGTAAAATAATTTGAACACTCTATAAGTAATGTTCCAACTCCACATGATGGATCCATAACAGTAAAATTTCTTATTCTTTCTTTTGTTAAATACCCATCTTTTTCCATATCATTGAAAATAATTTCCACCACTGGTGCTACAATCTCATATGGAGTCATATATTGTGCATCCTCTTTATTATTCCTAAAATTTTCTCTAACAAAATGTCCAAAACACTCATTTACCAAATCAAAATCTTCATATTTCGAATTTTTTAAAAGATTTATAAAATCTATCTTTTCAATTTCTCTAATAAGTTTTTCAGCAAACTCATTTTCTGTTGGTTGAATATTTAATGATATATTAGCACCAAATATATTGGTATTATCATTATTGTAAAACATAGACATTTTAGCTTCTTCTTCAAATATGTATCTTAATGCTTTTGCTAAATCCTCCTCATTCTCAAATAACTCATATGCTTTACTCTTTACATAAGCTAGATTAAACTTGCATCCCTTTTTAGCCAGTGAAAAATTTATACAAATTAACTTAATTATCTCATCTAATTTTACATTAGAATCATCTATTCTTCCATAACTATGAAAATCTTCTCTTAGATTTAACAATATTTTATAAAATATGCTATAGCTAAAAGTAATACTCATTCAATAACCTTCTTTCTATTAACTTTTATGGTTTATATATAATAAAAATATATTCCATATCATTATACAGTATTTAAATATTAACCAAAATAAAAATAAATTTTTATTTTCCTTAAATACTACAAATCCAATTTTAGTAAAAACCTCACTTATTTATGGTACGGTTCATTCTTCATTATTCTAAAAGCTCTATAAACTTGCTCCAATAACATTACTCTAAACAATTGATGTGGAAAAGTCATCTTAGAAAAGCAAACCTTATAATTAGACCTTTTAATTACATCTTGAGATAACCCTAAACTACCACCTATAACAAAAGTTATGTTAGAGTTACCCATAACCCCTTGAGTCTCAATAAATTTAGAGAACTCCTCTGAGGTCATTTGCTTAGCATTTAAATCCATTGCTACAACAAACATATTATCCTTTATCTTAGATAAAATAAGTTGTCCTTCCTTATCTTTAATCTGTAACTCTTCCTTCTCTGATGCATTATCAGGTGTCTTTTCATCAGGTAATTCTATAATATCAATTTTACAATACCTTGTTAATCTTTTAGAATACTCATCAATTGCTTGTTTTAAATACTTTTCTTTTAATTTGCCTACAGATATAACTGTTATGTTCATTACTTTTCCTCCTAAGTTATCAATACTTTTTATAAACTTAACTTTTAATATTAATTCTTCTATTTCAAACCTTATAACTATCAACGTCAATTATAGTAGTATCTTCTGCTATATAAGTATTTTTAGGAATCAATACTCTTAAAATATCATTCTTAAAAACAGCTTTTATATTTTGTGCATCGGCATTTTCTACATAATAGTCCTCTTCTATATCGTCACCAGATTGTATTACTGCCATTGCTATATTTTTATTATTAGTATATACCATATTTCTCTTTACCTTAAGAGTTATATAATTATTATCATATTCCAAATCAATATTCTCCTTTTTAACTCCAGGAAGATAACACTCTAATGTATATGCTCTTTTATGCTCTTTAAAATTAATATTAATTGAAGTCATGCTATCTATTTCACTGATTAAATTATTCATAAAATCACTATTTACGAATCTATCAACTATCTGATCTATAACTTCAAAATTACTAGATACAGCATTTAACGTAGTTGAAAATATATATGGAAATATATTAAACATATAATCCTCCACTCTAATACTTATAACTACTTATAATTTATTTATAAACTTTACTATTTGACACTCTATTAATTATATTTTTAATTAATCAGCAAAAAAAGAGCCTTGAAATCAAAGCTCTTTTAATTTAAAATTATTTTCCACAACACTTCTTGTATTTTTTACCGCTTCCACAAGGACAAGCATCATTTCTACCAACCTTGTTTTCGTTTCTTACACTACAAGATTCTCTGTATGCTTTTTGAATTTCTTTTCTCTTTTCTGGTGAGAATATTGCATCCCATTGTGGTAACATGTATAAGTATTCAGCCTTAGCTTCTAACATATTGAAATATAATTTTTCTAAGTTTATATCTAATACTAATTCATCAGTAGCTGTTAAAGCTTCTAAATCATAAGAATTATTTAAGCTATCATTGATTCCATCAACGAATCCCATTGTAAATTCTTCAGAAGTTTCATATTTCTTTGCAAGATCAGCAATAGTAGTTTTTACAGATTCTTTACTATTAGCTAATAAATCTCTATATATAGCAGTTTCTATTTTAGTGTATTCATTCCAGAAAGCTGCTTCTCCCTTTGTCTTAACATATTCTACGACCATATCTGTCCATTGTTTATATAAACTCATATCCATTTCTCCTCTTTCATATCTTAAGGTTATATAAAAATTATACTAAATATTATGTACACTTTTCAATATATATTATTATATCATTTTTACTTCATATTTAGCTTGATTATTGCAATAACTACACTTTTTTTCCGTAACTTCATTTATTACAGGAAAAGTTTCTTTTTCATTTATAACTTCATCCATTGCTTCGTCTATATGTTCTTCACATGCATATATAAATTCCATACCAATCATCCTCGATTCTTTAAAATTAAATTCTCTATAGAGTTATAATTTCACTAGGATTATGCCTATTAGCCATACTTAAAAATACATCTGACCCTACTTCAATATTATTAGCAGTTAATATATCTTTTACTGTTAACTCTGCAAGATCTGGAGTATTATTAGTATTACTTAAATGACCTAATATAATATTCTTTCTTAAGTCATTTTTTAATATCTTAACAATAGCCTCTCCACAATCTTCATTAGATAAATGTCCGTAACTTTCCTTAATTCTTTGCTTCAAACTATATGGATAAGGACCCATATCTAACATTTGTGGATTATAGTTACTCTCTATTAAAATAACTTCAGAATCTTTTATACTATCTTCAATTTCTTTAGTAAATGTTCCAAAATCAGTTGCAACACTTGCCATTTTTCCATCTAAATTAATAGTATATCCAACTGGAGCTGCAGCATCATGTGGAATAATAAAAGATTTTATATCAATATCTTTTATAGACACAACAGTTCTTCTATCCATTACCTTTATATTATGATCTTTTATCTTTCCAATAGTACTTTCCATTGCAACCCAAGTATCATGGGGCGCATATATAGGAATATCGTATTTTCTTGATAAAACTCCTACACCTTTAATGTGATCTATATGTTCATGTGTTATAAAAATTCCATCTATCTCACTTGGATTTTGCCCAATGTGTTTTAATGCTTCATCTATTTTCTTTCCAGGTAATCCAGCATCTATTAATATCTTAGCCTTTTCAGATCCTACAAAAATACTATTTCCACTACTCCCACTATATAATGAGCAAAATTTCATTTAATATTCCTCCAAGTTTATTTTACTACTCTTCTTATATCTGCTCCTAATGCTCTAAACTTATCTTCAATATGAGGATATCCTCTATCAATATGCTCGATTTCAGATATTTCAGTTTCTCCATTAGCAACTAATCCTGCTATAACCATTGCTGCACCAGCTCTTAAATCTGTAGCTGTTACTTTTGCACCATTTAATGATTTAACACCATCTATTATAGCTGTTCTACCCTCAACTTTAATTTCTGCACCCATCTTCTTCAATTCATCCGTGTGCTTATGTCTATTTTCCCATATACTTTCAGCTATTAAGCTTCTTCCTTCTGTGATACTTAGTAAAGTTGACATAGGTTGTTGTACATCTGTTGGGAATCCTGGATACGGTGCTGTTTTTACACTTACACCTTTTAATGGCTTATCAACAGTTACTCTTACGCTATCGTCGCCTTCTTCAACTATTGCTCCCATTTCAATAAGCTTTGCTGAAATTGACTCTAAGTGCTTTGGAATTACATTTTTTACAGTTATATCTCCTTTTGTAGCTGCAGCAGCTATCATAAATGTTCCTGCTTCTATTTGATCAGGTATAACACTATAATTACATCCAATTAAATTCTTAACACCTTTAACTCTTATAACATCTGTACCAGCACCTTTTACATCTGCTCCCATAGTGTTTAAGAAGTTAGCAACGTCAACTACATGAGGCTCCTTTGCTACATTTTCTAATACAGTTGTTCCTTCAGCCATAGTTGCTGCAATCATAACATTGATTGTTGCACCTACAGAAACTACATCAAAGAATATATTAGCTGCATGTAACTCTTCTGCTTCAACGCTTACAGCGCCATGCTCTATTGTTACTTTAGCTCCTAAAGCTTCAAATCCCTTTATATGTTGATCTATAGGTCTTACCCCTATAGGACATCCACCAGGTAATTCAACTCTAGCTTTCTTAAATCTAGTTAGTAAAGCACCAATGAAATAATATGATGCTCTCATTCTTCTTACATCTTCAGTACAAGCATTTACAGTTGTTATATCTGAAGCATCTATTTCTAAAGTATTATTATTTAATTTACTTACTCTACAACCTAAACTAGTTAGTATTCTTTCTAGGCAATGTACATCTTCTATATCAGGTATATTATCAATAATACATTTACCCTCAGCAGCTAAAATCGCTGCTGGCAAAATAGCAACAGCTGCATTCTTTGCTCCGTTTATTTCTACAGAACCTTGCAATACTTTGCCTCCATTAATAATTAATGTTTCCATCCTATTCACCCTTATCCAATTTTATATATATTAATCTATCCTATTAATATAAAAATTATCCAATTTTTGCTTCATAAGGTAAATTTTCTTTTCGCCTTACAAATTTTTGGTCAACACTATTGATTATATCATAAAGTATGTATGTGTTAATAGCGTTTTTTTCTTCCAAAACCCCTTATTTTTTAACTTTACCATAAGATATTGCTTAAATATACAAATTGTCAATTCAAGCTTATGTGTGATATAATTTAATATAAACACATTATACAAAATTTAACTTGTGAGGTTATAACATGAAATATTATTTGGTAGCATTATTTGATGATGTATCTTATAAAAATTTAAGTCCAATTCAAAGAAGTTTATCTAAAAAGTATAGAGCAAATAGAAATTCTCCAATTCCTTATATTCCTTTAGAGGTAATAGAGAATCCTAATATAGATAAACTTAATACTGTTATTGATAAGATTTTAAAACCATATAAAAACTTTAAAGTAGAGCTGTCATCAACTGTAACTCTTTGCGACTCAAATAAAACTCTCAACTTAAAAATCGAAAAAATTGGATATATCAAAAAATTAGATAGATTAATTAATGATAATCTTAAACTACATGGCTTTAATGTAAAAAGTGATAATACTGATCTTCATCTTTCTCTAGCTAATATTAACTACATTAATAGAGATAATAAAAAGCTTGATACAGAAATTGAATATAAACCTAGTATTTCAACTTTAAAAGTTAATAGATTAGAACTTTGGAAAATATCCAATAATAGAAGAGAAACATTGATTCAAACATATCCATTAAAAACAATTTGATAATTTTTTATATTAAAGGGACACTATCTTGCTAGTTGCTCTTTTTTTATTTTTAAGTTTATTAATAATAATTTTTCAACTTTATTTTTTTGTATTCGTTTACCCCACTTTTCAATATTTAATTATTTCTGTAAAATATATTATATTAATCCTAGTAGACGGGGAGGACACTTATGAATATTTTACCAATTGTGGAATTACAAAAAGAAAGAAGACATGAGGTTTTAATTAATCAAAATCTCTCACAATATAAGCTTTGGGCGAGAAAGCATCTTGAATTACAAGTTAAATTAAGCTCATTAGCAGAAGAAACTAAGTGTTATAAATACTGGATAGACGACGGCTTAAGTTTAAACAAAGAAACTATATTTATTAAATATACAGATTTTATTGCACATATAATTAATTTAGGTATTGATAAGCATTATATTAATAGTTATGAAGTGGTGCTTAGACCTAACGATTATTGCTTAAGCGATCAATTTTTAAACTTATTTATTGATATAAACGACTTAATAATATCACCTTCTAATGATCACTTTTTCACTCTCCTTGAAGATGCATTAAGTTTAGGTATTACTTTAGGTTATTCAGAAGAAGAAATTTTTAACTCATTTATATATTAATAAAAAAAGCATTAAGATGACTCATAACAACATCTAATGCTTTTTTTATTAATATTTTTTTAAGTTGAAGTTTTAATTTATATTATATTAACAAAAAACTCCTAATTCATATATTATAGTAATGTGAATAATTTTAGGAGTTTTTTATGTTTTCTTCAACTAAAAAACTAGATCCTAATCTTAAAAGTCTTTTAGCATCTAGTAGTATTAAAGAATATAGAATTTTAATAAAATATAGAAATTTTCCAGATTCAATTTCAAAAAAAATAAACTCCTATCGGGGTACAGTTATAAGAAAAATTGAATCATGTAATATAATATGTGCTCAAGTAAAATCTAAATCAATAGAACTATTATTAGAATATCCAGAAGTAAACTATATTGGTTTAGATCAATACCTTTCATTATGTGGTATGAGTATTCCTGCTGCTAACAAAGTTAGGCTTTCAAATAAACTTTCTATATACGGCCGTGGCATTGGTGTTGGTGTAGTTGATTCTGGTGTATATCCTCATGGAGATTTAACTTATCCCCTTAATAGAATAAGTACATTTGTTGATTTAGTTAATGAACTTCCTTATCCTTATGATGATAATGGACATGGAACGTGTACATGTGGAATAATTGCAGGTAATGGAGCTGCTTCAAATAAAATATATACTGGTGTTGCACCAGAAGCTAACATTCATTGTTTCAAGGCATTTGACAAATTAGGAAAAGGTTATGTTTCAGATGTTTTATTTTCATTAGAAGAATTAATTAACATTAGTGAAAAATATAATATTAAAGTTATATGTTTACCTTTTGAAACTCTTTATTATAATAAATTTATTTTTACACAATTTGATATTTTATTAAAAAAAGCACGACTTAATTCTATAGTTTGTGTACTTCCTAGTGGTAGCAACAAAAATATAGATGGGTCTATTACAGGAATTGCATTAAGCTCTAATTGCATTACTATTTCAGGTATAGATACTACTTCATCTGAAATAAAATCTTACTTATATTCATCTTGTGGTGCAATAAAAAAAGATAAGAAACCTGATTTCTGTGCCGCATGTGTTGATGTAGTATCATTAAATTCTAATACATCTTATATATCATATAAAAACAATACCAAAATGCATGCACCCAAGTTAGATACATCATATAAAAGTTTTACTGGTACATCTGTATCTGCTGCATATGTATCTGGTCTATGTGCTCTTTTATTTGAGGAACATCCTAACTTTACATTTGATGATATTTTATCATTATTAAAAGTAGCTTCAATACCATTAGATATTCCTAAAAATCAACAAGGTGAAGGTAAAATAGATATAAATAAAATTTTAAAGCAATAAAAGAAACACCATCAGCGGTGTTTCTTTTATTGCTTTATATATTTAATCGGATCTACTGGTTTATTATCAACTCTAAGTTCAAAATGTAAATGTGGCCCTGTACTATTTCCAGTACTTCCAACGGCACCTATAATATCATCTTTTTTTACAATATCACCAACATTAACATATATCTCATTTAAATGTGCATAATAAGTTTTCATATTATTGGGATGTTCTATTACTATTAAGTTACCATATCCACCATTATTATATCCCGCACTAATTACCTTACCATCTAAGGATGCATTTACACTTTCACCTAAATTTTTAGCTATATCTATACCCTTATGAACTGATTTTGCCCTAACTTCTCCGAAATAAGAACTTAAATATCCACCATTAGTTGGATTAGATAAAAACGCTACTCCTTCATCATAAGGATTCTTAGTACCCACCTTTACTACAGTATTAACAGCTGGTTTAACAACTTTCTTACTCACTACTTTCTCCTCATTTTTATTTAATCCATCATAAATTATTTCTTTGTTGATTAAGCTAATACCACTTACCCCTTGAACAGTTTTATTTTCCCCAATATATAAATCACTACACTCTTCTGTTACTGTTTCTGGTTCAATAACTTCTGATTCTGTTAAATCTATTTTAAAATCTAATCCTAATAAATTTTCATTTATTACATAAGAATCATATACCTCTTTTGCTACTTCACCACTTAAATTTAAACTTGATATTCTACTTTTTTCTATATCTGAATTAATTGTTCCCATAACCTGTATTGCTGTAATATTATTAACATCAATTCCTAATTCATTTACATAAGAATTGCATATCTCCTCTAACATTGAGTACTTATCTTCAATTAAAGATGTAAGTCCAACAGTATTATCTACTAACCTTATTGAATTACCTTTTAAGTTAATAGTAAAAATATTATTGGTATTATAATTAAATACATCGACTGTATTTAATTTATTATCAATGTTTTCATCTGAAACTAAATTTTCTACGCTATTTTCATTATTTGCTTTATCCTTTAAAATTAATTCATTTTCTTCTAAGATATTTGTATTGAAATTTGCATAAACGTTATTGTCAGGTACCATAAAAATTAAAGTCATAAACATAAATACTGAAACTTTTTTTAATATTTTCAACCCTACACTTATGTTATTCTGCCCATTCACGTCCATTCTTTTATTTTCCTCCTAGCTCTATTTTTTTAAACACATCAATTAATTTACCCCATTTTATCGATATTATACATATTTATTATTTAATTGTTATGTTGAGGCTTCAGAAAGCCTTTGCTATAATTAATTTACATGTATAGCATTAAACAACTTTTCTAATACTTAAAGTTGTTTACGTTAGGTAACTTCGATTTACTAAATAAAGATTTAGAATCTAACTTAAGAAAGGTCGAAAAATAATATGAGCACTTTTATGCTAAAAAATAATTCATTAAACTTTACTCCAGTAAGCAATGTATTTATTGAAAAATATATGCCAAAAGCTCGTGGAGAATTTATTAAAGTTTATTTACTAATGCTTAAATATAACAATTCTGGAGAGATGGGCGCAAGTTCTTCAATTTTGGCATCCTCTCTAAACTTACTTGAATCTGATATATTAAACGCCTTAAATTATTGGAATGATGAAGGTGTATTAAAACTTATTCCAATAGATAAAATGGGGAACTATAATATAGAGTTTGTAAACTTAGTAGAAGACTCAAATCCTAAAAATAAAGAAGTAAATTTATTGGAAGCATTAAATAAAACCTCTACTAAGGATATGCTTAATGATATTGAAAGATTATTAGGTAGGCCTCTATCCCCTAAAGAAATGACAACTTATTTAGGCTGGCAAGAAGATTTTAATTTTTCTTCTGAATTAATACTAATTTTACTTGAATATTGTGTTTCAAAAGGTAAAAGCGATTATAGGTATATAGAAAAAGTAGCTATTGCTTGGCACAATATGAATATTACAACTATTGATGATGCACAAAACTATATAAAGAAAACTGAAGATAAATGGGTTAAAATTCGTCATGTATTAAAATATTTAGGAATTAAAAATCCTGATTTAATGAAACCTCAAGAAGAAATGTTGGAAAAGTGGATTATTGATTATGCATTTCCTCTAGAAGTAATAGAAAAAGCCTGTAATATCTGTTTTCAACGTTTAAATAGATCTGACTTTAAATATATAGACGGTATTTTATCTAGTTGGAATAAAAGTAATTTAAAAACACTTGATGCTATAGAGAAAAAGGAAGCTAGCTATAAGAATAATAAATCAAATCGAAACTTTGCTTCTAAACAACAAGAAGTTAATCCACTTAAATTTAATAACTTTGAAGCTCGTGAATATGATTATGACTCATTAGAAAAGAAATTGTTAGGATGGGATAAAGATGATTAAAGGATATCAAGCAGAGCTTATGGATATGTACGAAAAAACTCGTACAGAAGAAAGCCGTAAACTAACTCAAAGACGTGAAGAAATAAAAAGTAAATACCCAGAAATATTAGAAATAGATACTACAATACAAAAACTTTGTTTAAACTTATCTATGGCTGCTTTAAAGGGAATTAATGATCCTAAAGAATTAGATAATATTAAGGATGAAATTACCGATTTAAGGGCAAAGAAATATGAAATGCTAGTATCTCATGGATATAGTCCTGAATATTTGAATTTACATTATAATTGTCCAAAATGTAAAGATACAGGTTTTATAGGAATTGAAAAATGCTCTTGTTTTAAATCAAAATTAATTAAACTTTATTATAAAGATTCCGAATTAGAGGAAGCTGTTAAAAATAATAATTTTAAAAACTTTAATATAAACTTATACCCAAATCATAAATTAAATGATGAAAGATATACTCCAAGAAAAAATATTGAAGATATTTTAGAATACATAACTGGAGAGTATCTTCCTACATTTAAAAACAGTAATACTAATCTTTTATTTTATGGTAACTCAGGAACAGGGAAAACATTTTTATCTTGGTGTATTTCAAAAGAATTATTAGATAGGGGCTTTTTAGTTGTTTATAAAACAGCAGACGATCTTTTAAGGGCACTAAGAGATATAAAATTTAATAATGATACTGATTTAGAAAATTTACTTATTAACTGTGATTTATTAATAATAGATGATTTAGGTTCAGAGCAAATAACAGACTTTTCATCCTCTGAATTATTTACATTAATAAATAAAAAAATATTAAAAAATAAAAAAATGATTATTTCTACTAATCTTACATTACCACTTATCTCAAAAAGATATAGTGAAAGAATCTCTTCAAGAATAATTGGTGATTTTAAATTATTTAAATTTTTCGCTGAAGATATTAGAATACAACTTAATTTAAAAAGACAAAGATAATTAATTTACTTATAAAAAAAGTCAGTGTAAACCGACTTTTTTTATATTCCATTATATTTTTATAAAATAAAAAAACTCCACTTTTGTGGAGTTTTTGGAGCTTTCTGTGGGACTCGAACCCACAACCTGCTGATTACAAGTCAGCTGCTCTGCCAATTGAGCCAAGAAAGCAAATAAAGTGGCGACTCAGAAGGGGCTCGAACCCTCGACCTCCGGCGTGACAGGCCGGCACTCTAACCAACTGAGCTACTGAGCCATATGATGGTGGAAACAACAGGGATCGAACCTGTGACCCTCTGCTTGTAAGGCAGATGC
>NZ_JAPFDR010000084.1 GCF_026168755.1 Clostridium sp. | reverse complement strand
ATCACCCTCAAATTCTGAATAACTCATCCCCATATTTGTTGTATTAGAAATAACATTTATAGTGTTATCTGACTTAACTTCAAACACAAATTCATTTTTATTTACTTCATAACCTTCAGGAGCTTCAAACTCAACTATTTTATGAATACCTTGAGTTAAACCTCTAATAACTACTTCACCATTTGAACCAGTTTGTAACTCTTCTGTAGTACCATCAGGTAAAGTATGTCTAAACTTAGCATTAGGTATTAAAGTTGATGTTCCACTTTGAACCTTTTTTATAACAAAGTTTAAAGAATCTTCTTTTATTATTGGCTCGTTATAAGTATTTACTAATTCCCCACTACCACTAGTTGTTATTTTCTTTACAAATATCTCTGAATTAATTTTATACCCAATAGGAGCTTTAGTTTCTTGAATTGTTAATGTTCCTGCTGGTAATGTAGGAACTCCAAAACTAGTGTACCAAAATGCATCCCCTGATACCTTATAAGAATCTTCTAAACGAATAAATCCATTAGAATTAGTTTTCATAATCCAAGTTCTAGTAGGACTAATACCTAAGTCTGCTGGATTAACACCATCGTTATATTCACCTGCATAAAATTTAAAAGTAAATTCAGCATTTTCTAATGTTCCACTACCTTGAGGTGAAGCATTTCCAGTATCAGCATCTACTTTTCTTAAAAGCACACCTACAGGGTCAGTTTGTGGTTTATCAGTAAAGTTTCTTGTAGCTTTACTACCCGAAGTAACTGTCATAGTATAGATATTATTATCTAAAGCATATCCCTTTGGAGCCTTAATTTCTTTTATATAATAAGTTCCTGCATCTAAAGAAATTTCTTGAGACCAACCATTAGAACCTATTGTAAGAGTTGCCACTTGACCAGTTGCATTAGAACCTGTAAATACCCCATATTCTGCACCTGTTATGTCATAATAACTATTCCCATTTGTAATAGATGGGTCAGCAGAAGATTTAGATATTTGTAATGAACCCTTGGGACTATATTCCCAATAAGCAATTGATTGATATGCAGAATTTGATGGATCTCCAATATAAGCCTTAAAAGATGATGGTGGAGATGCAAGTCCTGAAACTGCATTTGTTAATCTTACACCCATACTCTTATTAGTACCATGTCTAATATTAGATATTGCCATAGCAGTTCCTAATCTTAAAGAATTATAAGTCCAACCACTAATTTGAGCTGGTCCTTCAGAACCGTAATACAATATCTTTCTAATAGTATCGTTTGTTACTTCTTGTATATTTGATAATCCAGTACCTGATGGTGGATCTGCCTTAGTGTGGTCAGCACAAAATGCTGCTCTACCATTAACAGAATAGACACCAGTTTGTCCCATAAAGATACCACCCTCATAGTAAGTTACACTATTTTCGGGAGCAGAGATATTAGTATGATTAGGTCTCATTACTGTTACACTTCTAGCCATAGCTAAATCAAATGCAGAGAAACCAAAGCTTGACCTAGCCATTCTATTAATAGATGGTATCAAAATATACTTAGCATCTACTTGAGAGTAAGCATCAAATAAATCATTCGTAGATGTTATATTATTCGATGATAACCTAATAAGTGTAAGTAAATCCCCTAAATAAGTTTCTTCTAAATCCTCGATATACTCTTGTTTAAAGAAGAATTGAAAATCAACGTACTCTTCTAGGTTGTTAGAAGCTACTAATGATTTTCTAAATTCTAATGATTCTGAAGAATCATAGTTACCAGCTTCATATTCTGCAATAAACTTCTTAGCTTCTTCAGATACACCCTTTTCTTCTTCAATCTCATCATTAACTTCTTCTTTAGTTTCTTCTTTTATATCATTGTTAACTTCTTCTTTTATTTCATTATTAGTTTCTTCTTTAGTTTCTTCTTTAATCTCATTCTCAACTTCATCTTTAGTTTCTTTTTCAAAGTTTACATCAATAAAAGTACCATCGGATTTTGTACTAACATCATATATTCTACTGTTTCCACTTTCTCCAACTTGAGAATCAACACCACTTACAGATGCTATTAAATATCCATCATTAGGAGTTACTGTTAATTTCAAATCACTATTTACAGTTGCATTAGCTCTTAATACATCCTTATCTTCTAAAGAGTATTTTGAATAGCCATCATCAACAATAACAGTACCTTTACCATTAACTTTGATTTCTAACTTAGCAACTTCTTCTATAGTTTGTGCTTGTGCTTTTATATCACTTCCCATTCCTATAAAAATGCACATAGTTAGAACTAAACTTAAAATTCTTTTAAGTTTTCTCACTGTCATCCCTCCTTATTTTTTTCATTTTCAATTTTTTCTGTGCAATACTTACAAACATGATCTCCATTTAATACAATAGTTCCACACATTACACAAGTATTCATTGCAATTCCCCCTTTCAATTATTGAAATTATGCAATTAAAAAACTCCAACTATATTAAATAGTTGAAGTTCTTTATGTTACATAATTTTTTGTACTAAAAAAACACCTAAACTAATAGGTGTTTTAAATAAAATATAAATATTGCTATTTGTAAAAGGTGTTCCCAGGGATCACCCTTTATTTAATTATTTTTATAAAAAAATCCATTAATAAATTAATTAAAAAATAAATTCCTATACCAAATAATATTCCATAAACTATTAAAAAATTAACCTTTCCACTATCAATAAAGCTATCTATTATAGCTGATGCCTTTCTAATCCCTTCATCTCTTTGGAAAATAACAACATATCCTATATATATAGTAAATATAAATAATAACCCTCCTAAAATAAGAGCTATTATTTGTATAGTATCCATTTAGTTTCCTCCTAAGGCATATTATTTAGTTGCACTACAACCGCTGCACTTATATCCAGTAGTAACTGTTTCATCCCAAGCAGCTTTATCAACAACCCATTTATCTTCATATACTGCATCATGATTTATTTTATTAGTTCCTACTTGTACTTGTTTCCAATCAGTACGGAATCCCCCACAAGAGTAATTTCCAGCTAATGCTTGTTGTTCTATATGCCCCCAAGGATCTGATGTTATATCTAAACCACATCCATTACAAATTGCCACTTCTTTATCTTCATAAATCGGAATTTCTTCTGTCCATGCTTCACTAACTATTTTTTTCTCGTAGTGTCCTTGTTCATCATGATGTATTACACTAGTAATTGGCACCCATCTATGAGTATGAGCTTCTTCCTTATTAGTAGTATTTCCGCCCGTTGAACCACTACTAGAACTTCCTGTATTATTACTACTGTTTGAGTTAGAAGAACTTCCACTAGATGGCTTACTATTAGAATTACTCCCTTTATTAGTATTAGTGTTAGTGCTTGTACCACTATTTTCTATAGTTGTTGAAGTAGAATTTGGCTTTGATGTTGAAGTATTCGAAGTAACTTCTTTACCTGCTTCATCATTATTATTAGCTACCTTCTTTTCTGTATCTGCTATCTTATTTTCTAGTTCCTTTTTTTCTTCATCTGACATATTAGATGTATCTATACTTTTTAATTCTTCTAATTGCTCTTTTATCTCATCATTTTCTTTATTAGAAGCTTTTTTATCATCTTTTTCTACAATAATATTTTTATTTTCTACATTTTTATTATTTAATATTATTGTTCCAACTACTGTTAATGCTAAAACTCCAGCTACTGTTCCTGTTATTATTTGTACTTTTCTATTTTTTAAAATTTCTTTTATTTTTTCAAATTTCATAATACACCTCTCACATTATATTATTTTGTGTTCTCAAGGAACACTTTTATTTATTGGGGAGAAAAACTCCCCTTGATAAACTTACAGACCTTAATTAAAATTTGCATTTTATATTCTTTGTAATCCCTCAAGTCCTGTAAATTATTAACCTATTTTTTTATATACAAATGTTTTATCATACTCTCTACCTTCATTATTTCCTAATTTTCTTGGCATATCACTAGTATATTCATATCCATTTGCTTTAGCTTTTTCCTTATCTAAAACTAAATCTCCTTTAGAATTATTCTTATATGCTGATAAACTTGATTTAACAAGTGATCTATCACTCATAAATTTACTACTTTCATAATTTATCGCTTTATTTATTTCTCTTAATTCTATTTGCTTTAATCTTCTATTACATTCAAATATAACTTTCTTCCTTTTCAAATATTGTATTCTTTTTTGAGTTGCTTCTTTTGTTCTATTTAATTCTATAGAAATCTCTAAAGCTGTACAACCATTATTAAACATTTCTATTAATATTTTGTCATCTTCTCTCCAACTTCCCTGCTTAACCATAACTCCTCCTAAAAAAGTGTATAGTTCACCCAAACCGCTAGGGTGGAAATTTTCTATTTCCTCCAAATTTTTAATTTATATAACACTTTTCTTTTTTTGAAAATACTATGTTCAAATAATAACATAAAACAAACATTTCTGTCAATAAATAATACATTTTATATAAAATTTATTTTTTATTTACATTAACCTCTTTTTTTATGGTTTAAATTTTATATTTCTGTTAAAACTATAGTAGGAGGAAGTACATATGAGTTGGATTAATCTTGGAAAAAAAATTAAAGAATATAGAAAATTGAATAATATAACACAACAAGAATTAGCTAATAAATTAGGAATATCAAGGTCTACACTTTCATACTATGAAAATGGTGAAGTTGAACCTAATATTTATACATTATTAAAATTAAGCGAAATTATGAATTGTTCTATGGATTATTTATTTAGTATTGACGTTCTAGATAATACAGATGTTAAAATTGATTATTCAAGTTATATAAATAATAATGAAAAAACTATTAATACTCCTAAAAACAACTATGTAGATGAATTAAAAAAACTACTAAAAAAAGTTGAAAGAACTTTTATTGAACTCGAACAATCAAAGAAAAGAACTGATCTAATGTATGATGAATTAAAAAGAACTAAAAATAGACTTTTTAAAATAGATGATTTATCTAAGAAGCTAGATTATATAGAAACACTATTAGAAAAAAATTCTAATGATAAGGAAGAATCTTCAGATATATATTATGATAGTGATTTTTCAATGTATCAACGTAAAATAGCTGAAGATACTCCTCCATATAAACCAAAATAAAAAAGATAGTCAAGAGAGTAACTTTTATTATTCTCTTGACTATCTTTTTTTTAATTAAATTCTCTTATTATTTATATAAATAGTATTTATTATATAATACTATTTATTTTCTATAATTATAGAAAATAAATAATTAATTTAAAAGGAGAGACTTATGCTAAAAAAAATCTATATCCAAAAAACTATATTAAAAAAAACAAGAAACTTTTCTTTTTAAGGAAGAAACTTTGTACTGCTAGTCATACTTACAATTATGTAAAAAAATTTTTTAAGCATTGTGATAAAGAGATATTAATAGCAATCACTCTTGATTCAAAAAACTACATATCCTCAATATCTATTGTCTCAATTGGCTCTATTAACACTTTAAATACCACACCTTCTGAAGTTTTCAAAACTGCTATAATAACTAACTCTAACAGTATAATTCTAGTTCATAATCATCCTAGTGGTGATCCTACCCCAAGTAAGCATGATATTGAAGAAACTTTACTTTTTAATAAAAGTAGTAAAATTCTTGGTATTAATTTTTTAGACCATATTATTATTGGAGATAATAATTTTTTTAGTTTTAAAAAACATAATATTATTTAATTACATAAACTAAAAAAGTGTTCTCAAAGAACACTTTTCAGAAATATAATCTTTATTAAAATTTCCTCTATTTTTTTACTATAACTCTTATAATGTTATAATAATTATATAGATAAACTTAAAATTTATTTTGGGTGTACTGACACCTTAATAATCTGAAAGATTTACGTGATTTAATTGCACGTCGTTGGTAGGCAACAAAAAAATCAGTTAATTTGGAGTATATGTACTTAGTACAGATACTCCATTTTTTATACAGGGGGATATATGGCAAAACTAAATAAAGATGATGTTTTAAAAACTATAATTAAATCTGCTAATCTTTATAAGAAAAATTTAGTT
>NZ_JAPFDR010000044.1 GCF_026168755.1 Clostridium sp. | reverse complement strand
ATGGTTATTTTTGTTTTGTAAGAGATTCAATTTTAACATGAAATTAGGGGGTCGTTGTTTTTTTATACAAAAAAACTTTCGAAACCTTGATATATAAAGATTTAAAAAGAGAAGTAGTGTAGAAAACTTTACACTAACAAATATCTGAAAGGGGTGTTTAAATGGGAGAATATATATTAGAAATGAATAACATAACTAAAGTATTTCCAGGGGTAAAGGCTTTAGATAATGTAACATTAAAGGTAAGAAAAGGAACAGTTCATGCATTAATGGGAGAAAATGGTGCAGGAAAATCAACTTTGATGAAATGTCTTTTTGGAGTTTATCAAGAAGATGGAGGAGAGATAATATTAGATGGAAAAAAAGAAGTAATAACTTCATCTAAGCAAGCTTTAGATTTAGGTATATCAATGATACATCAAGAATTACATCCTATTAGATTTAGACCTGTAATGGAAAATATATGGCTTGGAAGATTTCCTATGAAGGGAATTGCTGTAGATAAAAAAGAAATGATAAGAAAAACAGAAGAGCTATTCAAAGAAGTAGGATTAGATATTAATCCAGAAGTATTGGCAGGAAATTTATCAGCATCAACATTACAACTAGTTGAGATAGCTAAGGCTGTTAGTTATAATTCGAAAATAATAATTATGGATGAGCCTACCTCTTCATTAACAATAAATGAAACTGAGCATTTATTTAAGATAATAAATCAGTTAAGGGCTAAGGGATGTGCAATTATTTATATATCACATAAAATGGAAGAAATTTTAAGGATATCAGATGATGTCACTATTATGAGAGATGGTCAATATGTTGGAACTTGGAATTCTAGTGAGCTTACAACGGATCTTATTATAAATCGTATGGTTGGCCGAGATATGACTAATAGATTTCCTGATAAGAACTATGAGGTACAAGAAGAAGTAATACTTAAGGTTGATAATTTATCTTCAAGCGATCATAGATCATTTAAAAACGTTAGTTTTGAGCTACATAAGGGTGAAATATTAGGAATTGGTGGTCTTGTAGGAGCGCAAAGGACAGAACTTGTAGAAGCTATATTTGGATTGAGAAAAATAGAATCTGGAACCATTTATAAAGAAGGTAAGGAGATTATTATAAATAATGTTAAAGATGCAAAAAAACAAGGATTTGCATTATTAACGGAAGAAAGAAGAGCAACCGGTATATTTGGAATACTTTCAGTTTTGGATAATACTGTTATTGCAAATCAAAAGCAATATTCTAGTTTTGGAGTATTAAAAGATGGAGCAAGATATAAAGCTGCAAAACAATCAAATGAAAATTTAAAGACAAAAACACCGACATTAAATCAAGAAATACAAAATCTTTCTGGTGGAAATCAACAAAAGGTTTTAATTGCAAGATGGCTTTTGACAAATCCAGATATATTAATATTAGATGAGCCTACTAGAGGAATAGATGTAGGAGCAAAGTATGAAATTTATTCTATTATGATTGAACTTGCTAAAAGGGGTAAATCAATAATTATGATTTCATCTGAAATGCCAGAGCTTTTAGGAATATCAGATAGAATAATGGTAATGTGCGAAGGTAGGGTTACAGGTGTTTTAAATAAAGATGAAGCAGATGAAGTAAAAATTATGAATTATTCAACTAAATTTATTAAGTAAGGAAAGTGGAGGTATATATGGGAAGCGCAAAGGTTATTTCTAACAAGAAATATTCAGAGATATTTTTAATAATGGGTGCTATAGTATTGGTATTAGGAGTAATACTTAAATTTGTTTTAGATAGAGCTGTATTTTATGATTTACCAATTTACGTAATATGCATAGGGATTGCGTTATTAATATATGGTGCAAGAAAATTCTTTGATAAAAAGAATCATAATTTGGAAGTGGAGATATCTGCTAAAACAGCAAAGAACTTTTTAACTAATAATGCTATTATAATAGCACTTTTAGCATTAGTAGTAGTTATTATGATAATACAACCAAGATTTATGCAATATCAAGTGGCATTAGATATATTAACACAATCATCAACTAAGATGATAATTGCTCTTGGAATATGTTTTACATTATTAATTGCAGGTACTGACCTTTCTGCTGGGCGTATGGTAGGTTTAGCGGCTGTTATATCAACTTCAATGTTACAAACATCTGATTATGCAAATAAATTCTTTCCTGATTTACCACAATTAGCAGTAATTATTCCAATAATTGTAGCAATTCTTGCTTGTATGATATTTGGATGTATAAATGGATTTTTAGTTGCAAAGTATGATATGCATCCATTTATTGCAACATTAGCAGTTCAAGTAATAGTATATGGTATTTGTTCATTGTATTTTGATATGGAACCAAATAGATCACAACCAATTGGTGGAGTTAGACCGGATTTTATATTCTGGGGACAACATAAGTTATTTCAATTTGGTGATTTCCCAGGAATATCAATATTAGTACCAATTGCATTAGTCTTTGTTATATTAGTTTGGTTTATCTTAAATAAAACTGTATTTGGTAAAAATGTTTATGCAATTGGTGGAAATAGAGAAGCTGCTATAGTTTCAGGGGTTAATGTATTTGCTACAATAATGGGAATATTTATTTTTGCATCATTATTATATGGTGTTGGAGGAATATTAGAAGCTGCAAGAACTGCAGGAGCAACTAATAACTATGGTAATGGATATGAACTAGATGCCATTGCAGCCTGTGTTGTTGGAGGAGTTTCTCTTAATGGTGGTGTAGGTAAAGTTGGAGGAATTGTAAGTGGTGTTTTAATATTTACAGTTATTCAATATGGTTTACAATTTATAGCTGTAAGTCCTATGTGGCAACAAGTTATCAAAGGTGTAATCATTGCGGTAGCAGTTGCAATAGATTTATCTAAATATAGAAGAAAATAGTGTAAATAAGTAATATTATAAATTAATTTAAAACAACCATTTTAAAATGGTTGTTTTTTTTGTGAAGATTAGAATGAAATTGAGTTTGATTATTTTTACAAATAATAAATAAAATGATATAATAAGTAAATGATTACATTAAGCTGATAGAGGGTGATTTAATACATGGACTTATATAAAATCCTTATTGTTGATGATGAGGAAGAAATTAGGCTTGGAGTTATAAAAAAAATTAATTGGGAAAGTTATGGGTTTAAAGTTGTAGGAGATGCAGCTAATGGAGTTGAAGCATGGGAAAAAGCTAATAATTTGAGACCTGATATAGTAATGACTGATATTAGGATGCCTTTTATGGATGGATTAGAATTAGGAGAGAAAATACAAGAAATTATGCCATCTACTAAAATAATAATTTTTTCTGGATGTGATGATTTTGAATACGCACAAAAAGCTATAAGAATAAATGTATCTGAATATGTATTAAAGCCGATTAATTCAGAAAATTTAATAGAAATACTAAAAAGGTTAAAATGCAAACTTGATGAAGAGTATGATGAAAAAAGAAATATTCAGGTATTACAAAGATATTATCTTGAAAGTATGCCAATAATGAGACAAGAATTTTTAACTGCTGTGGTTGAGGGTAAAATAACAAATGAAGTTATAGCTGAAAAGTTAGATAAATTAAGAATAGAGTTTAAGTATAATTATTTTACAGTAGGTATTATTAGCTTAGATATATTAAATAAAGAGGAATCTATATTTAAGGAAGAAAATATGCTATTACCCATATCTGCAGAAAAAATATTAAAGGAAATAATGAAGAATATATGTGAATTTACAAGCTTTTTATATTTAGATAATGTTATAGTTATTGGAAATCTAAAAGATAAGCTGGAAATAAAGTATTTTATAAATGCACTCAATGAAGTTTGTAGAAATTTTAAAAAAATTATTAATGGAAGTATGGTAATTGGATTAGGAAGGATATGTGATTGCTTTAGTAATATAAATTTATCATACAAGGATGCAAAAAGTGCATTAGAATATAAGGCCATTTTAGGAGATGAAAAAGTAATTTATATAGAGGATGTTGAACCAGATACATCTATAAGTTTAAACTTTGATGAAAGTTTAGAGAGAAAATTTGTTGAGGCAATAAAAGTGGGAAATGATGATGATATAAATAATATTTTAGATGAAATATTTAATATAAATTATAAAGGGGTATTGCCTATAAACCAATATAGAATATATGGAATAGAAGTTTTAACTGCACTAATTAAAATTATGAAATCATATAAATTAAATATATCAGATATAATTGGTGAAAATTTTAATGAATACTTATATTTAAATAATTTAAACTCAATTACTGAAATAAAAGAGTGGTTTAGAGAGAAGACAACTAAAGCTAATAAAGCGATAAAAAATGAAAGAATAAATTCTGCAAAGATATTGGTTGATAAAGCAAAACAATATATAGTTGAAAATTATAGTGATTATGAACTTTCTGTAGATAAAATGTGCTTAGTTTTACACTTAAGTCCAGCTTATTTTTCGACTATATTTAAAAAAGAAACAGGTGTAAGTTTTGTTAATTATTTAACTGATATTAGGATGGAGGAATCAATAAGATTATTAAATACAACAGATTATAAGACAAGTATAATAGGACAAAAGGTAGGATATATGGAACCTAATTATTTTAGTTATGTGTTTAAAAAACATTTTGGCATGTCTCCTACAAGATATAGAAAGAGATAGCTATTATGTTTAAGAAGTTTAATTTTAAATTAAATCAATTTAAAAATTGGTACAAACTAAACAGTATAAAAAAAGTTATATCAACATCATTTACAGCTATAGCAGCTATAGGAATAATTACTTTAGGAGGAATATTATATTTAAGGTATATTGAATCTACAGAAAAAATAATTTCAAAAAATAATATTCTATTTATGGATCAGGTAAATCAAAACTTAGATAATTATTTACGTAATATGATGAAAATATCAAATGCTGTATATTACCAAGTAATAAAAAAGACTAACTTTTCTACTGATGATATAAGTGAAGAACTAAACTTATTGTATGAAGCAAATAAAGATTCATTAGTTAGTATAGGTGTATTTTCAGAATATGGACAAGTTATAGCAGCACAACCTTTAACACAAGTAAAAAACTATGTTGATCCTAGACAAAGCGATTGGTTTATAAAAGCAAAAAGTAAAAGTGAGAATTTACATTTTTCCACACCACATGTTCAAAATTTATTTATAGATCCGGATTATAAATATAGGTGGGTTGTATCATTAAGTAGAGCTGTTGATATAACTAATAATGGAAAAATAAGCTCTGGAGTATTATTAGTTGATATGAATTTTACAGGAATAGAACAGCTTTTTAAAAATGTTTCTATGGATAATTCTTCTTATATTTATCTTATAGATGGGGAAGGAGAGATAATATATCATCCAAGACAGCAATTAATTTATGCAAATTTAATTGACGAAAATAATATTGTAGCATCTGATTATGAAGATGGTAATCATAAAGAAAAATTTCAGGGTAGCAATAGATTGGTTACTGTTAAGACAGTTGGATATACTGGTTGGAAAATAGTATGTGTTACACCTATGAATGATATTATGTATAGTTATAGTGATATGGGGATATTTTCTATATTTATTATGTTATTATTTATAACAATAATTGCATTTTCAAATATTTTTGTATCTACCAGAATAACTAGTCCAATAACTGAACTTGAAGAAAGTGTTAAGAAACTTGAAAATGGTGAAAATGATATAGAGATATTAGTAGATGGCTCTTATGAAGTTAGGCATTTGGCAAAAGCAATAAAATCAATGGTAAACCAAATGCATTTACTTATGGATAACATTGTTAAAGAGCAAGAGGCAAAGAGGAAAAGCGAATTAAATGCACTTCAAGCTCAAATAAATCCTCATTTTTTATATAATACTTTAGATTCTATAATATGGATGATAGAAAATGAAAATTATGATGGGGCAATAAAAATGGTAACAGCTTTAGCGAAATTGTTTAGAATAAGTTTAAGCAAGGGAAAGAATATAATTTCATTAAAAGATGAAATTGAACATGTGAGAAACTATTTAACAATTCAAAGTATACGCTATAAAAATAAATTTGAATATTTTATAGAATGTGATGATAACACATTAAATCTTTGTAGTTTGAAATTAATTATACAACCATTAGTTGAAAATGCAATAAAGCATGCTATGGAGTTTATGGATGGAGAAGGAGAAATTACAGTTAAAACATATATAAAGGATAATGATTTGTTTATAGATGTAATTGATAATGGACTTGGAATGACACAAGAAATTGCAGAAGGAATGTTAAAGGGAACTCTAAAAATAAATGGTAAGGGATCTGGAATAGGATTAAAAAACGTTAATGAAAGAATAAAAATTTGCTTTGGAAATAATTACGGGTTAAGCATATTTAGTGAGCTTGATGAAGGAACAACAGTTAGAATTCATATGCCATGTATATTAATAGAAGAGTATTTGGATAATGGAGATAATAAATATGAAAAAAAGTAAGAAAATAAATTTAATAGTTTTACTTATATTACTTTTTATATCTTTTATATTACTTTTTTGTGATTTGTTATTTAGGGATAAAAATAATACTTATCAAATTTCGGTTATATTATCTGGCAAGAGTGATGAAAGTTTTATGATATTAAAAGAAGGAGCTGAACAAGCTGCATTAGAAATGAATGCAAATATAAGGTTTTTATTTTTATCAAAAGATAATAATGAAGAAGAGCAGATAGAGCTTATTAAGAGAGAAAGCCAAAATGAAGTGGATGCATTATTAATAAATCCAATAGAGTCTAAAAATGTAATTGATGCAGTTAAATATGCAAGAAATAAAATACCTGTTATATTAATTCAATCTTTTATGGAGATAAAAGGTGGTATTAATAGGGTTATGTGTGATGAATATCAGTTAGGAAAAAGTCTTGCAGAAGAGGCTTTAAATAATATAAGTAAAAATCAGAATATAATGATTATTACTAGTGATAATAAAAGTACAAGCTATTCTGAAAGGTATAATGGAGTTTTAGATGTATTAAATGAGAGTAATCATAAGTATGTTATATCTAATATTGAAAATTATGTTGATTATACATTTTTTAATAGAGTATTAGACTCAAGGAATATAGGTGCAATAGTATGTATGGATAGAGATATTACTGAGGAGATAGCAGAGTTAAAGAAGAAAAGTATAAATGAAAATTATAATAAGGATGTATTAATTTTTGGAGTTGGAAATACAAATAAAATAATTTCATTATTAGAAGAAGAAGTAGTAAATGCAACAGCGGTTCAAAATGAATTTAATATTGGATATATAGCTGTAAAAAATGCAATTGAACTTAAAGATGGAAAAAAAGTTGAAGAATCAAAAGCAATAAAATCTACAGTAATATCAAGTGAGGATATGTACTCACCTAAAAATGAAAGAATTTTATTTCAATTTGTTAGATAAAAGGAGGAATAAAATTTATTGTGTTTAAGAGGGTTAATGAGATAACTTTAATTATCTTACTTATTGGATGTGTTTTTATAGGTTGTAGTAATAGTATTGGAGCTAAAGCTAAAAATAATAATGAACTAAAAATAGGAATAACTGTGTATAAACAAGAGGATAAGTTTATTTCTTGCATGACAAATACAATAGAGGAATATGTAATAAAAAAGGAAAATGAAACTAAATCTAAAATTACTATAAATATTGCTGATGCTAAGGGAAATTCAACATTGCAGAATAGCCAAGTAGATAAGTTTTTAAGTGAAAATTATGATATTATATGTGTTAATATAGTAGATAGAACTTCAGCTTCTGTAATAATTAATAAAGCCAAAAAATATGATATACCAGTTATATTTTTTAATAGAGAACCAGTAGAAGAGGATATTAATTTATGGGATAAGGTTTATTATGTAGGAGCGAAAGCTGAAAGGTCAGGTGCTATACAAGGTGATATAGTATTAGATGAATATAATAAAAATAATAGTAGTGTTGATAAAAATAATGACGGAAAGATACAGTATGTTATGCTTGAAGGGGAACCGGAGCATCAGGATTCACTTATTAGAACTGATTCTACAATAAAAAATATAACTAACTTTGGGATTGAAGTTGAGAAATTAGCCAGTGATAGTGCAAATTGGCAAAGTTCACAAGCTTATGAAAAAACAACTCAATGGATTAATGAGTTTGGTAATAAAATTGAAGTTGTTTTTAGCAATAATGATGATATGGCGTTAGGAGCAATATCAGCATTTGAAAATGCTAATGTAAGGTTAGAGGATAGACCAATTATAGTAGGAATTGATGGAATACCGGAAGCATTAAAATGTATAAAAGAGGGTACTTTAAAGGGAACTGTTTTTAATGATTATATAGCTCAAGTTGAAATGATTATAGATATTGCATATGATTTAAAGTATAATGAAGATTCTAAACTTTTAAAGGAACTTAGTAATATACGTCAGTTTAAAACAACTTATAAAAAGATAACAAGTGAAAATGTAGATAATTATATTAAGGATGAGGAATTAGAACAATAAGAATAATTTAAAATAAAAAAATGATAGTTACTGGATATATATTAAGTGTAATAATTATTTTGGGAGGTAATTTTATGGAGATAAGTGAACTTATTAATTTAATTGCCAATGTTGGTTTTCCGGTAGCTATTAGTGCATATTTACTAATACGATTAGAAAAGCAAATAATGACATTAACATTTTCAATAAATAAGCTAAATACCATAATTTCCACTAAACTAGGTATTGTAATTGATAATGAGTAGTAAGAAAAATGAGTGTATCACATGGATACACTCATTTTTATATTAAGATGTTATAGCATTAGTTATTGGAGGTACAACTTGTTTCTTTCTAGAAAGAACTCCAGGAAGGAATGCACCTTTATCTTTTAAAGTAACTTTAAATGCTTTTTCAACTATTTCAGGTTTAGCACCTGTAACTAATATTTCAGAACCTTCGTTTAATATATCAGTTAATAATAACATAACCATTTCTAATCCAGCTTCTTTAGCCTTTTGATCCATGTAATTTAACATTTCTTCTTTTAAAGGCATGAATCCTTCAATATCCATTGTATTAACTTGAGAGATACCTACTTTAGTACCTTCAATAGTAAATGGTTTGAAATCTGTGTTGAAAATTTGTTCAACAGTTTTACCTTTTAATGAAGTTCCAGCTTTAAACATTTCTTTTGCAAATTCTTCTATATTTATACCAGCAATTTCAGAAAGCTTTTTACAAATATATTTGTCTTGTGGAGTACAAGTTGGACTTCTGAATAATAATGTATCAGAGATTATTGCTCCACAAAGAAGTCCTGCAGCTTTTCTTGATGGTCTAATACCATTTTCAAAGAAGCATTTAGCAACTATTGTTGAAGTACTTCCAACTGGTTCATTTCTGAAGTAAATTGGATTATTAGTTTGAATATCAGCAACTCTGTGGTGGTCTATGATTTCTACTACTTCAGCATCTTCTAATCCGTCAACAGATTGACCTCTTTCATTATGGTCAACTTGGATAACTTTTTTCTTGTGATTAGAAATTAAGTGGTATCTAGAAACAGTACCAACAACTCTTCCGTTTTGATCTAAAACAGGATAGCTTCTGAATCTAGTTTCGCTCATAATTCCTTTTATGTCATCAACTAAATCATCAGTTGTGAAAGAAACTATATTTTCTTTAATCATTACATATCCAACAGGGATACTTTGAACAATAAGTCTTGAAGCTGTAAATGAATCATGTTGAGTAACTATTACAGTAACTCCATGTTCTTTAGCTAAGCTTAGTATTTTTTCAGATGGAGCATATCCACCAGTAACTATCATTAATGAAACATTAAGATTAATTAATTCAGCTTGAGCTTCCTCTCTATCACCAACAATAGCAATATCACCTTTTTCTATATGCTCAGACATAGTATCAGGTTGCATAGCTGTAACTGCTATTTTACCAGGGAATTGTTTTGTATCTTCATTTGTATAACAAACTTTAGCAGATAAAGTATCAAGTATGTTATCTAAAGTTGTATTACTTTTTGCTAATATTCTGTTATCCCAAATATCCATGTAGCAAGAAGTAAGATTAGCAACAGATAACACTCCTAATAAATGAGCATTTTCATCTGCAACAGGTAAAGTTTTTATATTGTTATCTCTCATGATTGTCCAAGCAGTTTTTAATGAGATATCAGGAGAAATTGGACTTATATTATCAAATTGTAAATCTTCTACTTTTAGTTTAACTGTGTTTAAGAATCTTGGTGCTTCTGCATCAAAATAATCTAGTATGAATTGAGTTTCTTGGTTTACATTACCAAGTCTACAAGCCACAGCTTCAGTTTCACCAATTTTATTTTTAAATTCAGAATATGCGTAAGCTGCACATATTGAATCTGAGTCTGGGTTTTTATGACCAGTTACATAAATTATATCTTTCATGTAATATGCCCTCCTTAGTATATTTAGATAAATAAAGCAATTAATTTTCAAAGCTGATAAAGTAAGCTTTAAAAATTTTAAAATTAGCAAAATGCTATTTTAAAAATTTATAGTATTAATAGCTTTATACATATTTTCGCATATTACTATTCTATATTTCTAAATGCAATTTGTAAATAAAAATGTAAAGTATATTAAATAGAAATTTAACTTAATTATTCATAGTATTACATAAACATTAATATATATATACAAGAGTTCTTAATGAGGAGGAGAAAGAGTGATACAGGAAAAGGAGTTTACTAGGGGGTTAAGTACTAGAGAAGCAGAAAAAAGAATTAAAACCTATGGTTTAAATGAACTTAAACATAAAAAGAAAAAATCACCGGTTTTGATTTTCTTATCTCAATTTAATGATTTTTTAGTATGGGTATTAATGGGTGCCACTATTATATCAGGATTTATTGGTGACAAGGCTGATGCAATAACGATACTTATTATAGTAATTGTAAATGCGATATTAGGTTTTGTACAAGAGTTTAGAACTGAAAAGTCATTAGAGGCATTACAGGAGATGGCAGCACCAACTTGTAAAGTTATAAGGGATGGAAATATTAAAGTTATAAATTCTAGAGAATTAACAATTGGAGATGTTGTAATATTAGAAGCTGGAGATAGAATTCCTGCTGATGGAACATTTATTGATGCTGCTAATATGGTAGTAGATGAGTCTTTATTAACTGGGGAATCAGTAGGTATATCTAAGGATACAAGCAAAGGAAAAAATCAAGGATATATGGGAACAATAGTTTTAAAGGGTAGGGGATTGCTATTAATTGATTCTATAGGCATGGAAACAGAAATGGGTAAAATAGCAAATCTTTTAGATAACATAGAAGAAGAAAAGTCACCTTTAAGAGAAAGATTAGATTCTTTAGGTAAAATATTAGTAGTAGTTTGTGTTATAGTATGCATAATTGTAACTGCCCTTGGTATATTAAGAGGAAATGATATTACGGAAATGTTCCTTTTAGGTGTATCATTAGCTGTTGCAGCAATACCAGAAGGATTAGCGGCTATAGTTACTGTTGCATTAGCATTAGGTGTAAGTAGGATGCTTAAAAGAAATGCATTAATTAGGAAGTTACCAGCAGTTGAAACTTTAGGGTGTACTTCAGTAATTTGTTCGGATAAAACTGGAACTTTAACTCAAAATAAAATGACTGTAAAAGAAATTTTGACAAATGGAAAAATTTATGAGCTAGATAAAGAAAAGTTAAATGATTGCGGAAAACTAAAGGAAGCTTTCGTATATTGTAATGATACAAATTATAACTATGATATTAAGAATATTGATAAAGCTGTTATGGGAGATCCTACAGAAACAGCTTTAGTTAAAGTGTTTTTTAAAGATACAAGTGAAGCAGAGAGTTTTATTGCAAGGGCTAATAGAATATTTGAAATACCATTTGATTCTACTAGAAAAATGATGACTGTAATAATGAATGCAAATGGTAAAGAAACTTGTTATATGAAGGGGGCGCCTGAGAGAGTATTAGAAAGATGTAATGCTGTATTAGAAAATGGTAAAATAAAGCCTCTTACAGCTCAGAAGAAAAAACAAATTTATAGTTATATTGAATCTATGTCTAATAGAGCTTTAAGGTGTATAGCGGCAGCTTATAAAGAAGAACATGTAGTTAAAAATAACTCTGTTGAAGAAGATTTAATATTCTTAGGAGTTGCAGGAAGTATGGATCCTCCTAGAATTGAAGTTAAAGATGCTGTATTAAAGTGTAAAATGGCAGGAATTAAACCTGTAATGATAACTGGAGACCATAAAAATACTGCATTAGCAATTGCAAAGAGCATTAATATTTGTACTACAGATGATCAAGCTATCACTGGTGATGAACTGGAAAAAATGTCTGATGAAGAATTAATAAAGAGAGTGGAGAAGTTAAGAGTATTTGCAAGAGTATCTCCAAATCATAAGTTAAGAATAGTAAAAGCATTCAAAAAGAATAATAATATAGTGGCAATGACAGGTGATGGTGTTAATGATGCTCCTGCCATAAAAGAAGCTGATATTGGAGTTGCTATGGGAATATCAGGAACTGATGTTACTAAAGAGGCGGCATCAATGGTTTTAATGGATGATAATTTTGCAACAATAGTATCTGCTGTTGAGGAAGGAAGAATTATATATGATAATATAAGAAAATTTATTAGATATTTATTATCTTGTAATTTAGGTGAAGTTTTAACAATGTTCTTAGCATCATTATTTTATTTACCAAATCCACTTACACCAATACAAATTTTATTTGTAAATTTAGCTACAGATGGACTACCAGCTATTGCATTAGGAATTGATCCTGCAGATAAAGATATAATGAGACAGTCACCAAGAGAAAAGAATGAAGGTATATTTGCAAGAGGCCTTTGGGAAAAAATTATTGTTAGAGGATGTTTAATTGGAATTTGTACTTTATTATCATTTATGGTTGGTAGATATTATGGAATGGATTTAGCAACTTGTAGAACAATTGCATTATGTACATTAGTTATGTCTCAACTTTTACATGTTTTTGAGTGTAGATCAGAAAGACATTCTATATTTGAAATAAATGTATTATCAAATATATATTTATTAGGGGCAGCAATAATTTCAATTACAATGATATGTGGTATATTATATATTCCATTTTTAAGAGGAATATTTAATACAGTTGCTTTAAATTTAGGACAATGGTTATTAGTAATATTCTTCTCAGGAATAATATTCTTAATAAACAGTGTATATCTTCTTATAAAATCTAAAAAGTAATTTTAAATAGATTATCTCTAGAATAAATAGCTCTATTTCTATATTGATGAGGAATAGTTTAGAGGGAGATAGTCTATTTTTATTGGAAAAAATATAAAGCTGAAATGTTTACAATAAAAAAACACTTGTATTTTATAGAAACACATGGTAAAATTTTCATATAGTAATTCTTGCTTTAAAATACAAATATAATACAGAAGGATGAAAAATAAGTAAAGTTATGGAGGTGTAAAATGAAGTTTATAAGCACTAGAGGAAAAGGGGAATTTATTTCATCTTCTGAAGCAATTATAAAGGGGATTGCTGATGATGGAGGATTATATGTACCAGTAGAATTTCCAAGATTATATGATAATTTAAAAAAGAAAATGGGGCTTTCTTATGAAGAATTAGCATATGAGATAATTAGGAAGTTTTTTGATGATATAGGTGATGAAAATTTAAAAGTAGCAATAAGAAAAGCTTATATTGGTAAATTCTTTGTAAGAGAAGAAAAAGGTTTTTTAGAATTATATCATGGACCTACATCAGCTTTTAAGGATGCAGCACTTTTATTCTTACCACAAATAATGAAAGCTGCAAAGAAAAAAGAAAATATCAATGAAGAGATAGTAATATTAACTGCAACATCTGGGGATACAGGCAAGGCTGCATTGCAGGGGTTTAGCAATGTAGATGAATTTAGGGTTGTAGTTTACTATCCAGAAAAAGGGGTAAGTGTAATTCAGCAAAAGCAAATGGTAACACAAGAAGGTAAGAATGTAAAAGTAATCGGAATTAGGGGCAATTTCGATAACGCACAAAGTGGAGTAAAGTCAATATTTGGGGACAATAAATTGAAGAAAAAATTAAAAGAAGATGGTTTTTTATTATCTTCTGCAAATTCAATTAATATTGGAAGGCTAATACCACAAATTGTTTACTATTTTTATGGATACTTTGATTTAGTTAATAAGCAAAAAATAAAAGAGGGCGATAAAATAAATATAGTGGTTCCAACAGGAAACTTTGGAAATATATTAGCAGCTTACTATGGGAAAAAAATGGGGCTACCTATAGGGAAGTTAATATGTTCATCAAATGAAAATAATGTATTAACAGATTTCTTAAAGAATGGAGTATATGATAAGAGAAGAGAGCTAATACTAACAGAATCACCATCTATGGATATCTTAATTTCATCAAATTTAGAAAGGTTATTATTTGAGGCTAATAACAGGGATTCAGTAGAGACTAAGAAGCTTATGGAGGAATTGAATTCAAAAGGGGTGTATTCAATTTCATCAAATGCTAAAGAATTTTTAAAGGATTTTTATGGGGATTATGCAAATATTGATGAAGTTTATAATGCTATTAAATATGCATATGATAATGAAGGATATTTAATGGATACACATACTGCAGTGGGCTATGTAGTATTAGATAAGTATAGAAAGGAAACTTCAGATTATAGACAGGCATTAATTGCATCAACGGCTAGTCCGTATAAATTTCCAAGAAGTATTTGCAATGCTTTAGGACTAGATATTAGTGGGAAAAATGATTTTGAAATACTAAATATATTAAGCTATAATACCAACACTAATATACCTAATAATCTAAAGTATTTAGATAAAAAAGAAGTACTTCATAAGGATATATGTGATAAGGATAAAATGACAGATAGTTTGCTTAATTTTTTAAGGGGAGCTAAAAATGATTAAGGTAAGGGTGCCAGCGACATCAGCCAATTTGGGGCCTGGATTTGATTCGTTGGGAATTGCCTTAAATATATATAATGAATATGAGTTTGAACTTAAAGAGAATAAGGGGTTATTCTTTGAAGGGTTTGAAGAAGAATTTCAAAATGAAGATAATATTATTTTTATGGCAATAAGGAAAGTTTTTGATAAATATGACTTTAAATTTAATGGTATAAGGATTAAAATAATAAAGCAAGATATCCCAATATCAAGGGGCTTAGGTTCAAGTTCAAGTTGCATAGTAGCAGGGCTTATAGGAGCTTTTGCATTAATGGGCAGAGAAATAAACAGAGATGAGATATTAAGATTAGCTGTTGATATTGAAGGACATCCTGATAATGTATGTCCAGCTATTTTTGGAGGATTAGTTTCTACCATAATGGTAGATAATAATACATTATATAATTGTGTAGAAGTTAAAGATGGAATTAAGTTTATTGCATTAATTCCAAGATTTAAACTTTCAACTGAAAAGGCTAGAGCTATATTGCCTAAAGAGGTTCTATTTAGAGATTGTATTTATAATATAGGGAGGGCTGCCCTTTTAATATCATGCTTCTCAAATGGAAATTACGCTCTGTTAAAAGAAGCCACTAAAGATAGAATACATGAAAGGTTTAGAAGTAAACTTATCGATAATTTTGATGAAGTTTATAGTAAATCATTAGAATTTGGAGCATTTAGTTGCTTTTTAAGTGGAGCAGGACCAACATTAATGGCAATAGTAGATAATGAAGAAATAAATTTTGTAAGTAGTTTTACAAATTTTATGAAAGAACAAAATATTAATTGGGATATTAAAGAGTTAAAAATAGATAAACATGGGGCAAAAATTTTGAAAGGTGAATAATATGAACGGTGATTATTTAGTTATTGATAAAAAGGTTTTGCCAGAGGTATTTGAAAAGGTAATTAATACAAAAAAAATCTTACAAGAAGGTAAGGTAAAAGAGATTACTGAAGCTACTAAGTTAGCAGGAATAAGTAGAAGTGTTTATTATAAGTACAAAGATTATGTTTTTGAGTTTTCCCAAATGTCTAATGGAAGAAAAGCGACTTTTAATATGATAATTGGGCATGAAAAAGGTGTACTTTCTAATATACTAAACCTTATTTCTGAGCAAGGTGGAAATATTTTAACCATAGATCAAGGTATTCCAATTAATAACTTAGCAAACTTAAGCTTGACTATTGATATATCAACCATGAAAATTGAATTAAGCAAAATGCTAGAAGATTTAAAAAAATTAGATTTTGTTGATAAAGTTGAGTTTATTGCAATGGAATAAAAGTTAAAGAGCATAGTTGCTAGAATAGTAACAAGCTCTTTTTTTATGGGAATTTATATATTTCATAGAAAAATGATGGGAATACTAGATTTTATTCTATAAATTATTTACTTATTGCAAAGTAAATGATAGAATTTAAAATTAATATGAAAAATTTTTTTAAAGTGCTAAAATTGTAAGTTTAATTTGTAAAATAAAAATTTTAAATTTCACTTATTATGTAAATACTAAAAGAAAGGAGTGATTGTCATTGAATATTTATTTTGATAATAGTGCTACTACAATGCCTTATGATGAAGTAATAGAAGAAGTAAGCAAAGGTATGAAAGAGTATTTTGGCAATCCATCATCTTTACATAAGATAGGAATGAACTGTGAGAAAAGATTAAATGAGGCTAGAGAGTATTTTGCATCTACTATCAAATGTAATAAAGATGAGATTTATTTTACATCTGGCGGAAGTGAAGGAAATAATCTCGTTTTAAAGGGAGTGTTAAAGCCTGGACATCATCTTATAACAACTACTTTTGAGCATCATTCAATAATTAATACATGTAAAGAGTTAGAAGATAAAGGTGTTAAGGTTACATATTTAGATGTAGATAGTGAAGGAAGAATTTCATTAGAAGATTTAGAAGAAGCAATAAGTAAAGATACTGTTTTAGTATCAATAATGTATGTTAATAATGAAATGGGTGCTATACAAGACTTAGAGGCTATAGGAAAGCTGATAAAGGAAAGAAGTTCTAGAGCAAAATTTCATGTAGATGCTGTTCAAGGGTATGGAAAATTACCTATTGATGTTAATAAAGCTAAAATAGATTTATTAACAGCAGCAGGACATAAAATTCATGGACCTAAAGGGGCTGGATTAGTTTACATAAAAAAAGGAATAATATTAAATTCACTTATTTCAGGTGGAAGCCAAGAAAGAGGCTTTAGAGCAGGAACTGAAAATCTTCCTGGAATAATTGGCTTTGAAAAAGCTTCTAAAATTACCTTTGAAAATATGGATAAAAGATATAAAGAAGTTTCTGAGCTTAAAGCTTATTTTATAGAGAGATTAAAAGAAATAAAAGATATTAGAATAAATAGTGGAATAGAAGGATTTAGTCCTTATATTTTAAATGTGTCGTTCTTAGGAGTAAGAGCAGAAGTTTTATTACACTTGTTAGAGGAAGCTGGAATATACGTTGCTACTGGTTCTGCATGTACATCAAAAAGTAGTGCTGCTTATGGAAGTTATGTAATAAAGGCCTTAGGATTAAATAATAGAGAAGTTGAATCTGCTATAAGATTTTCATTTTCATACGAAAATACAAAGGAAGAAGTAGACTATACAATTGATGTATTGAAAAAGTCATTAACGTTTTTAAGGAGAGTAAAAAGATGAATAATAAATTAATATTAGTTAAATATGCTTCAGAAATATTCTTAAAGGGATTAAACAGGGGGAAGTTTGAAAGAAGATTAAAAGAAAATATAGAAAAGAAACTTTCTGGATTACAATTTGAGTTTGTTACAGATCAAGGAAGAGGATTTATTAAAGCAGAAGATATAGATGCAGCTGTAGAAAGAGTAAGAAAAGTTTTTGGAGTATCAGAAGTATGTATAGTTACTGAAGTAGAAAGAGACTTAACTGCAATAAAAGAAGAAGCTTTAAGAAAAGTAAAAGAAGCGAATCCAAAGACATTTAAAATAGAAACAAATAGAGCAAATAAAAAGTTCCAATTAAATTCCATTGAAACTTCTAGAAATGTAGGAGGATATGTACTTCATCATTTTGGAGATGGATTAGAGGTTGACGTTAAGAATCCAGAATGCTTAGTAAATATTGAGATTAGAGAAAAAGCATATGTATTTACAAGCAAGGATAAAATAAAAGGTGTTGGAGGATTACCATATGGAATGAATGGTAGCACAATGCTTATGTTATCAGGTGGAATAGACTCTCCAGTAGCTGGATATTTAATGGCTAGAAGAGGGGTAGAACTTAACTGTGTATATTACCATAGCCATCCATATACTTCAGAAAGAGCTAAGGATAAAGTTAAAGAATTAGCTAAAATACTTTCAAATTATACAGAAAGAGTTAATTTATATATAGTACCATTTACAGAAATTCAATTAGATATAATGGAAAAATGCAGACAAGATGAATTAACTATATTAATGAGAAGATTTATGATGAGATGTGCTTGTGTTTTAGCTGAAAAGTATGGAGTACAATCAATTTCAAGTGGAGAAAGTATAGGTCAAGTTGCTAGTCAAACTATGGAAGGTTTAATAGTAAGTACTGACTGTGCAGATAGACCGGTATTTAGACCACTAATTGCAATGGATAAAGGTGATATTATGGACATTGCAAAGGAAATAGGAACTTATGATACTTCAATTTTACCATATGAAGATTGTTGTACAATATTCGTGCCAAAGCATCCTAAGACTAAGCCACAATTAGAAGCAATGAGAAAAGCAGAATCTGTTTTAGATGTTGATGCAATGGTAGAAAAGGCTATTAATGAAACTGAATTAGTGGTATTTTAATAATTTAATAAAGGTATAAAGTATTTAACCACACTATATATTTATTTTATATATAGTGTGGTTTTATTAATTTCTTTAAAATAACAAAAATTTTTATCTAATAAGTAAATAATATTCATAATAGTACTTTATTTAATACTAGTGTTAATAGTATAATCAAAGGTGTTAAGTAATTTATAAGTATAATTAGAAATTAATATAGATAGGATGAAAATAAAAATGTTTGAGATAATAATAGCGATAATAGTTGTGATTTGTATTATATATATTTTTAAAGGAGATTTTTCAAGAAACAATGTTGGAGTAACAGTTATTGAAAGTTTACCTTTATCTATTTTTAAAAAATGGAGTAAAGAAAATAATAAGATAGAAACTAATAGTATAGAAGAAAAGAGAGTTAAACCAACTAATATAGAATCTATTAATGATAAAAATAATATTGATATATCTAATGAGTTATTAAGTGAAATGGCTATTACTGTAATAGATGAAGAAAGTAAAGATGTAGGAGATATAGATATAAAAGAGAATATAAATAAAATAAATAATGAGGAAAAAAATGAATTAATAGAAAATAAAGAAAATTTAGAAAACTTTAAGGAAGAAATAAAAGAAAAAGAGATAGTATATTGGACTCCAAGAGGAAAAACTTATCATGCAAAAAGTACTTGTAGAACATTAGCTAGAAGTAAGGTAATAAACAGTGGAACAGTATATGAAAGTAGAAAAGATTTCAAATGTGAACATTGTAAATAAAAGATAAAAAGAGATTTTGTAAAATGGAGACTGTAGATAATTTTGTGTAATATAGTTTCTTATAAATCAAATATTACTGGAAATTTTGATTTCCAGTAATATTTTTTTATTATCTAGAAATACTAATAATGTGTTTTTCTGTTCTTTTATATTATCTAACAAAAGT
>NZ_JAPFDR010000049.1 GCF_026168755.1 Clostridium sp. | reverse complement strand
CTCAGACCAAGACTTTGCCTCCGACTTCCTTCAGATTCCATCTCACGATGGACACCCTTGTCATTAGCTAGTGGTTCCCACTACCAAGCCCACAACGGACTTTCACCGTCAAGTTGTTGCCCATGCTGGGCGCACAATAATCAAAAAGAGAGTCAAAGTTTGGCTCTCTTTTTGATTGTAAAATAGACCTGTAACAAAATTAAATATAAATTATTTTGTTACAGGTCAAAATTTTATTTTTTACAACTATAAATAAGTTTTTTAAATAAATCTAATGTTGTGGAATCATTTGATGCCATCATTTCAGGATGCCATTGTATACCTACTACAAATGGTTTATTTATCATTTCAATAGCTTCAATTATTCCATCAGGAGATATAGCAGTATTTTTAAAGTTAAGGGCAACTTCTTTAACTGCTTGATGATGAGCACTATTAACAATATAACTATCTCCAAAGATTTCGTGTATAATGCTATTTTCTTCTATATAAACAGGATGGCATTTTTCAGAAAGATGACTTTCTTGTTTATGAAGTATTGGTGAATCTGTAGCATAGGATATATCTTGATGCAATGTTCCACCACAGGAAACATTAAGAATTTGACATCCTCGACATATTCCTAAAATAGGCATATTTAATTCAAGGGCTTTTTGGGCTAAATTAATATGATACCAGTCAACTAAATCATTACAATTTCCTAAAAGGGGTCTAGGAAGTTCTTTATATGACAATGGATTAACATCAATACCTCCAGGAAGTAGTAACCCATCACATGTAGATAATTGATCAAGTAAAATATCAATATCGTTTATTAAAGGCAAAATAACAGGAATTCCTCCAGCATCAGCAATTGCTCTTGGATAGTTATTATTTATTCTAGTATAATCTTCACCTGCAAATTCTATTCTAGAATCTTTAACTATTCCACCAGCTATCGCTATTAGTGGTTTTTTCATTTTATCCCCTCCTTGAAATAAATCTTCATTATATATTATACGAAAAAAAGCAAATGATTTAAACATTTATAACTAAAAAATACATATATTAAAATAATGATTTTTATTAATATTTTCTAATGGGAACGAAAATAAAGAGAATTTATAAAATATATTATAAGTATTTGAGGAGGTAATATAAAATAGGATATATAGCAAAATCAAATTATACTTATGATAAAATGTTTATAGATTTACAATATTTCAAAAAAATATATAGTGATAATATAGAAATAAATATAATCGGAAGTTCTCATGATAATAGAGATATTTATGAAGTAATATTAGGCAAAAGTAATAAAAAACATGTATTGATACATGCAGGAATTCATGGAAGAGAGTATTTAACTTCATTATTAATTATGAAGCAAATAGAATATTATCTAAAGAATTATGAAAATGGTAAATATTACGGAATTAAATATAGAGACTTATTTAATTCCGTAACTTTTCATTTAATTCCCATGGTAAATCCAGATGGAATTACTATAAGTCAAATAGGTATAAAAGGCATAAAAGATGAAAAATTAAAAGATTCTATTTATGAATGCTATTATAATGATTTAAATGCTAGATATACTTGTGATAGATTTAAAAATTATTTAAGAAAATGGAAGGCAAACGCTATTGGTGTAGATTTGAATAGAAATTTCGATGCTGGATGGAATGAAATAAATCAAAGTAAAAAATGCTCTTTTGAAAATTATAAGGGGAAATGTTGTAATTCTGAACCTGAATCTAAGGCACTTGTTAATTTAGTCAGTAAATATAATTTTATTTACACAGTTAGTTATCATTCATCAGGAAATTTAATTTATTGGGATTATAAAGATAGCTTAGTAAAAAATGAGTGTAGCAAACTAGCAGATCTTATTTCAAGTGTAACAGGATATACAAAAGAAAAAAGTGATAGCGAATACTCTGAAGTTATACCAGGTGGATTTAAGGATTGGGCATCTTCTAAACCAAATAATCCAATACCAAGTGTAACTATTGAAGTTGGTTTAGGAAAGTGTCCATTGAAAAATTCAGAATTTAAATATATTTGGAATGCTAATTATAAAGTTTTAGCAGCTATTGCATATATGTTAAGATAGAAAATTTATATTTATTAAATTATGAACATGTTTCTGAATTCTATAGAAATAAAAAATACCGATTAACATCTGGTATTTTTTGTTTTATATAGTAGACAAATGTATTTAGTAAAGGTATAATGTAAAAAACAAAATAAAGATAATAAAATAAATAATTTATATTATAGTATACCATTAAATATTTATTGGGGAACTTAATAAAATATTTAAGTTATAATTTATTAGATAATAATAAATTAAAATAATATGTTACTATAATATATATATGAAATGCTAAGTAGTATTTAGGGGGCATAATATGATTAATATTAAAATTTTAGAAGAATTATCAAATGCATTTGGACCATCAGGATTTGAAGACGAAGTTACAACTGTAATCAAGAAATATTGTAATGAAATGATAGTAGAAAATGATTCTATGAATAATGTTTATGCAAAGCTAAAAAATTATGATGGTAATAAATTAGTTGTTATGTTAGATGCACATACTGATGAAGTTGGATTTATGGTCCAAGCTATTAATGATAATGGATTATTAAGTATTGTCCAATTAGGTGGATGGCATAATACAAATATTCCTGCACATACTGTTTATGTTAAAAATAGAGATGGTGAACTTATTAAAGGTATAACGACTTCTAAGCCAGTTCATTTTATGACAGCTAGTGAAAGAGTTAATAATTCATTAGAAATAGAAAATATTTTTGTAGATGTAGGGGCAAGTAGTAGGGAAGAAGTTTTAGATATTTTTAATATTAGGGTTGGGGATCCAATAGCTCCAAAAGTTGAATTTGATTTTAATGAAAAAAATGGAGTTTGTTATGGCAAAGCTTTTGATAATAGGATAGGATGTTTTTGTATTATAGAAACATTAAAAGCATTATCTGAAATAAGTGATTTAAATGTAGATGTTGTTGGAGCTTTCGCAGCACAGGAGGAAGTTGGTACTAGAGGAGCACAGGTTACATCTCAAATTGTTAAACCAGATCTAGCAATAGTTTTTGAAGGGTCTCCAGCAGATGATTTATATTATTCTAAAAATATATCACAGGGTGCATTGAAAAAAGGAACACAAATAAGAAATTTAGATCAAGGATATATAGCAAACCCTTTATTTATTAGACATGCAGAAAAAGTTGCAGAAAAACATTCAATAAAATATCAAAATGCAGTTAGACGTGGAGGTTCTACTAATGCAGCAAAAATAAGTTTAACTTACAAAGCAGTACCAGTATTAGTTTTAGGTATTCCTTCAAGGTATGTTCATAGTCATTATAATTACTGTGCAAAAGAAGATATAGAAGCATCAGTATCATTAGCTATTGAAGTAATAAAAAGTCTTACTGAGGAAATTATAAATAATATTTTAAGAAAATAATATTAATTAATTTTAAATATATAAAAAAAAGAGAAGAGCATTCTCTTTTTTTTTTATATATAAATGTCCTTGGGAAATGGTATAAATTCAAAAAAATGTTCATTTGAAAATAAATGTTAAAAATTTTTTAAAATATTATTAAATGTAAGTAAATTTAAATAATTTTTTTAAAAATATATGGATAAAAAATTATAAGACTAGTCAATCAGCGTGTGTAAACATTAACATCGATTTATTGTTTAAATTAACATTTTAATTAATATAATTAAAAATAATTAATAATATATTAAAATAATAATATTTTTTTTAACAATTATTTTGACAAATATTAAATTTAAATTATAATTAAATTATAACTTAATCAATTTTTGATTTATAAGTAATTAAATAGGATTAAGTTTCGATATTTAAATATTAATTTATAATTTTACTCTTATAAATACTTTTAGGGGCAGAAATTATAAGAGTAAATTATAGCTTATATATTTAAATCTATATATTATAAAAATATATAAATTGCATAATGCAGTTTACTTATAAATACAAAGGGGGCAATTAAAGATGAAAAGTTCAAAACTAAAAAAACTATGTGCGGTGTTAATGGCTGCAACTCTTAGTACAACATTATTTTTGGGATGTGGAAGTACTTCTTCAAAGGAGGGGAATAGTACTAACTCAGAATCTAAAACTACAACAAATAAAGATGCTAAACAAGAATTAGTATTTAATTTAGGAGCTGATCCTGAAACAATAGATCCAACAATAAACACAGCTTCAGAAGCATCAACAGTAATACTTAATGCATTTGAATGTCTAATGACACTTGATGAAAATGATAATGCAGTAGAAGGCGCAGCTGAAAGCGTTGAAGTCTCAGATGATGGATTAGTATATACTATTAAATTAAGAAAAGATGGAAAATGGTCTGATGGAGAACCAGTAGTATCAGATAATTTTAAGTATTCTTGGATAAGAGCATTAACTAAAGAAAATGCAGCTGAATATTCTTATCAATTATATTATATTAAAAATGCAGAAAAATATTATAACGGAGAAGTAAGTGCTGATGAAGTAGGAATTAAAGTTATTGATGACTACACATTAGAAGTAACACTAGAAGCACCAACAAGCTACTTTAAACAATTATTAGCATTTCCAACTTATGCTCCATTAAGAGAAGATATTGTAAGTGCAGATCCAGATGGATGGGCAACAAAGCCAGAAACTTATGTAACTAACGGTGCATTTAAATTAGTTCAATGGGATATGAAAGACCAATTAGTATTTGAAAAAAATGAAAATTACTGGAATAAGGATAGTATTAAATTAGATAAACTAACATTTAAACTTGTAACTGATGAAACAACTGCTTATTCAGAATTACAAGCTGGTAACTTCGATGTTGTTAATTCTGTTCCACCAAATGAAATAGAACCTGGAAAAGAAGCTGGTTTAGTACATGTTTCACCAAAGCTTGGAACATATTACTTTGGTATTAATGTTGGTAAACAAGATAATATGTCTGAAGATGTTAAGGAAGTATTAAACAATAAATTAGTTAGACAAGCTATAAATTTAGCAATAGATAGACAAGAAATAATTGATAATGTCGGTAAAGCTGAACAAGTTCCTGCATATAGCTTTGTTCCACAAGGAATTTATAATGCAGATGGTACAGAATTTGCTGATAAAGAATATTATGCTCCTTTAGATATGGAAGGAAATATTGAAAAAGCAAAAGAATTATTAAAAGAAGCTGGATATGAAAATGGTGATGGATTACCAACTATTGAATTAATGTATAATTCTGAAGGTGCACATAAAGATATTTGTCAAATTGTTCAACAAAACTTAGCTGAAATTGGAATAAATGTAGAATTAACTAATCAAGAATGGGCAGTTTTCTTAAATACTAGACAACAAGGTGGATATGAAATTGCAAGACAAGGATGGATTGGAGATTATTCAGATCCTATGACATTCTTAGATATATTTGTAACTGGCGGTGGTAATAATGACTCTGGCTATAGCAATCTAGATTACGATAAATTGATTGCTGAAGCTAAAATTGAGTCTGATACAGCTAAGAGAAAAGAGTTGTTACGAGAAGCAGAAGATATTTTGATGGAAGATATGCCTATACTTCCAATTTACTATTACACAACTGTAATGGGATGGAATGAAAATGTTAAGGGTATCCAAGTTTCTGTTTTAGGAACTGTTTACTTACAAGGAGCCTATATAGAGTAATAAAATATTATAAATTAAATAAGGTAAAATATATATAGGATATATTAGAGTATTTCACTAATATATCCTATACTTTTTAATAATTTTGAAAGGTCTATTAAAGATGATAAAGAATAAGAATAATTGAAGGGGCTATGTATAAACTATAAAAAAGTACATATTAATATTAATTTTATTAGAGTATAAGAAGTATAAGTTATAAAAGGAGGATATATGAAGTATCAAGATAATTTATTAAATAAATATTTAAATCTAGAAAATACATATTCACAGCTCCCTAAAAGTTTATTTTCATTTCAAAATCCAAGTAATTTAGATGATTGCAAATTAGTATTCTTCAATACAACCTTAGCTGAAGAGTTAGGATTAAATAAAGAATTTTTAAAAAGTTATGAGGGTATACAATTTTTATCAGGAAACAAAATTTTAGAAAATACAACTCCAATTTCTCAAGCTTATGCAGGACATCAATTTGGACATTTTACAATGTTAGGTGATGGTAGAGCTGTTCTTTTAGGGGAGTTAATATCAAAAAATAAAGAAAGATTTGATATTCAAATTAAAGGAAGTGGAAGGACTCCATATTCAAGAGGAGGAGATGGAAAAGCAACTTTAGGACCTATGCTTAGAGAATATATTATAAGTGAAGGAATGCATGGTTTAGGAATACCAACAACACGTAGCCTAGCTGTAATTTCTACGGGTGAAGATATCCTTAGAGAAAAGTTTTTGCCAGGGGCAATATTAGATCGTATAGCTAAAAGTCATATCCGTGTTGGTACATTCCAATTTGCTAGAAATTTTTGTGATATTGAAGATCTTAAATTATTAGCAGATTATACTTTAAAAAGACATTTTGAAATAAAAAAACATGAAGAAAATCCTTATCTTTATTTACTTAATGAAGTTATAAAAAGTCAAGCGTTACTTATAGCAAAATGGCAATTAGTTGGATTTATTCACGGTGTTATGAATACAGATAATATGCTAATAAGTGGAGAAACTATTGATTATGGACCTTGTGCATTTATGGATACATACGATCCTAACACTGTATTTAGTTCTATTGATATTAATGGAAGATATTCATATGGTAATCAACCTAAAATTGGTGCCTGGAATTTGGCAAGATTTGCAGAATCAATATTACCATTATTAGATGAAGATATAGATAAAGCTATTGAAATTGCAGAAAAAGCATTATCTAATTATGAAACTTTATATAATAAATATTGGGAAAATGGAATGAAAGCTAAACTTGGAATTTTTAATTCAGAAGAAGAGGATAATAAGCTTATTTTTTCTCTTTTAAGTATTATGAAAGATTATAAAGCTGATTACACAAATACTTTTCGTAATCTAACATTAGGAAATTTAACAGAAGGTGAAATATTTAAAAGTAATGATTTTAAAAATTGGTATAAAATTTGGCAAGAAAGATTAATAAAACAAGATAAACCAAGTAATGAATGTATTAATCTAATGAAAATGAATAATCCAACCATTATTCCACGTAACTATAAAGTTGAAGAAGCCTTACATGCTGCAGTTGCCAATAATGATTATAGCATTATGAAACAGCTTTTAAATGTAATTAAAAATCCTTATGATTATTCAAATATTAATGAAGAATATTCAAAACCACCTAAGCCTACAAGTTGTGCATATAAAACATATTGTGGTACTTAAATTTAAATTACCTATAAATAAAATGTAAATTAACCCCAAATTATTGAAGTTATTTCTAAATTATATTATGATATAAAAAATAAGGTATTTGATAAATATTATCAATTTGTTAATGTGCTATGAAAAAATATCTTTATTTTTCATAGCAAATTAACAGATTGAATTTTATAAAAAGAGGGAAAAATATTATAAATTTAATGATTATTTGTGCATTAGTACTATTAATATGTATAACTTCAACAAAAATATTATATAAATTTGGTGTACCGATTTTTCTTATTTTTATAGTACTTGGAATGTTATTTGGCTCCGATGGTATTGTTGATATATACTTTGATAATTATAATTTATCAAGTGATATATGCTCCATAGCATTAATTTTTATAATGTTTTATGGGGGCTTTGGTACTAACTGGAATATGGCCAAGCCTGTTGCATTACAATCTATAATTATGTCATCCTTAGGAGTTGTTATAACAGCTGGATTAACTAATAAAAGTATCATGGATTGAAATATTCCAGAAGATATTCTTATAGTTATGATAAAACGTAAGTAGAAAGTAATAGTTTCAAATGGAAATACAGTTATAATGCCAGAGATATATTGGTTGTTACAGCTAATGATTTTAGCGCTGTAGAAAATATGATAATATAGATTAAAATTAGTTGAAAGTAAAAGGTAGGATATGTATTATGAATGAAAATTTTAAAGTATTAAGTAATGGGGTTAAAATTCCGTCTATTGGATTTGGAACATATAAATCTGGAAATGATGAAGAAACTGCTAAAATTGTAAAATATGCTTTAGAAATAGGGTATAGGCAAATTGATACTGCTTCTTTTTACGGTAATGAAGTTGGTATTGGAAATGGAATAAAAGAAAGTGGAATTAATAGGGAAGATATTTTTCTTGTTACAAAGCTTTGGAATGATAATCATGGATATGATAAAACTATTGAAGCATTTAATAAATCATTAGAAAGATTACAAGTTAATTATATAGATTTATATCTTGTACATTGGCCCAATAAACTAAACACAGAAACTTGGAAAGCATTTGAATATCTTTATAGAACAGGTAAAGTAAAAGCTATTGGAGTTTGTAATTTTAGAATTGGTCATTTAGAAGAATTAAAGAAAACAGCTGAAATAATGCCTATGGTAAATCAAATCGAAATTCATCCTCAAAGTTCAAAAAATGATATGTTAAGTTATTGTGAAGAGAATAATATTCAACTTGTTGCATGGAGCCCTATAATGAGAGGTAAATTATTCTCTAATAAATTAATGATTGATCTATCTGAAAAATACAAAAAAACAATAGCTCAAATAATATTAAGATGGCATGTACAAAGAGGAATAATCCCTATACCAAAGTCATCTAATGAGGAAAGAATAAAAGAAAATCTAAGTATTTTTGATTTTGAACTTTCTAATAATGATATGAGAACTATAGATTTATTAAATGAAGGAGATAATGTATCAGTAAGCGGAGTACCTGAAAATACAACATATCTTATGTTTTAACAAAATTGCAAATCCATTTTTTATTGTTAAAGATATTATGACAGCAAAGGGATCATTAAAATTTAATAAAACTTATTTCAATTTATAATTTGATCTAAATTCTAATTTATTATATTAAATAGGATAATTTCCAAGGTCTTATGAATATTATCCTATTTTTTTCTTTAATTTATTTTATATAAATCTAATATAGTAATAAATGATAAACTTTAATCAAAACAATAATATAATTGTAATTATTAGTTTTTATTATAGTTTGATCGGAAATAAAACATCTTTTAAAGTAACTATAATCATAATTCCCATTAAAATAATGAATCCTACATAGTTTGCAACACCAACAATTTTATCAGGAAGTTTTCGTCTTGTTATTAATTCGATAATAGTAACTGCTGCCCATCCACCATCTAATGCTGGAAAGGGTAATAAATTGAATACAGCTAAATTAACACTAATGAAACCCAATAAATAACCAAGAGATATTAGACCATTTTTAGCTGCTTGAGTTGACATTCTTATTATAGTAATAGGTCCACCAACATCCGTTTTTAAATTTACATCTCCTGAAATAATAAGTTTAATGCTTTTAAAAGTTTGATTAATTAAAGAAGCTGTTTCTTTAATTGACTGTTTTATTGATTGAACAATTGTTGGCTCTTTAATAGCACTATAATAGAAACCAATATGATAAACTTTATTACCGTTTTTTTCAATCAACTCCGGAGTAAGAGTAATTTCTAGCTTTTCACCATTTCTATTTACTAATAAACTTATAGGATTACCATTAGAAAGTTGAATACTCATAGTAACATCTGTAGGGGTATAAACCTTGGATCCATCTACTTTTATAATTTCATCATTAATTTGTAATCCTGAATTAATAGCAGGTGAGTTCTCAGATAGCTTACTTATTTTTAATTCATTAAATCCTCTATGTGAAATAATAATGCTGAATATTATAACTGCAAAAATAATATTCATTATCGCACCAGCTAATATAATTGAAATCTTTCTTATTGGAGTAGTACTAGAAAAACTTCTTTCATCATTTACAGCTTCTTCTTCACCTAATAAACTAACGAATCCTCCAATAGGGAAAAGTCTTAATGAGTATCTTGTTTCTTTGTCTTTTCTTGAAAATATTTCTGGTCCCATCCCAATAGAAAATTCTTCAACTTTTATCCCATTTACTTTTGCCATAATAAAATGTCCAAGTTCATGAACAATTACTAATAAACTAAAACCAAGTATAGCTATAATAATATACATATTTTCCTCCTTAATTAATTATGTATACTTAATTTTTATTCTTTATCTAAAGAAAAAATTACTTATTAATTAATATTAAGAGGATAAATTACTATATTATATAGTTAAATTCTATATTAAAATAATAAATTCATTTTAATATCTTAAATTATGTTTATATAATATTCTTTAAGATTTACAGTTATTGAGTCATCAGGTAACTGCTCAGTAATTATTCCATAAAAATTAAGTAAATTAGAAAATTTAAATGAACCATTTTTCTTAAATTTTTCATTTAAAGTAACTAAAAATAACTTATCTGAAATAGTAGTAATTGCTTTTTTAGTTGCAGCATCTTCTGAAAGGGAAGTGCTTATAGTTCCATCTCTAAGATCAATTCCTGTACATCCTAAAAATGCCTTATTACATCTATAGTTATTTATTTGTTCAATTGCATGAGAGCCAATACTACCACCAACATATGAGTTATAATCTCCACCAATAAAAATAAATTTTGTAATAGAATCCGAAGTAATTAATGAGGATATTTCAAACATATTAGTAATTACAGTTAATTGTTTATTATCTTCTACAATTAATTTTGCAATCATAAAGGAAGTGGTAGATGCATCTAAAAAAATGGTGTCATTGTCATCTAATTCATCAAAAGCTTTTTGAGCTATTATATTTTTCAATTCTATATTTTCACTAATACGATTATTAAAAGCTTTTATTTTAATAGCAGTATTATCTATATTAATAGCTCCACCGTAAGTTCTCTGAAGTAGGTTTTTTCGCTCTAATACCTTTAAGTCTTTTCTAATCATACTTTCACTTACTTTAAACTCTTTACTTAAATCTTTTACAAATATTTTTCCATCTCTATTTAATAGATCTAATATATATTTATGGCGCTCTTCAGTAAACATTTAAAATCTCCTTTAATTTCGTTTCTTATTTATTCCCATTTTATTATATGATTTCAATTAAGTCAATTGACAATAAGGAAATAGTAGGATAAAATAAGAAATAACAGGAATGGAGGGGATTAAATGAAAAAAGCTATATTTTTTGATATTGATGGAACATTATTAGATTACTGTGGTGGAATAGTTGACATTACTCCAAAAGTTAAAGAAGCAATTTGTTCTCTTCAAAAAGAAGGTCATTATGTATTTATTTCAACTGGGAGACCATATGCATTTTTAAGTAAATCAATCTTAGATTTTGGTTTTGATGGTTATATTTTAGCAAATGGAGCTCATGTAATTATTAATAATAAAACAATATATAGTGAAGATATAGATAAAGAATTTATAAAGAATTTAGTAAACGAATTAGAATCACTTAATATTCAATATATATTAGAAGGTGAATACTATTCTTATATGAAAAAAAACTTCAAAGAATTTCATCAATTTTATGATACAGTAGGCGTCTCTAAAGAATTAATAAAAGATGAATTTTCTTTAGATGAAATTAAAACTTATAAAATTGAAATGATGTGTCCAAATGATGAAGTTGTTAATTCGTGTTTAGAAATAGTTCAACGAAATAAAGATTATGATTATGTTAATAGTATTGCCTTAAAATCTTTTGAATTATATTCAAAGAAAAATACAAAAGCAACAGGAATAATTAAAGCACTAGAGTATTTAAATATTGATATTGAAAATAGCTATGCATTTGGTGATGGTAAAAATGATATAGAAATGCTTTCTACAGTAGGCTGTGGTATAGCCATGGGAAATGCAGAAGATGAAGTAAAAAAATATGCTAGTAAAATTACTGATACAGTACATAATGATGGTGTTGCAATTGGTATAAAAGAGTTTGTATTTAATAAATAGAAATTTAAAAAAGTACTTAATATTACTATAGTAAATTATATAGTAAATAATAAGTACTTTTATTATTTTTTATAAGTTCCACAGCACATCCTGAGGCATAACTTCTAATATACTATTTAAAACTTCTATTAGAGTTTCTCTTTTTATATTAGATGATGATAATAACTGCTTAAATTTTCTACTTCCTCTTTGTCCTTGAAATAAACTTTGAAGTGGAGCTGCTAAAGCATGTACATTACTTCCTTTTTCAAGTTCTTCAGTAACATATGGTATATATTTTTTTATAGCTTCTCCACGTGAAATTGGGCTAATATTTTTCTTTTCTTCATTAATTTTATGCAAATTAGCTAAAAGATAACAATCCTCATACGCAGCTCTTCCAATCATTACTCCATCAACTTTTCTTAATGCATCTTCAATGTTTGCTAAACTTTTAAATCCGCCATTTATCTCTATATTTAAATAACTAAATTCTTTTTTTAATTTATAAACCATATTATAATCCAAAGGAGGGATTTCTCTATTATCTTTAGGACTTAATCCTTTTAATATAGCTGATCGTGCATGTACAGTATATCTATCAGGTTTTGCTTTAGATACTGTATCTAAAAATTCTAGTAAATCTTCATAACCACTTATTATAATTTTACCAACTTTATTATCAATTACTCCAGTACCATCAATTCCAATTCTATGTTTTAGTGTTATGGGCTTATTTGTTGCCTCTTTCATTGCTGATAATATTTCATAAACAAGATTCTTATCTGACATTAAAGCTGCTCCCATTAGGTTTCCTGATACCCTATCAGAAGGACATCCACAATTTAAGTTTATTTCTGAATAATTGTATTGCTCAGCAAGTTTAACAGCTTTATAAGCATTTTCTGGATTTGAAGCTGCTATTTGAAGAGCAACATTTCCTTCATCTTCTCTAAAATAAAGAATTTTATCTAAATCTCCATTAATTATTGCTTGTGCTGTTACCATTTCTGAGTAAAGAAGGGCATCTTTATTCAATATTCTACAAAAATATCTAAAATGCCTATGTGATTTATCTACCATGGGGGCTATACTTATTTTAGGTGTTTTTATATTAGAAATATATTTTTCCATCTTTTGTATCCTTTCAATTTAAAGAAATTTATTATGATTTATTATAGCATATAAAAGTTTAATTAATTATATAATTATAAGCTCTTTCATATAAATTAATATAAGATATAGATTTTATTACCATTTTAAGTGTATAATTACTATACATAATAAAATATAATTTAAGTATATTCTTGCTATAAAAAGGAGGACCTCTATGAAAAGGATTATATTATTAATTTTAATTGTTTTAATAAATATATTTCTTATAGGATGTGCGGAGTCTAAAATTTATTTAAATAAAAATAATGAAAATTTAAAAGATAGTAATAAAGAAGAATTAGAAAGTATAGTTGATAAATACAGCTCTTATACTATAGATGAGATTTATGTTGAAGACACAAAAATTGTTGGTTTTTCATCTAATACTACTCAAGGTGTTTTTGTATATGAAAAGGATAATGAAGGAAACTATGTATTAAATCAAGCTAATAAATTAGATATACCTACAGATGGTTTAGGTATTTCAAATTACAGAATAATTTATGAAAATTATAACGATATAACTAATGCTAAGTATGGATATATTATAATATCCAATGGTAAAAAGGTTTCTAGAGTTGAAATTACTATAAATGATGTTTATAAATATAATGCAAATTTAGAAATTGGAAAAGAATCTATGGTTTTAATAAAAGAAAATTTAACTGAAGATGAAATTGCAGGTATTCGTTTAGATGTAAAATATTTTGATGAAAATAACAATGAATTATCTCAATAAATAAAAGGGGCTATTACACTAAATAATTAATGCACAGCTCCTTTTTAATTATTTTAAAGCATTTTCTGAAAAAAGATGCATAACTTCAATATACTTTTCTATATCCTTTGGATCTATCCCTTTAGTAATTTTTTCTACAAATTCACTTTGCATATTATATAGTTTTATTACTATAGGTTTAGATTTTTCTGTTAACTTTAGATGTTGACATCGTCTATCATTTTTATCAACTTCAACTTTTATAAGTTCTTTTAATATTAATGGTTCTACAGCTTTAGAAACATAAGCCTTAGAAAATCCCTTTAACCTAACTATATCCTTTGCTGTATCACAAGATGGATTATTATTTAAAAATGCTAGAATATCAGCCTCTGGCTTAGTAATACCACATTCATTAGCTACTTTAACAGATAAATTGTAATATAAATCATTTATATTTTTAACTGAGTATAGTATCTCCGTAATATCAAATTTAGTTTTCATCATTACCCTCCATATAGTTGACAAATAAACAGTTTCTTTATAAACTATTTTATATAAATTATTATTTTTTGTCAATTTTATTAAAGGAGAAAGATATCATGAAACGAAATCGAACAGAAGAATTAGGAAGCGGCAGTGTAGGAAAACTACTTTTTAAATTAGCTGTTCCTGCAGTTGCAGCACAAATTATTAATTTATTGTATAATCTAGTAGACCGTATGTATATTGGTCATATAGCTAATATTGGTAAATTAGCACTTACTGGTGTTGGAGTATGTTTACCACTTATTATGCTTATTTCTGCATTTGCTGCTCTTGTAAGCATGGGCGCTGCACCTAGAGCTTCAATTTTTTTAGGGAAAGGTGAACATGAAAATGCAGAAAAAACATTAGGAAACTCCTTTTCACTATTAATAATATTATCACTTATTATTACAGTTATTTTCTTTTTCTTTTCAAAAGATTTACTTTTATTATTTGGTGCAAGTGAAAATACAATAGAATATGCAGTTGATTATATGAAGATATATAGCTTAGGAACTATATTTGTTCAACTAACTCTTGGACTTAATGCATTTATAAGTGCACAAGGTTTTGCTACAGTTAGTATGATGACTGTTTTAATAGGTGCCATGTTTAATATTATTCTTGATCCTATACTGATATTTGGATTTAATATGGGGGTATCTGGCGCAGCTTTAGCTACAATAATATCTCAGTCATTATCTATGATTTGGATACTATTTTTCTTAACAGGTAAAAAATCAACTTTAAAATTAAGAAAGGAAAATCTTCGTTTATCAAAAGAGATTATTATACCTTCCATAATATTAGGATTATCACCATTTATAATGCAAGCCACAGAAAGTTTAATAACAGTATGCTTTAACTCTTCATTATTAAAATATGGTGGCGATATTGCAGTAGGAGCAATGACAATTCTTACAAGCGTAATGCAATTTTCAATGCTTCCTCTTACTGGACTAACACAAGGTGGTCAACCTATAATAAGTTATAACTACGGAGCTAAAAATGCAGATCGTGTAAAAAAGGCATTTAAAATATTACTTATTTGTTGTGTAACTTATTCTTTTATATTATGGTCATTAGCAATGATAGCGCCTAAAGCATTTGTATTAATATTCAATAATGATCCAGAGCTTGTTGAATTTACAAGTCATGCTCTTAGAATATACATGGCTGTTTCATGCGTATTTGGTGCGCAAATCGCTTGTCAACAATCATTTATTGCTTTAGGTAATGCAAAAACTTCATTATTCTTAGCATTATTAAGAAAAATAATATTATTAATACCTTTAATTTATATTATTCCTATGTTTATGTCAGATAAAACAACAGCAGTATTTATGGCAGAACCTGTAGCAGATTTATTGGCAGTTACAACAACAACAATACTATTCTTTATTCAATTTAGAAAAGCTATGAAAGAAATATCTGATCCTATATGTTCTTAAAATAAATTTAAAAACTTAACTTATATGGTAAAAAAATGAGGTTATATTAAGTTAAAATTTAATATAACCTCATTTTTTTAAAGTATTTCTAAAATCTTTACAGAATAATTTTCTCCAGGAGCTTCAACATCAACTATGTCTCCAACCTTTTTACCAGCTAATGCTTTTCCAAGTTCAGATTCAATACTTATCAACATTTCTTCAGGCTTAGCATCCAATGTTGTTACTAAAGTAATAACATCTTCAAAACCATCATCAATAAATTCAATTTTAGCTTTAGTATTTATTCCTAAAATAGATTTATCAATACTTTCATCCTCTATAACTATAGCTGTTGTTATAAGTGTTAATAAGTGTTGAATTCTATTATCATTTTCTCTATACTCTTCACAAGCTGCCTTATATTCTGCATTTTCCGATCTATCTCCATGTGCCGCTGCAATTAATTTTTCTTTTGCAATTTCAGCTCTTCTTACAGTCATTCTGTAATCTAGCTCTTCTTGTAATTTTTTAATATTAGATTCTGTTAATATCTTACTCATAAAATAAAAATCTCTCCTATAATAAATATTATGATACTATTATAAATACTTATTAAAGAAAAGGAAAGATATCGTTAAAATATAAATAAATTATGAGAATCCTACTGATTTCATTTATCCTTTACATGAAATATTTTGAATATCAAGATATATTTTAAAGTATAATATGTAATGTTAGAAAAGGAAGTATTTGAAAAAAAGATTGACAAATTTTAAAAGTAGACTTATTATAAAGATGTTTGATAATCAAAATTTTTGAAAGGGGAATGGATAATTTTAGGAGTTAAGTTTTGTTTGAATTATTTTATATTTAAGATTAAATTATTTTTATTAGGAATTATTTTTATTTATATAAAATTGTACAATGATCCAATACTATATTTATATTAATATAGTATTAACTTATTATATATTATGGATTAACTAAAGAGAAATATTAAATAATTTAATATTTCATATTTTTAAGGGGATTATTTGATTATCAAATAATTATATTTTTAAAATAAAGGTGTTAAGATGAGTTTAATAAAAATAGTAGGTATTGGACATTATTGTCCAGAAAATGCTGTAAGTAATGATCAATTGTCAAGTTTAGTTAATACATCACATGAATGGATAGTTAAGAGAACTGGAATATGTGAAAGAAAGATTTCAAAAGGTGAAAGTACAGTAGATTTAGCCGTTAAAGCATCAATTAATGCTATGAAAATGGCAAAGTGTAGTCCTCAAGATATTGATTTAATTGTAGTTGCAACTACTTCACCAGATAGAATTATGCCTTCTACTGCTTGCAGCGTCCAAAGTATATTAGGTTGCGAGAATGCAGCTGCATTTGATATAAGTGCTGCTTGTTCAGGATTTTTATATGCATCCATAATTGCTAATTCATTAATAAAAAATGGAGAAGGAAGCAAAGCTTTAGTTATTGGTAGTGAGGTTCTCTCAAGAATAATAGATTGGAATGATAGAAATACTTGCGTATTATTTGGTGATGGTGCTGGTGCCGCTATTCTTGAAGTAAGTACTGATAATAGTGGAATAATAAGCACTTACTTCGGCTCTGATGGGAAAACAGGTATTAAAGCATTAACTGCCAATCAATTTCCAATTAAGACACCGTTTGCAGATGCCTCTTTAAAAAGAGACGAATATATACAAATGGATGGTAGAGAGGTTTTCAAATTTGCCATATCAATAATCCCTAAGGTAGTTAAGAAACTATTAGAGGATTCAGGTGAAGATATATCAAATATTAAATATATTATTCCACATCAAGCAAATCTTAGAATAATAGATGATGCTGCTAAGAAGTTAAATATAAGCAAGGACAAGTTCTATGTTAACTTGGAATCCTATGGAAATACGTCAGCAGCTAGTGTGCCTATTGCTTTTAGCGAGGCTGTAAATAAAAGCTTACTTAATAAAGGTGATAAAATTATTTTAGTTGCTTTTGGTGGTGGGTTAACTTGGTCTGGAATATTACTAGAATGGTAGTATTCAGTAAATTATTGAAATTATAAAATGAAGTTAAAACTTATAAATAAAGAATTTTAGTTAAAATTTAGGAGGAAATAGAAATGATATTTGAAAAAATTAGAGAAATAGTAGTAGAACAATTAGGAGTTAATGAAGAAGACGTTAAATTAGAAACAAGATTCATAGAAGATTTAGAAGCTGATTCATTAGATTTATTCCAAGTAATAATGGAACTTGAAGATGCTTTTGATGTAAAAGTTGAAGAAGTAGAAAACATAAAAACAGTTGCAGATGCTGTAAATTTCATTGAAAAAGCAACAGAAAAATAGTGATAGTGTAAAGTTTCGTATGAAAAAATAGCCTATGGCTAATTTTTAATAATAATTAAAAAATAACGTTGTAATATCAACTAAAATTTAAAAATTGGATATGACAAAAAGACCTTCGGTATCGGAGGCAAAAATAAAAT
>NZ_JAPFDR010000072.1 GCF_026168755.1 Clostridium sp. | reverse complement strand
CTCTTCCAAGGAGAATACTAAACTATAAAACTCCAGAAGAACTATTTGAAATATATCTAGATAAAATCTATTCAATCTAAGTAAATTCAAGTATTTAAGTCATAAACAGAAATTAGTTCAATTTGTTATTGCAATTTATAACTTTCTATCTTTTTAAGTTCATCTGCTTTTTCTTGTTCAAGTTTTTTTAGTTTTATTTTTAATTCCGTAGCTTCGTCTTTACTAATTTCAACTTTATTATTTATTATATCTAAAATTACCTTTTGGTTTTCTTCACTTAAACTTGCAAATTCACTTGCATTAGCGATTGTAAGTCCACCACTTTTTAATATATCACTAAGTTCGGGAATAAGATTTTTATTTATTCTTTCATATCTTCCTACTTGGGTTGAAGATAATTTTAAGTCATTGGCAATTATTTCTCTTATCTTTCCTGGAACTTTCTCACCATTTTTCTTTTTAGTTTTATATAGTTCAGTAAGCCTTTTTACTTGTTCAAGCTTTTCTATTTCTGTTAACTCTCTAGTTTGAGCATTAGCTTGAATAAGAATTATTTCACTATCAATATCATTTGCTTCAATAACTTTACAAGGAGCTAAAGCAAATATTTCATTTCCTTGTTCAACTAATTGTGTAAGAGCAGTATATCTTCTTTCACCACTTATTAACTCATATTTTCCATTATCTAATTTTCTAACTACTAAATTATGATTTAATCCATTCATTTTAATATCTTCTGCCAGTTCATCTACATTCACTATTTCATAGAAATTTTTCTTATTTCTTTCAATATCTTTTATATCTATATATTGAACATTGAAGTTGTTTTTAGCTTCAATCTCATTTGCTTTCTTAACATTTTGTGATACTTGATTTAACATTCCTTGACTTAGTGAAAACTTCTTACTCATATTTATAACAACCTTTCTTTATTTAACTATTTTTTATTGGTGGGTGTCCCCGAGGGACACCTACATTTTTAAAATACTTCTTTACATAAATCTCTATAATTGATACTTGCCCTAGCTTTTTTATTACCAAATACTACTGGACATTCATCAAATGTACTTTCTATTACTTTTACATTTTGTTTTATTGTAGTATTAAATATCTTATCACCTAATAAATTTTTAAGTTCTTTCTTTATTACCCTATTTACTGTTGTTGCCGTATCCATTGTAATAAAGCAACCTTTGAAGTTAAGATTAGGATTAAATTCTTCTTTTATCTCTTGAATACTTTCTAATAAATATTCAAGTCCATCAAGTGCAAATTTATCTATTTTAACTGGTACAAATACTTCATCACTTGCACATAGAGAATTTACAGTAATCATATTAAGACTTGGAGGGCAATCTATTAAGCAATAATCATATTCATCATTAATTTTTGCTAGAGCCTTTGCTAGTCTATTTTGTTGACTTCTATTAACATCTAAAAGAATTTTCTTTTCAGTAAAAGCTAGAGTAACATTACTAGGTATTATTTCTATATTTTCAAAATCTGTTTTTTTGATAACTTTATTTATATCTAAATCTTTATCTAATAAAACATCTGATACTGATAAATCGTCCATACTATACGCTTTAAAAAGTTTTGTAAGATTACTTTGAGGGTCAAGGTCTACTAATAATACTTTCTTATTTTGTTTGCTTAAACAAGCCCCTAAATTTGCTGTAGATGTTGTTTTTGCAACTCCACCTTTTATATTAAAAATTGATACTTTTTTCATAATTAAATCCTTCTTTCTTTTAAATAATTTTTCTGATTATGTATTTATATTGTTGGTGTCCCTTGGGAACATCTATTAATTACTTTTTAAAAATTTGGATATATCTAACTTTACGAGGTATCCTCTCTCCCTTAATAGATACAAAATCTTCATACCCTTGGGAAACATATAAAATTTTAAAATCTTTTAATTCCTCAATATCTTTAATTTTCATATCCCCTAAAAGGTCAACTCTCATTTTTGATTTATCAGCTATCTTTTTATCAGTAGCAGATAAGAAAATATTATAATCTCTCATTTTAACTCAATCCTTTCATTTAAGTTAAACACTCTCGGTTAGCACCTCGTGTTGTTGTTTTTTTGTTGAGCCTAAGACTACATATTGGAGTGAGTTGTAAAGGAAAATGGAATAAAAATTTTTGGCTGCTAACTGCAGATCAAGTTGGCCGACAAAAAATTTTATGGAATGGCTTTACAACTTGAACGGAAATATGATAGGCTAGTGCCTCAAAAAAACAAGATAAAAAAAGAAGTCCCTAAGGACTTCTTACCTATTTAGATGCACTCCATCGGGTACACGCTTATAGTAAAAATAAGTTTAGCTATTCTTTGTTTTAGATTGGTCGCTCGGTAGATGGAACAAGCTAAATCAATAGAATAACTTGACTTATTGAAAAGTTATAAGTGGGTGATGGGATTAGTGCTAGTATAGATAAAAAATTTAATTATTAATGAAGTAATCAATTACCCACAATTAATGTAAAATAATGGTACAATGGTATTGATATAAGAACTACTTTTAATGATATTAATTTTTAGAATATTTGAAATTGATATAACAATTGAACAAACAAAATAAATTTGTATAACAATGTTATAACAATATAAAATGATTATTAAATTGATATAACAATGATATATAAATGTTTCTGAAAATTAAAGTTATGCAATATTGATATAGCATTGACATAACAATTTTTATGTGTTACTATATTTTTATAGTAATTAGGAAATAAAAAAATGAGGTGTAAAAATGGAAAAGAATATTATAAATCAAGAATCTCAAATAATAGGAGCTGATATTGGACGTGGATATGTAAAAGGTTATACGGTTTACAATAGAGAAGCTAGTGAGTGTTGTTTTAAGTCTATAGTTAGTCTTGGTAGAGAAATAGAATTTGATGATTATAAAGATCCTATATATTTAGAAGTTGATGGATATGAATACTTTGCTGGTATATTAGCAGAAGTAGAAGGATATTCACCGACATCAAATAATATGGAATCTAAGGTTACATTAACTGCCGAAAAGTTATTATATGCTCTATTAGATAAGTTAGCAGTAGCAGATAAGGTTAAACTTGTATTAGGTGTTCCCAATAAATCTTATAATAAAAGAACCTTAACAGAAGTAATAGAAGCCTATAAAGGGAAAACTATAAAGATAATTAATAATATAACTAAGCGTTATAAGAATGTTTTAATAGAAGATATATCAATATTCAGAGAATCAGATGCAGCGTTATTTTGGGAGTTAAGAGATAGAACAACTACTAATAAGCCTATTGGAATGGTAACAGTAGGATTTAGAACTACAGAATTTACATACTTTGATAAAGGTATGAAGTTTAATGATAAAAAGTCTAAATCACTTGAACTAGGAAATAAGACAGCTCTTGAATATGTACAAAGAGAATTAAATGATAAATTTAACTTATCTAAAGAGCTATTTGAAATAGATAGTAATATTGGTGATTATGATAAATTAAAAGAAAAAGGTTATAGAATACTTTCAGAAAAAGTAGCTCAAGAAGTCGATAGTTATTGGGTTAATACTGAAGAAATGGATATTTATTTTGGTGGTGGAACTACTCAAAGAATGAAAATATATAATGGTACTTTAGTAGAAGCACCACAAATGGCAACTGCTAAAGGTCTTTATATTGTAGGTACAAAGATCTTTAAATAAGGAGATACTAAAATGGCTAAGATAAGTAAGACTTATACAATAGAAGAAGAAACTTTAAAAATTGTTAAGGAAAATAAAGAAGATAGAAAGCTTTCAAGTGATTCAGCTAGTTTAGAAAGAATAGTCTTAGAATGGGCAATTCTAAAGGGAAATAATAATGCAACGAGTAATGTACATTCTAATATAGATATTAATAAAATAGTAGAAAAAGTATTAGATAGATTGCGTGAAGATAAAAAGAGTTTTTATGAAGAAATAGCAATAGAGAAAGCAAATACTGATTACGATAATTCTATTAATGACTTAGTAAGTGATATACCTGATTAATAGTTATATTATTTTACAATTATAGTTTATAAATTTTAAAATGTGATATAATAGCAGATTAGTAAAAACTAATCTGCTATTATATGTTTTATGATAAATAATCTGCTAAAATTTAGAAAAAAGTGTTATGATAATGTTATATTATGTTATAAGGTGGGATTTATATGGGCGATATTAAGATTGATGAACTTGTTAAATATGTTAATGATAAAATGAGGAATGGTTTATCTATGACTCAAATAGAAAAAGAAATGAAAGTTGGAAAAGATTCAATAAGAAAAAAGCTAAATAGAAATGGGTATAAATTTAGTAATAATAAAAGACAATATATAAAAATAAAAGAAAATAATGGTAATATTAAGGGGATACCAGGTGTTAAAAAAACAAAACAAGATATTATTAAAAATGATAATAAAACGAAAAGTGTTCCCGAAGAACACTTTTTAACACAAGAAGAAATAAAGATATTAAAAGTTATTGCAAAAAATTATAACAAGATGAATACAGATTATAAACTGGAAGGTGAAATAAAAGCTAGATCATTTAAAACATATAAGAATGTAATGGATAAATTTGTAGGCTATTGTAAAGAAAATAAATTATGTCAAAAAGATTGTATAGCAATAGCATTATTAGATTTTATGAATAAATAGAAAAAGTGTTCCCTAGGAACACTTTATTATTTTATATGAATATAATGAAGAAGTATGATATAATTATATTCATATAACCGTATATAGATGGATACGGTGGTTTGGACATTTCTCCACCTTGGCTATTGGTGATTTATCACTAATGAGCGAAAGGTGGTGGTATTGGAGATGCAGGAGATTATAATAATAGGAGTTATAGTATTAGCTCTGATTAGAATGATATTGAAACATAACAAGGACTTTTCTTTGGAATTACAAGTAAAGATACTTGGTTTGAATATAAAAATCCAAAGCAAAGAAAAAAAGCACCCATCTAGCAAATAGCGTACTTTTTTTCTTAATTTAAAAATCATTAAATTTCACCAATAGCCCGAAAGCTAAAAATGTTCTGATTAGGTTAGTGTTAGTAGCACTAACCTTTTCTTATTTATATTATATCAAAAATAAATTTAAAATAAACAAAAAATTAATTTATATTAAATAATATTATTTTTTTTGAAACTAAAGAACGTATTATCTCCAAGTATTATGTGATCTAAAAGTTTGATTCCTAATAATTCACCAGACTCAACAAAACGTAAGGTTTCCTCAATATCAGTTTTACTTGGAGTAGGATCTCCACTAGGATGATTGTGAACTAGAAGGATACTGATAGAGTTAGTTATTATAGCAGTTTTAAAAACTTCAACGGGAGTAGTATGCAAAGTATTTATTGTACCTATTGATACTATAGATATAGAAGTTACATAGTTTTTTGAATCTAAAGTAATTGCAACTAAAATTTCTTTATCAAAATTCACATAAAATGGTTTTATATATTTATAAGTGATTTCAGCAGAATTAAGTTTTTTTCTTAATGAGAAAAATCTTTTATTTTTTTTAGTATTGTTTCTTGAATATAAATTTTTTTCATATAAAATCTCCTTGTAATAGAATAAAAATTTTCAGAAATATTATATAAGAAAATAATAAAAATAGTAAGATAATATAAAGTTATATTATCTTACTATTTTTTATTAAGGTATATATTTATCAACATCTTCAGCTATTTTACTTGTATATTTAGAAAAATCATCAATAGTATATTCATCTGAAAATTCTTCATTAAATTTATTATTTTTTGCAATTAAAGGTAAAACAGAATCTATTTTACTTCTAATACTTAATAATTCAAGTTCAATATCAATAGAATTTAAATTTATAAGTTTTGATTGATATTCATTATCAAAAACTAAAGAATCTAATGATATATTGAAATTTTCAGATAATTTAATCAATGAATTAAGTGAGGGAGCAACTTTCCCAGACTCATAGGCAGAAATAGCTTGTTTAGTAGTTTCAAGTATTTCAGCCAATTGACTTTGAGTTAAATTATTAGACAATCTTATTTTTTTTAGTTTTTCTGGAAAATTTTCTAAATACATATACATCACCCTATTATATTTATAACCTAAGTTAATGATTAAAATAAGTATAAAACAAAAAGTAAATAAAAAAGTTACTAAAGTAATAAAAAAATTGACAAAAGTGTTTTAAATATGTTATTATAAAAACACATCATTCGACAGAATAAAACAAAAAACTTTAAAATATAACATGAGAAAAGGGAATTTTCCACCCTAGCGGTTTGGGTGAACTATATACTTTTTTAGGAGGAATTATGGTTAATAAGGGAAGTTGGAAAAAAGATGATGAATTATTAACAATTATGTTTAACAATGGTTGCACAGCTTTAGATATTTCAATAAAATTAAATAGAACAAAGGAAGCAGTGCAAAAAAGAATACAATATTTGAAAAGGAAAAAAGTAATATTTGAAAGTAATAGAAAACTAAAACAAATAGAGTTAAGAGAAATAAATAAGGCAATAAACTATGAAAGTAGTAAATTTATGAGCAATAGATCACTTGTTAAATCAAGTTTATCAGCATATAAAACTAATTCTTTAGGAGATTTAGTTTTAGATATAGAAAAATCTAATAGAGATGGATATGAATATACTTTGGATATGCCTAAAAGATTAGGTAATGAAGAAATTAGACAGTATAATAAAACATTTTTATATAGTAAAGAAATTAGTTAATAATTTACAGGCTTATGAAAAAGGGATTACAAAAAATAATTGCAAAAATTAATAATGGACTGTAAGTTTATCAAGGGGAGAAGTATCTCCCCAATAAATAAAAAGTGTTCCCTAGGAACACAAAACAAGAGGTGTTTTTTATGAAGTTAGAAAAAATAAAAGAAATATTAAAAAATAAAAAATTAATGGCAATAAGTGGAGTATTAATAATAACAATAGCAGGAGTAACAATATTATATAGTAATCTTGTTCAAGATAATAAAACATTAGTAGGAAGTCAAAAAAATGAAAAAATATTAGAAGATGAAAAAGGAATAAAAAGTGAAGAATTAACTATAGAAGATATAAGTGAAAATAAAGAAGTAGTTGAAGTTTATGATAATCATGTACATGATGAAAATTGTAATCATAATAATGAAAATAGTACAAGCCACGAAAAGGAATCTACATCGGAAAGTGTTATTAATAAAAGTAATGTAGATAATGTGGATAATAATAAAGAAAGTAATAGTAGTAATTCAACTATTAATAATATAAGTAATGGGACATCAAATAGTGTGGTAAGCAATAGTTCTCAAAATTCAGGAAGTATTACAAATAGTAAGCCATCAACAGGTTTTTCATCTTCAAGTAGTAGTTCACAAACTCATGCTCATAACTGGATTCCAATTACTAGCGTAATACAGCATAAGGAGCAAGGACATTACGAGAAAGTTTTAATTAGTGAAGCATGGACAGAAGAAGTTCCAGTTTATGAAGATAGAGAGGTTATGATATGTAATGATTGTGGAGCAGAATTAAATGCATCTAATTGCTATGATCATGTAGAAGAACATTTATTAAATGGTGGAAAGGGGAGCTGGAGAGAAGAGTGGAAGAGAGTTCAAGTAGGGACTAATAAAATAAATCATGATGCAGTATATGAAAATAAATGGGTTGTTGATAAAGCAGCTTGGAATGAAACTGTTATTACTGGATATAAGTGTAGTATTTGTGGTGAAACTAAATAGTATGATTTATAAAAAGATACAAAAATTTTTTGATAAATATTTTGAAATTATATTAAAAATAGCATTAATTATAAATGCGGTTATGATAGTGATTTTATTCTGTATGATAAACACCTAGAAATTAAGATGTTTTCTATAGTAATAAAAATATTAAAATGTGTTCCCGAAGGACACAAAAACTTGATAAGCTAATTTGATTAAAAACACCTATTAATTTAGGTGTTTTTTAATGCAAAAATTATGTAACATAAAGAACTTCAACTATTTAACATGGTTGGAGTTTTTTAATTGCATAATTTAATGAATTGAAAAAGGGGGGAATTGAAATGAATACTGGTGTAATGTGTGGAACTATTGTATCAAATGGAGATCATGTTTGTAAGTATTGCACAGAAAAAGTTGAAAATGAAAAAATGTAAGGGGGAATGACGGTGAGAAAACTTAAAAGAATTTTAAGTTTAGTTCTAACTATGTGCATTTTTATAGGAATGGGTAGTGATATAAAAGCACAAGCACAAACTATAGAAGAAGTTGCTAAGTTAGAAATCAAAGTTAATGGTAAAGGTACTGTTATTGTTGATGATGGCTATTCAGAATATTCCTTAGAAAGTGAAGATGTATTAAGAGCTGATGCAACTGTAAATAGTGATTTGAAATTAACAGTAACTCCTGATGATGGCTACTTAATATCAGCTGTAAGTGGGGTTGATTCTCAGGTTGGAGAAAGTGAAAACAGTAGGATATATGATGTTAGTACAAAATCTGATGGTACTTTTGTTGAGGTAAACTTTGAGAAAGAAACCAAAGAAGAAGTTAACAATGATATAAAAGAAGAAACTAAAGATGAAGTAGATAATGATATTAAAGAAGAAAAAGAGGTATCAGAGATAGCTAAGAAGCTTATCGCAGAATATGAAGCAGGTAATTATAGTTCTTTAGAGTCATTAGAATTTAGAAAGTCTTTAGTAGCTACTCATAAGCTAGAAAGTTATGTAGATAGTGAGTTTTTCTTTAAGCATGAGTATATTCATGACTTAGAAGATACTTATTTAGGTGATTTACTTACTCTTATTAGGTTATCATCTAATTCAATTACTTCTATTAATGATTTATTTAATAGATATAGTGGGGTAGATCCAAAGTATAGCTTATTACCAAGGTACGCTATGTTTTCTAAATTAGGTTACGATGTAGAAATGTTAGATAGTAGATTTGCTAGAAGTGCGACAGTAATGCGTCCTAATCATACTAATATATCTGCACCTGAAAATAGTGTTACATATTATGAAGGTGGTATTTTTATGGGACAGACTGGTGTTTATTCTGTAGATGGTAGAGCAGCATTCTGTGCTGACCATCATAAGACAGACCTACCATCAGGTACTATTTTAAATACTATAACAGAGGTAACAAATGATACTATTAGAAAGATATTGTATTATGGTTCAGAAGGACCAGCTCAAATTAGTGGTTGGACTTACAATTCTTTAAGATTAGGAACTGCTATGGCAATATCTAATCTTAGACATGGGACTACAAGAACTATGGGTGTAAGATTAACAAATGCAGTTTCAGGATTACCATCTCCACCATCTTCTTTTAAAGCTTATATTGGAGATCCATCAAATTCGGCTCTTCAATCAATAGCTTATTGGAGATATAATCCTAAGGGTTCTCTTCAAATATCTAAATCTTCTGCTGATCCATCTATTACAAATGGGAATAACTACTACTCTATAGTAGGGGCAGAATATGGGGTATATACTGGTTCTAATGCAACTGGTCATGTAGCAACTCTTGTGATAGGTTCTAATGGTTGGTCACAAGAAATATCTTTAGATGCAGGAACTTATTATATTAAAGAAACTAAGGCTCCAAAGGGATATGCTTTAGATAATAATATTTACTCTATTACAGTAGCTTCAGGTAGTAAAGCTACAAGAAACTTTACTGACAGACCACAAACTGACCCAGTTAGTATTATATTAAATAAAGTTGATTCTGACACAGGTAATGCATCTCCTCAAGGAAAAGGTACATTAGCTGATGCTCAATTTACTATTAAATTCTATGGGGGAGAATATAACGATGGTGTTAATCCAGGGGAACTAGGAGTTAATCCTACAAAAACTTGGATACTAAAAACAGATTCTAATGGACGTTGTAGATTAAATGATTCTTACAAAGTATCTGGAGATAGTTTTTGGTATAATAGCCAGGGAATACCTACATTACCATTAGGGACTTTAACAATACAAGAAACTAAAGCACCTATTGGATATAAGATAAATTCAGAGATTTTTGTAAGAAGAATAACTCCTAATGGTACAGCAGAGGGGGTTGACACTTATAATGAACCAATAGTAAAAGAGGATGTATTAGAATTTAAAATAAAGAAAATTCAAAGTGGGACTTCAACTTTAATACCTAATGCTAAGTTTAAACACAGTTTGCCTGACGGAAGTATAGAAGACTTACAAACTGGTTCAAATGGTGAAGTAGTTATTAGAGGTTTAACTCAAGGTATTCACAAAATAGTTGAGTTTGAAGCTCCTGAAGGTTATGAAGTAAATAAAAATGAATTTGTGTTTGAAGTTAAGTCAGATAACACTATAAATGTTATTTCTAATACAACAAATATGGGGATGAGTTATTCAGAATTTGAGGGTGAT
>NZ_JAPFDR010000015.1 GCF_026168755.1 Clostridium sp. | reverse complement strand
GAGTATAACGACCCTTTTAAGGGTAGCAAGTAAAATAAAATGCGGCTGCTGGACCAATTTATGCGTCTTAAGACGCAAGCTAGTAATTTGCCCTTATAGGGCTCATGAAAAACCACCAGCTTAGCTGGTGGATATTTATTTATAAAAGGAGGTAAAACTATGGAAAATGGAGATTTAAAAGGTGGCTGACAATTAAAATTTAAACTAAAGGGGGAGTCAATAATGACTAAAGTATTTAAGTACGTATTAAAGTATAAGGGAACATTAATTTTTGGAACTATATCTATGCTTATTGTTATTGGTGTTGATTTATTAATTCCATATATGCAACAAATATTTATAGATGATGGAATTATTGCTGGAAATGAAAAAAGCATATTTTTTGTTCTAGGGGCTATATTAGTTATTTCAGTAATTAAAGCAATATTTGGGTATAATAAAGAGTTTAAATATGATCTATTGAGTACTTGGGTCCATCAGGATATTAAAAATGATCTTTTTACTCATATTCAAAAATTAGAATTTAAATATTTTGATGAAATGAATACTGGAGAGCTGATGTCAAGAATTGGAGAAGATGCAGAAAATATATGGCAAACTATTGGTTATGGACTTAGGCTTTTCGTTGAAAATATAATTTATTTTGTTATATCAACAATAATCTTATTTTCTCTAAATTGGAAATTAGCTTTAGCATGTTTTATAGTTATGATTCCAATAGGATTTATTGCAGTACAGCTTGAAAAGAAGTTTGGAAAATGTTATGGAGAAATAAGTGATAAGACGGCAGAGATAAATACTACTGCACAAGAAGATATAGCGGGTATAAGGCTTGTTAAAGCTTTTTCAAGAGAGAAGTATGAAATAAGCAAGTTTTTAAAATTAAATAAATCTTACTATGATTTAAATATGAATCAGGCAAAAGTAATAGGAAATTATTTTCCTAAAATAGAGTTCTTAAGTAATATTTCATTAGTAATAATGATAGTTTTAGGTGGATATTTAGTTATGAATGAAGAGATGACAGTAGGAGTTTTAGTAGCTTTTAGTGGATATATATGGAATTTGATATGGCCGATGAGAATGTTAGGAGAACTTACAGATTTGATTTCAAGAAACTTAGCTTCTGCTAAAAAGATATTTGCAATTATAGAAAGGGAGCCTGAAATAAGAAGTGGCTTATCAAAGGATACAAATATTAAAGGGGATATTAAATTTGAAAATGTTACTTTTAGTTATAATGATGAATTAGTATTGAAAAATATTAATTTAGATATTAAAGCAGGAAGTACTGTAGCTATAATGGGAACCACTGGGTCAGGAAAATCAACTTTATTAAATCTTATAGGAAGATATTATGATGTAAAAGAAGGTAGCATAAAAGTTGATGATGTAGATGTTAAAAAATATGATTTAGAAGTTTTAAGAAGTAGTATGGCAATTGTGCCACAAGATACTTTCTTATTTTCAGATTCTATTTTAAATAATATAAAGTTTAGTAATGAAAATGCAAATATAGATGAAGTGAAAAAATACTCTAAATTAGCATGCTCTTTAAATTTTATAGAAGCTTTAGATGAAGGTTTCAATACTGAAATAGGAGAAAGAGGAATAGGACTTTCAGGAGGCCAAAAGCAAAGAATATCTATTTCTAGAGCTTTAATAAGAAATTCCTCAATTTTGATTTTAGATGATTCAACTTCAGCCTTAGATATGGAGACAGAACAAGAACTATTAAGAAATTTATCTGGAATGGAAAAACAAAGTACAACTTTTATAGTTGCTCATAGAATTTCAGCAGTTAAAAATTCAGATTTAATAGTTTATTTGGAGAATGGTGAAATAAAAGAAAAAGGAACTCATGAAGAGTTGTTAGAATTAAAAGGTGCTTACTATGATATTTATTGTGAGCAGTTTAAAGATTTTAATGCTTTAGAAAAGGAGGTTATATAAGATGCAGAATAATATAAATAAAGATGAAGAAGTTATGAGGCGTAGCAAAAGTGAAATAACAATTAAGTTATTAACTTATCTTAAGCCATATAAATTAAAAGCTTTTCTAGTAGTATTATTAATGATATTTGTAATGATATGTGAAATAGTAAATCCATTATTATTAAAGATAGCTATAGATGATTATGTAAGTAGTAGAAATGTTAATGGTTTGATAATAATAGGAGTTTCATTATTATCATTAAATTTAGTAGCTTGGGTACTATCAAAAATAAGATGGAATATGATAACTAGCATAACTAATAATATTTTAGTAAATATAAGACATGAGCTATATAGCCATATTCAATATTTATCTTTTGATTTTTTTGATAGTAGACCTGTAGGAAAAATACTTGCAAGGGTTGTTGGAGATGTTAATGCTTTAAAAAATTTATTTTCTCAAGCAATACAATCCTTTATTCCTCAAATAATTAATTTGTGTTGTGTTGCAGTAATAATGTTTTTGCTTAATGTTAAATTAGCATTAGCATCAATAGCACTGCTTCCTTTATTAGGATTTGCAATGTTTTGGATAGAGATTTATTCAAGACGAAGATGGGAGATTTATAGAAATAAACGTTCTAATTTAAATGGTTTTACTCATGAAGATTTTTCAGGAATAAAAGTTGTACAAGGCTTTGCTAGAGAAAAAGGAACAGAAAATAATTTTAAAGATATGGTAGGAGAATTAAGTGATTCATTTATAAAAGCAGTAAGGTTAAATGATTGTTTCTGGCCATTAGTAGAGTTATCTTGGGGTGTAGGAACTCTTGTAGTTTTTGCTGTAGGATACTTTTTAATAAAAAGTGGTGAAATAGAAATAGGTACTTTAATAGCATTTTCAATGTATGTTGGTATGTTCTGGAGACCTATTATGAATCTCTCTAGTTTTTATAATACTTTAATTACAAATTTTTCAGCAGCAGATAGAATATTTGACATATTAGATGTAGAGCCTGTTATAAAAAATTCTTTAAATGCTAAACCAATTGGGAAAATTGAAGGTAATGTAGAATTTAAAAATGTTACTTTTTCTTATGATGATGAAAATGAAGTGTTGAAAAATGTAAGTTTTAAAGTTTCAAAAGGGGAGAAAATTGCTTTAGTAGGAGCTACAGGAGCAGGCAAGAGTACTATAGTTTCATTGTTAAGTAGATTTTATGATCCAACTAAAGGAAAAATTTTAGTAGATGGAAAAGATATTAAAAATGTTAACTTAGAAAGTTTGAGGAGTCAAATGGGAATTATGCTTCAAGATACATTCTTATTTTCAGATTCAATTATGGAAAATATAAGATATGGAAGGCTTGATGCTACTGATGAAGAAGTAATTAATGCAGCTAAAGCTGTAAATGCTCATAGTTTTATTATAGAGTTAGAAAAGGGATATGATACTGAAGTAAATGAAAGAGGATCAAGACTATCTTTAGGACAAAGACAACTTATATCCTTTGCAAGAGCACTTCTTGCTAATCCAAGAATATTAATATTAGATGAAGCAACTTCTAATATTGATACACAGACAGAAAAGTTAGTTCAAGAAGGGATAGAAAAAATTCTTTATGGAAGAACTTCTTTTGTAGTTGCTCATAGACTTTCTACTATTAGGGACTGTGACAAAATCATGGTTATAAATAATGGAGAAATTGAAGAGGTTGGAAATCATGAAGAGCTTCTAAAGAAAAAAGGGAGTTATTATGAATTATATATGGCACAATATAACTTCTTAAGTGAAGGAGCTTAGAAATTAAGTAATTAAATTAAATGGATTATAGAATTTTTGAAAAGTATGAAGAATAAACGAATATTTTATCGTTGAAATTAAGTTAGTTCTAGAGTATAATCTTAGAAGTATTAGTAACGGATGAAAGGAATGTTATATAGATGAGATTAGGGATTGTAGGACTACCAAACGTAGGAAAAAGTACATTATTTAATGCTATAACAAAAGCAGGGGCAGAATCAGCAAACTACCCATTCTGTACAATAGAACCAAACGTTGGTGTTGTTAGCGTACCAGATAAAAGATTAGATGTATTAGAAAAAATGTATGGCACAAAGAGAAAAGTTTATACTGCTGTGGAATTTTATGATATTGCAGGATTAGTTAAAGGTGCTTCAAAAGGTGAAGGTTTAGGAAATAAATTCTTATCACACATCAGAGAAGTTGAAGCCATAGTACATGCAGTTAGATGTTTTGAAGATGAAAATGTAGTTCATGTTGAAGGTTCAGTAGACCCAATTAGAGATATAGAAACAATTAACTTAGAGCTTATATTTGCAGATTTAGAAGTTTTAGAAAGAAGAATGGAAAAAGGCGTAAAGCTTGCTAGATCTGGTGATAAAAAAGCTAAGGCTGAATATGAAATAATGGAAAAGGTTAAAGCTCATTTAGAGGCTAATAGACCAATTAGAACATTAGAATTAAATGAAGATGAAGAAGCTTTTGTTAAATCTTTATTTATGATAACTTCTAAACCTGTATTATATTCTTGTAATATATCAGAAGATGATATGATGAGTGGAAATCTTGAAAATAAATATGTTAAGATGGTTAAAGAATATGCAGCAAATGAAAATTCAGGAGTAGTTGTTGTGTGTGCTAAGCTTGAAGAAGAATTATCTGGACTTGATGAAGAAGAAAAAGCTGAAATGTTAGAAGAGTATGGAATAGAAGAATCAGGATTAGATAAGTTAATAAGAGCATCTTATAAATTATTAGGGTTAATAAGTTATTTAACAGCTGGTGTTCAAGAAGTTAGAGCATGGACTATAAAAGAAGGAACTAAAGCTCCAGCAGCAGCAGGTAAAATTCACTCTGATATAGAAAGAGGATTTATAAGAGCAGAAGTTGTATCATATGATGATTTAGTTGAATGTGGATCAGAAGCGACAGCTAAAGAAAAAGGATTATATAGACTTGAAGGTAAAGAATACGTAATGAAAGATGGAGATGTAGTAAACTTCAGATTTAACGTATAATATGTGTTTATAAAATAGGAACTGTTTTAGCAGTTCCTATTTTTGTGAAAAAACATATAACAAATAGAAAGAAAAAAAGACTAATATCGCAGAGGGTTCCCATAAAATGTAATAAATACAAGTCTTGGTATTACTTATACTTTAAAATAGATGAAACTATTGATTTTACTATATTTATCATGAGAAAAAAATACTATTTTAAGTAAATATATCTTGAAGGAAAGGGAATAATTTTATAGAATATATATAGTGGTGTAAAGTGGTTAAAAGTGGTTTAGTATGACTTAATGGAGGTGCAAAATGTTTATTGGTGAATATTCACACTGTTTGGATAGCAAAAATAGAATGATTGTACCTGTAAAGTTAAGAGATGAACTAGGGGAAAGGTTCGTAATTACTAAAGGACTTGATGGATGTCTTTACGCTTACCCGGAGAACGAATGGAAAATACTTGAGGAAAAATTTAAAAAGTTACCACTCACTAATAAAGATGCAAGAGCATTTGTAAGGTTTTTCTTTTCAGGTGCTTGTGAAGTGGAAACGGATAAACAAGGAAGAGGATTAATTCCATTAAACCTAAAAGAATATGCAGGGATAGAAAAGGATATAGTAAGTATAGGAGCCTTAACTAGAATAGAGATATGGAGTAAGGAAAAATGGCAAGAGTATAATGAATCAAATATAGATTTTAATTCAATTGCTGAAAAAATGGGCGATTTAGGAATATAAGGAGTTAGAAAAAATGGAATTTAATCACGTATCAGTTTTACTGAATGAATGTTTAGAAGCACTTAGTATTAAAGAAAATGGTATTTATGTTGATTGTACATTAGGAGGAGCTGGCCATTCATCTGAAATTATTAAAAGATTATCTAGTGAAGGAAGACTTATAGGTATAGATCAAGATAAAGATGCGTTAAAAGCAGCAGGCAAAAGGTTACAGAAGTATTCAAATGTTACTTTTGTACATAACAATTTTCATAATATAGGAGCAATCTTAGAAGGACTTGAAATCGAAAAAGTTGATGGTATTCTAATGGATTTAGGAGTTTCCTCTTATCAATTAGATCAAGGTGAAAGAGGATTTAGTTATATGAAAGATGCACCTTTAGATATGAGAATGAATAGAGAAAATAGTTTTTCAGCCTATGAAGTTGTTAATGATTATAGTGAGGAAGAATTATATAGAATCATAAGAGATTATGGGGAAGAGAAGTTTGCTAAGAGAATAGCTAACTTTATTGTAACTAGAAGAAGTGAAAAAAATATAGAAACTACATTAGAGCTAGTAGAGATAATAAAGGATGCAATTCCAGCAAAGGCTAGAAGAGAAGGACCTCACCCAGCAAAAAGAACTTTCCAAGCTATTAGAATTGAAGTGAATAGTGAATTATCAATTCTAAATAAGGCTATAGAAGATGGTGTTAATAAACTAAGTAAAGGTGGAAGAATGGCTATAATTACTTTCCATTCTCTAGAGGATAGAATAGTTAAAAATAAGTTTAGAGATTTAGCCGTATCTTGCAGATGTCCAAAGGAATTTCCAATTTGTGTTTGTGGAGAAAAAGCAAAGGTGAAAGTTATAACAAGAAAAGCAATAGATCCTTCAAAGGAAGAGGTTGAAATGAATCCAAGAAGTAGAAGTGCAAAATTAAGAGTAGTAGAAAAGATATAAATATTATGAAAATTGGCAGGGATGTGAATAAAATGGGAGTTAAGGAATATGATTATATAAGAGGAAATACAGCTTTAGCACCAGAGAGAAAAGTTAAGGAACTAGATAAAAAAAGAGAGTTACAAAGAAAAGAAAGAGAGCGTAAAGCTCATCAAAAAAGAAAAAACCTTCTAGTTAGTGGATTAACAATTGCTACGATTATGTTTACATTAGGAGCTACAACTTTATATCTAGATGGGAAAATACATGCCCTTCAGAAAGAGTTATTAATCTTAGAAGGCAATATGAAAGAAGAAGAGGATGTAAATGCAGCAATTAATGTAGATATGTTAAAATTTGCATCATTCGATAAAATAAAAAGCACAGCAGAAAATGAATTAGGAATGGTTTATCCAAGTTCTGAAAGCACTATAAGTATTGATATGTCAAAAGAATACTTTTCACATTTAAAAAATGAGGAAAGCAAGAAGAGTGGGTTACTACAAAAAATTATAGCAGCATTTAATTAATGGATAATTTATAGAAATGTAGACGCAAGGTATATCTTAGTAGTATTTTAAACTCTAATTATTCATTAGTTAAATGTTCCTTGGAGGAATTTAATATGAATAAGAAAGGGTTTAAGGATAGAGCAGTCATGCGTAAAAGGATGGTATTAGCTCTATGGTTTATTACTGCTGTGTTTGCCTTGCTAATTGTTAGGCTATCCTATATTATGCTTGTTAAAAGAGATGATTATTCTAGTAGAGCAGAAGATCAATGGACAAGTGAAGTTAGAATAGATGCGAGAAGAGGTAGAATTTTAGATAGAAACGGAAATGAATTGGCTGTATCAGCGAATGTTTACAGAATAGACTTTGATTTGAATTCTATTAGACAGTATTTAAAGAAAAATGAAAAGACTACTGATGATATTGCCCCTTTAATTGCAGAAGCAGTAGATATGGATACTAGCACAGTTAAAGATAAGCTTGAGACTAAGCTTGCAAATGGTAATGATGCAGGTTCGGCTACTTTGGTAAGAAGAATTGAAAAGGACTTAGCTGATAAAGTTAAGGAATTAAATATTCAAGGAGTTATAGTATCACCAGATACTCAAAGATATTATCCGGAAGGACAATTCTTATCACATGTGTTAGGAACTACCAATAGTGATGGACAAGGATTAACTGGAGTAGAGCTTCAGTATAATGAATATCTTTCAGGTGTTCCAGGATTAAGAATTACTGAGTTAGATAGAAATAGTGAAGCTTTAGATTATACAATATCAAATTTTACTGCACCTATTGCAGGTAAGGATGTAACATTAACTATAGATAAAAACTTACAAGCTATAGCTGAAAAAGTAGCGGAAAAAGGTCTTGTTGATAATAAAGCAAAAAGAGTTTCTATACTTGTAATGAATCCACAAAATGGAGAAATATTAGCTATGGTTAATGAACCAGATTTTGATCCTAATAATCCATTTGAGGGATATGAAGATTTTATAGGTGAGACTGATGCTGAAAAACTTCAAAAGATGTGGAGAAATAGTTTAGTTAATGATACCTTTGAACCAGGATCAATATTTAAGGTAGTTACTATGTCAACAGCAATAGAAGAAGGATTAGTTTCAGAATCTGATACTTTTCAGTGTGGAGGAAGTTTACAAGTAGGTCCACATACTATTCATTGTTGGAAAAGATCAGGGCATGGAAGTCAAATATTACCTGAAATTCTTCAAAATTCATGTAATGTTGGGTTTATGAAACTAGGAGAAAAAATTGGAGCAGAAAAGCTTGTTGAGTATATTAAAAAGTTTGGATTTGGACAAATTTCTGGAGTAGATCTACCAGGTGAAGCAAGAGGAATAATAAAATCAGCAGAGAATATGAATGATGCTGACCTTGCAACAATATCTTTTGGACAAACAAATACAGTTAATGCTGTTCAATATATGGCTGCATACAATGCAATAGTTAATGGTGGAACATTAATACAACCTCATGTAATGAAATCTATTAGTCATGTAGATAGCAATGGAAATACAATAGTTGATGAAGAGTTTGAACCAAAGACCAAAGAAAATGTAATTTCTGAAGAGACAGCTGCTACTTTAAGAGATTATTTAGAAAGAACAGTAAATCAAGGTGGATCTAATAAAGTTTATATAGAAGGATATCATGTTGGAGCCAAAACAGGTACTGCGCAAAAAGTTAATCCTTTAACAGGATCTTATGAATCAGGAAAGTATATATCATCTATGGCAGGATTTGCAACAGTTGAAAATCCTCAAATAACTGTATTTTTAAGTATAGATGAACCAAGCAATGGTGCATATTATGCTGGTGTAGTAACAGCTCCATTAGGTAAAATATTATTAGAAGATATATTTAATTATTTAGATAGTGAATTTTCACAAGATGAAAATGTGATATTAAAAGATATAGTTATTCCAGAGTTAAGAGGAGTATCAGTTTCAGAGGCTAAAAACTTACTAAAAGAATATAATTTAGAGTGTACTGTAGAAGGGGATGGGGAAACAATAACAAATATGAAACCTTATCCAGGATATACTATAAAGGAAGGTACTACAATAAATCTTTACACAGATGAAAATGAAACTTACAATAAAGATGTTATTATGCCTGATGTAAGAGGTTACTCAAAAGAATTAGCTGTAGAGCTTTTAGATAGTCTAGGAATAAAATATACACTTCAAGGAGATGGAGTAGTAATAAATCAAAATATTCCTAGTGGGGAAGTAGTTTCGGAAGGTAGTATTGTAAAGTTAACATTAAGTGCTGAGTATGGAGATTAAGATTTTATTTTTTAGCATGTGGTAGATTCACATGCTAAATTTATGTATAGACAAAATGTTTTTATTGTAGAATAAGAAGTTATATTGATGTCTATAATTAAAAGAAGCATACATTAATAAAATAAAAATAATATTTGAAAGATGAAGAAGGTAGAGTGATTATTATGGAAATGACTTTTAAGGAAATGCTAAATGCAATAGACGGAGAAGTTATTGTACAAAAGGAAGAGATTAATTTTAATAATTTATGTATTGACACAAGAAAAATAGAAAAAAATAATGTCTTCTTAGCAATTAAGGGAGCTAATTTCAATGGAAATGATTTTGCAGTAAAAGCTTTAGAAAATGGAGCATCTGTTGTAATAATAGATGAAGTTAAATTTGACTTAAAAGAAGTGCAGGGTAAAAGTACTATAATAAAAGTAAAAGATACTAGAGAAGCATTATTAAATTTAGCTAAATTTTATAGAGAGAAATTAGGTCTTAAGGTTATTGGAGTTACTGGTTCAACAGGCAAAACATCAACTAAAGATTTAATAGCTGCTCTTCTAAGTGATAAGTATAAAGTGTTTAAGACAAAAGGGAATTTCAATAATGATATAGGACTACCACTTATGATATTGGAGCTAACTTCAGGATTTGATGTGGCTGTATTAGAAATGGGGATGAGTTCTCTAGGGGAAATAGAGTTACTTGCAAGTGTTGCTAGACCTGATGTGGCTGTTATAACTAATATTGGATTATCACATATAGAAAATTTAAAGACACAAGAAAATATTTTAAAAGCAAAAATGGAAATTTCTACTTTCTTTGATGAGGGAAATACATTAATTGTCAATGCTGAAGATAAACTATTACAAAATATTTCATCAAATGTATTTAAAGTTAAAAAAATTGGTTATAATCATGAATATGATGTTTACGCATCTAATATTATATTAAGAGAAGAGGAAACAGAGTTTTTAGCTCATGCTTTTGGTGAAGAAGCTGTATTTAATCTACCAATGGCAGGTAAGCATAATGTGTTAAATACAATGCTTGCAATTGAAGTTGCAAAGTGTTTAAATGTTCCTTTTAAACAAATGGTTAAAGGACTTGAAAATTTAGAAGCTACTTCGATGAGATTACAAGTTATAAAAAAAGAAGGGCTTACTATAATAAATGATTGTTATAATGCCAGTCCTGATTCAATGAGATCTTCTTTAGATGTACTTTCAGCTTATAAAAATTGTAGAAAGATTGCAATTTTAGGTGATATGTACGAATTAGGAGATGAATCAGAAAGAGCTCATTTTGAAGTAGGAAAATATGCAAAAGATAAAGTTGATATCTTAATAGTTATAGGTAGATACATTAAAAACTTTAAAGATGGATTTGATAATGATAATATAATTATGTATAACACTAAAGAGGAATGCATAAAAGAATTGAAAAATATTGTTAAACTAGATGACGTAGTATTAATTAAGGCATCTAGAGGTGTTAAACTAGAAGATGTTGTTAAAAAATTAGAAGAGATGTAATTCAACGAAGGAGGTGAACTGCTAAGTATAGCAGTAAAAGATGGGGGATAGTACTATGAACATATTACCAGGAGAGATAACAAAGATATTAATATTAACTTTTGTAATAGGGATTATTATAGCTTTAATACTTGGCCCGATTACAATACCACTGTTAAGAAGATTAAAGTTTGGTCAAAACATTAGAGAAGAAGGACCTAAAAGTCATTTAAAGAAAGCAGGAACTCCTACGATGGGAGGAGTAATGTTTATTCTTTCAACAACAATAGTAATGCTTATTATAAGTGATAGTTTTACTGAAAAAGGAATGGTAGCACTATATTCACTTATTGCATTTGGATTTATTGGATTTTTAGATGATCTTTTAAAGATATTAAAAAAGCAAAGTGAAGGATTAAAAGCATGGCAAAAAATGCTTCTATTATTAATTGTTTCAGGAGCTTTTGGTTACTATAGCTATGTAAATTTACCACATGATATTGTAATACCATTTACTAGCTTTAAGCTTCCTTTAGGTGTGTTATATGTTCCATTTGTTATATTTGTTTATGCAGCTATGACAAATGCTGTTAATTTAACAGATGGATTAGATGGATTAGCATCAACAGTATCAGTTTTAGTTTTAACATTTTTTGGAGTTTTAACATTTATAATTAAAGATTACTCATTAACTATATTTTCAGTAGCATTAATAGCGGGATTAATTGGTTTCTTAAAATTTAATGCGTATCCTGCAAAAGTATTTATGGGAGATACAGGATCTTTAGCAATTGGTGGAGCTATTACTACAATAGCAATAATAAGTGGTTATCCTCTATTAATAGTAATAGTTGGGGGCATTTATGTTGTAGAGGCTTTATCAGTAATAATACAAGTTACTTCCTTTAAATTAACTGGAAAAAGAGTATTTAAAATGGCTCCTATCCATCACCATTTTGAACAATGTGGATGGAATGAAGTAAAAATAGTTACAGTATTTTCAATAATAACAGTAGTTTTATGTATAATAGGGTTTTTTGCAATTTAGTAATTAAATTGGAGGAATGTCTATGAGTTTTTATAAGCCCAAGGAAAAAAAAGAAATGGGGCAAATTGATTATGGTATATTTTATACTTTATGTATACTATTATCAATAGGGGTTGTTATGGTGTATTCCACAAGTTCTTTTTATGCTATGTTTCATAATAATGATAGTATGTATTTCTTTAAAAGGCAATTGATTTGGGCAATAATAGGTGTAATATCAATGACTGTAATGATGTCTATAGATTATCATAAGTTAAAAAAGATAACACCTAAATTACTTTTATTAACAATACCATTATTAATTGCTGTATTTTTCTTTCCAGCAATTAATGGTGCAAAAAGATGGATTTCTTTAGGTCCATTATCTTTTCAACCATCAGAGTTAACGAAATATGCAGTTGTAATGTTTTTAGCACTTAGTATAGATATTAAAGGAGATAAAGTTAAGGAATTTTGGCATGGATTAGTGCCTTATTTATGTGTATCAGGATTCTTTGCAGCACTTATTTTAGCAGAACATAATATGAGTATAGCTTCTATTATTATGATAGTTACTTTTATAATGCTTTTTGTAGCAGGAGGTAAAATTAAGCATTTGTTTGGAATTATTATGCCAGCTATGTTAACATTAGCCATATTCTTTATTTTTAGTTCTGATTATAGGAGAGAAAGAATGTTAAACTTTATAGATCCGTGGAAGGATGCAGCTGATGCTGGATATCAGTTAATACAATCTTTCTTAGCATTGGGATCAGGTGGACTTACAGGTTTAGGGCTTGGGCAATCTAGGCAAAAAACTTTGTATATGCCAGAACCTCATAATGACTTTATATTCTCTATAATAGGAGAAGAAGTAGGTTTAATTGGATGTTTAATTATTATAAGCCTATTTTTAATATTTATATGGAGAGGTGTTAGAGTTGCTATGAGTGCCAAAGATACTTATGGTAAGCTTTTGGCTATGGGAATTACATCTATTATAGCAGTTCAAGCTATTATTAATATAGCTGTTGTTACTGGATCTATGCCGGTTACGGGAGTGCCTATGCCGTTTATTAGTTATGGTGGAACCTCCCTTGTAATAAATCTGACGGCAATGGGAATATTATTAAACATATCAAGGCAAGTTGAAAAGAAAATAATTTAAAAGATTTTAAGAGCTTCTTATGAAAGAAGCTCTTAATTTTTGTGTACAATATAAAAAGAATGATGTAAAATAATTATAAAAAATTACAAGTTTTATGGTAAAATTATAGTAAAAGATAGAAATTAAAAAGGAATAAGATACTAATGAAAGATGTAAAAAAGTTTATAAAAGCGAAAAAAAGAAAAAGGCTAATAAAAAAGTTAACATTAATTACAATAGTAGTTGTTGTTGGAGGATTTATTTTTATTACAAAAGCTCCAATATTTAATATTAAAGCGATTACTTTTAAAGGAAATGTTACAATATCAAGTGAAGTTCTTTTAAGTGAAGTTAGCGATAGTATTGGATTAAATATCTTTACAGTAAATGAAAAAGATATAAGAGATGAGATTTTAAAAAATAGATATGTTAGCACTGTTGATATTAAGAGAAAGGGTATAAATACATTAGAAATTAATATTACAGAGGAAGCACCAGTGTATTATATTAATAATGGTGTTGAATTATTAATTATCAACAATGATTTGGAAGTTTTGGAAGAAGTTGATAATATTGATGGAAGAAATTTAGTTGAAATTAAAGGAGTTGACTTAAGTGTTAAGGATGATGAAAGTAGAGTTGATGAATTTAATTCATATAAAAGCATTTTAACAAATTTCTATCCTTTTATTTCACAAAATAGGGAATCTATATATATTTCAAGTTTAGATGTAAGCAATATAGTTAATATTATTGGTTATATTGAGAATGTAGAGATACTATTTGGTGATGACAGTAATTTATATAATAAAATGGAAAACGTATATAGAATTATGTTAGATGATAATATAAATATTGCAAAAGGATATATAAATGTTAGTTTTAATGGATCACCTGTAATAAAGGTTGAAGAAGTAAAAGAAGAAACTAATGAAGAAGAGGAAGGAACAATAGAGGAGAATAGTGTAACTGAAGATAATAGTACAACACAACAAGAGGGTCTAGAAGTAGATGCAGATGTAGAGCCAGTAGAATAGTAGGAGGAGAAATATGAAAAAGGTATTATCTCAAATAGTTGTAGCGTTAGTATGTGCATTTTTAGGGTTTTTATTAACATATCAATTTAAACAATTAAGTGTCGCTAATAGTGGAGATATAGATTATAATGGTGCGGATATATTATCAGAAATAGAGATTTTAAAAAAAGAAAAAGAAGATCTTCAAAAAAATAATGAAATATTATCTGAAGAATTAAAACAGCTTGAAGATGCAGCCGCAAAAGAAGGGGAAATTGAAGGAGAAATTAAAAAGCAACTTGACAATGCAAGAATGCAAATAGGGCTTTTAGATGTTAAAGGACCAGGAGTTGTAATAACATTATCACTTAAAAATTCAGTTTTTGGAACAAATGGGACTCAAACTATAAATACAGTAAGTGAAGAGGAAATTGTAAATTTAATTAATTCTTTATGGTATGCTGGAGCAGAGGCTATCTCCATAAATGAGATGAGAATTACACCACAGACTGGAATAAAAATGGCGGGAAGTTCAATTTCTATTGGATCAGCAGGAAGAGTAGATCCTAATAGTGAAATTGTTATAAAAGCAATAGGAGATAAAAGTAAGTTAAATCTTGCAGTAAATTTTCCAGGAGTATTAGATTATGCTGCTTTAAAGAGTTATACTAATGATGTTAAGCAAGTGGATGATATAACAATAGTTAAGACAACACAATCATTAAGATATGAATATATAAAGCCAATTCAATAAAGGAGGAAAAGTTATGATAGCATTTATAGGTTTATTATTAGGAGTGCTTTTAGGATTAATATTTGATGTAAATATACCAGAAAAGTTTTCTCCTTATATGTCTGTGGCAATACTAGCATGTTTGGATTCTGTATTTGGTGCATTTAGAGCATCTCTTAACAAAAAATTTAAGCCGGATATATTTATATCAGGTTTTTTTGGAAATGCGTTACTTGCAGCAGCGCTTGCTTATTTAGGAGATAAATTAGGAATTCCTATATATATTGCAGCTGTAATTGTATTTGGGGGAAGAATATTTGATAATTTTGGATCAATTAGAAGAGTTTTATTAGAAAAATATAAAGATAGACGAAGAGGTGATTAGGTGAAAAACTATAGAAGTAAGTTTTTTATTTTAATTGCTACAATATTACTTGGATTTTTAATTGTAACTAACATAGGTATAAAACAAACTAACGGTTTTCTTAATCTGAATTCTGTTGAATATAAGGATGCTATAGAAGAGAGAAATAAACTATACGATGAGATAACTGCATTAAGAGATGATAACTATGAATTATCTAAGAAGATTTCAAGTCTTGATATTAATTATGCAGATGATGATGAAAATAACGAAAAAGTAATTGAGCATATGAAAGAACAATTAGCTTCTTATGGGGATCTTGCCGGTACAACTAAAATAACAGGACCTGGTATAATTTTAACTATTTATGATGGTGAATATGATATAAATAAAGATGATCAATTAGAGGTTGATAGAAGAACTTTACATTCAGCAGATGCAGCAATGGTGCTTAATGATTTAAGAACTGCAGGTGCAGAGGGAATAGCTATTAATAATTATAGGATTTTAAATACTACAGGACTTGTATGTGCATGGGCATTTATAAGATTTGAAGAAAATGGAAACGATATGGAAGGTAGTCCATTTAAATTTTATGCTATAGGAGATCCAGAACAACTGGAAGCTTCATTACTAACAGAAGGTAGCTATATAAATAAATTAATAATTAGAAAGTTAAATATAACTATAGAAAAGTTTGATGAAATTACCTTACCAGAAGCAAAAAAATCTATAGAACCCAAATTTATGGAGAGAGCAGATAATTAAATTAAAAAAAGTATTAAAAATTTTCTAAAAAAATGTTATAATTAAAAAGAGATTTAGAAGGGAATTTTATACTTTTGAAGAATAATAATCTATGTAGGCAATTAACTCTTTCTAAGGAGGGATCAACATTAGTATTGCAGAGAAAACAATAAAAATTTTAAACGAGATACCTAATGATGTTAAGTTAGTAGCTGTATCTAAGACTAAGCCAGTAGAGATGATAATTGAGTCATATAATGCTGGGCAAAGAGATTTTGGAGAAAATAAGGTTCAAGAGTTAGTCTCTAAGAAAGAAATGTTGCCAGAGGATGTAAGATGGCATTTTATAGGTAAGCTTCAAACTAATAAAGTTAAGTATTTAGTGAATAATGTTTATTTAATACATTCTTTGTCTAGTATAAAACTATTAGAGAAAATAGAGAGTGAGTTTGGAAAAAATAATTTATGTGCTAAGGTACTTATTCAAATAAACATAGGTAGAGAAGAAAGTAAAAGTGGAATATATGAAGAAGAGATAGAAGATATGATTTCTGCTGTTGAAAAGTGTAAGCATGTAAAGGTTAAGGGAATTATGGTTATAATACCTAAAGGGAATGAGGAAGAAAATAGATGCTATTTTAGTAGAACAAAACAAATCTTTGACCAATTAAAAGAAAGAAAGTTTGAAAATATATCTATGGAAGTTTTATCTATGGGAATGACCAATGATTATAAAATTGCAATTCAAGAAGGTGCTAATTTAGTTAGAATTGGTTCTGGAATATTTGGATTAAGAGAAAAATAGGAGGATGTAATAAAATGAGTAATATGTTTGGAAAGTTTAAAGAAATAATAGGTCTTGGAGAGTATGATGACGAGGACTTTGAAGATTTAGAAGAAATTGAAGAAGAAGAAGAGGTTGAAGAGATTGAACCTATAATTTCAAAACAAAGAGGTAATAAAGTGGTTAATATTCATAATTCAGCATCTGCTAAGGTTATGGTTGTTAAACCAACTTCATATGATGAAGCAAGAGAAATTGCAGATGCTATAAAAAATAGAAAAATAGTTGTGGTTAATACAACTGCAATGGAAACGAAAATAGCTCAAAGATTAGTAGATTTTATTAGTGGAGCATGTTGTGTGTTAGGAGCACAGCTTCAAGAAGTTGAGCAAAGAGTATATTTGCTTTCACCATCAAATGTAGAAGTTAGTAATGAGTTAAGAAGTGAAATAAGTTCAAAAGCACTATTTAACTGGAATAAATAGGAGGTGATTCCAATAGGAATCATAAGTAGTTTTTTATATTTATTATTTACTGTGTTAGATATAAGTATTTTAGCAGAAGTAATACTTTCTTATGTACCTAATATTAGAGAAAGTAGTTTTTATAGAATTTTAGTATCTTTTAACAATCCAATTTTAGAACCCTTTAGAATTCTACAAGAAAGACTTTTTGGGAATATGATGATAGATTTTGCACCACTATTAGCTATCATAGTATTAAATTTTATCAGTGGTATATTATTATAAAATGTTATCAAAAGAAGATGTTTTAAAGAATTTTTTAAAAGAAGATACTGAAGATGTTATAAAAGTTTATCAATATATGAACTTGGCTTATAATAAAGGTATACCAACGTTTACTAAGTTTTTTTGCAAACCTAATATTTGGATGTATTTTACTAAGAATTTTAATGCTAATGATTTTTTAGTAGAGGCAAAAGGTGCTTTTGAGGAATGTGATAGAAAAATACTATCATTTAATAATATTTATTCTACTCCTTTTCCATATAGAATTATCAAGATTACCAATAAGTCTAAATTTAGTAATCTTTCACATAAGGATTATTTAGGATCTATTATGGCCTTAGGAATAGAGAGAGAAAAGCTTGGAGATTTACGAGTAATTGATAATTATGCAATAGTTCCTATTTATGAAGAAGTAGCAGACTATATTTTATATGAGTTAAGTAGTGTAGGTAGATCACCTGTATCAGTAGAAGAAATACAGGAGGATAATTTACCAAAGAGTAATTTTTTAGAAGGTACAATAATAGTTCCTTCACTTAGATTAGATAATATAGTTGCTAAGTTAGCTAACATATCTAGAGGAAAAGCAGTTGAAATTATTGATAATGGTAAAGTACTAATAGATTATTCTAAATCTATAGATAAAAGCAAAGAAATAAAGAATGGCCAAAGAGTAACGATTTCTGGAATAGGAAAATTTGTAATAGGGGAAATTGTTGGGAATACGAAAAGTGGAAGATATAAAGTTAAAATGAACAAATTTATATAGAAGAGGTGGATGGAATGAAATTAACTCCTATAGATATAAACAATAAGGAATTTAAGAAGGGAATAAGAGGATATTCTGTTGAAGAAGTAGATGAATTCCTAGATGAAGTTGTTGAAAGCTATGAAGAGGTTTATAAGGAGAATGCTAGGTTAAAGGAAAGTTTAAGCAGAGTAAATGAAAAGCTTGAACATTATGAAAAATTAGAAGCAACTATTCAAAATACTTTATTATTAGCACAAAATGCTGCAGATCAAGCTAAAGAAAGCTCTGAAAAGCAAGCTGAATTAATTATTGGAAATGCTAATGACACAGCTCAGAGAATATTGGATAAGGCGCATGGTGATGTTGTAGCTATAAATGATGAATATGAAAGAGTAAAAGAAGAGTTTATAAAATTCAGAGCAAAATTCAGAGGATTTATGAATACTCAACTTCAAACTTTTGATGAATTAGAAAAAGATTTGACAAAAAATTATAATGTAGCACAACCTATTGAACAATATGAGTTACATGAAAAAGAAGCAGAGATTTATAGTTCAGAAGAAAAGGACGAGTTTAAACTTGAAGATCTAAATGATGATATAGATGCTGTGAAAAAATTCTATTCAAATAACTAATACATATAGGAGACCGAAATTTTGGTCTCCTTTAGTTAATTTATTTGGCTTTATGATTAAGACTGCTATTGAGAATGATTTATTTATATATTATAATGGCAAAAGAAACTGATTATTTATGAGCTCTAGTGAGTACATAAAGTATAATTTGATTGTCTAAATTAAAGTTTAGAATATTAATTATACGAATATAAATAAATGGAGTAAAATATATGGAAAATTTAAGTTTTAATATTAATAGTGAAGAAGAAGGGCAAAGAATAGACAAATATTTATCAATAATGATAGAAGGTAAATCGAGGTCATTTGTTCAAGGATTAATAGATGAAAAAAAGGTTAAGGCTAATAGTAAAGTAATTAAGAACAATTATAAGCTTAAAAAAGGTGATTTTATAGAGGTTGAAGTTCCAAAGCCTGTTGAACTTAATGTTTCTGCAGAGGAAATGAATTTAAATATTGTTTATGAGGATGAAGATGTATTAGTTGTTAATAAGGAAAAGGGTATAGTAGTTCATCCTGCTCCAGGAAATTATACTGGAACTTTAGTAAATGGAATATTACATCATTGTAGTGATTTATCAGGAATTAATGGTGTTATAAGACCTGGAATTGTACATAGAATAGATAAAGATACTTCTGGAATACTTGTAATTGCAAAAAATGATGAAGCTCATAATGATTTAGCAGCACAATTTAAAGAGCATTCAATAAAGAGGGAATATTATGCCTTAGTAGAAGGAAGATTTAGTAATTTAAAGGGAACTGTTGATAAACCTATTAGTAGAGATAAAAAAGAAAGAATAAAAATGGCAATTAACTCTGATGGAAAAAGAGCAGTAACACATTATGAAGTACTAGAACAATACGATAAAGGAGTATCCCTTGTTAAATGTACTTTAGAAACTGGAAGAACGCATCAAATTAGGGTACATATGGCATCTATAGGTCATCCTTTAGTAGGTGATTTAGTTTATGGTTATAAAAGACAGAAGTTTAACATAGAAGGGCAAGCACTTCATGCTAAGACATTAGGTTTTATACATCCTAGATCTAAAGAGTATATGGAGTTTACATCTGAATTACCTAATTACTTTAAAGAGTTACTAGAAAAATTGAGAAAAATGTAAGGAGTTTATGTTTATGAAGTTAAAAGCTAATTTATTAGATGATAATGCAATTAGAAGAAGTTTAGTTAGAATTTCACATGAGATTATTGAAAAAAATAAAGGTGTTGAAGATATAGTATTAATAGGCATAAAGAGGAGAGGATATCCTTTAGCTAAAAGAATAGCTGAAAACATCAAGAAAATAGAAGGTGTTGCTGTAGATGTAGGATACGTTGATATAAGCCTTTATAGAGATGACATTACAGAAATTAAGGAAAGTCCTAAATTAAATTCTGTTGATTTAGGAGCTGAGGTAAAGGGTAAAAAAGTTATATTGGTAGATGATGTATTATTTACTTGTAGAACAGTTAGAGCAGCTATTGAAGCTATTATAGATGGAGGAAGACCACTATCAATTCAACTTGCAGTTCTTATTGATAGAGGTCATAAAGAATTACCAATTAGAGCTGATTACGTTGGTAAAAATATACCGACATCAAAGACTGAAATAGTAGCAGTGGAAATAAATGAAATAGACGGAAATGATTCAGTTAAAATATATGAATCATAAAAGGAGATAATAAATAATGGAATATAATTTAGTAGCAACAACTACTTTTGGATTAGAAGGAATTACAGCAAAAGAACTTAAGGCGTTAGGATATGAAGATCTAAAAGTTGAAAATGGTAAGGTACATTTCGAAGGTGATGAGATGGATATTGCCATTGCTAATGTACATTTAAGAACAGCAGATAGAGTATTTATAAAGATGGCGGAATTTGAAGCAAGAAGCTTTGAGGAACTTTTCCAAGGTACTAAAAAAGTAAAATGGAGTGAAATTATACCACAGGATGGAGTAATGCATGTAGTTGGTAAATCTGTTAAATCAACTCTTTTTAGTGTGCCAGACTGCCAATCAATTGTTAAAAAAGCAATAGTAACAAGTATGAGTGAAGATTATGGAGTAAGTCATTTTAGTGAAGATGGACCAGTTTATAAGATTGAAGTATCAATATTAAAAGATGTAGTAACTTTATCTATTGATACTAGTGGTGTAGGACTTCATAAAAGAGGATATAGGGAGGAAGCTGGTATAGCGCCATTAAAAGAAACTTTAGCGGCTGCTTTAGTTTTAATTTCTAGATGGAAAGAAGATTATACTTTAGTTGATCCTTTCTGTGGATCAGGAACTATATTAATAGAAGCTGCTATGATAATGCAAAATATAGCACCTGGACTTTTCAGAAATTTTGTATCAGAAACATGGCCAACTATAGGTTCGGATATTTATGAACAAGTTAAAGAAGGTGCAGAAAGATCTATAAAGAATAAGGAGATAAAGCTTATAGGTTATGATATAGACGGAAGAATGCTTAAAATTGCAAGAAGTAATTCTCAAAAAGCTGGAGTTGCTAAATATATTGAATTCCAAAAGAGAGATTTTAAACAATTCTCAAGCGGTGATAAAAATGCCTTTATTATAACTAATCCACCATATGGTGAAAGATTAGGAGAAAAGAAAGAGGTTGAAGAACTTTACAAGTATTTAGGAATGAATAAGAGAAAACTTGATACTTGGGATTTTAACATTTTAACGTCATATGAAGGTTTTGAAATACCTTTTGGAAGAAAGTCTACTAAAAATAGAAAATTATATAATGGTAAGTTAAAATGTTATTATTATCAATATTTTGATAATGAAAAAATAAAGAATCATGGAGATATGGTTGTTAATCACATTTAATATAATTAAAATAAAGATGGTGAAATTGCAGAGCAACTTTACCATCTTTTGCATTATTTTTTCTTGATATTTAAATTGTTAAATTCAGAAGGTTCTACAAACATTGTATAGTTAGTATGATAAATAACCATTCCTGGATTTGCTCCATTTGGTTTTTTTAGATTTTTAACTAAAGTATAATCAACTGGAACTTTTGAAGAATCTTTAGCTTTACTATAATGTGCTGCTAAAGTAGCTCCTTCTACTAATGTACTATCTGGAATATCATTTGAACATATAATAACATGTGAGCCAGGAATATTTTTTGTATGAAGCCACATAAAGTTTTTATTTGCAAATTTTAATGAAAGATAATCATTTTGAATATTATTCTTACCAACAAAAATATCTATACCATCAGAAGAAATATAATGTAATGGTTTTGATTCTTTAGATTTTTTTGAGTTTTTGCTATTAGATTTTCTTTTTCTTACATATCCTGTTGAAATTAATTCTTCTTTAATATCATCAATTTCTGTATAACTTTCACAATTTTCTATATTAGTTAATACAGAATATAAATATTGCAATTCTTGATCGTTTTTTTCAAGCTGTTCTATAGCTGATTCTTCAGATTTTTTTAGTTTATTATATTTTTTATAATAACTTTGTACGTTTTCGGAAGGTGTTTTATTTTCATCTAAAGGAATTGTAATTTCTTCACTATCCTCACTAAAGAAGTTAACTGTAGTGAAAGTTTTATCCCCTTTTTTAATACTATATATATAAGATGTTAATAAATCACCTTTAATTTTAAAGTCATCCTTATCTTCACATTTTTTTAGAAGATCATTTAATTTATTTTCTTTTTTTATACATCTTTCTATATTTGTTGTAACAAGTTTTTGTAAGTTTACAGAGCGACCTTTAATACGTTCTTGTTTATCCTTTTCTAAATAATATTTATCCATTAATTCGTGAATATCATTTAATATTTTAAAAGTATATTTTTCTTCTAATTGACTTAAAGGCATAACATAAAAGTCTATATATTCTCCATCTTTATCTTTGTAAATTTTAAATATTTCATTATCTAAAAGAGTGTTTATAAAGTTATTAATAAAGACACAGATATTCTTTATAGAAAAATCTGTATAATTTTTATTGTATTCAATGAATAAATGTTCAGATAGTGATGTACTTATACCGGTAAAACAAGAAACAAAGAAATTTTTGTTAAAAATCACTGAATTTTTATCCATAAACTCTTGTAAAGTGGTATCATTAAAAGAGAACGGATTAATCTTTGTTGATTCTGGAGGATATTTATAAGTTATTCCTGGATATAAAATTCTATAACTATTCATAGAAGGAGCTATATGTTTTATACATTCCATTATTTTATTGTCTCTTTCTCTAACAAGGGTAATATTACTGTGTCTTCCCATTATTTCAACAATTAAGGTATAAACACTATTAAAGCCTAGTTCATCAGAAGTTTCAATAAAGAATTTAACTATTCTATCTCCTTCTTGTTGAACAATATCTATAATTTTACCACCAATTAAATATTTTCTAAGAACCATAGTAAACATTGGTGCTTGAAGTGGGTTAGGTTTAACAACTGTAGTTAAGTTAAATCTTGGATATTTAGGTGATGCAGATATTAAAAGTTTTAAGTTTTTTCGTTCTTTTCTTAATGTTATTATTATTTCATCCTTTTCAGGTTGATTTATTTTATCAATTTTAGAATTTAATATTGATTTTTTTAAATCTTGCACTAAACTATATAAGTAGATACCGTCTATTGCCATAAATATCATCCTTTCTTTAGTATTAATTAAAGTAAGTATATCATTAATTTATGTATTAGTAAAACGGTTGTAAAATGGAGGAGAAAATTATGGAATTTATAAAAATGCACGGCACAGGAAATGATTTTATTTTTTTATTAGATTTAGATAATAAATATATTGGTCAAGAAAGTAATTTAGCTAAAAAGCTTTGTCATAGAAGATTTGGTATAGGAGCTGATGGAATAGTATTAGTTAGAAAATCAGCAGTAGCAGATGTGAAGATGGTAATAGTAAATAGTGATGGATCAGGTGCTAATATGTGTGGAAATGCTATTAGATGCTTTGGAAAATATGTTTTTGAAAATAATATTATAGATAAAGAAATAATTACTGTTGAAACTGGTGATGGAGTAAAAGAGTTAGAGTTAAAGATAAATAGTGATAGAAAGGTTGAAACAGTAAAAGTATATATGGGTGAAATATCTTTTGATGGTTCATTAATACCATTAAAGAATAAGGATAAATTAATAGATGAGAATATAGTTGTTAATGGTAAAAATTATAGAGCTTCATCTATATTAGTAGGTGTACCCCATACAGTTATTTTTGTAGATGATGAAAATTATGATGTTACAGAAGGTAAATATATAGAAAAATATGAGCTTTTTGAAGAAGGTACAAATGTTAATTTTGTTAAAGTAATTGATAATGAAAACATTTTAGTTAGAACTTGGGAAAGAGGGGCTGGAGCAACTTATTCGTGTGGAACAGGATGTTCAGCATCTGTTGTAATATGCAATAAATTAAATTTAACTAAAGATAGAGTTAATGTTAAAGTTCCAGGTGGTAAGTTAAGAATAGAATTAGAAGGAACTTCTATTTATATGATTGGGAATGCAGAGTTTATTTGTAGTGGTAAAGCATATTGATAAAGAGGAAAAAAGTAGATGGCAAAAAGAAAATGTAAAAGAGTGATGATTTTAATTCAACTTATGATTACTGCTGTATTTTTTCTAGGTTGTAAGAAGGAAAGCGTAGAAGAAATAAGTAAAATAAGCTTAAATAAAGGTGCTTTTGTAAATGAAAGCACCAGTTATGAAACTTTTAACTTTAATTCAGAAAACACATATGAAGAGATAGATACGGAAGGTAAGGTAATAACTAACTTTAATATGAAATCTAATACATATACATTTTATAAAGATAATAGTTTTTATGTAAATTATAATTCTAAAGATATAAAAATAGAACATAATAAAATAGCAAGTTTAAAGGTTTCACCAGAAGGAGATTATGTATTTTATTTTATAAATGATGAATACTTAGAACCAGCAGTTATGGATTTGAAAAATGAAAAGGAAATACTTTTAGATAATAAGGCTATAATTTCAGGACAGTTTATTGATTGGATAACTGATACTAAATTAGCTTATTATGGAGTTGATATTGAAGAAAAAACTACTGGAATTTTTACATATGATGTAAAAACACAAAATGAAGATAATATTTATAAAATAAGCAATGGATATGTGAAATTTTTAAAGCATATAGATGATGGATTAGCTTTAGTTGAAGAACATTATGGAGAAGATACAGTTCTTAATATAGTTAGTGTAAACGGAGATATAACTGAAATTTCAAGAGAAGTTATTGATATTAATGATATAGAGTCCATTAATGATAAATTATATTTATTAGGAAGGGTAAAAAATAATAGTTACTCTATTTATGAACTTGATAATGGGGTGGTAAAAAGGTTATTATTTGATTTTCCAAATGTACTTTATGCAGAAAAAGGCTTATCAGTTAATGAAGCAGGCGAGATATTATTTGTAGGAAGTGTAGCAAATGGGCAGGCGGAGCATGTGTATAAATACTCTAATGGAAGTGTAGTTTTAGTTAGTGATGATATAACAAATTGTAATTTTATAAATATCAATTAAAAAAAGAATTTAGAATAATTTCTAAGTTCTTTTTTTGTTTTAAAACTATTATTAAAATTTAAAAAAATATACAAAATATAGTATAAAAAATACAGGAATGGACAGTTTTATTAAGGGTGATTAAAAAATGGTAAAAAGTGAATTAATTAAGAATATAGATATTTCAGTAGTAAGAAAAATAAATGAACAAAAAGCAAAAAAGATAAGAGCATTTCCATTTAAAGAAAATAGCAGTGAAATTTACATCTATGCAAGCGAGAATAAAAAAACTATTATAGATGAATTTGAGTTTATATTTAGAAAAAAAGTTAAGGTAGTAATTATAAGTGAAGAGGAACTTGAATATTTACTTAAAATTGTATATTTAGGAAATAGCAAAGATGCTGATAATGAGGTTTTTAAGAAAGCTATAAATTTAAAAGCATCAGATATACATTTTGAACCATATAGAGACTATATATTAGTTAGATTTAGAATTGATGGGTTGTTAAGAAGTATGTGTATATTCGACAATAAGGAATATACAGCTATTTTATCAAAAATTAAAATAAGTTCAAATTTAGATATAACTGAAAAAAGAAAGCCTCAAGATGGAAAACTAACATTTAGATGTGATGAAAAGGATTATGACTTAAGAGTATCTATAATACCAATTGTATATGGAGAAAAAATTGTTATAAGAATTTTATATGGAAATGTATTTAATTACTCTATAGATAAGCTAAATTTAACTGATAAACAAAAAAAGAAATTAGAATATATTATGAAAGTTAACACTGGATTAACTATTGTAAATGGTCCAACAGGTTCAGGGAAGTCTACAACTCTTTATTGTATGTTACAAGAATTAAATAAGGATGAAGTAAATATATCAAGTTTGGAAGAACCAATTGAGGCAGTAATACCTGGAATAAATCAAGTGAACTTAAATAAAACTCTTAATATTGGTTTTGCAGAAGGACTTAGAAGTTTGTTAAGGCAAGATCCAGATATAGTTATGGTAGGAGAGGTTAGAGATGAAGAGACTGCTGAGATGGCGGTAAGAGCAGCTTTGACAGGACACAAAGTCTATTCGACTATTCATACTAGAGATCCAAGAGAAGTGTATTTTAGGTTAGAAGATATGGGAGTAGAAAAATATTTAATAAGGGATTCACTTGTTGGAATAATATCACAGAGACTTATTAGATTGCTATGTAATAAATGTAAAAAGAAAATAGGCGAAAAAATTATAGATAAGGAAAAAAGAGATGTTTTTTCAAAATGTGGATGTATAGAGTGTAACTATACTGGCTATAAAGGAAGAGCGTTAGTAGCAGCAATACATGTAATCGATAATGAAATGAAAAATAATATTAAAAATATTTATAATGATACACATATATTATCTAATATTGAAATGATAGAAAATTTAAATGATTTATTAAAGGGTGGAGAGATATCTATAGATGATTATGAAAACTTCATAGAAATGGAGGGGATTAAATATAGTTACAAAAAAGAAAGCTAGTTATAGGGATTTAGCCCTTATTGCAGGAAATATAGGAAAACTATATGATGAGGGAATTTCTTTGCTAAATATATTAAGTTTAATTGATGAATTACCATTAAAGAAAGAATATAAAGGATTACTAAAAGAAATGGAGAGGTGCATTAGAGATGGAGGAAGTTTATGTGAGAGCTTTAAAATGGGTGGTACTCTTATTCCAAGTTTTTTTAATTCTATGATAGATATAGGTGAGAGAACTGGGAAAATAGTTTATGTTTTAATAGGCTTAGAAACATTTTATAGTAAGCTATATTATGTTAAAAAGAAAATTGTAGGAGCACTAACATATCCTATGATTTTATTAGGTGCATTAGCCATTTTAGGATGGTTTGTTTTATTTTTCTTTATTCCTAATATGAGCAATATTTATTCAGCTATGGGTCAGGATATTCCTCAAGCATATGTAAATATAATATTATTTAAAGAAACATTTTTTGATAATCCTATAATAGTAAGTATACAATTGGCTATTATATTTATAATAATTCCTTCTTTTATTATTAAAAGCTTTTTTAAACAGTATTTAGATATGTTAATTGAAAAAATACCTATATATAACTTAATTAATGAATATATAGTTATAGTTTTAATGGATGTAGTAATTAATAGTGGAATTAATATAGCTATAGGACTGCAATATTGTTGCGAAGGGGAGCTTGGAAAAGCTATAAATAAAAATATTAAAAAGATAAACAAGGATATTACAGCAGGAAGAATGTTATCTCAATCAATGAGTGAGACAAAAATGTTTTCTAATTATACATTAGCTCATATAAAACTTGGAGAAGAAAGTGGTTCATTAGATAAGAGGTTGCAGATATTGGAAGAAGAGATTTTTAAAAATTTAAATTCAAGAATGAATAAGATAACACAACTTATACAGCCTTTTCTAATAGTGTTTATAGGAGTGATAATTGTAAGTTTTATTATTAAATTTTTAATGCCACTTTTAGATATAGTATTAATATGAGGTGCTAAATATGAAAAGAGGATATACATTAATAGAACTTATTATAGTTTTAGCTATAATTGCAATATTAATGCTACCAACATTAAATATATCAAAATCTTATAGAGAAGCAATAGGAAGAGTTAAAGGAAAAAGTATTATAAATGATATAAGCAATTTAATTAGTTACAGCAAATATTATTGTAGACATTATAGTAGTTATGGAGTAATTGAAATTAATAGTAGTAAGGGAAAAATAATATTTAAAGATACATCAGGAAAAAGTAAAGTAATAAAAACTATAACATTAGAAGAGGGATTTAGGTTTGTTAGCAATAATAGTTTAAGTGTAAATAAAGTAGGGCATATACAATCAGGAACAATAAGGATTATGGATGAAAATAGCAAATTATATAAAGTTACTATTTCTACCGGAATAGATAGAGTTAATATTTATGAAGGAGAGTAAGAGGTGAAGGTGAGGAAAAAGGGAAGTATTTTTATAGAGACTATAGTTGGAGTTAGTATTATTTTATCAGTATTTTTAATAGTTTCATTATTAATAGGTGAAAATATAAAAAGTTCATTTAGGCGTGAAGAAATAGAAGAATCAAATAGAATAATTTATTGTATAATGCAAGAAATAAAATATAATATGACATTAGAAGAAATATTATATCTAACTAATACAGATGATTTAAAATTAGAGAATTATGATGAATTTTTATTAGATTTATCAAGTTTGGATTTAGAATCAATGCCTAAAGGGGATGAAATAATAATTAAAACAACTCCAACAGAAGATGAAAATAAAATAGAAGTTGAAATAAAACTAAATTTAGCATCTAAAGATGAAAGCTTAGAGAGAAGTTTTGTTAAATATAAATGGATGGATTATTATGAGGAAACGTAAAAGTGGATATACATTAATAGAGGTAATAGTAGTTTTAGCTATAGTACTTTTACTGGGAGGTATAACAATAACACTTTCTTATGAAACTATAGGCAATTATTTTATTAATGTTGATAGATGTTATAGTGAAGATAAGTTTGATAATGCACTATTAAATATAGATGCTCTATGCAATAGTAATGGAATTGTTTCTATAGAGGAAAATAAAGTATTTATAGATAAAACAACTAATGATATTAAATCAAATAATATAGTCATTACTTTTAAGGATATAAAGGAAAATATAAAGATTAAAATAATTTACTTACAGAATGACAAGTTAATGGTTAGGACTTTAAATTATGATGGGGGTATATTGACAGTTGGAAATAATACCATATTAGATAAAGTTTACGACTTTCAAGTAAAAAGAAAGAAGAATTTAATTTATTATTATATAGAAAATAAAGAAAATAAAGAAAATAAGGTAAGAGGAAGGTGTATATGAAGAAAAAACAAGGGGTAGTAATGCTAGAAGTATTAATGCTATTAAATATTTTAATTGTATTAATAGTTTATAACTCTAAAACTATAATTGCCAATTTAAATAAATTTGATCTTTATGAAATAAAAGAAGATATTTTTTATTTAAATGATTTGGAATATGACCTATTAAATGAAGTAGAGGATTTAATTAAAAATGATGAAGAAATGTTTGTTTTAATTAATTCCTATAAAGATGATTTAAGTATTAATTATGAATATAGTTTTAGTGAAAATGAAAAATTAAAGTTTGTTATATGTGAAGGTAAATTGTATTTAAAGGAAACATTTCCTGGTAAAACTGAAAGCATAAGAGAAATTGATGTAGTATTCATTGAAGATGATAAAGAAGAAGTAGAAATTGTATTTAGACCTAAGTTATATAAAATGTTTTATATGATATAAGAGGAGAATTTATATGAAAGATATTATAGTTTCTACTAAGGATGATTTTATATTTAAAAATAAACTATATGACGAGATTGCCATAAAAAGTGTTGTTAAAAAAGAAATGGATTTATTTATATTTGAAGAAAATATACTTATTAAAAAGTTTGAAAATATAAAAAAAGCTAAAGAAGCTATTGTTGAAAAAATAGTAAGAGAAGAATTTGGTGATGAAAATGATATTTTAATTCATTATGAACATGATAAGAAGAGAAAAAATTTATACTTATATTCAATGGGAAATGGAAAAAGGGTTAAAAATATAATTAATGAGGCGAAAGTTCTTAGAATAAAGCCAATTCAGTTTTATATTAAGACATTAGTAGAGCGTAGAATAAAAAAACTAAGAAATTATATTATAATTATTGAGTTAAGAGGAATTATATATTCATTATATATAGAGGAAAATTTTATTATTAAAAGTTTTGTGAAAAATAAAAATGATTTTATTTTAACTCATGAGCTTAATGATTTAGAAAATGGATCTATTTTAGTAATGAGTAAAGAAGTTGAGGATATAATTCCAGAAGAGATAAAATATAAGCTACATATTATATATCTTGAAATAGGAGAAATAATAAATGAAAAAATATTTAAAGTATAAAGATTTTATTCCTAAAGAATTTGTTGAAAAAAAGCAACTTAAAGAAAGTAAAGAAAATAGAAGGGGATATAAAATATTATTATTATTAAATATAATTTTAGTATTATTTAACATAGAAAATATATCCAAGAGAAGTGAGGATAATGAGTATGATTTCAAACCCAAACAAATGTATATTGAAAAAGAAGAAATATTTAAGTGGCTAAATTTATATGATGAAGATAGTATTGAGTTTAAGGTTATAGATAATGTTGCTGAAATAACATATGAAAAAAATAAAGATATTAATAAAGTAGAAAAGTTAGGTGCTCAGATAAAAAAAGTCACTACTCATGATGATACAAAGGTGGTGAAAGTAATATATTGAGTAATCTAAAAATAAAATTAGGGGAATGTAAGCAAGCAATATTAATAATTATAACTATTATTCAAATTATAATTATGTTTTATTATTTTAGAATAGAAAATAAGATTCAAGACATTGAAGAAATAAATTATACTATGCCATCGAAATTAACATTTTATGAGATAAGTAATGATTTAAATATAGACAAAAGTATTGAAATATTAGAAGTTGAAGACTTGGGAGAAAAATGGTATGTTAAAATAATGATAAATGGCAATAATAAAAAAATAGAAGAAATAATTAATAAATTAGAAGAATTTGAAATATACAATTATGATATTAGTGGAAAAGATAGTATTTTAACTGTAATATTGGAGCTATATAGATAAATTTATTAAATTTTTTTATGTTATTAATGAAATAATTGCATTTCTTTAGTAATTTTGATAGAATGTTTTTGTTGTGTCATTAAACGACAAAGGGGATTATGATTATTTATTAAAAATAAAGGTCATAATAACTATGAATTCAAGTGATTTGGAGGGAATTTTTTATGATATCAGCAGGTGATTTAAGAAAAGGTACAACTTTTGAGTACGACGGACAAGTGTATACAGTAATAGACTTCTTACACGTTAAACCTGGTAAAGGTGCTGCTTTCGTTAGAACTAAGCTTAGAAATGTTATTTCAGGTGGGGTTACAGATACAACTTTCAACCCAACTACAAAATTACAAGAAGCAGTAATTGAAAGAAAAGAAATGCAATATCTTTATTCTGATGGAGAATTATACTACTTCATGGATCAAGAAACTTACGAGCAAATTCCACTAAACTATGAAAAAGTTGAAGATGCTATAAAGTTTATAAAAGAAAACATGTTTGCAGTAATTAAGTTCTACAAAGGTGATGCATTCTCAGTTGAAGCACCAAACTTTGTTGAGTTATTAATAACTCAAGCTGACCCAGGAGTAAAAGGAAACACAGCTACAAACGCTATGAAACCAGCTACATTAGAAACTGGAGCAGTTGTTAACGTACCTATGTTTGTTAACGAAGGTGATACTATAAGAGTTGACACTAGAACTGGTGAATACATGGAAAGAGTTTAATCTTAAAGTAAATGCTAGGTTTTTAACTTAGCATTTGTTTTTTTATAGAGGATATAAATCTTTGATTTAGCTATTCAAGTTATACCTAAGAGTAAATATGAATAGTGTGTTTAATATAGTGAATCTAAATATTTAATTTAGTTCTTTCAACTTATATAAACATGTCCGATTTTTCTTTTAAAGATGAGAAAATAAGGGTATAATTATATATATAATAATTTCTTCAAAGGAAGTGAAAGTATGAGAGAAATATATACTAAAATAGATCAACTGAAAAATATGATAAATGATATACAAGATGAAAAATATAATAATATATTTAATTCTATAAGTGATATATTATTAGACTTATCTTCAAAGGTTGAGGATTTAAATATAAGACAAGAATATTTAGAAGAAAATATGGAATATATAGATAATGATTTAACAGATATACAAGATGAACTATTTGAAGAAGTATCATTTGATGATTTAAGTGAATTAGAAGATGAATATGTTGAAATCAAATGTGAAAAGTGTAATAAACCTTTATTTGTAGAACAACAAGCATTAAATAACAACAATAATATTCCTTGTCCATTTTGTGGCGGTATAGCTAACAAATAATACATAGTATATATTTATTAAAACTTACTTAGTTTAAAAAACATAGGCTATTGCAAAGTAATTGCAATAGCCTATGTTTTTTCATTAAATTTAAGGAATTTATATGTGATGAGATAAATATATTATTATAGGTATTTATTTTACATATGTTTTTAAATAAATAATTTACATATTTTTTTATAGTATGAATAATTAGCTATTATGTGAAATAAAAATTAAAGAGAAAGGGAAATAAGGAAGTGATTATATGAATTATGATGAGATTTACAAAATACTTCCAGAAGTAATAGGAAATGGTATTAAACAGTTTTTAATGGAAGATAAAATACAAGAAATAAGAATTAAGGTTGGAAAACCGATAATATTAAATTTATCATTTGAGGAAAAGGTATTAGATTATACTCCTACAAGGGAGGATTTAAGGTACTTAATAACTAAAATTTCAAACTATTCATTATATGCCTTTGAAGAAGAAATTAAGCAAGGTTATATTACATTAAAGGGAGGACATAGAGTTGGACTAGCTGGGGAATGTGTAATGTCAAAAGGTGAAGTTAGAACTATAAAAAATATTTCCTCATTAAACATAAGAATATGTAAAGAAGTTATAGGAGCTTCTAATAAAGTTATGAGATTAATTACAGAAAATGATAGAGTATATAACACTTTAATAGTATCTCCACCTAAATGTGGGAAAACAACTATATTAAGAGATATAGCTAAGAATTTATCTAATGGAATGTATCAAATAAATTTAAAGGGAAAGAAAGTAACAATTGTAGATGAAAGAAGTGAAATTGCAGCTTGTTATAATGGAATTCCTCAAATGAATGTAGGTATAAGAACTGATATTTTGGATAATTGTTTAAAAAAATCAGGAATGATTATGGCTATAAGAAGTCTTTCTCCAGAAGTATTAATATGTGATGAGATAGGAACAGAAGGTGATTTAGAAGCACTAAATATGGCTTTTAATTCTGGAGTTAATATTATAGTTACAGTACATGGTTATGATATAAATGATATTTATAATAGAAAGGTTTTTAAGGAACTAATAGATAGTTGCGTATTGGAAAGAATCATATTATTAAGCAATCGAAGGGGGGCTGGAACTATAGAAAAAGTTTATAAGGTAAGTAGAGGGAAGGGATTACAATGTTTAGAAGTATAATGATTTTTTTAATGTTTCTAATCTGTACATTTATAGGTTTCTTTTTAGGGGAGAATTACAAAAGAAGAAGCATACATTTAAAGGAGTTTCAAAAAGCACTATTATTATTAAATAATGAAATTATATATGCTAATACTCCATTGCCAGATGCTTTATTAGAAATTAGTAAAAAAGTTTTAGAGCCAGTTTCTGAGATATTTAGTGATATGGCACTTGCATTGGAAAATGGTTATACAGTAAGTATATATGAAAGTTTTGAAAATGCTTATATAAAATCAAGGGAAAAGATAAATTTAACATCAGATGATAATAAAATTATAAGTGATTTTTTTAAAACACTAGGTTCATCAGGAGTAACAGGACAAGATAAGATATTTAAATTGGCATTAGATAATATAGATATAAATTATAAAGAAGCAAGAAAGTTCGAAAAAGAAAATATTAAGTTATATAGGACGTTAGGGTTGTCTATTGGTGCGATGCTAGCAGTATTTTTTATCTAAGGGGGGAATATGATTTATTATGTTTGATGTAAGTTTGTTATTTAAAATTGGAGCAATGGGAGTTTTACTTATGGTCATTGAAAAAGTGCTAGAGGGGAATGGGAAAAAGGAATTTGCAGTATTAGCTAATTTAGCAGGGATGGTTATTATTTTAATTACTATTATTGGAATGATATCAAATCTTTTTGATACTGTAAAAACTATGTTTACTTTTTAGGTGAGATTTATGGAGATAATTAATGTTGCATTTTTTGCTTTTACTGCTTTATTTATATTCCTTTTATTAAAAGATAAGAAGTCTGATGTAGGATTACTTGTAGTACTTGCAGCTGGAATAGGAATATTCCTTTATATGATAGGACAACTAGGAGATATAATAGAGTTTATTAAAGATATTGCCAATAAAGCAAATATAGATACTGTATATATTGGTATTGTATTAAAAATACTAGCAATAGCTTATATAACTTCTTTTTGTAGTGAAATATGTAAAGACTCTGGTGCTGGAAGTATAGGCACTAAGGTTGAATTTGCAGGGAAAATTATGATATTGGGATTGGCAATTCCAATTTTAATGGCTGTATTAAATTCAATTCTTCAGATATTGTAGGTGAGAAAATGAAAAACTATATTTTAAAGATAATTTACTCTTTGACAATTATCAGTATTTTAGGGTTTAGTGAAATTTCCATATTTCCTAATAAAATTGTCTATGCAGAAGAGCTTACAACTATAACTAATGATGAAGAAGTAGAGTCAAAGATTAATAGTTTATATGATTATATTAATACAATGAAAAGTGATGTAGAGCTTGTTAATGAGTTAGATCCAATAAGTTATATACAAAGTTATATAGAAACTGGTGAAGGAAATTTATCATTTTCAACAATTATAAATGCAGTTATAAGTTTGTTTTTTAGAGAAGTAAAAACAGTATTGTCATTAGCATTTTCAATTGTTGCAATAGGAATAATATGCTCATTATTTAAAAATATACAGTCGTCTTTTTCAAGTGAGGGAGTGTCGCAAGTAGCCTTTTATGCCTGTTATGCTATTTTAATAATATTATTATCAAAAACTTTTATTATATCAATATCACTGGCCAAAGATGTAATTGTTCAAATTACAGACTTTATGGATAAAGTTTCACCAGTTTTAGTAGTTATGTTAGCGGCAGCAGGAGGCTTAACTCAAGCAGCTACTATGGATCCAATAATACTTGGGGCTACCATATTAATTCCTAAAATATATATAAACGTTATAATACCGTTGATTTTAATAACTTTTGTATTACAGTTTACAAATAATATTTCAACAGAATCAAAATTATCTAATTTATGTGGGATGATAAAGAAGTCTACTGTATGGCTTCAAGGAATTATTCTTACTATTTTTATAGGAATATTAACTATTAGAGGTATAACTTCTTCTACTATAGATGCAGTTACATTAAAGACAGCTAAATTTGCAGTTGATAACTTCATACCAATAGTAGGTAAATCTTTTTCCGATGCTATATCATCTGTAGCTGGATACTCATTGATTATAAAAAATGCAATTGGATCAATTGGACTAATAGTTATAATTTTAGTAATTTTATATCCAATTATTAAGTTAATATTATCATCACTTATTTTTAAACTTTCAGCAGCTTTGTTAGAACCAATAACAGATAAGAGAATTACAAGTTCTATAGCTGCTGCAGGGGAATCTTTAGTATTAATAATGTCATGTGTTTTAAGTGTAAGTATAATGTTTTTTATTCTTATAGCAATTATGATATCTGCAGGAAAGTTTGTTATAGGAGGTTAATAAAATGGAATATATAAATAATTTTGTTATAACCTTAGTTGCTACAATGATATTTATGACAGCAGTAGAGATAATTTCACCAGATAATTCTATGAAAAAATATATAAAATTTGTATTAGGATTAATACTTATTTCAGTAATGATAAACCCAATAGTAAAGTTTTTTACTGGTGGAGAGCAAGAATTAGTAAATGCTATAAAGAATTATGAAAGTATGTTTTATGAAGATACAACTAATGAAAATGAAGATAGTATAAGTAAAAGTCAAATAGAGTCATTTAAAAATAATTTAAATAGTAACTGTGATAATTTACTTAAAGAAAAGTTTTCAGATAAAGAGTTTAAATCAAATGTTGAATGTGAAATAGATTTAGAGAGTATGACTTATAGTATAGATAGTTTAGAAGTTGGAGTAAAAGATAAGGGAATAAAAATAGTTGATAGCATTAAAATTGATATAAATAAAGAAAGTGAAGAAGCAGTATCAAATGATGGATCAGTGGAGAATGAAGAAGAAATTAAGAATTACTTATCAGAAGTTTTTAAAATACCAACAGAAAAAATAAAATTATATAGCATGGGAAAATAATAAATGATAGGAGGGAGAGGTATATATGGATAAAGATAAAAATAAAATTAATGAAGAAATTAACAACCTTATGCAAAATAAAAAATTTGTTAATTGCTTAATAGTATTACTTGTAATTATATTTTTATGGCTTGCAGTAAGTAATTTTATAGGAGATGATGCTGGATTAACTAAAGGAAATGGTGATAATACACCAATTGGAGCTCAAGAAGTTTCAAGTGAAGAGGGAGTTACAACCTCTAAAGAACTATTAGATTATGAAACAGAACAAAAAGAAAAATTAGAAGAAATACTTTCTAAAATTGATGGAGTAGGAGAAGTAGTTGTTAATATTTACTTTGAAAGTAGTGAAGTTAAAGTGCCAGCAACAAATTCAAGCACTCAAACCTCAGAAACAGAAGAGGAAGATACTAATGGAGGAACAAGAGTAACAAAGCAAGAAACTGAAGGAGCAACAGTAGTAATGCAAAGTGATTCAAGCACAAGTGAACCTTTTATAACTAAGACATATAAACCACAAATTACAGGGGTACTAATTGTTGCAGAAGGTGCTAAGAGCAGCAAGATAACATATGATATACAAAAGGCTGTTTCAAGTTTATATAATTTAAGTTTAGAAAAGGTTAATGTATATCCTATGGGAAGCTAGCATATATATGTTATATAAAAAGAATGGGAGGAATTTAAAATGACAAAAAAACAATTTGGGATTATTTTTACACTAATGGCTTTGATAGTGTGTGTTGGAGTATTATCTATGAAGCTAAATGAAAATGGTTATAACGACCCAACAAGTTTGGAGGATGTATTAAGCCAAAATACTGATAATACAAAGACTGATGCAGCAACAGAAGAAACTTTAAGTACAACAGAGTATTTCTATAGTATGAGATCAACTAAGGAACAACAAGATGAAAAGTATGTAAATGATATGAAAGCTATTACAGAAGATGCAAATGCATCACAAGAATCAAAAGATGTAGCAAATAATGCTTTAGTTCAAAAAGCAAAAATGCAAGATCAAGAAAGTAGAGTTGAATCAGAAATTAGAAATAAAGGTTATGAAGATGCAATTTGTATGATTAATGATAATCAAACTGTAAAAGTTTATGTAAAGGTAGAGGATGTTTTATCAGAGGAAAACTCAGCTGTAATAAAGAAAGTTGTTGAAGATATTACTACATTAACAGATGTAGATATAACATCAATGAAATAATTCATTGTAATATAAAGGGTCTTTTGCTATAATGAACATAAGGAAAAGTAGGTTTATATAATAAACCTTAAGGAGGTTAAGATATGGAAAATGTAAACAATGAATCTACTATAGGAATTGTTAAAATTTCTGATGAAGTAGTAAGTGTTATAGCAGAAATAGCAGCAGATGAAATTCAAGGAATAGTAGAAGTTCCACATGGAGTTTCAAGTAACATATCACAAATATTAAAAGGTAAAAAAGCTTCTGGTGGGAAGAATGTAAAGGTTACATTAGAAGAGGATAAAGCTATAATTGAATTAAATGTAGCAGTAGAGTATGGTGTGAAAATTCCAGATGTAGTAAGTGCAGCTCAAGAAAATGTTAAAAAGACTGTTGAAGCTATGACTGGTTTAAAGGTTGATAAAGTTAATGTCAATGTTCAAAACATATATGTTCCAAAACAAGAACAACAGGAAGAGCTAGAAGTATAGTAAAAAAACCCTCTGTAAAACAGAGGGTTTCTCATTGTAATAGAAAAAATATAAGGTTTACATAAAAATTAGATAGTAAATTTTAAAAAAGTTATTTATAATAGTAGAAGTTGCTTCGTAAAAGATTATTTTTATGGACAGAAATAAGATAATATTGTAATATACATATGTTTAATTAATATAATATAAGTTCATAATACAAATAAAGAGATTAATGTATATTATATATACTTAGGAGGAAGTTATGAAAAGACAGAAATCAAGAGAAAAAGCAATGGAATTGCTTTTTAGCATGGAGCTTAGCAAAAATAGTTATGAGGAAACAATAGAAAATTTCATAGAAGATTATGAGATGGATTTAAATACTATAGATGTAGAATATATAAAGAATGTTGTAAAAATAGTTACTGACAATGTAGAAACTATTGATGAAAGGGTTATACAATCCTTAGTAAATTGGAAATTAGATAGAGTTTCTAAGGTTAATCTTACAATATTAAGATTAGCGGTGGGAGAGATGATGTTTATTGAAGATGTCCCAGGAAGTGTAGCCATAAATGAAGCAGTTGAATTAACTAAAAAATATTCAGATGAGAAGAGTTGTTCATTTGTTAACGGAGTATTAGATAAGGTTTTAAAAAGCTTATAATAAGTAGTATTTATTTTGATATATATGGAGGGGTAGGAATGGGTGATAGAATAGATGGTAAGGCTATAGCTTTAGGTGTGAAGGAAAGTATAAAAAACTTTATAGAAACTAGAAAGTTAAATGGTATGAATATACCTAAAGTTGCATCCATATTGGTTGGTAATGATGGAGGATCGTTATTTTATTTAAATAATCAAGAAAAGGTAGCAGTTTCATTAGGATTAGAATTTGAAAAAATTCATTTAAATGATGATATAAAAGAAGATAAATTAATTGAAAAGATTAAAGAGTTAAATAATGATAACAGTGTAAATGGTATAATACTTCAGTTGCCATTACCTAAAAATATGGATGAAAAGAAAGTAATATCATCCATATATCCAGAAAAAGATATAGATTGTTTAACATTTGTTAATCAAGGAAAGCTGTACATGGGGGAGGAGACATTTATGCCATGTACACCTAAATCTGTATTAACAATATTAAAGAATTTAAATATAAATTTAGAAGGAATGGAAGTAGTTGTTGTTGGAAGAAGTAATATAGTAGGTAAGCCAGCAGCTGCATTGATGCTTAAAGAAAATTGTACAGTTACAATTTGTCATTCTAGAACTAAAAACTTAAAAGAAGTATGTAAGAGAGCAGATATTTTAATTGTTGCTATAGGAAAAGCTAAGTTTATAGATGATAGCTATATAAAAGAAGGTGCAATAGTTATTGATGTAGGAACTAATTCTGTAGAAGGAAAAATCACAGGGGATGTTGATTTTGAAAAAGTTATAGATAAAGCAGCTTTTGTTACTCCTGTTCCAGGAGGGGTTGGAGCTCTTACAACAACTCTTTTAATGAAGAATGTATGTGAGGCTTTAGAAAAGTATGAAAATTAAAACTTTAACTGTATCAGAAGTTAATAATTATATAAAAAAAATATTAGATAATGATTTTATATTAAATAACCTTTCTGTAAGAGGAGAAATTTCAAATTTAAAATATCATTCCAGTGGGCATATTTATTTTTCATTAAAAGATGAGAATAGTAAAGTAAATTGTATTATGTTCAAAAGTAAAAGCTTTGATTTAGATATTATATTACAAGAAGGAATGTCTGTAATAGTATCAGGAATAGCATCTGTATATACAGCAAATGGAACATTTCAAATATATTGTGATAGAATAGAACAAGAGGGTTTGGGAGAACTACACATAAAATTTGAAAAATTAAAGGAAAAGTTAAACAGGGAGGGGTATTTTGACGATGAGTTAAAAAAAACCCTTCCTAAAAATCCTTATAGAATAGGAATAGTAACATCAGAAACCGGTGCAGCAATACACGATATAATTAATGTTATAAGAAGAAGAAATACAAAGGTTGATATTGTTCTTTATCCAGCTTTAGTACAAGGGGAGGGAGCATATAAAACAGTAATTGAAGGTATAGAGTATTTTAATAAAAAGAAAAGTGTAGATGTTATTATAATTGGTAGAGGTGGAGGTTCTATGGAGGAGTTATGGAATTTTAATGAAGAGCCTCTTGCATATGCTATTTTTAAATCAGAAATACCTATTGTATCAGCTGTAGGGCATGAAGTTGATTTTACTATATCAGATTTTGTAGCAGACTTTAGAGCAGCCACTCCTTCACAAGCGGCAGAAGTAGTTGCTCCTTTAGAAGAAGATCAATATAATCAAGTTAGTGAGTATAAAGAAAAACTGAGTTTTATAATAAGTGATAGACTTAAAGAAGAAAAACAAAATGTTAAAAACTTAGAAAAAATATTAAGTTTAAATTCACCAAGCAATAGAATTGCAAATGCATATTTAGAAATTGATAATCTAAAGGAAAAAATAGAAAAAATAATAGAATTTAAAATAAAGAGCAACAAGGAAAAGATATTCTCATTAAATAATATATTAAATGCGCATAATCCTTTGAATATTATAGCAAAAGGTTATGCTATAATAGAGGATGAAACTGGGAAAGTAGTTAAGAGCAAAGAATTTTTTGAAGAAACTACTGAAATAAAAATTTCTATGGAAGATGGGTACGTAAAAGGAAGTTTTACTCCAATAGAAAAAGGAGGGTTTTATCATGGCAAAGAAAGAAAGCTATAATGATATGTTAAATAATTTAGAAGCTATTTTATCTACATTAGAAAATGATGAATTAAGTTTGGAAGATGCTATGAAAGAATATGAAAAGGGAAGTAAAATCGTTAATAAGTTATATAAGACATTAGATGCGTTAGAGGGCAAGTTTTTAACAATTAAAGAAAATGCTGAAGTGGTGAAAGAAAATGAAGTTTAATGAAATGAAGAAAGAAATAAATGAGTTTTTGCTAAATTACTTTAGTAATAAAGGAACTTATAATAAGGTTATTTATGATTCAGCAAGCTATAGTATTAATATAGGAGGTAAGAGAATAAGACCTATATTAATGCTTTTAACATATAGTATGTATAAGGAAAATTGGAGAGATATATTAGAATTTTCATCAGCTATTGAAATGATTCACACTTATTCTTTAATACATGATGATTTACCTTGCATGGATGATGATGATTTAAGAAGAGGTAAACCTACTAATCATAAAGTATATGGTGAAAATATAGCAGTACTTGCAGGAGATACACTTTTAAATGAAGCTATGAATTTAATGATGAGATTTTCATTAAAAAATGGGAAAAAATCATTAGTGGCAGCTGAAAAGATTGCTTCTGCAGCAGGACCAGAGGGTATGATAGGTGGTCAAGTGGTAGATATCATAAATGAAGGTAAAAAAATAAGTGAAGATGAACTTAAATATATGCATATGAATAAGACTGGAGCACTTATTAAAGTTTCAATAATGTCAGGAGCTATACTTGGGGAAGCATCAGAAGAGGATATTAGGAAATTAGAAAAGTTTGGGGAAAATTTAGGGTTGGTTTTTCAGATAAAAGATGATATTTTAGATGTTATAGGTAGTACAGAAAAGTTAGGAAAAAATGTGTTAAGTGATGAAGAAAGTAATAAAAGCAACTTTATCACAATGCATGGTTTAGAATATTGCATTAAAGAATGTGAAAGGCTAACAAAAGAGAGCATTGAGATATTAGATAGTTTATCTGTAGATACTAAAGATTTAAAAGTTTTAACTAAGGAACTTTTAGACAGAGAAAACTAAACGAAGGAATGATAAGTATGTCAAAATTATTAGAGGATATAAACTATCCACGTGATGTGCAAACTTTGACTAATAAGGAACTCTATAAGCTTAGAGATGAAATAAGAGAATTTTTAATAGATAAAGTATCAAAAACTGGAGGTCATTTATCCTCAAATTTAGGTGTTGTTGAATTAACACTTAGTTTATATAAAACATTTAACTTTGAAAAAGATAAAATAGTATGGGATGTTGGACATCAAACTTATGTTCATAAGATATTAACTGGACGTAAGGATAAGTTTGATACATTGAGAAAATATAATGGTTTATGTGGATTTCCTAAAATAAGCGAAAGCAAGTATGATGCTTTTGGAGTTGGTCATAGCAGTACATCAATATCAGCAGCTTTAGGTATAGCAAGAGCGAGAGATATTAAGCATGAAGATTATAATGTTATTGCAGTTATAGGAGATGGAGCATTAACTGGAGGAATGGCATTAGAGGCACTAAATGATGTTGGTTTTAATAAAACTAATATGATTATAGTTTTAAATGATAACCAAATGTCAATTTCTAAAAATGTAGGTGGAGTATCAAATCATTTAAATAAATTAAGATTAGATCATAGTTATAATAAATTAAAAGAAGATATAAACTCTACTTTAAGTAATAGCAATGCTGGCAAAACAGTAGTTCAATATTTACATAGAGTAAAAGATAGTTTAAAGCATTTATTAGTACCATCTATGTTATTTGAAAATATGGGTATTAAATATATTGGACCTATTGATGGACACGATATTGAGCTAATGAATGAAGTGTTTAGTAAGGCTCAAGAGGTTAATGGACCTGTAATAATTCATACAGTAACTCATAAGGGAAAGGGGTATGAATTTGCAGAAAAAAATCCAAATAAATTTCATGGAGTTTCACCATTTGATTTAGAAAGTGGTGAAAGTTATATACCTTCTAAAAAAACGTATTCTAAAGTATTTGGAGATACTATGTTAGAATTAGCTGAAAAAAATAGTAATGTGGTTGCTATTACTGCAGCTATGCCAGATGGTACAGGCTTAAAAGATTTTGCTAAAAAATATAGCAATAGATTTTTTGATGTTGGAATAGCGGAAGAACATGCTACTACACTTGCAGCAGGTATGGCAAGTGCTGGTTTAAGACCTGTTTTTGCAGTTTATTCAACATTTTTACAAAGAGCTTTTGATCAAGTTATACATGATGTTTGTATTCAAAACTTACCTGTAGTTTTTGCTATAGATAGAGCAGGAATTGTAGGTGACGATGGAGAAACACATCAAGGGATATTTGATTTATCTTATTTATGTGCAGTACCGAATATGGTAGTTTTAGCTCCTAAGCATTTAGAAGAACTATCTATAATGTTAAAGTGGGCATTAAGACAAAATGGACCTGTTGCAATAAGATATCCAAGAGGAGCAGATTGTTGTGAAGATTTAACTGCAGTTAAGGAAATAAAATATGGAAAATGGGAAAAGATAATTAATGGAGAGAAAGTTGCTATAATAGCTGTAGGAAAAATGGTACAGCATGCTATGATTGCAAGAAAAGAACTAATTAAAAAAGGAATTAATCCTACAATTATAGGAGCAACTTTTGTAAAGCCTATAGATACTGAAATGTTAAAAGATCTAGTTGATGAAGGATATAGCATTGTAACTATTGAAGATAATGTTATAAATGGTGGATTTGGAAGTTATGTATTAATGGAGTTAAATAAACTTAATTTTAAAAGGAAATTTAAGTGCTTAGGATTTAGTGATAACTTTGTTCCTCATGGAGATGTTAATTTATTATATAAAGATGCAGGACTTGATGCAGAAGCTATAGAAAAATGTGTTATAAACATTTTAGGATAAAGGAGAAAAATATGGCATCTAAGAAGGAAAGATTAGATATATTATTAGTTGAAAAAGGAATTTGTGAATCAAGAGAGAAAGCAAAGACTAATATTATGGCAGGACTTATATTTGTTGATGGGCAAAGAGTAGATAAAGCAGGTGAAAAAGTTAAAGTTGATGCTGATATAGTATTTAAGGGGGAGAAACTTAAGTACGTAAGCCGTGGAGGCTTAAAATTAGAAAAAGCAATGAACACCTTTGGGATTGATCTTACAGATAAAGTATGTATGGATATAGGAGCATCAACAGGGGGATTTACGGATTGTATGCTTCAAAATAATGCATCTAAGGTTTTTGCTGTAGATGTAGGATATGGACAATTTGCTTGGAAGCTTAGAACAGATGAGAGAGTTGTTTGCATGGAGAAAACTAACATTAGATATGTAACTCCAGAAGACATAGGTATTGCTTTAGATTTTGCATCTATAGATGTATCATTTATTTCCTTAAGAACAATAATGCCAGCTGTAAAGGCATTATTAGGAGATAAAGGTGAAGTTGTAGCATTAATAAAGCCACAGTTTGAAGCTGGAAGAGATAAGGTTGGTAAAAAAGGTGTTGTAAGAGATAAAGAAGTACATTTAGAAGTTATAAATACAATAGTAAACTTTTTGATGGAAAATGAATTAAATATACTAGGATTAAGCTACTCACCAATTAAAGGTCCAGAAGGAAACAGAGAATATCTTGTTTACTTTACTAAGGATAAAGAGAAAGAAGGAAATTTTGAATTAAGTCAAATTGAAGATGTTGTAAATGAATCTCATAGCCAGCTTTAAAAGCTGGCTATAGGTGTATAAGTATAGTAAAGGAAGTTATTATGAAAAATATTTTAATAGCATTAAACCCTTCAAAAGATACAGAAGGAAAGATACTATCTTTGGTTATTAAAAAAATTACAAATATATTTAAGAGCTCTAAAATAACTGTATTAAATAGCTATGAAATAAATAAATATAAATTTGATAATGATTTAGATTTGCTTATAGTTTTAGGGGGAGACGGAACTTTACTTGGTATAGCTAGAGATATTAATGGAAAATATGATGTTCCTATTTTAGGAATAAATATAGGAAATTTAGGATTTTTATCAAGTATAGAAATACAAGATTTAGGCGAAGCTTTAAATAAAATAAAAAATGGACAATATATTATTCAAAATAGAATACTTTTAGAATGTAAAAGTGATGATGAAAATGAAGATATTAATAGTAAAGCTTTAAATGATGTTGTAATAGCTAGAGGAACATTATCAAGAATGGCAAAGTTTGAAGTGTATATAGATAAAAAGTTATATTATAGCTTTAAAGGAGATGGGTTAATAGTTTCAACACCTACAGGTTCTACAGCATATTCATTTTCAGCAGGAGGACCTTTTGTATATCCTGATGTTGAAGTTATAACATTAACACCTATTTGTCCACATACCAGAGGAATGCAGCCAATAGTATTAAAAAGCAGTAGTGAAATTTTAATTAAAGCTGAAAATTATAATGGTGAAATTTACTTAACTTTTGATGGTCAAGAATCTAGGAAAATTAAAGATAATAGCTCTATAATAATTAAAAAAGCTAAAGATGTTGCAAAAATTTTATTATTTGATAATTATGATTACTTTAATGTTTTGAGAAAAAAAATATTAAATAAATAGAGAGGCTTTAAGGGATTAATTAAAATAGAGTTTTAATATAAAAAGTAAATCTTTTATTAGGGATTGTACATTTATTAACAAATTGAGAAGGTGATTAAAGTGAAGTCAAAAAGACATAGTAAGATATTAGAGATTATTAATGATAATGATATAGAGACACAAGAAGAATTAGCAGAAGCACTTAAACAGGCAGGCTATGATGTAACTCAAGCAACTGTATCTAGAGATATAAAATTATTGAAATTAGTAAAAATGCAAAGTGAATCAGGAAAATATAAATATATATCTTCAGCAAAAGGAGAGCGTGATATAAATGACAAACTTTACAGCATATTAAAAAATGCAGCTATAGGAGTAGAACAAGTTGATAAATTTGTTGTAGTAAAAACACTAACAGGTGCTGCATCAGCTGCTGCAGAAGCAATTGATACTTTATATTCAAATGATGTTGCAGGAACAATAGCTGGAGATAACACTATTTTTGTATTAGTTAGAACTGATGAAAAAGCTTTAGAATTAATTTCTAAAATTAGAAATATGATTTCTTAAATTTATAAAGGTGGGGTATAATGCTAATTGAATTAAATATTAATAATTTTGCATTAATTCAAGAGTTATCTGTTGAGTTTGGCTCAGGATTTAATATATTATCAGGAGAAACTGGTGCAGGTAAATCAATACTTATAGACACTATAGATTATGTATTAGGCGGAAAATTTTCTAAGGATCAAATAAGATATGGAGAAGATAAAACAATAGTAGAAGCTGTATTTTCTATTGAAAATGATGAAGTTTATGAAGTGTTAGAGGAATTGGGAATAGAAAAAGATGAAATGCTAATTATACGTAGAGAAACTACATTGCATGGTAAAAGTTTAATAAAAGTAAATAATAGGAGTATTGTATTATCACAATTAAAAAAAATCAGAGAAAAGCTATTGGATATTCATGGACAACATCAAAATCAAAATTTATTAAATAAAGGTACTCATATTTTATATGTTGATGAATTTTATTATGATAAAATAAAAGACTTACTTAAAGAATATGAGTTATTAAGAGGTAACTATTTAGAAAATCTTGAAAAGATAAATAGTTTAACTGGAAATAAAGATGGTGAAAAATTAGCTGATTATATTAAATTTCAGATAGAAGATATAGAAAAAGCAAATTTAAAGGTTAATGAAGAAGAAGATCTAAAAGATGAATTTAATATGTTATCAAATGCAGAAAAAATATCAAATAGTTTAGTAAAATCTTATGGATATTTAAATTCATCAAATGAAGGAATTTCTGTATTAGAAGGATTATCAAAGGTTATTTCTGAATTATCATTAGTTGAAAACCACTCTGAAATAATAAGAGAAAAGAAAAGTCAAATAGAAGAGGCATTTTATAGTTTAGAAGAAGTAACAAGAGAAATTCGTGATGTAGGTAGTGAAATACAATATGATGAAGATAGATTAGCACAAATAAATGAAAGAATATATACTATAAGTTTATATAAGAAAAAATATGGAAACTCCATACAAGAGATTTTAGATAATTTAAAAAATTTAAAAGAAAAATATAATGAACTAGTAAATGCTGAAGAAATAGTAAATAAGTTAAAAGAAGAACTTATTATTATTGAAGACAAAATGAAGATTATAGGTAAAAAACTTCATGATTTAAGAGTTGAAGCAGCTGAAATATTAGAAGTAAATATTAAAAAAGAATTATCTTATGTTGGACTGGAAAAGGCAATAATAAAAATTGAAGTTAATTTAACTGATGAAATGAATTCAAGAGGTTATGATGAAGTTCAATTTTTAGTATCAGCTAATCCAGGTGAACCTTTAAAACCATTAGAAAAAGTACTATCAGGTGGTGAATTATCAAGAATAATGCTTGCTTTAAAATGTGTTTTTGTAGATAAAGATAAAATACCAACACTTATTTTTGATGAAATAGATACTGGAATTAGCGGAACTATTGGAAAGCGTGTTGGAGAAAAAATGTATGAAGTTTCATTAAAGCATCAAGTATTATGTATAACTCATTTACCACAAATTGCAGCACTTTCTGATAATCATTACTTTGTATCTAAGCATGTTTTAGAAGGAAAGACATTTACAGGAATCCGAATGTTAACGAGAGAAGATAAAATTAGAGAGATTGCTAAAATGGTAGGTGGAGATGAAATAAGTGATGTCACTATAGAAAATGCATCAGAAATGGTGAAATTTGCTGAAATAAAAAAGAAAGAAATGAAAAATATTTAATAAAAATATACATAAGGTCTAGCAATACGGTAAAGAATAAAATCATGGTAATTTAGCATGGTTTTATTTTTTTTATACAAAATTTATTAACTTAATAATTTTTGACTATGTTAACAATCTTAATACAGCATATAAAAAAATGATACAGGGAAAAGTAATGTCAGAAGCAAAGGAGGAGATAAAATGATGAAAAAAATATTAAAGTATTTTAGTATAATTACTGCTCCAGTAGCTATTTTGGCATTAATAGCATATTTTAGTGTTTTGAAGTTGCCAGAAAAAATATATATCAATGATAGTATGGAAGTATCAGATATAGCTGTGAATAATCAAGGAGTATTTAATACTGTGAAACTATCAAAAGATAAAGTGAATATTGATTTTTTAGGATTAATTCCTATAAAATCAGTTGCAGTACAAAAGCTAGAGGATATAAAATTATATCCAGGAGGAACAAGTGTAGGAATAAAGTTATCTACTGAAGGAGTTTTAGTTGTTGGTTTCTCAGAGGTTGAAACTAGAGGTGGAACTGAAAGTAGTCCAGCAAAGATAGCAGGATTGCAGTTAGGTGATGTATTGCTTAAAGTAAATGGAAAAGAGATTGAAGGAGCTAAAGAATTAGGAACTTTAATAAAAGAAAATGATACGAATGTAGTGAATGTAGAATTCATGCGTGAAGGATGCAAGTTTAATAAAGATATTGAACTTGTTAAAGAAGGCGAAGCTTATAAATTAGGTTTATGGGTTAGAGATTCAACTGCAGGTATTGGAACATTAACTTTCTATCATGAAGGTACTAATACTTTTGGAGCTTTAGGTCATCCTATTACAGATGGCGATACTAATACTAACTTTACAATTAAAGATGGGGATTTATTATCAGCATCAATTTTAAGTGTACGTAAAGGTGAAAAAGGTGTTCCAGGTGAATTAAGAGGATTATTTATAAATGAAAAAAGCTCTATAGGAACAATTAAAAGTAATTCATCATCAGGAATATTTGGAAGTACTAATAAGCCTTTAGTAAATCCTATATACAGTAAACCAATGTCTGTTGGGTTTAGAAATGAAGTTGTAGAAGGACCTGCTACTATAATTACTACAGTGGGTGAAGAAGGACCAAAAGAATATGACATAGAAATTGTTAAGCTATTACAACAAGATAAATGTGGACCTAAGAGCATGATAATTAGGGTTACAGATGAAGAACTTTTAAGTAAAACAGGTGGAATAGTGCAAGGGATGAGTGGTAGTCCAATTATTCAAAATAATAAAATTGTAGGTGCTGTTACACACGTTTTAATTAATAAGCCTGACATAGGATATGGAATATATATAGAATGGATGCTTGAAGAAGCTGGTGTAATAAAATAAAAAAATAGAAAATTATCAACAAGATATAGCTAAAATAACAAAAGGAAAATGCTATATCTTGTTGTTTTAAAATAAGTAAATTAAATAACACAAAATTTCTTAAAATTCCCTTAAAAAAATTTCAAAATAATGTAAAATAAACTATTTTTATTTTAAAATTTATGTTATAATATATTTAATGAAGTTAAAAAACAACTAAATATAACTTAATTTAAATTATAAAATATAGTATTGTTAAATAAGTTATGTGGGAATTTGGAACTTTGAAATTTAAAAATAATATATTATAGTGGGTAGAAAGGGAGAGAAAACATGGATGGAAACAAAATTTCAGTAATTATTGCTGATGATAACAAAGAATTTTGCAGTATTTTAAATGATTATCTTCTAAATCAAAGAGATATCGTTGTAACAGGAATTGCAAAAGATGGTAGGGAAGCTTTAACATTAATTGAGGAAAAACAACCTGATTTAGTTGTTTTAGATATTATAATGCCTCATTTAGATGGATTAGGGGTTTTAGAAAGATTAAATTCAATGAATTTAGAAAAATTTCCTAGAATAGTTGTATTATCTGCAGTTGGACAAGATAAAATAACACAAAGAGCTATAACTTTAGGTGCTGATTATTATGTTGTAAAACCATTTGATATGGATATTTTTACAAAACGTATAAGAGATATGTTTAATGATACTTTAGCGGTAGAAAATGAACCTGTTAAAAAGCAAGTTGCAATGACAACAAGTGAAATAATAAATACAAGTAATAGGGGACCTATGGATTTAGAAACTGAAATTACAAACATAATTCACGAAATAGGTGTACCAGCACATATTAAAGGATATATGTATTTAAGAGAGGCTATAACAATGGTTGTTAATGATATGGAATTATTATCAGCTGTAACTAAGGAGTTATATCCTTCAATAGCTAAGAAGTATAATACTACTGCTTCAAGAGTTGAGAGAGCAATAAGACATGCTATCGAAGTTGCTTGGGGAAGAGGGCAAATTGAAGCTATTAATAAGCTATTTGGATATACTGTTCATAATGATAAAGGTAAACCAACTAATAGTGAGTTTATTGCTATAATAGCAGACAAGCTAAGATTAAAGAATAAAGTATCTTAATACTAGTAATAGAGCCATAGTTTGAAAATTTCATTGCAATCAACATCAATGATGGGGGTATGAAAATGAGATTTTCAAGCCAATAAATATATTTCTATCATCACTTCTAATAATTAGATTGGCATCTAATGTTAGGAGTGATTTTTTTATGCCCAAAATTAAGAAAACTAAAACAATAAACAATATAATTGTAGAATATTTAGAGTATTGCAGTTATAAGAATTTGAGAATAAAAACAATCAAGTCGTATCATCAAACTTTAATGTTATTTTCAAAATACTTAGAGGAAGAATTGGATATTACAGATATAAGCAAAGTTAATAAAAAGATTGTAGAAGATTATTTAGTATTTACTAAAGATAGGGGGAAATATAGTTTTGCTTCAAGTGATGAAGGTATTAATAAAGCTAATTTAGATAAAAGGCATGATGTAGGAAAAGAAATATCAGATGTGACTATAAATGGTTATTTAAGAAATATAAAAGCATTTTTTAGTTATGCAGAAGAAAACAATATAGTAAAGAAAAATAATATTAGTTCTATAAAGTTTCTGAAAGTTACAAGAAAGCCAAAAGAGCAGTTAACAGATGAAGAATACAAAAAGCTAATTAAAGTATTAGATTTATCTAAATTTCATGAGTTTAGAGATTTTACTATTATCAATCTGATTTTTGATACTGGAATGAGATTAGGAGAAACATTAGAGTTGAAAATTGAAAATGTAGATTTATTTAGATGCACAATATTTTTAGATGGGGATATAACTAAGGGAAGGAAAGATAGAGTAGTTTTCTTTAGTTATGAAATGCAGAAGTTATTGCAAAGATGGATAAAATTTAAAGATGTTATGCAAGAAAGTGATTTATTATTTCCAACTCAAAGAACTAATAGAAAAATAGAGCAAGGAAACTTTGAAAGAAATTTCAGAGAATATTTAAAACGGGCAAAGATAAATAAGAATATAACACCACATGGATTAAGAAATAATTTTAGTAGAAGATTTCTTATGAATGGAGGTTCGATATTTGTATTATCTAAGATATTAGGACACTCTAGTGTAGCAGTTACGGAAAAAGCATATTTAGATTTGAAAGAAGAAGATTTAAGAAAGAAATATAGAGAATATTCTCCATTAGGGAATATAAAAAAATAAAAAAGAGATATAAATACTATATCTCTCCCAAAATTAAATATTTTGTAATAAACTTTGTATGCCTTTTTGTTTGGCACATTTAACTCGCAATTAAATGTTATCAAAAAAATAGGTACTATGCAAGGCTTTATTTCCTATACCTTAAATTAGGAATAGGTAAGTAGTATACGCACTAAAGCTACTATAAATAATTTTAGTAGGTGAGCTGAGCCAATGCATTAAATCAGCTATATTATTGTTCATAAGTGATTTACTTCTATTGTAACTTATGCAAGGTATCAATAATATGTAAGGTGGGCAACGACCAATAACCTTTAAATAATAGTTGTGGTGGAAACTTGGCACTCTAAAGAGTGGGTAAGTATTAGCAAAAGATAAAGACATTTAGGACAAGTTTTAAATGGTAAAGCTGATATGCAGTTATGCAATAATAATAGAAGTGTTAAATGAGGTTCTCAATGGGTAAACCAAACAATAATATTATCTTACTTATGTCTACAATTCTTATTTTGTAGATATAGGTAAGATAACTATATCATTCAGTAACTCATAAGTTCCCAAACAATTAATTTAGATAAATAAGTAAGAGTATAATAGATTACTTCAATTAAGGATAAAGAGTTTATTATTTTAGAACGACTATCTAATAACATACATAAAAGTAAAAAGTTTACATGAAAAATAAATAATGATAAAATTAAGTATGATGGTATGCGGAGGGAAGAAATGTATAAGGAATTATTATTAGATAATAGTAAAATTGAACAAGCTATTAAGAATTTTTTTAAGATAGATTATAATAATGTAAAAGTTATTCCAGAGGATAAACCAAACAAATCTGGATTTATAGAAACAAGATATAATGTCGAGTTTGATAATCAAAAGTTATTTCTTACAGTTTTTATTAATTCTAAGGGAAAAACAACTTTAAAAGTTAAAGAGGGAAAACTTCAAGAGATAAAATTATACTTAGCAGAATATATAAAGGAACATTGTAAAATAGATAATAATTTAGCTACAAACAATCAAAGTATGTTGTTTAAAACAATTGATTTTTCAGATTTTGAAAAATCAATTAAATTTATAAATGCAGAAGAATTATGCAAAGAAATAAGAATAAGTAAAGAAGACATAAACGAAAAAATTTATAAATTAAAGGGTTCATATAATGACATTGTAACTATTACATTTAACAAGAAAACAAATAACGTTAGGGTTCAAGGGATACCTTTACTTTTATATAATTTATGTGTATCATATATGAATGAATTACTTAGTGTTGATGAAGTCGTAAATAATTTAGAAGAAAACCTTGGAAAGAGTGTAAGTGCTTTATCTATAGAGGAACAATATAAATCTTATTTGCCTAATTCATATAATAAACATAGTGAGAAATTAAGAAAATCTCTATTGAAAGCTGTGTATAATTTAAATGTAACTAGTCAAGAATATACTTGTACAGAGTTAGTGTTTGAAGTATTAAGAGCACTAGAAGGGCATATTAAATTAACTTTGTATAGAGATTATCAAGTTACTTCGTCAAAGCAATATGGAAATTTAGATATGTTTAATTATGATTATAATAGAGAACGAGCAAGTATAAAGAAAGATGTTAGAAATAAGATTTTGAGCATTAAAGATAGAGTTGAGTATTATAAAAAAGCATATAAACATATAGTAGTATATAGACATAAATATTTTCATTGGGATTTTCCTAATGATTTTGGTAATGATGAAACAGTACAAATTGATGACGTTGATGTTGCTAAAAAATTAATTAAAGACACATTAAAAATTATTGATGAATATTATGAAATATAGAAAAATATATTTATTAGAAAGGAGAAGTAAAAATGAAAAGATATGATATAAGAAGTTTTTATACTAATGAAAATAAAAAGCAATATATTGTATTTTCTACATCTTATATATCTCCTCTAAAGTTTATAAAAGAAATAGAAGAAGAATTATCTAATCAAGTTAATACAGAAATAGAAGTTATTTTTGACTTATTATTAAGTTCAGGAAATAGCAAGGAACGTTACGGTAAAGCAATTTATGATGGAGAACAATTTAATAGAGAAAGCTTTCAATATATTAATGTTTTAAAGACAGATATTTTAAGGAGATTTTCAGCTAAATATTATGAAAAACGTAATGATTTTCTTGATAATTCAATTTTGAACTCTATACAGAAAAAAATGTTATGCAATGGGATTTGTATATAATAATTTAAGTAACCAATAAAGCATCTAGTTGATAGATGCTTTATTTTATAAGAAGACGAGAGCCAAAATGAAGTTGAAAGAATGAAAGCTACATTTAAATTTAGATATAGCTTTATTTTCTTATATAATAAATATACAATGTAATATGTGAATACGTGTATAAAGGGGAAGAAGAAAATGAATATTTTAGTGATAGGAAATGGATTTGATTTAGCACATGAATTACCAACAAAGTATTGGGATTTTATGATGTTTATTCAGTGTGTTAAAGAAAAGGGAGGTTTCAACGATGTACAAAAAGCAAAAAAATTTAATCAGTTAAGCACTGGAATAAAAAAAATTTTCTATGATATGCAATACTTTTCTGCAATATTTAGTGCTGATAAGGATAAAAGTGAACTAATAGAACTTCTACAATTAATCAAACATAATGTATGGATAAATTATTTTTTAATGAAAATTAATGAGCAAGATAGAAACAAAGGATGGATTGATTTTGAACTTGAAATTTCACAGGTAGTTAAAAGTTTAAGTGAGGATATATCAAATGGCGATTATGAAAAGATACAAGAAACTTTTATAACAGAATCAAAAATCGAAGATAAATTAGAGGGGAAATCGCTACAAAATTTTAATAAACTAAATAAAGATATACAAAAGGAAGCAATTGATATTCTTTATAAAGATTTAGAAAGCTTAATAAGATGTTTAGAGATTTATTTAGGACAATTCGTTAGTAAAATACAAATAGGAAATAAGATAAAAGAGATTGAGAATATCTCTAATGTGGATAAAATATTGAGCTTTAACTATACAAATACTTACGAAAAATATTATGAAACTAATTATCAAGAGGATAATTATGATTACATTCATGGAAAAATAAGAACAAGCAATAAAAGTCCTAATAATATGGTATTAGGAATAGATGAGTATTTAGATGAGGATAGAAAAAATAAGGAGTTTGATTTTATTAAATTTAAGAAATATTATCAAAGGATATATAAAAAGACAGGTTGTAAATATAAGAGATGGGTAGAAGAAATAAAAAAAGAATATGTTGAATATCAGAATGTATATAAAGAATTTTCAGGATTTTCCTATATGAAGGATTCAGAGGATACACTTATAGATTCAGCTAAAGAGATAATGGAAAATAAGGGTGGACATCATAATGTATATATTTTTGGACATTCATTAGATATTACAGATGGAGAAGTATTAAAGGATTTAATATTATTGGAGAATGTAACTACAACAATTTTTTATTACAATGAAGAAGCATATGCACAACAAATAGTAAATTTAGTTAAAGTTATTGGACAAGATACACTTATTAACATGGTATATGGTAATAATCCAAGAATTGTTTTTGAAAAACAGAGTTAATAAAAGTAAATAAATTACAAGCTAATAAGGATAAAATAAGTATTTTATTTAAGAGTTAAATTATTAATTGATGATTTTTAAAGGTGCTGGAAAGCATCTTTTTTGTTGTGTAAAAAATTTTTATTTAAAAGTGAACTTTTTAGAATTTCAATTATATAATACAAATGCAAATAACAAATGAAGAATAAAGGAGATTGATATTATGAAAAAAACATTAGTAACAAAGGAATTAAATATTGTAGCAATTAAAGATGAAGCAAAGAAAATATTTAGAAGAAAGAAAAATAACGTTGTAAGTTTAAGAATTAAACAAGAAGATGAAATTATAAAGATAATTATAAATGATAAGTTAATAGATGAGGTTGCATCAGAAAAAGAATCTGATTGTGATGATTTATTTGATATTGTTGACGGTTTAGTTGAACAAGTAAAATTAGAAAATGAATTAAGAGAGAATAAAAGATTTATAAAAGATAAATTAATGTATTTTAATAGAAAGTTTACACCAGAAGAAATAGATAATAATTGTCCAGAAGACTGTAAGTATTGTAAATATTATAATGAGTGTGAATTTAGAGAATATATGCCATTTTAAAATATAATTGTTTAAATATGAAAAAGAAAGGAGGGAATTTAGAAGGAAGGAAATTAAATTTTCTTTCCTAGAGCCAATTAATTATATTAGTTGGTGGTTTAATGAAATGAGGAAATTAATAAATGAGAAAATTAACGGTAAATGAAATTATAAAAAGTAAAGGCATAATGTTACACAAAGGAAAAATCAACTTGATAATTGCTCCAGCGGGTAGCGGTAAAACATATTATATATTTAATACATTACTAGATGTTACGAAGAAAAGCGTTTATTTGTGTGATACATCAAATTTGCAAGAAATGATTTTGAAAGATAAAGAAATAATTGGTAAAGTTAAAAGTACTGGTTTTGATATGATAGAAGGGTTTTATATTGATGGATTTAATTGTACTGTAATGACTTATGCTAAATGGTTCTATGAAATGAATAAGGAAGAATATAAAGATGTTGAAACGATAATTTGTGATGAAATACATAATCTTTACAAATATAAGGATAAGTTTGACAAAGAAGAAGATAAAGAAAATGGTATTAAGGAATGTAAAAACTATGAAAATGTAATAAGTAATTTACACCAAAATGCAAAGAATGGCGTTCAAGTAGTAGGCTTTACGGCTACACATGAAAGAATAAAAAGAGAGATGAATTTTCTTTTACCTAAAGATGATAGTAATATAACTAATGCAACAAATGAAAAATGGAATGTCATTAATCTTTCAAATGAAAAGAATATAAGAAGGCTAACAAGTGATTTTACTTTTTTCTTTAATAATTATAGAAACTTAGGACATTATTTAAAAGTGTTCAATGGTTTTAAATATGGTAAAAAGGCATTAATTTATACTAATAGAGTTACAGAGTGCGAAGATATGATTAATATATGTAATTCGATAGGGTTAAAATCAATAGCTTTATGGAGTATTAATAATACTAAAAACCCTATGAATGAAGAACAATTAGAGGTAAGAGAAAGTATTTTAACAACTGGTATTATTCCAAGGGATTATCAAATATTAATTATCAATGGAGCATATGAAACCGGAATTAATATTCTTGATGAAGATATAGAAATTATGGTTTGTAATGATACTCAAGCTGATACACAAATACAATCTAGAAGCAGAATAAGAAAAAATATTAAAGCTGAAATATTTAAGGATAAAAATTGTTTAGATGATATTAGAATAGTTGTACCGGAAGAATATTTAAATAGAAAATTAACTACAAAAGATAAGAGTGAATTATGTAAGATAGTAAATGTATATGGAGAAAAGAAAAGTATATTAAAGTGGACTAGCATTAAGCCAATAATAATAAATTCTGGATATGAGGTAGAAGATAATACAATTTCTATAAAAAAGAAAAATGATACTAGAGTTTCAACAATTATAGATGTAAATCCAGATGCGAGAATAATAAAATAAGGTAGACAAAAATACCCCCTAGCTATATATATTATAGGTAGGGGTATTTTTTGTCTACCTATAATATTAAATGGACAACATTTGCGGTGAATTATATACTTTTATAAAGATAAGTTAAAAATAATACGCAAATCTTGTCCGTTTTTTATTTTATATCAATAATACTATTGGTGGATTGGAACGAGTTCCAACCACCCCCATAAAAAGGCATGAGCCTTTTTTATGGGTTTATCTATTATTCAATAATAATTGTTTTGCAATTATATATGCTTGGCTCATTATCAAATCTGCTTTTAAAGTCTATTTTACTATATATGTATATAGTTCTATCTGCAAAGTTTTTAAATGCAATTAATCTTTTGCCAGTAGCAAGTATCCAATGTATATCTTGATAATCGGCTACTTTCTTCATGAAATCTATAACATCATCAAGAATATTGCCTTCTTCATCTAAGAGCCTATATGCTTTTTCCATTTCACGTTTATTACATGGTTCCATACGATTACACATAACTTGAAAACACCAAATATCACGCTTTTGAACAATTAGGGTTTCCATACCAGTATTGACATTTACGCCTTTACAATCACGAATTTCTTTACATATCATTTCAACATTCCCCCCTTTTTTATCATTATAATCCAATTTATATAAGTAGAAAAGATAAATAAAAATTTTGGAGGAATTATAAATGAATAAATTACAACAAGTAAATCAACAAAAAACAATCAATTCAAGATAAGTGGCAGAAATGTTAGGAAAGAGCCATAGTGCATTAATGAAAGATATTAACGGTTCAAAAGATGGTAAATCTGTTGGGATAATACCGATTTTACTGAAATCAAATTTTGATTTGAGTAAATATTTTATAGAAAACAGTTATAAAGATGCTAGTGGAAAAACAAACAAATGTTACGAAGTAACTAAAATGGGTTGTGAAATGTTAGGAAATAAGCAACAAAAATTCTTAGGGTTCAACATACCGGTTATTGAAGGTGGATTTGGTGAAAATCAAAAAGTTATGTTAGCAAAGACAATAGCAGAAATTCACGAAATGGAGTTAAGAAAAGTAAATGAGTTAATAAATAATAATATTAGTGAATTTGAAATTGGTATTGATTTATTAGACTTAAAAAACTCAATCCTTACAAAGGATTCACTTTTAGAAGTTGGATTTACTAATCAAAAGATAGCAAATTCAAAAAATATATATCTTCTAAGCGAACAAGTTTACTTTGCTTTAGTAATGTTAATGAGAAGTGAAAAGGCAAAAGAAAAACTATTGTGTAAATCCTTAGTTGTGTACATTATATAATATAAGTGTACAAAAACTAATGGCTATATATTACTGTTGTTATGTATATTATATAATATAAGAAGTAATATTTCATACTTCTTATAAAGCGCCATATTTGTATTGTATATAAATATGCTCTTTCAGAAAAAACGCTAAGTATAAATTTACAAGGTATTGTGCTATACCTCAAATTTTTGCTTTTACGTTTTTCATAATATTACAAAATGCTTTTATAATAGAATTTATTTTATTCATTAAAAACAACTTTCAAAAGTCGAGGGTTTCTTCACCTCGGCTATTATTCTTTATGTATTTAATATTAAGGGGTATAGACCATGTTTATTGTTTCTCTAAATCCATATTTACCTTTTATTTTTTATACCCCTTAATAATGAATATAATGATTTAGTTTATAAAACCCTAAAGGGGTTTAAAGATATAATACATATGCAATTTCTATAAAGATAGATAAAAGTATTTTCTTACGGTTATCAAATAAAAAATAGCTTAAACAGAAAAGAAATTATCAAGGGTAAAGGAAGGTTAAAAGCCTTCCTTATTTTTTTGTAGATATTTTAGTGTAATTTAGATACACAGTAAGGAAGGGAGAGTTATGGTATATAAGTTTCAAGTTGATAAAGATAAGTTTAAAACTAAACTTAAAGAGCGGTATTCAAAGTTTATAATTGATGACAATATTACATTATCAAGATGTTATGAAATGTTTTGTTGTGAAATGAATATATGCCGAAAAACAGTTTTTAACTTTATGAATAATCATTATAGTATTCAGTTATTAATGAAAGTAATTGAAGTATTAGAAGTAAAAGACATAGAAGAAATATTTAAAGAAATTGAGTAGAACCTTTAGAGGTTCTTTTTTTAATGTATAGGAAAGTATAAAATTTTCAATGGCTGAAAGTTAGATGAAATCTAGCTTTCGGCTATTTTTTGTGGTAAATTAGTAAATTGTAATTAGAGGTTAATAAATGAAAAATAGCAAAATAAAATTAAT
>NZ_JAPFDR010000104.1 GCF_026168755.1 Clostridium sp. | reverse complement strand
CTGAAAAGAGATGAAGAATTAAGTATAAAAAATGAAGTAGTAGCAATGAAAGTTAAAGGGAAATATAGAGATGTTTATATTGGTACAGATTATAAATTAGATAATTTAATATATGTTGATGATAATAAAAATTTATATAGGATAAAAGAAAATATAGAGTATGATAAAAGCTTGTATGTAATAAAGGAGCAAGAAATTACGAAAGAATTGGAAGGAAAAAGCGTTGAAGGTAATGATTGGCAGTTATCGGATAGAGATTTAGATAATGTCAGTTTTAATGTAATGAAAAATACTATAGAAGAGTTAATGAAAGAAAATTATGGAGATTTTGTAAGAGCAATTATATCTATTGAATCAGGAATTGAGGATTTAGATATATTGGATAATATACATGAAAAATATATGGATAGTGACTTTAAACTTATAAATGATAAGTTTGAAGATTTAAAAAATGAAATAGAAAGAGAGAAATTAGATGTGAGAGATGAAAAGAAAGAAAAAGAGATTTGGAGAAAAATAAGAGAGCATGAAGAATGGATAAAAAGTAATGGTCTTAGAGGGCAACAATTAAACTTAGAAAATGAAAATCTAAGTGGTATGAGATTAATTAATTTAGATTTAAGGGATGCAAATTTTAAAGGTGCAGATATGACACAATGTGTAATATTTGCTGATTTAAGGGGAGCTGATTTAACTGGAGTTAAAATAAATAATAGCGAGTGGATTGGTTCTAATATAAATAATGTAACAATTGAAGCAAATAAATTAAATCTAATAGAGTATCAGATGGAGCAAGAGAAAGATGTACATTTAGCAAGTATGGACAAGCTAAAAACAAAAACAAAAGAAAAAGAAATAAAGATGTGAAAATATTCAGATTAAATTTAAAATATACCAGGATAAATTTATTTATTCCTGGTATATCTTTATCTAAATATATTGAAAATACGAAAGTTTATGGAGAAGTAGAATGAAATATTTAAAAGATATTTTTAATTTAAAAAATAATAAAAAATATAAAATTACAATAATAATTTTAGTAGTAATTATACTTATATTACAAACAAGTTTATCTATTAATAATAAAAAGATACAAGTATTAAATGTAAGAATAAATAAACTGCAAATGGAGAATAAAAAAGATAATGAAAAGTCAGAAATAGCATCAAATATAGATGAAGTTATTGGTACAGAAAAAGAGCAAGAGGATAATTTAAATATAGATGAAGAATTTGAAAATAAAAAAGAAAATATACTAGAAAGATATATTGAAGTTGGAGAAAAAAATAATAAAAAGTATTCATCAGAAATAATAGCTGGAAAAGAGGTATTAGTGTTTGAAACCATGAATTTAGAAATGACTGATGGACAAATTGAAAAATCTCTTAAAAAGATAAATAGTGATGAATTTGGAATTAATATAGTTAAAGATAAATTAGGAAATAAGCCATACTATAAAATATATTTAATAGAAACTAATATAGGCTCATAAGAGCCTATATAAATAATAGGGAAATAGGAAGGTGAAATTTTGGGAATAAATGGAAAAGGTTTTAATAAAAGTGATGTTTTTAATTTTACTTATGAAGTAAAAAAATTAATTGAACTATTAAATGGAATAGTGATCCAAAGTCAAGATAAAGAGAAATTAAATAAGATTATTTTTCAAAAGGAAAAAATTGAAAATATGATAGTATTTTTTGAACCTAATATTTATGAAGAATATTCTGAGAAAGTAAAAATATTATACTTACAAATGAAGAAGGCTAAGGAAGAATATAATAGGGTTGTTAAGGAAAATTGTTTTAAAGAAGTTATTGAAGAATATAAAAATAAATACGATAAATCAGTAGATGATTATAAAATTGGCAAATTAATACGAGATAAAATAAAAGAAGAGTTAACTAAAGTATAGTTTTTATGATAAAATAGGAATTGATAAATCCCTAGCATAAGAAAACAAATGAATAGTTAAAAAGCAGTAAAATTAAATTTTACTGCTTTTTTTCTCCAAATTATATTGTATTAATTTATAAAATATAATATAATTTAGAAAAAAGAAGAATTTCTTCTTCATATTTTAATTCCGAACGATAAATTAAAATGT
>NZ_JAPFDR010000066.1 GCF_026168755.1 Clostridium sp. | reverse complement strand
GTATAACGACCCTTTTAAGGGTAGCAAGTAAAATAAAATGCGGCTGCTGGACCAATTTATGCGTCTTAAGACGCAAGCTAGTAATTTGCCCTTATAGGGCTCATGAAAAACCACCAGCTTAGCTGGTGGATATTTATTTTGGAAAGTTATTACTTCAATCCGTTTTCGTATTGTTCAACCATACGTTTAACCATTTCTCCACCAACGCTACCGCATTGCTTAGAAGTAAGGTTACCATTATAGTCTGTGAAAGGAACGCCCATTTCATTAGAAACTTGGTTTTTGAATTTAGCTAATTTATCTTTAGCTTCTGGTACTAAGTTTTGTGCCATTTAAATTCACCTCCTTATATCTTTATGTTAATAGCTTATCCAATTGGACAGTTTGTATTATATTAAATTAGAGGAAAAGGTGGAAAAATACTGGGTTAGTGGTAGAATATATAGGGATGATTAACTATTTACAACTTAAATTTGGTGAATATTAGATAAATTTCAGAATTAAGAGTTGAAATTTGGTTAAAATCTTAATAAAAATGATTAAGATAAAGATTAAAAAATTGTGTAAAACTATATTATTTTAATAAATATAATTAATATAGATACATTAATAATCAATGAGGTGTTTTAATGAGTAAGTATAAGATTATAATGACTGGCGGGGGAACAGCAGGACATGTAACTCCAAACTTAGCTTTAGTTCCAAAATTAAAAGAGAAGGATTTTGAAATAAAGTATATAGGAAGTTATGAAGGAATTGAAAAGGAGATTATAGGTGATGCAGGTATACCTTATTATTCAATTTCATCAGGAAAGTTAAGAAGATATTTTGATATGAAGAATTTTTCAGATCCATTTAAGGTTATGAAAGGAGTTTTACAAGCAAGTAAAATTTTATCAAAAGAAAAGCCAGATGTTATTTTCTCAAAGGGTGGATTTGTTGCTGTACCAGTAGTTATAGCTGCATCAATGAAAAAGATACCGGTAGTATCTCATGAGTCAGATTTAACACCAGGGCTTGCAAATAAATTATCTGCACCATTTTGTGATAAGTTATGTGTAACTTTTAGAGAAAGCTTAAAGTATATAAAAGATGGTAAAGGTGAATTAACAGGTACTCCTATAAGGGAAGAAATATTAAAGGGAAGCAGAATAAGAGGAAAAGAAATTTGTAACTTTAAAAATGATAAAGATGCAATTTTAGTTATAGGTGGTAGTTTAGGTGCAAAAAATATAAATGATGAAGTTAGATATCATATTAATGAAATACTAAGGAATTTTAATGTTATTCACATATGTGGAAAAGGTAACTTAGATAAATCATTAAATGGATTAGAGGGATATAAACAGTTTGAGTATGTTAAAGAAGATTTACCACATTTGCTTAAATATGCTGATTTTATAATTTCTAGAGCGGGAGCAAATGTTATATTTGAATTATTAGCATTAAAAAAGCCAACACTATTAATACCTTTATCTAAAAAAAGCAGTAGAGGAGATCAAATACTAAATGCAAATTCTTTTGTAAAAGAGGGATATTCATTAGTTTTAGATGAAGACGAAATGATAGAAAAGCATAATTTGATTGAAAAGCTTTCAGAATTACAATTAAGAAAAAATGACTTAGTGAAAAATATGAGTAATAGTGAAATGAAAAATGGTGTTGATGCAATTATAAGTGTAATAATGAATAGTATAAAGAAAAAATAATTTACTATATAACCGTTTTCATGAAAATAAATTTTAAAATATAGATGTAAAGAACTTGAAAAAATTTTTTAGTGTTATATAATGAAATTGATGGAAAAACTAGCATAATAAACCAAACAAAAGTAGAAGAGGTGCGAAAATGAAAAAAGTTTCAATAATATATTGGAGTAATGGTGGAAATGTTGAAATTATAGCCAATGCTATATGCGAAGGAGCTAGTATAGGAGATGTAGAAATTGAAACAAAGCATGTGGCAGATGCGTCTATTCAAGATGTTTTACAAGCAGATGCAGTAGCATTGGGAAGCCCTGCAATGATAAACGATGATATTGAGGAAATAGATATGAAGCCGTTTATTAATAGATTAAAGGAATTAGAAATTAGAAATAAACCTTTAGTATTATTTGGATCATGTGGATGGCGTGATACAAAATTTATTGATAAATGGGAAAGAAATATGGAGGATTGTGGATTTAAAGTTTTAGGAAAATTAGCAGTTAAAGATTCTGTAGAACAGGATGATTTAAGAAAAGCTAAAGAGCTAGGAAAATTATTAAGTTTAGATAAGTAATTTTAATTTCTTTCATATCTAATAAGTAAATAAATTATATATACATTTTATGTAAGCAACAATGGTATATTTGAAATTAAATATAGTTTAATTTGATATATACCATATTATTTATATGCTTAATTTTAAAAAAAGGGAAGCGGAGGTAGACAAGATGAGAAAAATGAAGACTATGGATGGTAACACTGCTGCTGCACACGTTTCATATGCGTTTACAGAAGTAACTGCTATTTATCCAATAACTCCATCATCACCAATGGCAGAACATGTTGATGAGTGGGTTGCACAAGGTAGAAAGAATATTTTTGGACAACCAGTAAAGGTTATGGAAATGCAATCAGAGGGAGGAGCAGCAGGAGCTGTTCATGGATCATTACAGGCTGGGGCTTATACTACTACATATACAGCTTCACAAGGTTTATTATTAATGATTCCTAATATGTATAAGATATCTGGAGAAAGACTTCCAGGGGTTATACATGTATCTGCTAGAGCATTAGCAACATCTTCATTAAATATATTTGGAGATCATCAAGATGTTATGGCAGCTAGACAAACTGGTTTTGCTATGCTTGCTGAAGGTTCAGTTCAAGAAGTTATGGATTTATCTGCAGTTGCACATTTAACTGCAATTAAAACTAGAATTCCATTTATGAACTTCTTTGATGGATTTAGAACATCTCATGAGATACAAAAAATTGAAGTATTAGAATATGATGAATTAGCTAAGTTAGTTGACTGGGAAGCTGTTAATGAATTTAGAAAGAATGCATTAAATCCAGATCACCCAGTAACTAGAGGTACAGCTCAAAATCCAGATATATATTTCCAAACAAGAGAAGCTGTAAACAGATTCTATGATGATATTCCAGAAGTAGTCGAAGGGTATATGGCAGAAATAACTAAATTAACAGGAAGAGAATATCATTGTTTTGATTATTATGGAGCTCCAGACGCTGATAGAGTAATTATTGCAATGGGCTCAGGAACAGACGTTGCTGAAGAAACTGTAGATTATTTAAATGCTAGAGGAGAAAAGGTTGGTGTTGTAAAGGTTAGACTTTATAGACCATTCTCAATAGAAAAATTATTAGCTGCAATTCCTGATACAGTTAAGAAAATTGCAGTATTAGATAGAACGAAAGAACCAGGTTCAATTGGTGAACCATTATACTTAGATGTAGTAAGTGCTTTTGCAGGTAAAGCAAATGTGCCAGTTATAGTTGGTGGTAGATATGGATTAGGTTCAAAAGATCCAAACCCTTCAGATATAGCTGCAGTTTATGCTAATTTATCTAAGGACGAGCCTAAAAATGGATTTACAATTGGTATAGTTGATGATGTAACATTTACTTCACTTGAAACAGTAGAAGATATAGATGCTACACCAGAAGGAACTAAAGCTTGTAAGTTCTGGGGATTAGGTTCAGATGGTACTGTTGGTGCTAATAAGAGCGCTATTAAGATTATCGGTGATCATACTGATATGTATGCTCAAGGATATTTTTCATATGACTCTAAAAAATCAGGTGGTATAACAGTTTCTCACTTAAGATTTGGTAAGAAGCCAATTAAATCACCATATTTAATAGATAAGGCTGATTTTGTAGCATGTCACAATCAATCATATGTTTATAAATATAACGTATTAGATGGATTAAAGAATAACGGTAAATTCTTATTAAATACAATTTGGACACCAGAAGAATTAGATGAAAAATTACCAGCAGAAATGAAGAGAACTATAGCTGAAAAGAATATAGAATTCTATACATTAAATGCTGTTAAGATAGCTCAAGAAATTGGTCTTGGTGGAAGAATTAACATGATAATGCAAGCTGCATTCTTTAAACTTGCTAATATAATTCCAGTTGATGAAGCTATAGCATACTTAAAGCAAGCAGTTGTTACATCATATGGTAAAAAAGGTGAAAAAGTTGTTAATATGAATAATGCTGCTATTGATGCTGGTGTTGGAGCTATTGTTAAGATAGATGTACCAGCAACATGGGTAGATGCAGTAGATACTGAAGTTGCAGCTACAAAAGAAGTTCCTGCATTTATTAAAGAAATAGTTGACCCTATGAATAGACAAGAAGGTTTTGATTTACCAGTTTCAACATTTGTTAAACATAATATGGAAGATGGTACTTTCATGGCTGGTACAGCTGCATATGAAAAGAGAGGAATTGCAATTAATGTTCCTGAATGGATACCAGAAAACTGCATTCAATGTAATCAATGTTCAGTAGTATGTCCTCATGCTGCAATAAGACCATTCTTATTAACTGGTGAAGAAGCTGAGAAAGCACCTGCTTCAATGAAGACTACTGATGCTAAGGCATTAAAGACAGAAGCTCCATATAAATTCTCAATTGGAGTTACTCCACTTGATTGTACTGGATGTGGAAACTGTGCTGAAGTATGTCCAGCTAAGAACAAAGCTTTAGTTATGAAACCACAAGATAGTCAACATGATCAAATAGATGCATGGGATTATGCAACAACAGAAGTATCTGCTAAGAAAAATCCAATGAATAAGAATACATTAAAAGGTAGCCAATTTGAACAACCACTTCTTGAGTTTTCAGGTGCTTGTGCAGGTTGTGGAGAAACTCCATATGCTAAGCTTGTAACTCAATTATTTGGTGATAGAATGATGGTAGCAAATGCTACAGGATGTTCTTCAATTTGGGGAGGATCAGCTCCTGCAACTCCATATACAGTTAACCATAATGGACATGGTCCAGCTTGGGCAAATTCATTATTTGAAGATAATGCTGAATATGGTTTAGGTATGTTCTTAGGAGTTAAGGCTATAAGAGATAGAATTGCTGATAATGTAAAAGTTGCATTAGAAAGTGATATATCTGATGAAACTAAAGCTGTATTAAAAGATTGGTTAGAAAATAGAGAAGAAAGCGTTGGAACTAGAGAAAGAGCAAATGCTTTAGTTACTGCACTTGAAAATTGTGATGCTGAAATAGCTAAGACTATTTTAAATGATAAAGAATTCTTCGTTAAGAGATCTCAATGGATCTTTGGTGGAGATGGTTGGGCATATGACATCGGATACGGTGGACTTGACCATGTACTTGCATCAGGAGAAAATGTAAATGTATTAGTATTTGACACAGAAGTTTACTCAAATACTGGTGGACAATCTTCTAAATCTACACCAACAGCTGCAATTGCTAAATTTGCTGCTTCTGGTAAGAGAACTAAGAAGAAAGATTTAGGAATGATGGCTATGAGCTATGGTTATGTATATGTTGCTCAAATCTCTATGGGAGCAGACAAAAATCAAACTCTTAAGGCTATAGCTGAAGCAGAAGCTTATGATGGACCATCATTAATAATTGCTTATGCTCCATGTATTAACCATGGTATTAAAGCAGGAATGACTAATTCACAATCAGAAGCTAAGAAAGCTGTAGATTGCGGATATTGGGCATTATATAGATATAATCCAACATTAAAGGGAACTAAGAATCCATTTAGCTTAGATTCAAGAGAACCTAAGGGAGACTTTAGAGAATTCCTAATGGGAGAAGTTAGATATGCTTCATTAGCTAAGGCGTTCCCAGAAGCAGCAGATGCTTTATTTGAGAAGACTCAAGAAGATGCAATGGAAAGATTAGAAAACTATAGAAAACTTGCTAATCAAGAATAGATAAATTAATAAAAAAGGGGTTAAAGCTTTAATGTTATACAACACTAAAAGTGAAGCCCCTTTTTTATGCATAATTTAAAAAAATATTTTAAAATTTTATAAAAAAAATATATTTTTCTTTTATTTTCCTAAGAATAAGGGTACAATTATAAAGACTAGTTAAGTTTGAGCAATATTAATTTATATATTTATTTTAGAATTAAATTGTTTAACTTATTATTTAAGGAGGAATGTAAAATGGAAAATGAATTAAATAAATGCGGCGAAGGCTGCGGATGTGGACACGATCATGATAACCACGGATGTGGAGATAACTGTGGATGTGGAGAACACGAACATGAACACTTTGTTGTTGATTTAGAAGATGATAATGGAAATGTTATATCTTGCCCAATAGTTGATGCATTTGAATTTGAAGAAAATGAATATGTATTAGCTCAAAATCCAGAAGATGAATCAGTTTACTTATTCAGATCAACTGAAGAAGGAGAACTTATAGTTCCAGAGGAAGCTGAATTTGATAAAGTAACAGAATATTATACTAACGTTTTAGCTGACGAGTAATATTTAAGGAGGTTATGCAGAGTAATTTGTATAATCTCTTTTTTTTATTTACTTAGTGTTATTGAGAATTTAATTCAATGTTTTCAATTTACATTTCATAACTAAGGTGATATATTTTTATTATGGGAAATATTACTTGGTTTTTTAATATTATATCGTAAGTTAGAATAACAAATTGATAATTAACTTAAACTAAGTAAAAGGTATAAATGAAAATTTCACTTAAAAAGAAAAGGTGAATAAGATGAAGTATGCAGATTTACATATTCATTCAAATTATTCTGATGGAATAAAAAGTCCAGAAGAAATAATTGATTCAGCAATAAAAGATAATATTAAATACATATCTATAACAGATCATGATTCTATAGCATCACAGTATGTTACTAAAAATAACTATAAAGAGGTAAATATAATTCCAGGAATAGAGCTTAGTACTGAATTTAGAGAAATGGAATTACATATACTTGGATATTTTATGGATATTGATAATAAAAAATTACAAGAAGTTGTAGATGAATTAAATACTCAAAGAATGAAAAGAGTTGAAGATATATTATTTAAGTTAAAAAAACATGATATTAAACTAGATTTAGAAGATTTAGCAATAGATATAGATTCAACTGTAGGAAGAAGCCATGTAGCAAATGCAATGGTTAGAAAGGGGTATTTTGATAATTATAAAAGTGCATTTAGAAGTTTTTTAGTTCAAGGAAAACCAGGATATGTTAAAGGATTCAGGTTAAACTATAGAGATTGTATAGATGTAATTAATAAGTCAGGTGGAGTAGCTATTTTAGCTCATCCAGGTCAAATATATAGAAAAATAGAAGTCGAGAATATTTTAAAAGAATTAAGGTGTTTTGGACTTAAAGGAATAGAGGTATATCATCCAAGTCATTCTCAGAATGACATAAATAAATTTTTTAATTTAGCTAAAAAGTATAAGTTATGCATAAGTGGAGGAAGTGATTATCACGGTAGAACTTTAGGATATGATAATTTATCTATAGGTAGTTATGGATTAAATGAAGAGTATTTAGAAAAGTTTATTAAATTTAATAAGAGATAATGGGGGCAAGTCAATGGAATTATCAAGAAAAGCACAAAGAATCGAAGCGTCAGTAACTTTGGCAATAACAGCAAAGGCTAAAGAAATGAAAGAAAAAGGAATTGATGTAATTAGTTTTGGGGCAGGTGAACCAGATTTTAATACTCCAGAAAATATAATTAATGCGGCTATAAAAGCAATGCAAGAAGGTAATACAAAATATACCAATGTAAATGGAATACTTCCATTAAGAGAAGCTATATGTAAGAAGTTTAAAGAAGACAATGGTCTAATATATAAACCATCACAAATAGTAGTATCTACAGGAGCTAAACAATCACTTGCAAATGTATTTTTAGCAATATTAAACCCTGGTGATGAGGTAATTGTTCCAAATCCTTATTGGGTTAGTTACCCTGAACTTATAAGATTAGCAGATGGAAAGGCCGTATTTGTAGAAAGTGATGAAACATCTTCTTATAAGTTTACTAAAGAAAATTTAGAAAAAGCAGTTACAGAAAAGACTAAAGCTATTATATTAAATACACCTAATAATCCAACAGGAACTATTTATAATAAAGACGAATTAATAGAAATAGCAGAGTTTGCAAAAAAATATGATCTTATAATAGTTTCTGATGAAATGTATGAAAAGTTAATATATGATGGAGAAAGTCATGTAAGTATTGCTAGTGTTTCTCATGATGCTTATGAAAGAACTATTGTTATAAATGGATTATCTAAGTCTTATGCTATGACTGGATGGAGATTAGGATATTGTGGAGCAACAGAAAAAATAGCGAAGCTTATGACTAATATTCAAAGTCATATGACATCTAATGTTTGCTCTATAACTCAATATGCAGCTGTTGAAGCTTTAAATGGACCACAGGATAAAGTTAAAGAAATGATTTTTGAGTTTGAGAGAAGAAGAAACTATATGGCTAAGACTTTAGAAGAAATGAATAACTTAAGCATAATTAAGCCGCAAGGTGCATTTTATATTATGATAAATATTGATGAATGCTTAGGGAAAGAAATTAATGGAGAAAAAATTAATGATTCAATGGATTTTTCTGATAAGTTATTAGAAAAAGAAAAAGTAGCAGTTATTCCAGGAAAAGCGTTTGGATTAGATAACTATGTAAGAGTATCTTATGCAACTTCAATGGAGTTAATTGAAAAAGGTTTAGAAAGAATTAATAAATTTGTTAATAAGTTAAAATAAATAAAAATGGGCTGAGGCATATATAATGCTCAGCCTTTATATAATTAGAGGTTATTAGGTTATAGTTAGTAGCTAAGGATGAAATTGAAGAAGAAGGTTTTGTTATTTAACTATTACTTGAGAATTAGTAACTTTTAACTAAAAATTTTGGAGGAAAATAAGTGGAAAAACTAGCGATATTTGATATAGATTATACAATAACAAGAAAAGAAACATTAATGGAGTTTTTTAAATATCTTATATCTAAAGATATAAAAAATATAAAGTTTTTACCAAGAGCATTATATTCAGGATTAATGTATGGAGTAAAAGTTTATGATGAAAGAAGAGTTAAAGAGTGTTTTTTAAAGTTTATAGAAAATATAGATGAAGCAGAGTTAGCTAAACTTACTAAGTCATTTTATGATGAAAGAATAAGTAAAATACTTTATAAAGATGCAGTAGATATGATAAAAAAATTAAAAAAAGAAGGATATATGGTAATACTTATATCAGCTTCACCAGAGTTCTATGTTAAGGAATTTTATGCAATAAAAGAAGTAGATTTAATAATTGGAACTAAGTTTAGATTTGAAGGTGGAAAATTTATAAGAAAAATGCATGGTAACAACTGTAAGGGTGAAGAAAAAGTTAGGAGATTAAATGAGGTTTTAAAAGAAAAAAATATAAAAGTAGATTTTAAAAATTCATATATGTTTTCAGACTCATTGTCAGATAAACCATTATTAGATCTTGTTGGAAATCCATATTTAATTAATTATAAAAAGAAACATGAAATAGAAATTTTAAGATGGAAATAAATAATCTTCAAAGGAGGTGTAATATTAATGGAAGCGATAAATAAATTTTACTTAAATAATGGAATAATATATCCTATTAATGATTTTACTGATGAAGATTATAAGGAAAAGATAATATATGAAGTTTTAAGAGTTGTTAATGGAAAGCCAGTGTTTTTAAATGAACACTTATCTAGGATGCAAAAGTCATTTAAACTTATAAATAAAGAATTTCCATATAGTGAAGAGGAGATAGAAAGTTTAATAATTAAAGTTATTAAAAATAATGATAATGCTATTGGAAATATAAAGATTACATATAATATAAGCAATGGTAATTTAAAAATATATTATATAATGCATTCTTATCCTGCTGAAGAATATTATGAAAAAGGAGTAAAAGTTATTCTTTATTATGGTGAAAGAGAAAATCCTAATTTAAAGATAGTTAGTACAGAATTTAGAGCGAAAATTGCAGAAAAAATGAAGGAAGCTAATGCTCATGAAGCTCTTTTAGTAGATAGAAATGGTTTTATTACAGAGGGAAGTAAATCAAACTTTTTTGGAATAAAGGATAAAAAGCTTATAACAGCTAAGGGTGAAGCAGTACTTAGAGGAATTACAAGAGATAAAATATTTAAAATAGCAGAAGAATTAGGTGTAGAAGTAGAAGAAAAAGAAATAAAAGCTACAGAAATAAGGGATTTAGAGTCAATATTTATTTCAGGAACTTCAGTTGCTATATTACCAATATCTCAAGTTGATGATATAAAATTTGATGTTAATAATAAAATTTTAAGAAATATTATGAGGAAATATAATAATCTTTTAGAGGGAAAATTATAAAAAAATATTAGTATTTTAATATTTAAAAGTTACGTGTATATTTATATGAATATATTATGTAACTTTTTTTAGTTATTATAAAAATTCAGAAGAATTTCGATAGTTTTCAAAAGAATTTTATATGGGTTAAAGTTTATGAAAACGTTATAATAAAATTGTAAAAATTAAACATATAAAAAGGGAAGATTTTGGAGGGATTGAATATGATAAAATTAAAAAAATTATTACCAATGATAGTTGTAGCAACTATGATTGGAGGTGTTATGACAGGGTGTAGTAATTCAGGAAGTGATAATGCTGATACAAAAAAATCTGAAGCTACAGATGAGTCAAAGAGTCAAAGTAATAGCAACATATTAATTGGATCCGCAATATATAAATTTGATGATACATTTATGACTGGCGTACGTACTGCAATGGAAAAACAATCAGATGCTGAAGGCGTGAAAATAGAGTTAGTTGACTCTCAAAATAAGCAACCAACACAAAATGAACAAGTTGATACATTTATAACTAAAGGAGTTAATGCTTTAGCTGTTAATGCAGTTGATAGAACAGCAGCAGGACCAATAATAGAAAAGGCAAAGGCTAAAGATTTACCAATAGTATTCTTAAATCGTGAACCTGAAGAAGCTGATATGCAAAATTATGATAAAGTTTGGTATGTTGGAGCAAAAGCTGAACAATCAGGAACTCAATCAGGAGAAATTATTGTAGATTACTTTAAAGCAAATCCTGAAGCTGATAAAAATGGTGATGGTGTAATTCAATATGTAATGCTACAAGGAGAACCAGGTCATCAAGATGCTACATTACGTACAGAGTATTCTATAAAAGCTATTGAAGATGGTGGATTTAAAGCTGAAAAACTTGCTGCTGATACAGCTATGTGGGACAAGGCTAAGGCTACAGATCTTATGAAAGCTTTTATAACTGGACAAGGGTTAGATAAGATTGAAGCAGTTCTTTGTAATAATGATGATATGGCTTTAGGTGCAATTGAAGCATTAAAGGCTGAAGGTTATAACAAAGGTGATGCATCTAAATATATTCCTGTAGTTGGTGTTGATGCAACTGCACCTGCACTTCAAGCTATGAAAGATGGATCTCTTTTAGGAACAGTATTAAATGATGCAGAAAATCAAGGTAAAGCAACTATAAATGTAGCTATAGCTGCAGCACAAGGAAAAGAGATAAATAAAGATACAGTAGGATATGAAGTAACTGATGGTAAGTATATTTGGATTGATTATGTAAAGATTACGCAAGATAACTATCAAGATTACTTAAAGTAGTTAGGAATTAGAAGTTATGAGTTGGGAGTTGTAGATAAAACTCCTGACTTCTAACTAAAAACTACTAAATATCTGATAGTGTAAAGTTTCGTATGAAAAAATAGCCTATGGCTAATTTTTAATAATAATTAAAAAATAACGTTGTAATATCAACTAAAATTTAAAAATTGGATATGACAAAAAGACCTTCGGTATCGGAGGCAAAAATAAAAT
>NZ_JAPFDR010000061.1 GCF_026168755.1 Clostridium sp. | reverse complement strand
TGTAATTTGCGTTAAGAATTTATATTGTTTTTTCCAGAAAAAGAGCTAAAGCTTCGAAAGTCATTTCATTCCCTCAGCTTCTTAACGCTCTTTTTCTTCCAAAAACAATTAAATTCTAAAACTTAATTACAATATTCCTTGCGGCAATATCATTAATATTTTCTCTTCCACTTGATGAACTGCAATGCCCCCTTAAAAAGTTAATGATTTGTCATATATATGTAGCAGAAATGATTAACTATAAGGTGAAAAGTTGCAATTAGTTACATGAAAAAAGAAAAAATGAAATATTAATTTGGAAGGAACATTGAAATTAAGCCGTAGAATTTAATAATTGATGGAGTAAAGTTGGCGTAAAGAAGTTTTTACTGTTTGAGTGATAGCGAGTTTAAAAACTTTAGCCAACTTTACGGAATCAATTATATAAATTCTAGGTGAAAATTTTGCAGTTACTGGAAAATAAATATTTCATTTTTTCGCTTCCACGTAACGAACAATTTAGTTAAAGGAGGTATGTTTATGTTTGGGAATTTAAGATATGATTTAAATAGAGTCATGGATAATGATCCTGCTGCTAGGAGTAAAATTGAAGTATTTTTACTTTATCCTACAATTCACGCTATGATTTCTTATAGAATAGCTCATTTTCTTTACACTAAAAAGTTATTCTTTTTAGCCAGACTTGTATCACAAATATCTAGATTTTTTACTGGAATAGAGATACATCCAGGAGCCAAAATTGGAAAAGGATTAGTTATAGATCACGGAATGGGTGTAGTAATTGGAGAAACAGCAGAAATAGGAGATAATGTGCTTTTATATCATGGAGTAACATTAGGAGGAACAGGAAAAGATAAAGGAAAGAGGCATCCTACATTAGGAGATAATGTTATAATAGGAGCTGGGGCTAAGGTGCTTGGACCTATATATATTGGAACTAATTCTAAGATAGGAGCTAATTCTGTAGTTTTAAAAGATGTTCCAGAGGGGGCTACAGCTGTTGGAATTCCAGCTAAAAATATAATGAAAGCAGAAGAAAAAATGTCAGCAATAATAGAAATAAAAGATTATAGTGGTAATAGCAAAGAAATTTATAATGATATGGTGATTTAATTTATGATTAAAGAAGAGCTAAAAGAATATTGTAATTCATTAAATTTAGATACTGTTGGATTTATAAAATGTAGAAGGTTTGATGAATTAAGAGAATTTTATAAGTATAGAAAAGAAATGAATTTAGAAAATGAATTTGAAGAAGCCGATATAGAAAAAAGAATAAATCCAATGTGGTATATGGAAAGGGGAAAAACTATTATTTCAATAGCTTTTCCCTATCTTTGGGTAGAAAATAATTTAGAAAATGGATTTTCTAAATATACTAAAGGCTTAGACTATCATAGGGTTGTTAAAAAATATTTAGATAACATTTGTGATTTTATTAAATCAAGGGGTGGTGAGGCTATTTTTTTCGTAGATAGTAATACATTGCCAGAAAGATACATTGCTTATTTAGCCAATATTGGATTCATAGGTAAAAATAATATGATTATAACAGAGAAGTATGGTTCTTATGTGTTTTTAGGAGAAATAATTACTGATTTAGAGTTAAATAGTGATGAAGTACGAAGCTTTGAAAATATAAAAGAATATAAAGAATGTGGAGAATGTAATATTTGCTATAAAGAATGTCCCACAAAATCTATAAATATAAATAAGATTAATCCTAATATATGTTCATCTTATATTACACAAAAAAAGGAGTTAACAGATATTGATATAAAGCTTTTAAAAGGTAAGATATTTGGATGTGATATGTGCCAAAATATATGTCCATATAATAAAGATATACATTTTTCAAAAATTGAAGAGTTTAAGCCTTTAGAATTTATGTGTAATTTGGAAAGTGATATTTATGCTGATATGAATAATAAATTTTTTAAGGAGAATATTTCAAGGACTTCTTGTGGGTGGAGAGGGAAAAATGTTATTAAGAGAAATGCTATAATAAAGTTATATAATGAAGGTGAAAATATAGAAAGATATAAAGGGGATTCGCCTTATATAAATGAATATATAGAAAGATTAAAAAATTGGGAGGAAAGAGTTAAATGAAACAAAGGACTAAAATCATATTAGAGGAATTAAAAAGGTTATATCCAGATGCTAAATGTGAATTAAATTATGAAACTCCATTTCAATTATTAGTTGCAACTATTTTATCGGCACAAACTACAGATAAGAAGGTTAATGAGGTAACAGAGGGTTTATTTAGAGATTATCCAGATGTTGATGCATTTCTAACATTATCTATAAATGAACTTGAAACAAGAATAAAACAAATAGGATTATATAGAAGTAAGGCTAAGAATATATTAATTATGTGTAATCAATTAAAAAGCAAATTTAACGGAGAAGTTCCTAAAACTATGGAAGAGATAACAAGTCTAGCAGGTGCAGGAAGAAAAACTGCAAACGTAGTATTATCAAATGCCTTTGGTGTTCCATCTATTGCAGTTGATACACATGTTTTTAGAGTTTCTAATAGACTAGGATTGGCAGATTCGGATAATGTTTTAGAAGTTGAAAAGCAGCTTCAAGCAGAGTTACCCAAAAAAGAATGGAGCTTGACACACCATTTATTAATATTTCATGGTAGAAGATGTTGTATAGCGAGAAATCCTAAATGTAGTGAATGTCCATTTACTAATAGATGTAAATATTTTAAGGAGCAAAAAGCTAAAACAAAATAAAAATTTTAAATTAGAATATAAATATTTTTAGCTAACTAAATCAAAGATTTGGAGATTTATTTATGATATAATTGATATGAAAAAATGTAGCAATATCTACATAATTACTAAAGTTTTAGGAGGATGTATATGAAAGTTGGAGTAATAATGGGGGGAATTTCTTCAGAAAGAGAAATTTCACTTAAAAGTGGCAATTCAATAGTTGAAAAAATAGATAAAAATAAATATGAAGTATTTCCTATAGTTATTGATAATAAAGAAGATATAGTAAACAAGGTTAAAGATATAGATTTTGCATTATTAGCACTTCATGGAAAATTTGGAGAGGATGGAACTGTTCAATCAGTACTTCAAACTTTAGATATACCTTATTCAGGATGTGGACCTATAAGTTCAGGTTTATGTATGGATAAAGACTTTACAAAAAGAATATTAAAAGCAAATGATATTAGAACTGCAAGATGGATTAACGTTTCATCTGTAGAAGAAATAGATTATGATAAGATAGATGACATGGGATATCCTGTTTTCGTTAAGCCAACAAATGGGGGATCAAGTGTTGCTACATTTAAGATAAAGAGTAAAGAGGATATTCAAGCAGCAGTTGAAGAAGGATTAAAATGGGACACAGAAGTAATGATTGAGGAGTTTATTGAAGGGGATGAAATCACTTGTCCAGTATTTGATGGAAAAATGTGGCCTGTTATAGCTATTAAACCAAAGTCTGATTTCTTTGATTATACTCAAAAGTATGCAGCAGATGGAGCTGATGAAATAGTTATTGAATTAGAAAAAGAGCTTCATAAAGAGGTTGAAAAAATGGCTTTAGAAACTTATAAGGCTTTAAAGTGCCAAGTATATGCTAGAGTTGATATGATTATTGATAAAAGTGGAATTCCATATATATTAGAAGTAAATACATTACCTGGAATGACTCCAGCAAGCCTTTTCCCTAAGAGTGCAGCTGCAATAGAAATCAGCTATGGTGGTCTTTTAGATAAAATAATAGAAACATCTTTAAAAGTTAAGAGAAATATATAAGTATAGAATAAAAGGACTCAGCGGAAGCTGAGTCCCTTTATTCTAAGAAATATAGGAAAAATTTTTTTGTATTTTTGGAACTTTTTATTTTATTAAGATGTCTAATTACTATAAAGTAAAAAAGGAATGTATATTTGTTTTTATGTAAATAAGGCTTTTTTAATTATTAGATGTAACCATAACTGTAATTTTAAATATTATATATAGTAAGGAGAATTTTTTATTGGAGGGCTTTATGCAAAATAGAAGTGATAAAAGTCTTTTTGGTATAGATATTAATGAGTATACACAAAATGTAGACTTTACAGTTCTTGCAACTACTATAGACTTTTTATACCTAAGATCCTCAGGGTCAGCCACAGGTAGATTCAGGGTAGATAGAAAATTTTTAGAGTTTGCTAGAAAGGCAAGAGATTTTAAAATACCTGTTGGTGCATATCATTTTGGAGTTCCAAGTACAGATTTAACTACGGCAGATTCACAATGTGATGATTTTATTAATATACTTCAAGAGGGGTTTGGAGAAAGAGATTATGGAGATTTATTTCCAGTGTTAGATGTTGAAACTCCTACAGATAACTCAATTTCTACTTCTACATTAATTAATTGGATAGAGAGATTCAGAAAAAGGTTTGAAAGAAAAACAAGAAGAAGATTAATGCTTTATACTGGAGCATTTTTTGTAGAGATGTATAATAATTTCTTTGTTCCTAATAAAGGATATCCTTTGAAAAATATGATTTTATGGATTGCTCATTATACAGCAATTCCAGGAAATGCACCAGTTCCTCCAGATGTAGGTGGATGGACTAGATGGAGAATATGGCAATATAGCGAAAGTGCAAGTGTTGGAGGGGTTGGAAATCCAGTTGATGCAAACTGGGGACCAGATAGTATAGATTTATTAACTCAACCTAGAAATGTAACAGGACTTACAGTTAATAGAAAAGGAAATGTTTTGAATATTAGTTGGAGAAAAAATACTGACACAGATTTATTAGGATATAATATTTTTGCAAATAATTATTGGATAGGTACAGTAGATGCTAATGATACTAGTTTTTCAATAAATATAAATCAATTACCGTTTACTGTTAAAGGAGCTATAAGGATAAGTATAGAAGCATTTGATAAAGATGGTGAAACATCTAAGAATAGAAGTAGTTTTACAGTATAAAATAATAGAGTAGTATAAGAATAGCTTTATAGTATATAATATAAATTTAGTTACAATTTAAAGTAAAGCTATTCTTAAGTTTATTAGTTTAAATTTTAAGAAATTGTAATAATTTTATTAATTGTATTAAATTAAATAATAGAATATAATTAGAATATAATGCAATTATAGTAATTATATATAAATTTTTGGGAGGAGTGGAACTGTGAGTAACGAAAAAGCAAATGAAGATAAGCTTAAAAAAACTATGTTTAAAAATAAGAAATTAATAATTATAATATCAACTATTATAGTTTTGATTGCAGGAGGAACTTTTGGATATTTTATGAACGTAAAAAGTGAAGTCGATTCATGGGCAGATAAAATATATCCTGGGGTATATGCTTATGGTATAGACTTAAGTGGAAAAACTAAAGAAGAAGCAGTAAACATATTAAATGAGCAGTTAATTTCTTTAATTGGAAATAAAATTATAACTGTAACTGTTGGTGATAAAACTTTTGAACTTAAGTATTCTGATATAAGTCCATCAGTAAGTGCTGATGAAACAGTAGAAGAAGCATTGAATTATGGAAAAGATAATAAAATGTTTGAAAAGAAAAAAATAATAAAAAATGGTGTTAATTATAACGTTGATACTGTATTAAGTTATGATGAAGAAAAAGTTAAAGAATTTGCTAATAGTGTAAATGATCAAGTTAAAGTTGATGCTATAGATGCAAAAATATCAATTAGTGGTAGCAATATTTCTATAACTCCGGAGGTCACAGGAAAACATATAGATATAGATGATTTATGCAATAAAATAAAAGAGATTATAGCTCCAGATCCAGAAAAAGTTGAAACTGTATCTGTAGATTTACAAGATTATTCACCAAGTATAACTTCAGCAGATTTAAGTAAGATTACTGGTGTAATGTCATCTTATTCAAGTACTTTTGGTGCTTCTGATACAGGAAGAGTTGAAAACTTAAGAATTTCAACTGGATACATTAATGGTACCTTATTAATGCCTGGGGAGGAATTCAGCTATAATAATACAATAGGTCCAACAACTCCAGAAAGAGGATATAAGGAAGCAAATACATATGTTGGTTCTAAAATAGTACCGGGATATGGTGGAGGAGTATGTCAAGTTTCGAGTGCTCTTTATAGAGCTGTTATACAAGCTAATATAAGATCTACTGAAAGACGTAATCACTCAATGACTGTTAGTTATGCAAAGCCAGGATTAGATGCGACAGTTGCAGCTGGATATATAGACTATAAGTTTGTAAATACATATGATTTTCCAATATATATTCAAGGATATTTATCTGGTAATAAAGTAGTATTTAATGTTTGGGGAAATAAAGAAGCTATGGGTGGAAGAACTTATGAGCTTGTTAATGAAATATTAGAAACTTATACTTATGGGACTGAGGAAGTGCAAGATTCTACTTTGCCTGAAGGGACAAGAGTTGTAACATCATCAGGAGCTAATGGATATAAAGCAAGTGGATATTTAATTACTTATGAAAATGGTGTTCAAGTAAATAAAGAACTTATATCAACTGATGTATATTCAACTAGAAATCAGGTAGTTAGTGTTGGAACTAAAAAGGTAGAAGCACCAGCAACTCCGACTCCAGAAGAAACAACACCGACAGAAAATACTACTGAAGAAGCTCCAGGAGCTTAAAGATATTTAATTAATAAAATGTAAAATGCTTTGACTATTAAAAAACTATATAGTATCATTTAAGATATATAAATAGTGTAAGGTAAGATGTTATAACATCTTACTTTTTATTTTGGAGGGTGAATTCATTGAATTTAAATATAGTTTTATATCAACCAGAAATACCACAAAATACTGGGAATATAGCAAGAACTTGCGTTTTAACTGACTCAACTCTTCATTTAATAAAGCCTTTAGGATTTAGTATTGATGATAAAGCCGTTAGAAGATCAGGTTTAGATTATTGGAAAGATTTAAAATTAGAAGTTCATGAATCTTATGAAGATTTTATGTCTAAGTATGGAGATAGAAGAATATTCTTATCTACAACACATGGTGGAAATATATATTCAGATGAAAAGTTTCAAGATGGAGACTTTATAATGTTTGGAAGAGAATCATCAGGTGTTCCTGAAGAGGTACATAATGCACATGTGGGAATAAGAGTTCCGATGGTACAAACAAGTACAAGAAGTTTAAATTTATCAAATACAGTAGCAATTATAGCGTATGAGGCATTAAAGCAGATAGGATTTCCAAATATGAAATAAAAATAGGGGGTACTTTTATGGAAAAAATTAAGATTATTACTGATAGTACTTTAGATTTACCATCAGATCTTATAAAAGAAAAGAAAATAGAAGTTTTACCGTTATTAATTAACTTTGGAGAAGAAAGTTATTTAGATGGAGTAGAGATAAATACTAGAGAAATGTTGGATAGAATAGAAAAGGAAAATATACTACCAACTACAGCTCAAGTAACACCAAATAGATTCGAGGAAGTATTTAAGAAGTATCTAGATGAAGGATATAAAATTGTAACTTTAGTGTTATCATCAGAAATGAGCGGAACATATCAATCAGCATGTATAGCTAAAAATATGTTAGATACTGATGATATAGTAGTTATTGATTCTAGAAACGTAACATCTGGTTTAGGTGTTTTAGTATTAAAAGCTTGTGAATTTAGAGATAATGGAGATAATATATTTGAAATTGAAGAAAAAATTAAGAATATTATTCCTAAAGTTAAAAGTTCATTAAGTTTTGAATCATTAGATAACTTGGTAAGAGGTGGAAGACTTTCTAAGACTGCTGGTACAATAGGAAGTGTTTTAGGTCTAAGACTTATTTTAGAAGTTAAAGATGGTCAAATGGCGGTTAAAGATAAGGTAAGAGGAAGCAAAAAATCTTTAAAGAAAGTAATTTCTGATTTTGAAAATGGAAATGTGGATATTAATTCTCCTATAGTATTATTAGAAATTTTAAATGAAGAAATTTATTCAGGATTAAAAAAATATCTTGAAGAAAATAATATAGAATATATAGATGCTAAAGTTGGATGTACGGTAGGAATACACTCAGGAACTAGAGCATGCGGACTTTTCTTTATTGAAAAATAAATTTTAAATAGTAAGTAGCAATTTTGAAAGTGTTACTTGCTATTTTTTTACTTTAAAGCATTAAATAATCCTTGTTTGGAATAAAAAACAGAGTTACTTTTTGAATAGATATATGAAAATAGTATAAAATATTAGAGAAAATTTAAAAAAATATTAAAAAAATTACTAGAAAGACTTTCAAAATTTAGATATCTGTTTTATAATAATAGATGTGGGACATAAAAGTCATTGCTGGGACATTTTTAGTCCAAAGGAGGGTCTGTAGTGCAGGAAATATTAGAGTTGCAAAGCAAGATAGTTCCTGAGCTGGTGGAAGTCCTTGAAAAAAGATATAATGTTTTAAGGACAATTTTTTATAACCAACCTATTGGAAGAAGAATGCTTGCAAGTGAACTTAATCTTGGCGAAAGAATAGTTAGAAATGAGATTGATTTATTAAAGTCACAAAACTTAATAGAGATTAATACCCCAGGTATGACCGTTACTAAAGATGGACAACATGTTTTAGAAGGTCTAAAAGAGTTTATACATAAAATAAAGGGATTAAATGATATTGAGAAAAGTATTAAATCATTCTTAGGATTAAAAGATGTTGTTATAGTTCCAGGTAATGCTGAGGAAGACCCAGCAACACTTAAGGAATTAGGAAAAGCAGCAGCTAACTATGTGAAAAATATAATAAAAAATAGTGATATAATAGCTATTACAGGGGGAAGTACAATAAAAGAAGTTGTTGAAGCATTCCCAAAAGTAAGCAATATTTCGGATGTTCTTGTTATTCCAGCTAGAGGCGGAATGGGAAGAAAAGTTGAAAGTCAAGCTAATTATTTAGCAGCATCATTAGCTAATAAAGTTGATGGGACTTATAAGTTATTACATATTCCAGAGAATGTTAATTATAAAGTATTAGAAGGACTTCTTAAAGAAAAGCAAATAAAAGAAGTTATAGATAATATTCATAATGCTGATATTTTAATTTATGGAATAGGAAATGCAATCCATATGGCTAAAAAGCGTGGATTATCAGAAGATTATATAAGTAAACTTGAAAAATTAGGAGCAGTAGGAGAAGCTTTTGGGTGTTATTTTAATAAGAATTCCCAAGTGGTTTTAGAAAATACTCCAATCGGAATTAATATTAATGATACAAAAAAAATTAATACACATATTGCTGTGGCTGCAGGAGAAAATAAAGTAGAAGCTATAATTGCAACAGAAATGAATAATTCTAATGCTGTTTTAGTTACTGATGAATCTGCAGGAAGGAAAATTGTAGAATTAATTAAAGTTTATAAATGAGACCAAAGTTTCATTTAATTAATTTGATTTAAAATTTAATTTTAAATATATAATATCTATTTTTAGGAGGTAATTGTAATGGTAAGAGTTGCAATAAACGGTTTTGGACGTATAGGACGTCTTGCATTTAGACAAATGTTTGGAGCAGAAGGGTATGAAATAGTTGCTATCAACGATTTAACAAGCCCAAAAATGTTAGCTCACTTATTAAAATATGATTCAGCACAAGGAAGATACGCTTTAGGTGATACAGTTGTTGCTGGAGAAAATTCTATCACAGTTGATGGAAAAGAAGTTAGAATATATGCTGAAGCTGACGCTTCTAAATTACCATGGGGAGAAATTGGTGTTGACGTAGTATTAGAATGTACTGGATTCTACGTATCAAAAGCTAAATCTCAAGCTCACATTGATGCAGGTGCTAAGAAAGTTGTTATATCAGCTCCAGCTGGAAACGACCTTCCAACAGTTGTATTCAACGTAAACCAAGACATATTAACAGCTGAAGATAACATAATTTCTGCTGCATCTTGTACTACAAACTGCTTAGCTCCAATGGCTCAAGCTTTAAACAACTATGCTGAAATTCAATCAGGAATAATGTCTACAATTCACGCTTACACTGGAGACCAAATGATCTTAGACGGTCCTCAAAGAAAAGGTGCTTTAAGAAGAGCTAGAGCTGGGGCTGTTAACATCGTTCCTAACTCAACTGGAGCTGCTAAAGCTATCGGATTAGTTATTCCAGAATTAAACGGAAAATTAATCGGTTCTGCACAAAGAGTACCAGTTCCAACTGGATCAAGCACAATCTTAGTTGCAGTTGTTAAGGGTGAAAATGTAACTGTAGAAGGAATCAATGCTGCTATGAAAGCTGCTTCAAACGAATCATTCGGTTACACTGAAGAAGAATTAGTTTCTTCAGACATCATCGGAATCAAATACGGTTCATTATTCGATGCAACTCAAACAATGGTATCTGAAATCGGAGAAGGTTTATACCAAGTTCAAGTTGTTTCATGGTATGACAACGAAAACTCATACACTAGCCAAATGGTTAGAACTATTAAATACTTCGCTGAATTAGCTTAATTTTTAATAGATAATTATATATGGATTTAGATGCTTATAAAAGCACTCTTATAAGATCCTAAAAAGGGTCCGGTCTCTAAGGCATACTTATAAGACCGGGCCTATTTTAAAATTATGAATAAAACTATGAATAAATTTATGAGGTGAAAAGAATGAGCTTTAATAAGAAGACAATTGAAGATATTCAAGTTAACGGTAAAAGAGTTTTAGTAAGATGTGACTTTAACGTTCCATTAAAAGATGGAGTTATCACTGATGAAAATAGATTAGTAGGAGCTCTTCCAACAATCAAATATTTAGTTGAAAACGGAGCTAAAGTTATACTTTGCTCACACTTAGGAAAAGATGCTTCTAAGACTTTAGCACCAGTTGCTGTAAGATTAAGCGAAATGTTAGGTAAAGAAGTTGTTTTCGCTAGAGATGAAGAAGTTGTTGGAGAAAATGCTAGAAAAGCTGTTGCTGATATGAAAGACGGAGACGTTGTATTATTAGAAAATACTAGATGCAGAAAAGAAGAAACTAAGAACGGAGAAGAATTATCTAAAGAATTAGCTTCTTTATGTGATATCTACGTTAATGATGCATTCGGAACTGCTCACAGAGCTCACTCTTCAACTGAAGGTGTTACTAAATTCGTAGATACAGCTGTATGCGGATACCTAATTCAAAAAGAATTAAAGTTCTTAGGAGAAGCTGTAAACAATCCAGTTAGACCTTTCGTTGCTATATTAGGTGGATCTAAGGTTTCAGATAAGATTGCTGTTATCAACAACTTATTAGAAAAAGTTGATACAATTATCATTGGTGGAGGAATGGCTTATACATTCTTAAAAGCTCAAGGATATGAAATCGGAACTTCTTTATGTGAAGATGATAGAATGGACTACGCTAAGGAAATGATCGCTAAAGCTGAAGCTAACGGTGTTAAATTCTTATTACCTGTAGACCACAGAATTGCTGATGGATTCAAGGATGTTGAGGCTACAGTTACTGAAGATAAAAACATTCCAGCTGGATTCATGGGATTAGATATCGGACCTAAGACAGAAGCTTTATATGCTGATGCAATTAAAGATGCTAAGACTGTTATCTGGAACGGACCAATGGGAGTATTCGAATTCGAAAACTTCAACAAAGGAACAATTGCAGTTGCTAAAGCTATGGCTGATGCAGATGCTACAACAGTTATCGGTGGAGGAGACTCAGCTGCTGCTGTTAACATCTTAGGATTCGGAGACAAGATGACTCACATCTCTACAGGTGGAGGAGCTTCATTAGAATTCTTAGAGGGTAAAACTTTACCAGGAATCGCTGCTTTAAACGACAAATAAGATTCCAAGTCTAATAAAAATGGATTTAAAGGTTATGAATGAAGTATAAAACTTCATTCATAACTAATTATTTAAAATTAAATTATGAGGTGAATAAAATGAGAAAAGCTATTATCGCTGGAAACTGGAAAATGCACTACACTCCAGAAGAAGCTGTTAAAGTTATAAACGAATTAAAACCATTAGTAAAGGATGCTACTTGTGATGTAGTAGTTTGTCCTACTTTTGTTTGCTTAGATGCTGTATTAAAAGCAGTTGAAGGATCAAATATCAAAGTTGCTGCTCAAAACATGCACTTTGAAGAAAAAGGAGCTTTCACTGGTGAAGTTGCTCCTGGAATGTTAGAAGCTATGGGTGTTAGCTATGTTGTTTTAGGACACAGTGAAAGAAGAGAATACTTCAACGAAACTGATGAAGCATTAAACAAGAAAGTTAAAGCTGCTTTCGCTCACAACTTAACTCCAATCCTTTGCTGTGGAGAAACTTTAGAACAAAGAGAAAATGGAACAACTAACGAAGTTGTTGGAGCTCAAATTAAAGCTGATTTAGAAGGTTTAGCACCAGAATTAGCAGAAAAAGTTGTTATAGCTTATGAACCAATCTGGGCTATTGGAACTGGTAAAACTGCTACTGATGAACAAGCTAATGAAACAATAATGGCTGTAAGAAGCGTTGTTGCTGAAATGTTTGGTCAAGAAGTTGCTAACAAAGTGAGAATCCAATACGGTGGATCAGTTAAACCTGGAACTATAAAGGCTCAAATGGCTCAATCTGATATTGATGGTGCTTTAGTTGGTGGAGCTAGCTTAGTTGCTACTGATTTTGCTCAAATCGTAAATTACTAAAATTAAAAAAATAGACTTAAACTTATAATATATAGTTTAAGTCTATTTTTTTATTGCGAATATTTGTGGTAAATGTTTACATTGATTCATACTTATTGTTATAATAGTAAAAAATATAATTTATACATAATAATTATAATAAGGGGGGACATTTTTTAGTGTAAATATAAAATAATAGATAGTGTAAAGTTTCGTATGAAAAAATAGCCTATGGCTAATTTTTAATAATAATTAAAAAATAACGTTGTAATATCAACTAAAATTTAAAAATTGGATATGACAAAAAGACCTTCGGTATCGGAGGCAAAAATAAAAT
>NZ_JAPFDR010000017.1 GCF_026168755.1 Clostridium sp. | reverse complement strand
CTAACGTATATTATTCCCAATAAGTGGGGATAATATACATATAGGGTAATATTTAAAATGTCAATAAAACCTATATTTAGACAAAACTAAATAAAATTTAGATTTTGAAAATCACTCATTATTTCCAAGAGGAAAATGAAATATTAAAAAAAGCTATGGCCATATTCAAATAAAAAAGTTTGACTTTTTGTGTCCAAGATATTGATATAAGACCAAAATCAAATAAATAAGTCTGAGATTTAGTAGGACAAACTGCCCAATATTTAAACCTAGAAGCTGATAATATTAAGCTACCAACATTAAAAATAAATTCTTCACCGTTCCTGAAAGAAAACTTTAAATCTTCTTTCCAATCAAACTGTGCTTGCTTTCCAAATGGAGTTTCTGATTTTACAGCATTTCTTTTTTTCTTTGGCTTAAAGTATTCTGCAAAATTTTCATGTTTTAAAATATAATAATTAAAATCGCTCCTAGAGCAATTTAACCCCTTTTCTCTAACCCAATATCTATAAAGATGAGATTTATAATAAAATATTTGCTGTAAAATTTTTAATGCACTGTAAAGAGTTTGGAGTTATAATAGTACTAAAACAAATCGAATGGAGAATGATTATGGGGGAAGATAGATTTTACATTGTAAATGAAAGGTCATTACCAGAGATATTTAAAAAGGTAATTGAGGTAAAGGAGCATATTGAACTTGGCAATGCAAAGGATATAAGTGATGCCATAAAATTAGTTGGAATTAGTAGAAGTACATATTATAAATATAAAGATGATGTATTTCCAATGGCACAAGATATGCAATCTAAGAAGGTAACTTTAATATTATTAATGACACATAAGTCAGGAACTTTATCTAAGGTGTTAGATTGTATTGCATTTTATAAAGGTAATATATTAACAATAAATCAAGATATTCCAATAAATTTATCGGCTAATGTCACTGTTACTATTGATATTTCTCATATGGAGAAAAGTATTAGTCAATTAGCAGCAAGGTTAAACTCTTTACCCAATGTTAGAAGTGTCAAGTTATTAGCAGCAGAATAATAAAAAGTAATCCTAAGATATTATAAGAGGAGATAGGGCTATGAATAAAAATATTTATAAATTAAATAGAGATAATCTTTTAAATAATATTAAAGACAATTCAATTGTAATTTTATTTGCAGGAAAGGCAGTTCAAAAAACTGGAGATCAAACTTATCCATTTACTCCAAATAGAAATTTTTATTATTTAACAGGAATAAAAGAGGAAGAACATATATTGGTTATGTCAAAAATTAATGGAATAAAATCCTCTAAGCTTTATATAAAAGATATTGATTTAGAATTAGAAAAATGGGTTGGAAAAAGCATTAGAAAAGAAGAGGCTATTGAACTTACAGCAGTAGATGAAGTTAAGTTTAAGAGTGAATTTGATGCTGATCTTCATTCAGCAATTGTAATGAAAGAAGAAATAAAGCTTTATTTAGATTTAGAAAAAATGAGTGTAAATAGAGAAGGAACAATCTCACATAGATTTGCTAATGACATAGTAAATAGGTATCCACAAGTTAGAATAAATAATATTTATAGTAAAATTGGTGAATTAAGATTAAAGAAATCACCTGAGGAAATAGAAAAAATTAAAAAGGCTATTGATATAACAAAGAGTGGTATTGAAAGATTAATGACTGAAGCACGTGTTGGAATGAAGGAGTATGAATTAGAAGCATATTTTGATTTTAATTGTAAAGTGAAAGGTGCAACTGGTTTAGCTTTTACAACAATAGCTGCGGCAGGAAAAAATGCTACAACATTACACTATGTTGATAATAATTCAGAACTTAAGGAAAATGATTTGATTCTTTTTGATTTAGGAGCAGAATATAATTGTTACAATGCTGATATATCAAGAACTTTCCCTGTTAATGGTACGTTTACTGAAAGGCAAAAGGAAGTTTATAATTCAGTTTTAAAGGTAAATGAAGAAATTATTAAATTAATTAAGCCTGGTATGAAATATAAAGAGGTGAATGAAAAAGCAACTGATTTAATAGCAGAGGAATGTATAAAATTAGGGCTTATTTATGATAAAAAGGATGTTAGAAAATATTATTATCATAGTATAGGTCATAGTTTAGGAATGGATACACATGATATTGAAACTCCACATAGAGATATAACTTTTGAACCTGGAGTTGTATTTACTGTTGAGCCAGGAATATATATTGAAGAAGAAGGTATAGGAATTAGAATAGAAGACGATATATTAGTAACAGAGGATGGAGTTATTAATTTATCAAGTGATATAATAAAGAGTGTAGATGAAATTGAAGAATTTATGAAGAAGGCACAAAATAAATAAAATTTTATATAAGATAATAGTTAATAAATAAAGTCAGCTTAAGAGCTGACTTTATTTATTAACTATTTATGCGGTGGTGGTGTTATTAGTTTGTTTACTAATATTGAAATTACTATTCCAAGTAGTGTTTCTATTATTCTATTAGTTGCATAAAATAATGGATCACTATAAGCATGGGTTGTAGTAACGCCTAGAAATGCTATACAAGTTATGTTTATTGCTCCTGGTCTTTTAAGAATATTACATAAATAAATCATTAAAATAATTCCTGATGCAATTATAATATATATTACTACTTTTGATATGTATTGATTTGATATATGAGTTTCCAATGATCGAAATAAGAAAAGAAATATTAAACCAAAGCTGGCTCCTAGTATTGTCCCTGCACCTCTATTTATTCCTGTATGAATTGAGTTATAAACAGTATCTTGCAAACAAATTACAGCTGTAAGACAAGCAAAAAAAGGTTCATTAGGTAGAAGCAATAAACATAAGAATACAGCTATACCCGATTTTATTGTTCTAAGTCCAATCTTAGGAAATTTAAAATTCTCCATAATTAAGCCTCCTTTCTCTATGATATTATATCTAATAAATAGTCAAAATTCATTATTCTATATAATATTTTTATATGAAATTATCAAACTTATTGACAGTTTTTACATTTTAGAATATTATAAAACTAATAAATGCATAGAAAAGAAGAGTAATTTAGGAATGTATCTAAAGAGAGCTAGGTTTGGTGAAAACTAGTGATATTGAACTTTATGAAGATGGTCTTGGAGCAGATTATCTGAGCTTTTATAGTTAGGGTAATACGGTAGCAACCGTTATATTGCAAGGTGATGATAGTCACCTAGTGAGATATTTATTGTGAAATAAATATAAAATAGAGTGGTAACGCGTATATAACGTCTCTATATGGGTATATAAGCCTATATAGAGGCTTTTTTAGTTAGTAGGTAAGTTAAAAATTAATCTATAAGCTAATAAGTATAAATTTTTAGCTTGAAGTTACAAAAATAGGAGGAAGAAAAATGACAAAAAAACCATATTATATAACTACGCCAATTTATTATCCATCAACTAAGTTACACATCGGTAACACTTATACAACAGTAGCAGCAGATGCTTTAGCTAGATTTAAAAGATTAAATGGATATGATGTAATGTTCTTAACAGGGACTGATGAGCATGGTCAAAAAATTCAAAGAATAGCTGAGGAAAAAGGAATAACTCCAAAGGAGCATGTTGATGAAATAGTTGCTGGTATTAAAGAGCTATGGGGCATGATGGATATTAGCTATGATAAGTTCATAAGAACAACTGATGACTATCATAAGGCAACTGTTCAAAAAATATTTAAGAAATTATATGATCAAGGAGATATATATAAATCTTCATATGAAGGATTATACTGTACTCCATGTGAATCTTTCTGGACTGAAACTCAATTAGTAAATGGAAATTGTCCGGACTGTGGAAGACCAGTTGAAAAATCAAAGGAAGAAGCTTACTTCTTTAGAATGAGCAAATATGCTGATAGATTAATGGAGTATATTGAAGCTAACCCAGAATTTATTCAACCAGAATCAAGAAAAAATGAAATGGTTAATAACTTCTTAAAGCCAGGATTACAAGATCTTTGTGTATCAAGAACTAGCTTTAATTGGGGAGTTCCTGTAACATTTGATGAAGGTCATGTAGTTTATGTTTGGATAGATGCATTATCAAACTACATATCTGCTTTAGGATATGGTAGCGATAATGATGAATTATACAAAAAGTATTGGCCGGCAGATGTTCACTTAATAGGTAAGGATATATTAAGGTTCCATACTATTTATTGGCCAATTATGCTAATGGCATTAGGTCAAGAGTTACCAAAGCAAGTATTTGGTCACGGATGGTTACTTGTTGATGGTGGAAAGATGTCAAAATCAAAAGGAAATGTTGTTGACCCAGTAGTTTTAGTAGATAAATTTGGTGTTGATGCAGTTAGATATTATTTATTAAGAGAAATTCCATTTGGAGCAGATGGATTATTCAACAATGAAATATTTATAAAGAAGATTAATTCAGATCTTTGTAATGACCTTGGTAACTTATTATCAAGAACAGTAGCAATGATTGAAAAGTACTTTGGTGGAGTAGTACCAGCACCAACAGCTAAAGAAGATATTGATAATGAATTAATAGGTTTAGCTTTAGAAACTCCGGTTAAAGTAACAAAAGCAATAGATAATTTAAGAATTCCAGAAGCTTTAGAAGAGATATTTGCACTTATAGGAAGAGCAAATAAATATATTGATGAAACAACTCCTTGGATACTTGCTAAAGATGAAGAAAAGAAAGAAAGATTAGGTACAGTTTTATATAACTTAGCTGAAAGTTTAAGATTTGCATCTGTATTATTATCTGCTTTCTTACCAAGTACAAGTGAAAAAATTAATACTCAATTAAATATAACTACAACATCTTGGGATTCACTATCTGGATTTGATGGAACAACTCCAGGAACTGAAGTTAAAAAAGGCGAAGCTTTATTCCCAAGAATAGATGTAGCTAAGACTTTAGAAGAGTTAGAAGCTATGAGATTGGCTCAATTAGAAGCTAATAAACCAAAAGAAGAGTATAAAATGCAACCAATTAAAGAAGAAATAACTATTGAAGATTTTGAAAAAATAGATTTAAGAGTAGTTAAAGTATTAGAATGTGAACCAGTTAAAAAGGCTAAAAAATTATTAAAATTAAAAGTTGATTTAAATGGAGAAGAAAGACAGGTTATTTCAGGAATAGCAATGCATTATAAACCTGAAGAATTAGTTGGTAAATATGTAGTTTTAGTTGCTAACTTAAAGCCTGTTACTCTAAGAGGAGAGTTATCACAAGGAATGATTTTAGCTGCAGCTACAGATGATGATAGTGTATTAAAGCTAGTAAATCCAGGAGAGTTACAAACAGGAAGTCAAGTAAGATAAGTGAAGCTCTAAATCTTCGATTTAGTTAGCTGAACTTACACCTACGACTGAAAGGAGTAGCGTGTTTCCTTATAAATTAAGAGTAACAAGCGAAGCAAGTTAAGAGTGACAAGTGTCAAGTGTAAAATTAAGGAATAAAGTCGCCTTAGGGAGACTTTAGAAATTATAGTAAAAAAGTCAGCTATGCTGACTTTTTTACTATAATTTGTTACTTATAACTTGTCACTGATTAAAGGGGGTTTTTTAATGAATATTATTATAGGGAATGCATGGCCATATGCAAATGGTCCGTTGCATTTAGGAAGAATTGCAGTTTTGTTGCCAGGAGATATTTTAGCAAGATATCATAGGATGATGGGAGATGAAGTTGTTTTTCTTTCAGGAACTGACTGTCACGGTACTCCGGTTACTATGAAGGCGAAAGAAGAGGGAATTACACCTTTAGAAGCTGTAGAAAAATATCATGATGAATTTCAAAGGTGTTTTAAATTATTAGGTTTTTCATTTGATATTTTTGCTAAAACTCACTCTCATTACCATGAAGAGAAGGTAAAAGAATTTATCTTAGAGCTATATAAAAAAGGATATATATACGAAAAAGTAATAGAACAAACTTTTTGTGAAAATTGCAATGAATATTTATCAGATAGATATATTATAGGTATATGTCCTGAATGTGGGGAAGAAGCTACGGGTGATGGCTGTGAAAATTGTAATGGAGAGTTTGATTCTAGTGAATTAATAGATATGAGATGTAAAATTTGTAATTCTAAGCCTACATCAAAAGAAACAAAACATTTATTCTTTATGTTATCTAAATTTGAAAATGATATTAAAAGATTATATATAAGGCAGTATGGATGGAGAGAAAATGCACAAAAAATATTAAAAAGATATTTAGATGAAGGTTTAAGGGATAGGGCTGTAACTAGGGATTTTAATTGGGGGGTAGATGTTCCCTTGAATGGATATGAAGATAAAAAAATATTCGTTTGGATTGAAGCTGTTATGGGATATTTAACAGCTAGTATGAAATGCTTAGAAGAACGTGGAGAAGATTATAAGGAATACTGGGAGGGCGAAGATTCAAGAATTTATTTTATTCATGGAAAAGATAATATTCCCTTTCATACTGTAATATTTCCAGCTATACTTGTAGGTCTTGGAATAAAAAATCCAAATCTACGTATAATATCCAGCGAACATTTAAAATTAGAAGGAAAATCATTTTCGACTATTAAAAATTGGGCTTTGTGGGCAGACTATGTTTGTAATAAATATAATGTTGATAGTTTTAGATATTACTTAACTTTAAATTCTCCTGAAGATAAAGATACTGATTTTACATGGAGAGAATATATAAATATACACAATAATGATTTGGTTAATGAATTATCTAGTTTTATAAATAAGGTATTAGTTTTTTCAAGAAAAAACTATTCAAATAGAATACCAAATGGGAAAATTAAGCAAGAATTTAAAAATGATATATTAAATTTATATTTTGATATTGGGGATAAAATAGAAGAAGGTCGCTTTAACGAGAGTTTAGTTGATATAATGAATTTATGTAAAAAAGGAAATAAGTATTTTGAAAATAATAAGGTCTGGAATTTATTAAGTCAAGATCCTTTGAAGTGCAAAGAAGTTATATATAATTGTATTCAAATAATAATTAATCTATCTAATTTACTGTACCCATTTATGCCTAATACATGTAATAAGATAAAAGCTTCTCTAAATTTAGATGAAGGAATTTGGAGTTTTACAGAAAAAAAAGAAGGCGTAATTAGAGAATGCAATATTTTATTTAATAAAATTGATAAAAAGAAAGCTAATGAAGAAGTAATTAGGTTAAAAGAAAAGAAATTTTAGAAAAAAAAACCTAGAGTCATTTCATTTGGGGGACGAATAACTCTAGGAAACCAATTTAAAAAGTAACTTCTTAACCACAATATAGGCTTGAAGCTCTGTTTAAAAGATGGTTTTAGGGGTAAATAATAATGCTTTAACTACTTTACATATATTATAATAAACCTTAATTGTGTCAGTTAGGTGTCAAAAATCTGAAGAAAATCTTAACTATTAATAAAAATTTCCAATTTTAAATTATTTTGTTTTTAGAATAATTCTTATTAAGGTATTCTAAAGACAAAATTTTTTTTATTTTATGTGAACTAATATAAAATTTCAAACGTCTTATTAATGAATATAATTACAGGGGTAAATTAATTCGTTAATAGATTTGGATTTTAAATAGTTAAATTTTTATTTAATTTTAAGGAGCAATAAAGGGGGATAGTTTGGTGGATGAGAAAAGTTTAGTACTTAAGGCTCAAGAAGGTAACAAGCATGCAATGAATAGATTATTACAAGATAATTATAAAGCTTTATATGGATTTACGTTAAAGATGACAGCTAATCAACACTTAACTGAAGATATTGTTCAAGAAGTATGTTTAAAAGCTGTTATAAATATAAAAAAATTAATGGTACATTAAATGTAGAAAATGGATATGGAACAAAGATAGAAATTGAATATATAAATTTTAAGGGGAGCTTTTTCTTTGATTTCTAAATAGATTAAAATGTTTATATTAATAAAAAACTCGGCATAGTCTGAGTTTTTTTGCTTTAATTTGATATAATAAAAAATAAGATTATTTTTTATAAGAGGAGAAAAGTTATGGAATTTAAATATGAAATATTTGACACACATTCACATTATGATGATGAAGCTTTTAATGAAGATAGAGAAGAAGTATTAGCTCAAATAAGAGAAGAAGGGGTAGTTGGTATTTTAAATTGTGCTTGTTCTAAAGCAAGTTTAGAGACTACAAATAAATTAACATTAGATTATAATTTTATATATGGAGCTCTTGGAATTCATCCAAGTGATGCTAATGATTATGATGAAAATGTAAAATCTAGAATAATTGAATTAGTTAAAAGTAATAAAAAAATTATAGCTATAGGAGAGATAGGATTAGATTACTATTGGGATGAAAATCCTGATAAAGAAGTTCAAAAAAGGGTATTTAGAGAGCAAATGAGTTTAGCAGAAGAGTTAGGATTACCAGTAGTAATTCATGATAGAGATGCACATAAGGATACATTAGAAATAATGAAAGAGTTTCCAAATGTTAGAGGAACAGTACATTGCTTTTCCGGAAGTGTAGAGTTTGCTAGAGAGTGCGTAAAATTAGGTTATTACATAGGAATTACTGGAGTAGTTACATTTAAGAATGCAAAGAAAATTTGTGATGTGGTAAGAGAAATTCCACTTGAAAGATTATTAGTAGAAACTGATTGTCCATATATGACTCCATCCCCAAATAGAGGAAAAAGGAATAAATCGGATTATATTAGATATATAATAGAAAAAATAGCTGAGATAAAAGAAATTAGCTCAAAAGAAGTAAATTTAGCTGTAAATGACAATTTCCATAGCTTGATTCACAATAAAAAATAAAGTAAAATTAATATTAACAATTGTAAAAAACTAGAAAAATGTTTTACTCTATATTAACCAAACTTTAAACTGTAAAAAAACGCCATTATTTTTTTAATTTAATTAATATTTATAGTGCAAATAAATGCATTTTAAACAGTTTCATTAAAACAAGAGTTGGAAATTTGACAAAAATAAGAATTATTTATATAATTCAATGGTCACTCTTGCCAGGGGAGGTTAAATGTAGATGATTGAAAAATGGAAAGAAAATTTAAAAAACAATTTTTCTAATAGTCCTAAGGCAAAAATAATGGTAGGTGTTATCGGAGTATTAATAATAGCATTAACGATAACATTTGCATGCATAAGAAAAAACATAGTAGTAAATATAGACGGAAAAGAAGAAGCACTTATAACATATAAAGGGACTGTTAAAGATGTACTTGAGGAAAATGGGATAGAAATAGCTCATAAGGATAAAGTACAACCAGCTTTAAATGAAAAAATATCATCAAATGATGTTATTACAATTAAAAAAGCTGTAGAAGTAGAGGTGGTAGTTGCTAACAAAACAATTGTTATAAAAACTGCTGAAGATACTGTGGAAGATATGATAAAAGCTGAAGAGAATGAATTAAAAGCTGAAGGAGTTGAATTTGTTGAGGGAGTTGATGAAATAACCCCTTCACTAGATACTAAAATATCAGATGATCTTACAATTCAATTAGTTAAAGTTGAGGTATTAAATGAGGTTGCTATAGAAAGTATCGACTATGAAACAATACTTGAGGAAGATGAGAGCCTAGATATTAATACGGAAAATGTAAGACAAGCTGGTGAGGCAGGAGAAAAGGAAATAACTTATAAAGTTATTAAGAAAGATGGAGTTGAAGTATCTAGAGAAATAGTTCAATCTAAGGTTATAAAGGAACCTGTAAATGAAATTATAGCTCAAGGAACTAGAAGAGTATTTGCTAGTAGAGATGGTGAAATGGAATATAGAGATTTAATCTATTGTGAATCTACTGCTTATGCAGGAGATACAATTACTGCTACTGGAACAGTGCCGGTTTACAATCCAGGTGGAATAAGTACAATAGCAGTTGATCCAAGAGTGATACCATTAGGATCGTTAGTTTACGTAGAGAATTACGGGAAAGCAGTTGCTGCAGATACAGGTGGGCTTATAAAAGGAAATATTATAGATGTATTCCTTAATTCAGAATCAGATTGTAGATCATGGGGAAGAAAATATAACGTACCAGTATATATTTTAGCATACCCAGGAGAATGGTAAAGTAAAAAGGGCAATATCAAAACATTAAAGTTTTGATATTGCCCTTTAGTTTTAGCAGATATTAGTTTATAACTAATTAAAGGTTTGACATAATAGAAATATGGGGATAAATTAATAAGAGATAATAGAGGAAAGGAAGAGAAGGCTTTTGATTAAAGAGGTTATAGTTGTTGAAGGAAAAGATGATGTAGCTGCAGTTAAAAAAGCAGTGGATGCGGAAATGATAGCTGTTGGTGGATTTGGAATAAACGCAAAAGTTATTTCAAGAATAAAAGAAGCACAAAAAAGAAAAGGCGTTATAGTTTTAACTGATCCAGATTTTGCTGGGGAGAAAATAAGAAAAATAATAGCAAAGAGAGTACCAGGGATAAAGCATGCATACATTGCTCAAGAAGATGGAATTAAAGATGATGATATAGGTGTAGAAAATGCTACACCAGAAGTTATAATAGAAGCTTTAAAGAGAGCTAAGGTTACTATTGAAGTAAAGGAAAAGACATTTGATGTGCAAGATATGTTTTATTTTAGATTAAACGGAGATCCAAATGCAAAGGAAAGAAGAATAAAGCTTGGAAATAAGTTAGGTATTGGTTATGGCAATGCAAATCAAATGTTATCTAGATTAAATAATTATGGCATTACAAAAGAGGAGTTTATAGAAGCTATTAATTATGTTGATAAAGAATTAGAAGGGAAGAAATAGATGGATATAAAAGATGTAAAAACAGCAGAGTTAGTTAAGAAATATAATTTTAAATTTTCAAAAAGCTTGGGGCAAAACTTTTTAGTTGATGATTCTGTTCCTAGAGATATAGTTTCAGGTGCAGATGTTAATAAGGAAGATTTAGCTATAGAGATAGGACCGGGTGTTGGAACATTAACTGCTCAATTATTAAAAACTGCTAAGAGGGTAGTTGCTATAGAGTTAGATAATGATTTAATTCCTATATTAGAACAAGAATTAGGAGATAATCCTAATTTTACTCTTATACATAATGATGCTTTAAAAGTAGATTTTAATGAAATTATAGGTGATGAGAAGAGTGTAAAGTTAGTTGCAAACTTACCTTATTATGTTACAACACCTATAATAGTTAAATTACTTAAAGAAGGATATAATTTTAAATCATTAACAATAATGATTCAAAAGGAAGTTGCAGAAAGGATGAATGCAGATCCGGGTAATAAAGATTATGGAGCATTATCTTTATTAGTTCAATATTATTGTAACACTAGTATAGTAAGAAGAGTTCCGCCTAATTGTTTTATTCCTAGACCTAAAGTTGATTCAATTGTTATCAGACTTGATAAGTTAGATTCACCAAGAGTTAAGGTTGATAATGAAAAGTTATTCTTTGATATAATAAGAAATTCTTTTAATATGAGAAGAAAAACTTTATGGAACGGAGTTAAGAGTATAGGACCAGCTAAGGAAAAGCTTGAAGAGGCATTTGAAAAAGCTGGGGTTGATCCTAAGAGAAGAGGAGAAACTTTATCTATAGAAGAGTTTGCGACTTTATCTAATTGTATTAACGAAATTTTATAATTTAGATATTATTAAGAATATTTGCCATTAAAAATAATAACATATTTCAATATATAGAACATATAATATATGGAATTAATATAAAGTGGGGGTTCTGGAGAATGGCAAGTAATAATAGGTTGTATAGAAACTTCGTAATATTACAAGAGGATGAACGTGGGTACTCAAATTCCAGTGATAAAACATTATCTGGATATTCTAAGATAGAAGCAAAGGGAGATAAATGTAAAATATCTTTTTATGCTCAAAATCTTAAAAAAGATAATGAAAATTATTATATGATGATTATTTGTTGTAAGAAAGATATGAAGCAAATAATTAATTTGGGCCCAATAGAATTAACTGATACAGGTAAAGCTGAAGCAACAAAGGAATATAATGTATCAAATGTTGGTGGCTTAGATATACAATTTGATAAAATATCTGGTACGGCTATAGCGAAATTTAAAGATGGAATACCTATATTTGTAATGTGTGGTTTCTTAAATGGACAGCAACCATCTGAAAATTGGAAGAATTATACCATAGTTAAAGCTAAGGAAGTTAGGTTAAGGTCAACTGAAAAAGTTGCGGAAAAAGAACATAAAAAAGAACCAAGAAAGCCAGAAATTAAGGTAGAAAAATCTAAAGATAAGCCTATAGAAAAACCTATAGTAGAAGCTAAAGTTGATGAAAATATAGTTATAGAAGATATTAAAAGGGCTGAGGAAGAAAAAGAAGAAGTTTCTAAAGAAGTAGTTAACGAGGTAGTTGAAGAAGTAGTTGAAGTAAAAGAGGTTCAAGAAGTTGAGAATCTTGAAGAAGCTAGAATGAGATATTTTCAAAGAGAAAATTTAAGAGGAAAATTTGAAGATTATGAAGAGGGAATAGAGGCCAGTAAAGAATTTGATCCTGTTAATAGCAAGATAAGAGGTAGCATAGGAGAATATTTTGAATCAATAGTAGAAGGATTCAATAGGGATTATGACAGTATAAATGATTTAAAATATACTAAGTGGTATAAAATACCGGTAAATGATTTGCATGAGATGTGCAATATGTCAAATTATAATAAGTATACATTAGCTTATTATCCAATGTTAAATTACTATCCTTATATAAAGAAGTATGGATATTTTATGCTTGGATATAAGTGTGATTCGAAAGGAAATCTAAAACATATAATTTATGCAATTCCGGGTAAAAAGGATAAGGATGAACAACCTTATGATGGAAGAACTGGCTTTGTTACATGGGTTAGTTTGAATGGTAAAGATAGAGAGGGATGTTGGTTAATGTTTTATGATTTTAAAAATTCTACTGTTGTTGTTCCAATGCAATAGTATAAAGTTAGACAAAAAACATATATTGAACTAAATGAAAATATAAGATAATAGAGAAAGTAAATTGCTAATATTGGAATAAAGTATTATAATTATCTTTATTAGGAGAAGCACAAGCTTCTCCTATTATTAGTATAAAGGTAAAAAGGAGAAACGAATGTTAAGAGTATTAAAAAGATATATCCTACTAGGGTTTTTAATAATAGGTATATTTAATTTCTCTGGATGTACAGTAATAGAAAGTATAGAGAAAAAGTTAGGTTTAAAAAATGATTATTTTGATTATGTAAACTCAAATGATGTAGAGCAAATAAGTATACAGAGCACTAGAGATTTATCATTTAAGTTTATAGTAACAGACGAAAGTGCAATTAATGAGATGGCGAATTTACTATCAAAGTCAAAAATAAGTGAAAATAAGTCTACTTTAGAGCCAGATTATAAGGTTGAATTTGATTTAGGCGATGAGGTAAAAGAGTTTTACTATGTTGTAGGAAGTGATGAAGGAAATTTTTATAATGATGAAAATATATTTTCAGTTTCAAAGAGATTAGATGAGGGAATTATAAAAAATCTTTCAGTTATAAGAAAGCCTAGAGACTTTGATTATATATATTATCAATCTATTTTAGATGTACTACAAACAGCTAATAAAAAGAGTGATATGAGCAATTATAAAGTTGGCATTAATATAAATGGAGATGTAGATTGCTTAAAGTATGTATTTTCTACTGATTTAAATACATTTATAGAAGAAGCAAAGAAAATTGTATCAAATGTAGAAATATCAGATAATAATGAGAGTGATTTTGATGTTGTAGTTACTGTAAAAAATAGAGGATATGATACTACTAATTTTAAAACATTAATTACAGTAACTAATAAGGATAAAAATACAGAAAGTAAATATTATGTTGTTGCAGTTAATGAGTTTAAAGAATGGAATATAGATGTTTCAGAGAGTAAACCTGATAATTGGTAAAATAAAATTTTTTTAACTTACATAACATACTAGAATTTTGTAAATAATAGTATTGAAGTTTGTTAAAGGGGTTGAAGTTATGAATGCATCTGTAGATAAAGATACTTGTATTGGATGTGGATTATGTCCATCAATATGTCCAGAAGTTTTTGAAATGGATGATGATGGTAAAGCAGTAGCTAAAACTAATCCTGTTCCAGATGGAAATGAAGATGATGCAAGAGATGCAGAATCAAGTTGTCCAGTAAATGCAATAAGTCTAGATTAAAAAAATATACCATATAGCATTAAGCTATATGGTATATTTTTTTAACAATTATTAATGAATTACCAGTTTTAAATTCGCTTATCTAAATAAATGATTTAGAATTTACTTATGTTAATGATATATTTGCTTTTAATGTTTTAATTAATTTTTCTATAGGTAAAAATGCTAATAATACTAAGCAGATTAATAGTTCTCCACCTACTGCAAATCCATTTACTGCTAGAGAATATACTATAGGAGACATTCCTGCTGGTGCATAGGAGCCAAAGAATATTACACCAGAAATAAAATGGCATGAAAATCGTAGGAGCATTCCTAATGTAGCACCTAAATATTTATTTTTAAAGAATCCTGCAATTCCAACGGCCATAAAAGGTAAAGGATAATCAAATAAAACTTGAATTGGATTTAGTATATATGGATCAATAATTAATTTAAGTACTCCAAATAGAAATCCTGTAAATAATCCTATTGATGGACCGTAAATAAATGAAATTAACAATATTGGAATCATACTTCCTAATGAAATGCTTCCACCGCCATTTGGTAATGTATAAATTTTTAACATATCCAAAATGAAAGCAAGAGCAATAGCTAGTCCTATTCTAGCCACTAATTTTGAATCAAACTTTAATGATTTAAATTTTATAAAGGCAATTAGTAAAATTGCACAACCTATTAAAGTAATTAGTGTAAGTGGACTGCTAAAAAGTGTTTTAAAATTTTCTCCCATTGTTGCTAGAAAATTTGACATAAAAAAATACCTCCTTATTTTGCGTAAGAGGGTACCGTAGCATGAGAATATAGAAACTCTATTATGGCTTTCCTACGCTGGAATTATCCAGATCAGGTTAAAAGGGTTGATGAAAATTCATCTCTCAGCCTTGGGGCACCCCTAGCAACTAAATATAATTTAATTTTAGGCAAAGATTTACAAAAAGTCAATGCTTTTATTTATCATTTGGCAAGGTTTATAATTTGTATTTGAAGAGTTCTTATATAAATTAGCTAAACTTATGTTACTACCTATTGGCATAAGTGTTTCAAAAGAAGTTAAAGGCATTGTTATAATAGAGTCATCTTCTAATAAAATAAAAGCATCATTGCCAGTATAATCTAGTATCATTCCTTTCATATTTAACACCGTCCTAAGTAAGTTTATATTAGTTTACACATAAATAATGATAAAAATACATCCAAGAAATTTTCTTGGATGTATTTTTTATAAATAAAGATCTTTATAAACTATTTGGAAGACTTTTAATGACTCTTCTATTTTATGTTTAAGCAATTTTTTTCTATTATTAAATTCAACCTCACCTAGAGGAGTTAGAGAATAAAATTTTTGAAACTTCTTCTTAGGATCATCCCATTGACCGATAACTAAACCTTCTTTTTCTAATTTTTTTAATAATGGATATATTCCACCAGTGCTAGGAGTCCATAGTCCATTAGTTCTTTCAGAAATCTTAGTGGAAATTTCATTACCGTTTGTTGGACCGGATTTTAATATATGAAGAACATAAATAGGTAATAATCCTTTTGTAAATACTTGCCCAACTGCTTCTTTTTCTTTTTGAACTTTTTTTAGTTCTGCAAGTTTAGCTTTATATTCATCATATAATCTTTTTTCCTCAGCCTTTAAATCTTCAATATTGTTAAAATCAAAATCGCTCATAAATTATTTAACCATTTTTACAGAAAAACCAATTAATCCAGGACCACCATGAATACCAAGAGCAGGACTTATTTCTGCTATTTTTATAGATATAACATTTGTTAAATCTTTAAGTGAATTCATATATTTAATAGCTTCATCCTCACAACCAGCGTGTAATACAGCAATTTCACATTTACTCTTAGCTAAGTATCCTTTTAATAATTCAGTCATTTTTGATAAAGATTGCTTTCTACCTCTTACTTTTGCAACATTATAATAAACTCCATCTTCATCTGTAGTTATTATAGGTTTAAGATTTAGTAATTCACCAACAGTTCCAGCAAGTCTACCAATTCTTCCTCCTCTTTTTAAATACTCTAATGTATTAATAGTAAAGTATCCAATAACTCTTTTTCTTATTTCAGGTATTTCTTTGATTATTTCTTCATAAGTTTTACCTTCTTTTATAAGTTTAGCAACTTCTAAAACTATTTCTCCTTGTGGATAAGCTAGTATTTTAGAGTCGTAAACAAAAGAAGTAAGTTTTGGGTGATCTTCTAAAGCTAATCGTATTGCATTAAAGCTTCCAGAAAGACCACTAGAAATTGAAATACAAATTACGTGAGTATATCCTTCTTGTTCTAATTTGCTTAAAATTTCCTCAGTTTCTTGAGCACTTGGTAAAGAAGTTTTAGGAACTTCTTTTTCTAAGTTATCATATACTTCTTGAGGGGAAATATCTATTCTATCTCTATAATCACCATTAGAATAAATTATTCTAAGTGGTAATAAATTTATATTATTTTCTCTTAATGTATTTAAATCAAGATCACATGCACTGTCAGTTATTAAAGCAATTTTTTGCATAAAAAATCCTCCGAAAATTTAATTATATAAACTTAGTATATCATATAAGATATCATTATCAATAGTGATAAATAAAAAGTATTATCACTATTGATAATATTTTGTTATTAAAATTTTATCAAAAATTTGAAGGGTAATAAAAGTTTAAATAGAATTATATACTATATATTGTATTTAATACATAAAATATACAATATATAGTGTGAATTTGTAGGAGGCGGTTATTTTGCTATATGTAGTAAAACGAGATGGAAGAGAGGTTGAATTTGATAGTAATAAAATTGTGAATGCAATAAAAAAGGCAAGTGATGAAGTTGGAGAGTCATTAAGAGAAGATCAAATATTAGAATGTATACAAAAGATTATTAAATATATTGAACTTGAACAAAAAGAAAAAGTATCAGTAGAAGAATTACAAAATCTAGTTGAAAAATCTCTAATTGATAGTAACCATAAAAATATTCAAGGAGTGTATTCTTCCTATAGAAGAGAAAGAACTAGAATTAGAGGAATTAAGTCAGATTTAATGAAGGCAATTGAAAAAATAGGAATAGAAACTGATAGGGATAATGCAAATGTTGGAAATAATTTTAGTGCTAAGTTATTAAGAATAGCTTCAGAGTCTAATAAATGGCATAATCTTTATAATATGCCTAAATATTTAGCAAAAGCTCATGAAATAGGTGAAGTTTATTTTCATGATCTAGATTCTTATAACTTAAGTATAAATTGTCTTCATATACCTACGGGAGAGATATTAAAAAGGGGATTTAACACTGGATATGGAACAATAAAGCCACCTAAGCGTATAGAAACAGCTGCAGAATTATCTTGTATATTACTTCAGTCTACGCAAAATGATATGTTTGGTGGACAGTCTCATCCAGATTTTGATAATGATATGGCTGAGTTTATTGAGCCAACAAGGGTAGAAATAAGGGAAGAATTAATTTCTTATGGAATTGAGGGTGAAAAGCTAGAAAAAATAGTAGAAGAAAAATTAAAATCACGAGTACATCAAGCCATGCAAGGAATTGTATATAATTTAAATACTATGCATTCACGTGCAGGTTCTCAAGTACCTTTTTCTTCTATAAATTTAGGTATACCAAACTCTATGGATGCAGCATTAGTATGTGAGATATTTTTAAAAGAATATGAAAAAGGATTAGGAAAAGGTGAGCAGCCAATATTCCCTAATATAATTTTTAGAGTGAAGAAGGGGGTAAATAGAGAAATAGAAGATCCTTATTATTATTTATATAAATTAGCTTGTGAAGTAGCATCAAAAAGAATGAATCCTACATTTATGAATATAGATGCAGACTTTAATAAGGAATATTATGATCAAGGATATATACCAGCAACAATGGGATGCAGAACATATTTAATGAAAAATATTAATGGTGAACCTGGATGCAAAGGAAGAGGAAATATAGCACCTGTAACTATTAATCTGCCTCGTATAGGAATAGAAGCAAATAAAGATATAGATAAATTTTTTGATATATTAGAAAAAAGATTAGTATTAGCAAGAGAGGCTTTACTTCATAGATATAGTGTACTTAAAAATTTAAGAGTTAAAGATTTACCTTTTGTAGCAGGACAGGGACTTATGAAAGGTTCTGAGGGGTTAAAAGCTGAGGATTCAATTGAACCAATACTTAAACAAGGAACATGGGGAGTTGGATTCATTGGATTAGCAGAAACTTTATATTCTTTATTAGGATGTCACCATGGAGAATCAGAAGAAGCTAGGCAATTAGGGTTGAGAATAGTTGGTTTCATAAGAGCGTATGTAGATAGATTAGTAGAGGAAACTAAGCTTAATTGGAGTTGCTATGCAACACCGGCAGAAGGGTTATCAGGAAAATTTATAAAGAATGATAAAAAGATATTTGGAATAATAAAAGGTGTAACAGATAAGGAGTACTATACAAATAGCTTTCATATTCCTGTAAATTATAATATATCAATAAAGGATAAAATCGATATAGAAGCACCTTATCATAAGCTTTGTAATGCAGGGCATATTTCATATATAGAAGTAGATGACTCACCTTCACCTGAAAACATAATGGATATAATAAATTATGCATATAAATACACTAATATAAGCTATATAGGTGTAAACTTTCATATTAGGTATTGTAAAGATTGTGGAGAATCATTAACAAGCAATGAGAGCAAATGTCCTAAGTGTAATAGTAGGGATATACAGGGAATTTCAAGAGTAACTGGATATTTGAGTCTAGACGAAAGATTTGGGCCAGGAAAGTATGAAGAAAGAATTGATAGAAGGTCTCATACAGGAAGTTATAGAAATAATTATGAATTATCATAGATTGATGTGAGGTCTTCATATAAGTTATAGTGATATAACTTATATGAAGATTTACCATATGGAAATGAAGGTATATTAAAAATAGTTGCAAAATTTAAATGTATAATAAGGAAAAGTGTAATTATATCTTGATAAAATGAAATAAAAAATAAAAAACTTGCAATTTTTAGAAAAAATTATTGGTTTTTTATTGAGAAAGTATTATAAATATGATATTATGGTAAAAAAAGGTATAAACAAAATAGAGAGGTACACACACTTACCTCTATTTTTTATAAATCAAATTATAAAAACATTTTAAAGCGATATACAAAAATAAAGGGGGCAAAAAAATGGCTATTAAAAATGTCAATGGGGATAGAAAAATCTATATAGTCGATACAACTCTTAGAGATGGGGAACAAACTGCAGGAGTTGTTTTTGCAAATGAGGAAAAATTAATTATTGCAGATATGCTAAGCGAACTTGGGGTTGATCAACTAGAAGTAGGAATTCCTACTATGGGTGGAGATGAGAAAGAAGCAATTAAGCAAATTGTAAAAAGAAATAATGGTAAAAAAAGTATAATGGCTTGGAATAGGGCTGTTATTAGTGATATTGAAGAATCTATAGATTGTGGAGTGGATGCAGTAGCAATTTCAGTATCAGTATCTGATATTCATATTAAGCATAAGCTTAAGACATCAAGAGAATGGGTATTAGAAAGTATGATTAAATCAGTTGAGTTTGCAAAGAAAAATGGTTTATATGTATCAGTAAATGGCGAAGATGCTTCAAGGGCAGATAATGAATTTTTAATAGAATTTATTGATGAAGCTAAGAAAGCGGGAGCTGATAGGTTTAGATATTGTGATACAGTTGGAATAATGGAGCCATTTTCTATAAGAAAAAATATCGAGGAATTATATAAAAGGACAGGCTTTGATATAGAAATGCATACCCATAATGATTTTGGAATGGCTACAGCAAATGCTATTGCAGGAATATTAGGAGGAGCAAGTCACGTTGGTTTAACTGTAAATGGACTTGGAGAAAGGGCTGGAAATGCTGCATTGGAAGAAGTGTTAATGGCTCTTATATACGTTTATGGATATAAAGCTGATATAAATACAAAGATGTTTAGGGAAGTTTCAGAATATGTTGCACAAGCATCAGGAAGAAAACTTCCTATTTGGAAAGCTATTGTTGGAGATAATATGTTTGCTCATGAGTCAGGGATACATGCTGATGGTGCAATAAAGAATCCAAAAAATTATGAGGCATTTGATCCAGATGTTATTGGATTACAAAGACAAATTGTTATAGGAAAGCATTCAGGGAAAGCTGGGATAATAAATAAGTTTAAGGAGTACAATATTGAATTAAATGATGAAGAGGCAAAAGGAATACTAGAAATGGTAAGAGCTGCTTCTGTTAGATTAAAGAGAACACTATTTGATAAGGAGTTAGTTAAACTTTATCAAGAGTACAAGCGATTAAATAAAGAAAATCATAAGGAGAATTAAAGATGATAAAATTATTTTCAAATGGCGTTTATCTTATTAATAATACCGATATAGTAGAAGATTGTAATGAAATTAATTCAATATTAAAAAATAAACTTGGAGATAATTATCCAAGTAAAGAAAATGCTAAAAAAAATACAATAGCTTACAACATATTAAAGGAACATAATACATCAGAAAATATGGACAAACTAAAAATAAAATTTGATAAATTAGCATCTCATGATATTACTTTTGTAGGAATAATTCAAACAGCAAGGGCATCAGGATTAGAAAAGTTCCCAGTTCCGTATGCTTTAACAAATTGTCATAATAGCCTATGTGCAGTTGGAGGTACAATAAATGAAGATGATCACATGTTTGGACTTTCATGTGCAAAGAAGTATGGGGGAATATATGTACCACCACATCAAGCAGTAATTCACCAATTTGCTAGAGAAATGTTAGCAGGTTGTGGAAAAATGATATTAGGTTCTGATAGTCATACTCGTTATGGTGCTTTAGGAACTATGGCAATTGGAGAAGGTGGACCTGAAATAGTTAAACAATTATTATGCAAAACTTATGATATCAATAGACCAGAGGTAGTAGGTGTATATTTAACAGGTTCACCGCAAAAAGGAGTTGGGCCACAAGACGTTGCTTTAGCTATAATTGGAGCTGTTTTTGCAAATGGATATGTTAATAATAAAGTTATGGAATTTGTAGGTGATGGAATTAATAATTTAAGTGCTGATTTTAGAATTGGTATTGATGTTATGACTACAGAAACAACATGTTTATCATCTATATGGAGAACTGATAATAAGATAAAAGAATTCTATGATATTCATGGAAGAATAGATGAATACAAGGAATTAAATCCAGGAAGCGTAGCTTACTATGATGGAATGATTTATGTTGATTTAGCTAAAGTTAAACCAATGATAGCTATGCCATTCCATCCAAGCAATGTTTATAGTATAGAAGAATTAAATTCAAATCTAAATGATATATTAGCTGATGTTGAAAAGAAAGCGGGAATTAGTTTAGATAATAAAGTTAAATTTACATTAAGAGATAAGATTCATAATGGTAAGCTTTATGTTGAACAAGGTGTAATTGCAGGATGTGCAGGTGGAGGATTTGAAAATATATGCGATGCAGCAGATATTTTAAGAGGAACTTCAATAGGTAGTGATGAATTTTCATTAAGTGTTTATCCAGCATCACAGCCAGTATTTATGGAGCTTGTTAAGAATGGTAGAATTGCAGATATTATGGCTACAGGTGCGACTGTGCGTACAGCTTTCTGTGGACCTTGCTTTGGAGCGGGAGATGTTCCAGCTAATAATGGATTAAGTATACGTCATTCAACAAGAAACTTCCCTAATAGAGAAGGATCAAAGATAACTAATGGACAAATTGCATCAGTTGCATTAATGGATGCTAGATCTATTGCAGCAACAGCTGCTAATAAGGGATATTTAATAGCTGCCACTGATATAGATGTTAACTTTACAAATCCAAAATATTATTTTGATAAGTTTATATATGAAAATCGTGTTTATGATGGTGTAGGAAAAGCAGATTCATCAGTAGAAATTAAATTTGGACCTAATATAGTAGATTGGCCAGAAATGTCAGCTTTAACTGATAATTTATTATTAAAAGTAGTTTCTGTAATTCATGATCCAGTTACTACAACTGATGAACTTATTCCATCAGGTGAAACTTCATCATATCGTTCTAATCCATTAGGTTTAGCCGAATTTACTTTATCACGTAAAGATCCAGCATATGTTGGAAGAGCTAAGGAGATTCAAAAGGCTGAAAAAGCAAGAATAGAAAATGGATCACCAATTGAGGCTGTTAATGAATTAGGTCCTATATTTACTTCAATCAAAGAAATATTTACTGGTGTTAATAATAAAAATACAGGAATAGGAAGCACTATTTATGCTGTTAAGCCAGGTGATGGATCAGCACGTGAGCAAGCTGCATCATGTCAAAAAGTATTAGGTGGATGGGCTAATATAGCTAAAGAATATGCTACAAAAAGATATCGTTCTAATTTAATAAATTGGGGTATGCTACCTTTTGTTCTTAAGGAAGAGATATGCTTTAACAATGGAGACTATTTGTTTGTACCTAATATAATAGAGGAAATTAAAGAAAATAAGACCTCTATAAAGGCATATGTAGTTAATAAATCAATGAAGGAATTTGAATTAAAATTAGGTGAACTTACAGATGATGAAAGAGAAATTATATTAAAGGGATGTTTAATTAATTATTATAAAGCATAAAACTATAATGCTTTTGGAGGTTTGTTAAAAATGAATAAAACTGTGAGGTTAGCAGGAATAGCTTATGAAAGCTTAGCAAATGGACCTGGAATAAGAAGAGTATTTTTTGCACAAGGATGTAAACATAAGTGTGAAGGTTGCTTTAATCCAGAAACGCATAGTTTTGATGATGGTAAAATTATGGATATGGATAAGTTAATAAAGGATGTTTTAGATAATCCTATATTACAAGGAGTAACATTCAGTGGAGGTGATCCAATAGAGCAAGCTCACAGTTTTGCTTATATGGCAAAAGCATTTAAGAATTCTAATTTAAGTGTATGGTGTTATACAGGATATACATTTGAAAAACTTTTAGAAATTATGAAAGTAGATACAGCAATAAGTGAACTTTTAAATAATATAGATGTATTAGTTGATGGAAGATTTGAAATAAATAATAAAAAGGAAGGATTAAGGTTTAGAGGATCTACAAATCAAAGAATAATTAATGTTAAGGAAAGTATTGATAAGAATAAAGTAATAACAATAAACTTTTGATGGCGTAAAAAGCTAGATAATATGGTAATTATATAACTTGGATGGAATTATTATATAAGTATATATCTATAATATTAAGATAAAAATATTATTGTAAAATAAATATTTATCTTAGGAGGAATGAAAAATGTCATCAAATAATAGTAGTTATAATAGAAATTTAGTTCCAGAAGCTAAGCAAGGATTAAACAGATTAAAAAATGAAGTTGCATCTGAAGTTGGATTACAAAATTATGAAAATATAAATAAAGGAGATCTTACTTCAAAGCAAAATGGTAGTGTTGGTGGCGAAATGGTTAAGAGAATGGTTGAAAGCTACGAACAAAGCATAAAATAATAAAAGCTAAACGATAAAAAAGGAAATTATTTTGGTAATTTCCTTTTTTATCGTTATATAGAAATAAAAAAACTGCTTTGTAGACTTTGTGTTTCTACAACTTCTAAAGTTTATCCACAATTCTTTAACAAATATAATTTCCTAAATAATAAAAAAAGCGCTTACGCGCTTTTTAAATAATGGGGGGATGGGAACCTGTGTATTACAGGTTTTATATTTACATTATAATTATGTACTTAATCTTAAACTTTTATTCAGATAAATATAAAAAATTTGAAAATAATTTTAATTAAATAAAGAGCTAGCAAGATTATTTTGCTAACTCTTTTGAAAGTTTTAGAAATCAGATTGCCCAGTAGTTCTTGGGAATGGTATAACATCCCTGATATTTGACATACCAGTGATGTACATTATTAATCTTTCGAATCCTAAACCAAATCCAGCATGTTTAGTTTCTCCATATTTTCTAAGTTCTAAATACCACCAGTAATCTTCTTCTTTAAGATCTAATTCAGCCATTCTAGCTTTTAAAACATCAAGTCTTTCTTCTCTTTGGCTACCACCGATAATTTCACCTATACCAGGAACTAAGCAGTCAGTTGCTGCAACAGTCTTCCCATCATCATTAAGTCTCATATAGAATGCCTTAATATCTTTTGGATAGTCAGTAACGAAGACTGGTCTCTTAAATATTTCTTCAGTTAAATATCTTTCATGTTCAGTTTGAAGATCTATTCCCCACTCAACTGGATATTCGAATGTCTTACCACAGTTCTTTAACATTTCAACTGCTTCAGTATAAGTAACTTTTCCGAAGTCAGATGTTACAATGTGATTTAATTTATCCAATAATCCTTTTTCAACGAATTGGTTGAAGAATGCCATTTCTTCTGGGCATTCATCCATAACGTATTTAATTACGTATTTTAACATTCCTTCTGCTAATTCCATATCATCTTGTAAATCAGCAAATGCTATTTCAGGTTCAACCATCCAGAATTCAGCAGCGTGTCTAGCTGTATTTGAGTTTTCAGCTCTGAAAGTTGGACCAAAAGTATAAACATTTCTAAATGCTAAAGCAAATGTTTCTGCATTTAATTGTCCAGAAACTGTAAGGTTAGTTTCTTTTCCAAAGAAATCTTCTTTATAGTTAACAGCTCCATCTTCAGTTCTTGGAACATTGTCAAAGTCTAAAGTAGTAACTTTGAACATTTCTCCAGCACCTTCACAGTCACTTCCAGTTAAGATTGGTGTATTTGTATATACAAACCCTTGGTCTTGGAAGAATTTGTGAATAGCATAAGCAGCTACAGAACGAACTCTAAATACTGCTGAGAAAGCATTACTTCTTGGTCTTAAGTGAGCAATTGTTCTTAAATATTCAAAAGTATGTCTTTTCTTTTGTAATGGATAATCAGAGTCTGACATACCTTCAATAATAACTTCTTTTGCTTGAATTTCAAATGGTTGCTTAGCTTCTGGTGTTGGAACTAAAGTACCAATAACTTTTATTGATGAGCTAATTGGTAATTTAGAAACATCCTTAAAGTTTTCTAATTTGTTATCAAAAACAACTTGAATATTTTTAAAGAAAGAACCATCATTTACTTCTATAAATCCAAATGCATTAGAAGCTCTTAAAGTTCTTATCCATCCTGAAATTGCAATTTCTTTAGATAAGTATTCATCAGTGTTTCTATAAATTGATTTTACTAAAACTACGTTTTTCATAATAACCTCCTGCTAAAAATATTTTTTATTATTATCAAATTTAAATAAAAACAATAAAAAAACCTTTCATCCCATATAAATGGGACGAAAGGAATTACTTACGTGGTACCACCCAAATTGCCTAATAAAAAAGGCCACTTAGTAAATTAATAACGACATTTAGCCGTCTAAGCCTACTTAAGTGAGGGTCCAAATATAAACTTGGTTAGTCGAACTTACATCTTTACCATGGGAAAAGATGATTTCTTTTCACTTGTTCAGTTAGAAACTCAGAGATGTTCTTCACAATTGATATCGTATAAGGCTTACACCATCCCTTACTCGCTTAAACTACCTTCAAAAGTTACTCTTCTCGTCATAGTCAGTAAATATTTGTGATTTTATTAATACGATTTTACAACACTTTGCTAACATTTGCAACTCAATTTCATAATATATATTTAAAGAATGTTTTTTGGAGGAAATAATGGCTAAAAAAGATTTCTTGCAACAAAAATATTGTGAAATTAACCAGTTAAAAAATTTGTTGCAAACATATCCAAAAGAGTATTGTGAAACAATAATTAAGGTGATGGAAAAGGTATTTGATGAAATAACAGAATACTTAGATGAGGAAAAGAGTAAGTTAAAAACTGCAGTAAAAAAAGTACAGAATAAAAGGGTATTCACAGTAGATGAATTAGCTAAATACAATGGAAAAAATGGAGCAAAGTCATATATTTCAGTTGGTGGGATAGTATATGATGTAACTGGTGTATCAAAATGGAGTGGTGGCAATCATTATGGTATAACAGCTGGAAAGGTACTTGATAAAGAGTTTGCACAAGGTCATGGCAATAGATTATCTATAATGGAATATGCTCCAGCTGTAGGAGTATTAGATGCAAATAATAAACGAGAAGAGTTTAATAGTGATGATAAAAATCCAGAGCTTAATTCTAATATTAGAGAAGAGTTAAGATATTATAGGTTAGAAGATATAAGTAATTTTGATGGAAAAAATGGAAATTTAGCTTATGTAGTTATTAATGGAACTGTATATGATGTTACATCCATGAGACATTGGCTTGATGGAAATCATTATGGATTAAGTGCAGGAAAAGATTTGACAGAATATTTTGAAACATGTCATAAAGATGAAAAAGATATCTTGAAAAAACTACGAATCGTTGGAACAATAATTGAATAATATTGTTCGTCACATGAAGCCGAAAAATTAATGATATAACCTCCAGGAATTGTGTAATTTGCGTTAAGAATTTATTATGTAGCAAAAATGATTAACTATAAGGTGCAGGTTTACAAGTAGTTACGTGGAGATAGAAAAAATGAAATATTAATTTAAAAGGAAATTTTCACGTTTCATGGAAAATTAATATTTCATTTTTTCGCTTCCACGTAAGGCTATTCTTTGCCGGTTTCGTAGGAAGATGTAATGGCTGCTGGGAAGTTTAACATAGTACAATCTTTAACTATTCTTTTAAATTCGTATTCTAAATATCTAAATGTAACTTTAACTTCGCCATTATCTTCAATTTCAATTATTGCATATGTAGGATTAGGTTTTCCTATTTTAGGTTTTCCAACGCTACCAACGTTAATTAGTAATTTATTTCCGTATTTTTTTGCACAAGGTATATGAGTGTGAGCACATACTAAAATATCATCCTCTAATTGATTCATAACTTCTATTGTGTTAGCTGCATCTTCAAATAAATAATCGTTAATTGCATTAGGACTTCCATGGGTAAATAGAAAATTTACTCCATTAAATGTATATTTAAGGGAGGTTGGTAATGAATCTAAAAAGTATTTGTTTGCAACCCTAACCTCGTTACTTGCCCAAGGTAATGCAAATGAGTTTATTGATGTATTTCTAATATAGGTATAGTCACCATCTACTACTGATGCATCATAGTTACCTTTTATACATGGAATTTCACGTCTTTTAATCAATGCTACAACTTCATTTGGGTGAGGACCATATCCAACTAAATCACCCAAGCAAATTATTTTATCAACTTTTTGTTCATCTATATCTTCAAGAGCTTTCATTAATGCATAAATATTTCCGTGAATATCTGATATAACTGCTAATTTCATTTTGCTATCCTCCAATTACTTAAAATTAGACTATTTATATTATTATTAAAAAATAGATATAAATTTTATAAAATAATTATATCATTATAAATAAAAAAAACGATAAAAGTAACAAATTAAATTATGGATAATATGAAAATTTTAAGTTATCATAAAGACAAGAAGATAAAAACAATATACGGAGGTGTTACATATGAAGGATTCTAGAATTAAAAATGTATTAATAAAAATGGAAGAAAATAAAATTCCACAATTAATAGTTACTTCTGCAGAGTCTATATTTTATTTAACAGGAAAGATGATTCATCCTGGTGAAAGATTAATAGCTTTATACTTAGATTCTAAGGGAAATCATAAATTTATAGTAAACAAGTTGTTTCCTATACATGAGTATTTAGGCGTAGAAATAGTTTGGTATGATGATATAGAAAATCCAATAGATAGATTAGCTAATGTAGTAAGAAAAGGTGAAGTATTAGGTGTAGATAAAAATTTACCAGCACATTTTTTAATAGATCTTATGGGGAGAAATGTTGTAAAAGCTTTTGTTAATTCATCACCTATTATAGATACTTTAAGAATGATAAAAGATGAAGAAGAGATTCAAATAATGAGAGAATCTTCTAGAATAAATGATGCAGTAATGTTAAAGCTTTGGAAAAACTTAAAGGCAGGATTCTCAGAAAAGTATTATGCAAATCTTTTACATGAAATTTATGAAGAAGAAGGGGCATCAGGCTTTTCATTTTCACCAATAATAGCAACAAGTCCTAATGGGGCTGATCCACATCATGGAACAGGTAAAGATAAAATAAAAGTTGGAGATAGTGTAGTTTTAGATATTGGGGGAAGGTATAAAAATTACTGCTCAGATATGACTAGAACTGTGTTTATAGGTAAAGAGCCAAGTAAAGAACATGCTGAAGTTTATAATATAGTAAAGAGTGCAAATGAAAAGGCAATTTCTATAATTAAAGAAGGAGTTAAGTTCTCTGATATAGATAAGGCAGCTAGAAATCTAATTACTGATGCTGGATATGGAGAGTATTTTACTCATAGAACGGGTCATAGTATAGGTATTGAATGTCATGACTTTGGAAATGTTAGTTCTGTTAATAATGATGAAGTTAAGGCTGGCATGATATTCTCTGTTGAGCCAGGAATTTACTTAAAGGATAATATAGGGGTTAGAATCGAAGATTTAGTTCTTGTAACTAAAGATGGATGTGAAGTATTAAACTCTGTTACAAAAGAAATCACAGTATTATAGTACTAGAATAATGAAAAGTTAGTGATATAACAAGTAATTTATATATTTAATGATATTAAGTTTTTTAATCAATTTACACTTAATAAATTGATATAAATATAAACACGGTATATATTTTAAAAACATATACTATAATAATTATGATATTTATAGTACTGGAGAGTTTATAGTATGTGTACTGCTATTACATTACAATCTATGCAAGGTGAGAACTTTTTTGGAAGAACCATGGATTTTTCTTATCCAATTGAAGCAGGACTTTATGTAATACCTAAAAATTATGAATGGTATAGTACTGCAACAAAGGAAAATTATACTGATAACTATAGTTTTATCTGTATAGGGCAGGAAATCGATGATATGTTAGGGGTGTTCGATGGGGTAAATGAAATGGGGTTTGCTGCAGCAACTTTATATTTTAAAGGTTATGCTTATTATGATTTACCAATGAAAGATAAAAAAGCAATTAGTTCTTTAGATTTTATACATTATATTTTAGGATGTTGTAGTTCGATAGATGATTTAAGGACATTATTAAAAAATGCAGGTATCATAGGTCAACCAGATCCTGTTACAAACACAGCTGCTCCATTACATTGGATTGCTACAGACAGAAGTGGTAAGTGTGTTGTTATTGAGCAGACCCAAACAGGGCTTAAGATAATTAATAATCCAATAGGAGTTATGACTAATAGTCCTGATTTTTGTTGGCATATGACTAATCTAAGAAATTATATGGATGTATCAGTTCATCAAAAAGAGGAAGTTTATTGGGGTGATGTATCTTTAACTCCTTTTGGTCAAGGTACAGGAAGTATGCCCCTTCCGGGAGGGTTTACATCTCCTGAGCGTTTTGTTCGTACAGCATTTCTAAAAACTCATGCACAAGTTCCCAAAAGTCGTTCAGAAGCAATTATGACATGCTTTCATATTATGAATAGTGTTTCTATTCCAAAGGGGATTGTGGTAACAGATAGAGGAACATATGACTATACGAAATATACTGCTTTTATAAATACTAATACATGTGAATATTATTTTAAAACCTATGAGAACGATCAAATTATAACGGCAAGTCTTGGAGATTATTGTATTAATAATAAAGATATGATATTCATAGGAAGTATTATACGGCTTCCTATATTATTAGAATGTTTTTAGTTAAAAAGCTAAGTATCAAGTATTTAACTTTTATATCAACTGATAATATTATTAAAGCTACACGCCAAAAGTGTGTAGCTTTAACTAGTTTTATATTATTTCAATTACTCTATTCATTAATTTTATAAAATCATTCTTAACTTTCGCAGAAGTTTCAATAACTTCTTCATGGTTTAAAGGTTGATCTAATATTCCAGCAGCCATATTTGTTAAGCAAGAAATACCAACTGTTTTAATACCGCAGTGGTTTGCAACAATTACTTCTGGAACAGTTGACATACCAACAGCATCCCCACCCATAATTTTTGCAAATCTTACTTCAGCAGGAGTTTCGTAAGTAGGCCCAGAGAACATTACATATACTCCTTGTTGTAATTTTATTCCTAATTCCTTACCAGCTTCTAGAACTTTATTTCTAAGTTCTAGGTTGTAAGCTTCAGACATGTCAGGGAACCTAGGTCCAAATTCATCAATGTTATGTCCAAATAAAGGATTTGATCCAGAAAAATTAATATGGTCAGTAATAATCATTAAATCTCCAGCGTTAAAATCTTTATTAACAGCTCCAGCAGCATTTGTAACTACAAGCTTTGAAATTCCTAATAGCTTCATTACTCTTACAGGGAAAGTTACTTTATCTAAAGAATATCCTTCATAGTAATGGAATCTTCCTTGCATAGCAACAACTTGTTTATCTCCAAGTTTACCAATAACTAATCTACCAGCATGACCTTCTACAGTTGATGTAGGGAAATTAGGAATATCAGAATAGTTATAATATTCTGCATCTTCTATAGTATCTGCTAATGAACCTAATCCAGATCCTAGTATTAATCCTATTTCTGGTTTATATTTACTTTGTTTTAAAATAAAATCAGCTGAAGCCTTAATTTGAGTTAATAAATTCATAAAATCACCTCGTTATTTTTCTTTTGCTCTATTTAAAAGTATATCGCCAACTTTAACAACATCTCCAGCACCTACTGTAAGTATTAAATCTTTAGGTTGAACTTTTGATGCTAAGTAATTAGCAACTTCTTCATGGTTATGAAGGTTTATACAACTTAATCCAGTTTTTCTTATGGCATCTCCAAGTTCATTAGAAGACACTAAACCTGTATCTTTTTCCCTTGCAGCATAAATATCCATTAAGATTAATTCATCAGCAGAAGAGAAACAAGTTGTAAACTCATTAAAAAGTGTTTTTGTTCTAGTATAAGTATGTGGTTGGAATACACAATATGTTTTATTGTGTTCAATAAGTTTTGCTGTATCTAATGTTGCTTTTATTTCAACAGGATGATGAGCATAGTCATCTATTATAGTAGTTCCTTTAAACTCTCCTTTATATTCAAATCTTTTATGAGCTCCCTTACATTCAGCTAATCCAGCAATTATAGCCTCTTTAGGAATATTTAATATTAAAGAACTACATATAGTTGCAAGAGCATTAAGTATATTATGCTTTCCGGTTGTGTTTAATGTTACATCAAATAAATTTTCACTATCTTTACAAACTGTAAATTTAGCACAACCTTTATTATTAAAAGAAATATTAGTTGCAGTTACATCACCTTTAGTAAAGCCATAACTCATAGTATTACATTTTGCGTAATTTATAACTTCTAATACTCTATCATCCTCTGCACAACCAACTAAATAACCATCAGGTGGAATTAAATCAGAGAACTTTTTGAAAGTATCTTCAATGTGATTTATATCTCTATAGTAATCTAAATGATCTGCATCTATATTTAATATTATTCCTATATAAGGATAGAATTTTAAAAATGAAGCTTTATATTCACAAGCTTCTGTCACAAAATACTCACTTTCACCAATTTTATAATTACCATTAATGGCATCAACATCGCCACCAACTAAAATTGTAGGATCTAAGTTTGCATTTAATGTTATATGAGATAACATAGAAGTTGTTGTTGTTTTTCCATGAGTTCCAGCAACAGCAACGTTGTATTTATGGCCTTTCATTATATAGCCTAAAAATTCAGCTCTATCCATTAATTCTATATTTTTATTTTTTGCTTCAATTATTTCAGGGTTAGTAGAAGGGATAGCAGCAGTATATACTACTAAATCAACATTTTTAAGGTTTGCACCTTTATGCCCTATGTAAATTTCAGCACCAGATGCTCTAAGTTTATTTATAACTTCAGATTCTTTAGCATCAGAGCCAGATACTTTATAACCTTTTGTTAATAGAACGGCAGCAAGTCCACTCATACTTACTCCACCAATTCCAATAAAATGTACTTTTCTATTTTTACTTGAATTTAGATCGAAAGACAATATATCAACCCCTTTATTGTATAATTATAATATGAGATTTTTGTTTCTAATATTTAATGAGTATGTTCTATGTAACTTTAATTAATTAAATTAAAGCTTAGATTATCATTTAATATATATTTATAATTATATACAAATTTGCTAGGTTGAACACAAAAAATAAAAAATATATAAAATATTTTACAAAAAAATAGCCAAATTATATACATTAAGAAAAGTGTTTATAATATGGAAGAAAAAAGATAAATTTTTATAATTAAACAAAGAAAATAATTTATATAAAAGAATTACTGATAAATAACTTAAAAAAGTATTGATAATGTAATGAATATAGAATAAAATATGAATATTCGGGTGAAATAAATTGAAAAAAATTCGTGTTTTTGAGAAAATAAGGAAGGTGAGTAAAGTGGAAAAATTAAGTAGAAATAATAGAGTTGTAGCCATTACAAAGATATTAATAGAAACTCCTAATAAGGTTATAGGATTAAATAGATTTTCGGAACTTTTAAATGCAGCTAAATCAACTATTAGTGAAGATATAGTAATAGTTAGAGAAGTATTGGAAAAATTAGAGATGGGATCTATAGAGACTATTTCTGGAGCAGCAGGAGGAATTAAGTTTATTCCTTCAATGGGTAAACAAGACAAAGAAGAGTTTGCAAATGAACTATGTGAAGCATTATTAGAAGATGGTAGAATTGTACCAGGAAACTTTGTTTATTTGACAGATATAATGTATAATCCACAAATAGTAAGTAAAGCTGGGGTTATTTTAGCTTCGCATTTTCAAAATATGAATATAGATTATATAGTTACTGTTGAAACAAAAGGAATTCCTTTAGCATACGAAGTTGCTAAGAGTCTTGGTATAGAATTAGTAATAATAAGAAAAGATAATAAAATTACAGAAGGCCCTACGGTCACAATTAATTATGTATCTGGTACAAGTGGAAGAATTCAACAAATGGCATTAGCTAAAAAATGCATGAAACCATCAAGTAAGTGCGTATTTATAGACGATTTCTTAAGAGGTGGTGGAACAGCTGAAGGAATTAAAGATCTTTTAAAAGAATTTGATAGTGAATTAGTTGGAACAGGAGTGCTTGTTGATAATGTTGGAATAGAAAATAAGAGAACATCTGATTATATTTCAATTATTGATTTAGAATACAATAAAGAAGAGGAAAAACTTAACGTTAGACCATCTGCTTTTATAAAATAATAGACAATCTAGTTGCTTTAAAAATAAATAAAATAAATTATAGGAAAATTTTAAAAAATCTAAGTAAAAAAAAGGATTTTTAAACTTTTTATAGAAATAGTATTATTATAAAGCAACTGGAGGTGTAGTGAAATGACAATCACAGACGTTAGAATCAGAAAAATAGCAGCAGAAGGAAAAATGAAAGCTATAGTTTCTATAACATTTGATAATGAATTCGTTGTTCATGATATTAAAGTTATTGAAGGACAAAATGGTTTATTTATTGCAATGCCAAGTAGAAAAACACCAGATGGAGAATTTAAGGATATTGCTCATCCAATAAATACAGACACTAGGGAGAAAATTCAATCATCTATATTAAAGGCTTATCAGGCTGCAGTAGAAGAAGAAGAAAACGTTGTTATAACTGAATAATAGTTTTAAATAAGAGGAATATATGAGTAGATATATTCCTCTTATTTTATAATTTTATTGAGGTGTTGAAATACTTTAGTTAATGAAATATAATATATAAGAAATTACACGAACATTTTAGGATAAAATTAAGGTTTTATCCTTAAGTTTTATAGAGAGGTGAATTTATGTATAAATGTGCTCTAATATTAGCAGCAGGTCAAGGAAAGAGAATTAAATCAGATTTACCTAAAGTCCTACATAAGGTTTCTGGTAAAGAAATGGTTAATCATTTAATTGATACATTAAGAAAAGGGAATGTAGAAGATATAAATGTTATCATAGGTAAAGGTGCAGAATTAGTTAAAGAAAATACTAAAGCAAGAAATGTTAGTTATTCATTACAAGAAGAACAATTAGGTACAGGTCATGCTGTTAAGTGCGCTATAGATTTCTTAAAAAATAAAAATGGAACAGTTGCAGTTTTTAATGGAGATGCTCCTTTAATAAAAGAGGAAACTATAGAAGAATTATTTAAGGTACATAAAGAAAGTGGAAATAGTGCAACTATACTTACTTCTATTTTGAATGATGCTTCAGGATATGGAAGAGTTATAAGAAATGAAAATGAAGTATTAAAGATAGTTGAGCATAAAGATTGTAATGAAGAAGAAATAAAAGTTAGAGAAATAAATTCAGGAATGTACTGCTTTGAAATCGAGAGCTTAGTTAAATGCTTAAACAACCTTTCTAATCATAATTCTCAAGGAGAATATTATTTAACTGATGTAATTGGAATGATGAAGGAAAAAAATGAAAAGGTTGGGGCACTTGTAATAAATTACGAAGAAACGTTAGGGGTAAACTCAAGAGCTCAACTTGCAGAAGTTGAAGCTATTTTAAGAAAGAGAATAAATAATAAACACTTAGAAAATGGAGTAACTATAATTGATCCTAATATGACATATATAGGGATTGATGTAGAGATAGGGCAAGATACTATAATATATCCAGGCAATGTTATTGAAGGAAACACAGTAATAAGTAAAAACTGCATGTTATATCCAAACTCAAGAATTAATAATAGTTTTATTGGAGAAGGTGTAGAAATACAATCATCTGTAATACTAGAAAGTGAAGTTGGAAGCAACACTACAGTTGGTCCATTTGCTTATATTCGTCCACAATCTATAATTGGGAAAAATGTAAGAATTGGTGATTTTGTGGAAATAAAAAAATCTACAATAGGTAATAATACTAAAGTATCTCATTTAACTTATGTAGGAGATGCTGAAGTAGGAGAAGGTTGCAACTTTGGTTGTGGAACTGTTACTGTTAACTATGATGGTAAAAATAAGAACAAAACTATTATAGGAAATAATAGTTTTATTGGATGTAATACAAATTTAATCTCACCTGTTACAGTAGAAGATAATACTTATATTGCAGCTGGTTCGACTATTACTAATGATGTAAAAAGTGGAGAGTTAGCAGTTGCTAGAGCTAAGCAAAGGAATATTGAAGGTTGGGTAGATAAAAAAGGTCTTATTAAGAAAAAATAATATAATATATATTAAACTATAAGATAAATATGGCAAGATTTATTGCAAATTAAGGAGGGTCTCATAATTATGATATCTCATGGGAAAAAAATAAAAATATTTACAGGGAATTCACACCCTGAACTAGCAAAAGAAATTGCTGACTTACTTGGAATACCACTAGGAAGTGCAAAAGTTTCAACTTTTAGTGATGGTGAAATATCAGTAGATATTAATGAAACAGTAAGAGGAGTAGATGTATTTATAGTACAATCAACTAGCTCACCAGTTAATAATAACTTAATGGAATTATTAATAATGATAGATGCCTTTAAGAGAGCATCAGCTGGTAGAATAACAGCGGTTATTCCGTATTATGGATATGCTAGACAAGATAGAAAGGCAAAATCAAGAGATCCGATTACTGCAAAATTAGTTGCAGACATATTAACAGCAGCAGGAGCAGATAGAGTATTAACAATGGATTTACATGCTTCTCAAATTCAAGGATATTTTAACATACCAGTGGATCATTTATTAGGTTCACCAATATTAGCTAAGAGTTTTGTTGATAAAGGGTTTAGCGATCAAGAGGATGTAGTTGTTGTATCACCAGATTTAGGTAGTGTTACTAGAGCAAGAAAATTTGCTGATAAATTAAATGCACCAATTGCAATTATTGATAAGAGAAGACCAAAGGCAAATGTATCTGAGATAATGAATATTATAGGAGATATTGATGGGAAAAGATGTATATTAATTGATGATATGATTGATACTGCTGGAACTATAGCAAATGCTGCAAATGCATTAAAGGAATTAGGAGCAAAGAATGTTTATGCTTGTTGCACTCATGGAGTATTATCAGGACCAGCATTTGAAAGAATAAATAATTCTGCAATTGAAGAGTTAGTAATGTTAAATACTATTCCACTTCCAGATCAAGAAGGATTAGATAAATTTAAATCCATTTCTGTTGCACCATTATTCGCAGAAGCAATTAAAAGAATATATGATGATGAGCCAATAAGTAAATTATTTGAAAATTAATAATTTGTGACTGCTACGGATGTAGCAGTCTATTTTTATGTTTTTAAATATTGTGTTACAAATGTAAATTTTATAAAAACTCTATTATTGTTTTTTTAAATATAGTATAAAATAATAAATAAGGAAGGTGGATGAAGGATGAAAGAGAAATTAGAAAAAGTTTTAATAGTAGATGATGATGTTCATATTAATGAACTTATAGATATGTATTTAAAAAGTGGAGGATATAGCACTAAAAAATGTTTTAATGGAAATGATGCTTGTAACATAGTGGCATCAGAAGATATAGGATTAGTAATATTAGATGTAATGTTACCAGGAAAAGATGGAATAGAGGTTCTTAAATATATAAGAAAAAGTAGCGATATTCCAGTAATAATGTTAACAGCAAAGGGTGAAGTATTTGATAAAGTACTTGCATTAGAGCTGGGGGCTGATGATTATATGGTAAAACCATTTGATCCTAAAGAATTATTAGCAAGAGTTAAAGCTGTAACAAGAAGATATACAGTTGATAATCAATCAAAAGATGTAATTAAATATTCAGACTTAACAATTGATATTGGAGGATATGAGGTAACATACAAAGGAAGCACTGTGAAATTGGCACCTAAGGAATTAGAGTTACTTCATTTTATGGCAAGCAATCCTAATAAAGTTTTTACTAGAGAACAACTTATGTATGAAGTATGGGGATATGATTATCCTGGAGATTCAAGAACTGTTGATGTTCATATAAAAAGATTAAGAGAAAAGGTTAAAGGTGGAGAAAATTGGGAACTTCAAACAGTATGGGGTGTTGGTTATAAGTTTGAGGTGAGATAAGTGAAGAAAAATAGTATAGTACGAAAGTTAATAATTACCTTTTCTTCAATAACAGGTGGGGTTTTAATACTTGTTGGATTAGTGTTAAGTGTAGGTTTTTACAGAATTAGTAATGATGAACTTGTAGATACACTAAATAAACAATTAGATGTTATTTCAGAAGCATTAGGCAGTTATTTAAATTATCAAGATGGTACTTACGATGAAGTTAATAGATTATTAAAGATAGCGTGTTTAACAAGGGATATGAACGGAATTATAGTAGATAGATTAGGCTATGTCTATATGGTATCTAGCAATGATTACAGTAGTCTTAAGTACACAAATATAGATATAAGTAGCCTTAATATGCCAACTAATGAAAATATAGTTTATAAGAAAATTTCAATAAAAAATGATAATAATTCAATAGTTGGTGCATTTATTAAGCCTGTCTATTCTAATAAACAATTAGATGCTTACATAATAATGGTTGAGAATGAACCAGTAAATGAAAAGAATACAATATTTATAATATGGATATCTATTATATTAGCAGTAATAATTGCAGGAGCAATTGTAAAATATTTTGCACAATTATTAGTAGTAGAACCAATAGAGCAGATTAATAATGCTGCAAAAAGGCTAGCAAAAGGTGATGTTCAAGAAAGAGTTAAAGTTGTTGGGAATAATGAAATAGGAGAATTAGCTCAATCATTTAATAGAATGGCAAAATCTATAGAACAATCTGATAATATTAGAAGAGAGTTTATTTCAAATGTTTCTCATGAATTACGCTCGCCTATAACTTCAATAAAGGGATTTATTGGTGGAATATTAGATGGGGTTATTCCAAGAGATAAGGAAAATTATTATTTAAAAATAGTTTATGATGAAATTGATAGATTAGCTAGGCTTGTTAATGATTTATTAGATATTTCAGCTATGGAGTCAGGAAAATTTAACTTAAATATTTCTGAATTTGATATCAATCAAACAATAAGTTTGTGTATATTAAATTTAGAAAATAAGATACAGACAAAGGGACTAAATGTTAAAGCAATATTCCATGAGAAAAGATGTTTCGCAATAGGTGATAGAGATAGAATACTTCAAGTTATGACGAATTTACTTGAAAATGCTATTAAATATAGTGATGACAATGGTCAAATAGAAGTTAATATATCAACAAAGGGTGAAAAAATATTTGTAAGTATATTTAACTCCTGCGATATTCTTTCAGAAAATGATTTAAACCATATTTGGGATAGGTTTTATAAGAGTGACAAGTCAAGAACTAATAAAATTAGTACAGGACTTGGACTGTCTATAGTAAGATTAATATTATCACAACACAATCAAGATATATGTGTAGAGAATGTAGAAGATAAAGGTGTAAGATTTATATTTACATTACAAAGGAACAGCTAAAAATAAGCGGTAAGATAATATCAAAAATTAGATTTTGATATATGATTAGAAATATTGAAGTTATTTTTTATATACAATATTTCAATAGTTGGAGGTAGATATGAGTAATAAAGAAGACAGAAAAAGAAAAATATCGAACAATCCACAAGATAGGATATCTAATATAATTTTTGAAAAGAAAAATACTACTAGAACAAGAGTGAAATTTGGTGCTAAAATAATTCTATATGTAGTAATAGCAGGGGTTTTAGGTTCAATTATATCTAATATAAATATTAAAAATAAGTATGGCGGAGCTATACAACAGATTAAAGAAATTAAAGAAAGCACAGATATGGTCATATTAGATTATACAAAAATTATAAAAGAAGTATCACCGTCATTAGTTAGCATTAGTGATTCGGCAGAAAAACTTACTGAAGATGAATATTTTGAAGGAAATACGACTGGAGTTATAATAGATTCAAGTGGAATAATATTAACAAACTATTCTGGAATCAAAGGAAAAAGTAATGTATATGTAAAGTTATCATCAGTAGCAGCAACACCCATAAAAGCACAAATACTAGTTGAAAATGAGGCTAAAAATTTAGCCATAATAAAAATAGAATTTGATGGAGAGCTACAACCTATAAAAATAGCAGACTCAGAGAGTATAAAAGAAGGGCAAGGAATAGTTGTATTAGGAAATGCTATAGGTGATGACTATATAGGAAGTTCAATTCCTGGCATAATTACATCAAAAAATGAAAAGATAACTATAGAAGATGGGAAAGAGCAATCACTTTTACAAATAAATGCACCTATAAACGAAAAAAATACAGGTGGTGCAATTTGTAATTCAAATGGAGAATTAGTTGGAATTGCTGATTTATCTATTACTAATGAACGAAATGAAGATGGTCTTTATTACGGGTTACAAATGGAAGAATTTAAAGATATTATAAATTCAACAAATGCATTTAAAAGGCTTTTAGGAATAATTGATGGTGGAATAGTTGTTGATGAAGTAAAAGATTTTAGTGGGTTATACATACAAGAGTTAGATAAAGATGGAAGTGCATATTTAGCTGGTATTAAACCTACAGATATTATTATAGAAGTAGATGGATATAATGTTGAAAATGCTGATGATTTAATACAATTATTACAAAACAAGAAAAAAGATGATATACTACATTGTAAAGTTTTAAGTGAAGGTGAAATGAAGAGTGTAGATATTAAAATATACTAAATATAAATGAATTTAGACTAATTCTACTTAAGAATTGGTCTAAATTTTTCTTTTAAAATTCAATTTAATATAATAATATAAAACTTTTATTATTGAAAAATGGTATAATATAAAATAGTCACTTTAAAAGTAACGGAGGAATAAAGAATGTTTTTAATAGTTGGATTAGGAAATCCGGGGAAAGAGTATGATGGAACAAGACATAATATAGGATTTGCAGCTATAGACTATATTGCTGATAAGTATAATATAGAATTAAATAGGATAAAATTTAAAGGTGTGTTTGGCGAAGGATTTATAAATGGAAAAAAAGTAATTTTATTAAAGCCAACTACTTATATGAACTTAAGTGGGGAAAGTATTAGAGAAGTAATTAACTTTTATAAAATACCCAATGAAGAAGTTATTGTAATTTATGATGATATTAGCTTGGAAGTAGGAAGATTAAGAATAAGAGAAAAAGGTAGTCATGGTGGACATAATGGAATAAAAAGTATTATAGCTAACTTAGGAACTGACATATTTCCAAGAGTTAAAATAGGAGTAGGAGCACCAAAGGGTAATTTGGTTTCACATGTATTAGGAAAATTTAGTGAAGATGAAATTGAAATTTTAAGAGAAACAATAAAGGCATCAAGTGATGCAGTAAGTATAATATTAAAATCAGATACTAAAGAAGCGATGAATAAGTTAAATGGATTTAATGCATGTAAATAAAGTTAAAGAGAAGTTGTGGAAGGTGATAAAATGAGGCTACAGGGGCTATTAAAACCCTTACAAGAAAATGATAAGTTTATTACAGCGATAAATAGTATAAAAAATAAAAAATTCCCAATAAACATATCTGGATTATCGGATTCGGGAAAAAGTTATATAATAGATGGAATATTTAATGAAATAGAAAATTCTTTAGTTGTAGTAACACATAATGAAATTGAAGCTAAAAATTTATATGAGGACTTAAGTCTTTATGCGAATAATGTATACTTTTTACCCATAAGAGAAGTTGTATTTTATAATGTTGATGCAATTTCAGGAGATCTTAGATGGGCAAGATTAAAGGTAATAAAAGAAATACTTAATAATAAAAATAAAAAAATAATAGTTACATCAGTTGATGCATTGACTGCATTATACACACCTAGAAAAAAATACTTTAATTATAGTATTACTATAAAAAATGGTGATGAAGTAGATTTAAAAGATATTTCAAAAAAATTAGTTGAGTGTGGATATGAAAGAGTTGAGGTAGTAGAAGGTAAAGGTGAATTTTCATTTAGAGGAGGGATACTGGACGTTTTCCCTCCTACAGCTGTTTATCCATATAGAATCGAGCTTTTTGGAGATGAAATAGATTCAATTAGAACTTTTAATATAGAATCCCAGAGAAGTATTGAAAAAGTTGAATCTATGGAAATTTTTCCGGCAAAAGAAGTAATAGTTGATGAAGAAGCAAAAAAGAGTGCAAACGATAAAATAATTAGTGAATTAGATTCAATAATTGAAAAATCAAATAAAAAAGATAGCGAACAAGTTGATAAGATAAGAGGAATAATTAATAAGAATTTAGAGATGTTAAATGAAAATTCAACATTTGAAACAGTTGATAGCTATTTACCTTTCTTTTATGAAGAAATGGAATCACTTTTTGATTATTTAGAAGGATATACATTTATTATTGATGATTTAAAAAGATGTCATGGAAAAATTGAAAGTATATACTATGAATTCAATGAAAATTATTTAGCTTTTTTTCAAAGAGGTGATATATTACCTTCTCAAAACAAATTGTTAATAGATAAAGAAGAATTATTAATGAAGCTGGAGAAATCTGATGTCATAACATTAAATACATTTGACACAAGAGCAGATATGTTATTTCCATTAACTAGTATAGAGTTAAATCAAATTACATCTAATAATTATAATGGACAATTAGAGTTGCTTATTGAAGATATAAAATCAAGGAAATCAAATGGATTTAGAACTTTAATATTAGCAGGTACTAGAACTAGAGGAGAAAGGTTAGTAAAGACACTTAGAGATAGAGAAGTTGAAAGTGTTTATAAGGATGAAGTAGATAATATTGAATTAGGTCAAGCGGTAGTTACATTTGGGAATCTAATGAAAGGATTCGAATATCCTGACTTGAAGGTATGTGTAATATCTGATAAGGAAGTGTTTGGTGAAGCTAAAAAATCTTTACCTAAAAAGACTAATAAGAAAAAAGGCGTAGGAAAGATAACGAGTTTTGCAGAGTTAAAACCAGGAGATTATGTAGTACATGCAAATCATGGTATAGGTGTATTTAAAGGAATTAAACAAATTGATATAGCAGGTAATACAAGAGATTATTTAGATATTGTATATGATAAAGGGGATAAGCTTTATGTTCCTGTTGATCAATTAGATTTAGTTCAAAAATATATCGGAAGTGAAGGAAAGGCACCTAAAGTTAATAAATTAGGTGGAAATGAGTGGCAAAAAGCTAAGGCCAAGGTTAGAAAATCAATTAATGAGATTGCTGAAGATTTAGTAAAGTTATATGCAGCTAGAGCAGCATTAAAAGGATATAAATATTCTAAAGATACAGAATGGCAAAGACAATTTGAGGATGAGTTCCCGTATGAAGAGACTCCTGACCAATTATCATCATTAGAAGAAATAAAGCATGATATGGAATCAGATAAGCCGATGGATAGATTACTTTGTGGAGATGTTGGATATGGTAAAACAGAGGTAGCCATAAGAGCTGCTTTTAAAGCTGTTATGGATGGAAAACAGGTTGCATTCCTTGTTCCAACAACTATATTAGCTGAACAACATTATAAAAATTTAAAAAAGAGATTTTCAGATTTTCCAGTTAAGATAGATATGATTAGTAGGTTTAGAACTACAAAGCAACAAAAGGCTACTTTACAGGCTTTAAAAGAAGGAAATGTGGATATTTTAATAGGAACTCATAGATTAGTATCAAAGGATATTTCATTTAAAGACTTAGGGTTACTGATAGTAGATGAAGAACAAAGATTTGGAGTTGCTCAAAAAGAAAAGATAAAGTCTTTAAAGAAAAATGTAGATGTACTTACATTAAGTGCAACACCAATTCCAAGAACCCTTCATATGTCACTTACAGGTGTTAGAGATATATCAGTTATAGAAACTCCACCTGAAGAAAGATATCCTATTCAAACATATGTTGTAGAACAAAATGACCAGCTTATTAGAGATGCAATTTTAAGAGAAGTTGCAAGAGATGGGCAAGTTTATTTTGTATATAATAGAGTAGAAAGTATACAAAGTGCAGCAAATTATATAAAAGAGTTGGTTCCTGAGTGTAAAGTTGGAATTATTCATGGTAAGATGACAGAAAAAGAGCTTGAGACTGAAATGATTAATTTTATGCAAAAGGAATATGATGTTTTAGTATGTACAACTATTATAGAAACAGGTATTGATATACCAAATGTAAATACGATGATAGTAAATAATTCAGATAAAATGGGGTTATCTCAATTATATCAATTAAGAGGAAGAGTTGGACGTTCAAATAAAATAGCCTATGCATATTTTATGTATACTAAAGATAAGGTACTAACTGAAGTTGCTGAAAAGAGATTAAAGGCTTTAAAAGATTTTACTGAGCTTGGTTCTGGTTTTAAAATTGCTATGAGGGATTTAGAAATAAGAGGTGCGGGGAACATGATGGGGTCATCTCAACATGGCCATATGGCAGCTATTGGATACGACTTATATTGTAGAATGTTAGAGGATACTGTTAAGCTAATTAAAGGTGAGATAGATCAAGAGCCTATTGAAACTACTGTTGATATTAAAATGAATGCTTATATTCCATCTTCTTATATTGAAGATGAAATACAAAAGATAGAGGTTTATAAGAAAATAGCAGCAATTGAAAATATGAATGATTATAATGAGATAAAAGAAGAGTTGGAAGATAGATACTCTGCTATTCCGGAAGCTGTTTATAACTTAATGGATATAGCTTATATTAAGAGTTTAGCAAAGGTTCTATTAATTGAAGAAATAAAGGAAAATCAAAAAGAGATACGATTTAAATTCTCAAAAGGTTTTAAGAAAGTTAATGAAATATATAGTGTGCTATTGAGTAAGTATAAAGATAATGTGGTTTTATACTTTGGAGAGACGCCGTTTTTTGCTGTAAGAATTAATACTATAAAAAAAGAGGAAATGTTGAATTTCTATAAGACAATTCTTAAAGAATTAATTGAAAATTCACGTAAAAAATAGACAGTAAATTTGAATAAAAATGATATTACTGATATACTAATTGTATGTAACAAATTATTATTTAAGTAAAGTGAGGGAAATGAATTGAGAAAAATAAAAAATATAGTGGTGGCTGCAGCCATAACGACAATGGCTTTTTCAATAACAGGATGTAAAATGATAGAAAAGACTCCGGAAGCTATACAAAAAACTGTTTTAGCAAAAGTTGGAGAAGAAAAAATTACTATGGCTGATGTAAATAGTGAAATACAAGCTAATATAGACTATTTAATAGAAACATATGGTGAGGATTATGAAAATAGTATTGATGATACTTTAAAAGAACAATTAAAAACACTTAGAACACAAGTGTTAGAGCAGTTAGTTAATGATAAAGTGTTAATAACTAAGGGTACAGAGCTTGAATATATGCCATCAGATGAGGAGTTAGCAACTGCTATAGAAGAAGAAAGAGCTAATTTTGTAGAAGCATATGGTGGAGAAGAGGGATTAAAAGAAGCTTTAGAATATTATGGAATGACAGATGAAAAATTTAATTCATTTTTAGAAAACATGGTTAAAACTGAAAAGGTTAAAGAAGCTATGACAAAGGATGTAACTGTAAGTGATGAAGAAGTTGAGCAATATTATAATGATAATATTGATAAATATACAGCTAAGCCTGGAGCAAACGCTAAGCATGTTTTATTTGAAACTGAAGAGGAAGCACAAGCTGCCAAGAATAAAATAGATTCAGGAGAAACTACTTTTGAGGATTTATATTCACAATATGAAGCTAATAAATCATCACAAACAAAACCTTTATCAGAGGATTTAGGATATGTTGAAAATGAGCAAGATGGCTTTGATACAGATTTCTTAGCTGGGTTTAAGACTTTAAAAGAAGGTGAAATTTCAGCACCAATTAAAAGTTCATTTGGTTACCATATAATTAAAGTTGAAGGTGTTCAAACAGAAGAAAAGGTAACTTCACTTGATGAAGTTAAGGATACTATAAAATCTACTTTATTAAGTAAAAAGCAACAAGAAACATATGATTCAACATTAGAGAAATGGAAAAAAGACTTAAATGTTAAGTTATATGAGAATAGATTATAGTTCTTAATTAAAAGTTAAGCAAAATTCACAATTTTGCTTAACTTTTTTTATTTTAAATATTTTTGTCTTATTACCATAGACTTCAAAGAATTCCTCAATAAATAGTAAAGGATAAATATTGGGTATATGTGTATAAAATTTCTAATAGTTCAAATAATAATACTGCAGTTAATTATATAAACTTAATTAAGGAGGTAACTCATAATAATGAAAGCTACAGGAATAGTTAGACGTATTGATGATTTAGGAAGAGTAGTTATACCAAAAGAAATAAGAAGAACTTTAAGAATTAGAGAAGGAGATCCATTAGAAATATTTACAGATAGAGAGGGTGGGGTAATATTAAAAAAATATTCTCCTATTGGAGAGCTAACAGACTTCTCTAAAGAATATGCAGAAAGTCTACAACAATCAATTGGTCATATTGTTTTAATTGCGGATAAAGATGCTTTTATATCTATAAGTGGAGCAACAAAAAAGGATTATTTTGAAAGAAAGATAAGCTCAGAATTAGAATCAATTATGGATGGAAGAAAAGCTTCTATAATAACAGACGAAGGTAAAACAATACCACTACATAATGATGAGGAGCAAGGAGAATATACAAGCCAAGTAATTGCACCAATAATAGCAGAAGGGGACGCTATTGGAGCTGTGCTTATAGTCTCAAAAGATTCAGGAGAACAATTTGGTGATTTAGAATTAAAATTAGCAGAAACTGCAGCAGCTTTCTTAGGAAAGCAAATGGAACAATAAGTAATTGAATATATATTACAATATTTGTTAAATAAACACAGAATATATGTAATAATACCTCTAAGCTTTAAATAAAAATTAGTATTAGTCAGTAATTTGAGTTTGGAGGTATTTTATGAAAAAGCAGTCTCTTATAAAAGGAAGCTTAGTTTTGGGATTAGCAGGAATGGTTGCAAAGGTATTAGGATTTTTCTTTAGATGGCCATTAATTATGCTAATAGGTGATGAAGGAATAGGGTATTATCAGTTATCCTATCCTTTATATATGTTTTTTGTTGCAATGGCAAGTGGAGTGCCTGTGGCAGTTTCGAAAATGATTTCTGAAAAAAATGCAATGAGTGATGTTGAAGGTAGTTATGAAGTTGTTAAGGAATCAGCTTATTTAATGATGACATTAGGAATTGGAACATCATTAATATTATTCTTTTTTGCAAAACCAATTATTAATTTTTTGAAATGGGATATGAAATCATATTATGCATTAATAGGAATATCTTTTGCACCTATGATGGTTTCATTTGTGAGCATATTTAGGGGGTTCTTCCAAGGACTACAGAATATGACACCATCAGGGACATCACAAATAGTAGAACAAATTGGTAGAGTTATAATCGGAGTTGGACTAGCTTATATACTTTTACCAAAAGGTATTGAGTATTCAGCTGGTGGTGCTGCATTTGGTGCAGCTGGTGGTGCTTTTATAGCATGTATATATTTATGGTTTAAATATTTACGTGTAAGAAGAGAGATGGGAATTAAAAAAGTAAAGACTAACACAGAAGTATTAAATAAAATATTAAAAATATCAATTCCTATTTCTTTAGGAGCTACAGTTGGTACTATAATGAATTTAATAGATTCTATTTTAGTTCCACAAAAGTTGATGGAGTCAGGAGTTGCAAATGCAACAGCATTATATGGACAACTTACTGGTAAAGCAGCTGTATTAGTAAATATACCATTAACTTTATCTATGGCAATATGTACGTCATTAATTCCAATAATTTCAGAACATTATATACTAAACAGAAAAGAAGAAATGCAAAGCAAAATAAATATAGCAATGAAATTATCTGCCGTTATAGCATTACCATGTACTTTAGGAATGTTCTGTTTAGCAGGACCAATAATGAAATTAGTGTTTTTTGATAAATATGAAGGTATAGAGATATTAAGATATCTTTCAATATCTATTCCTTTCATAATAGTAACCCAAACAACTACTTCTATATTGCAAGCAACTAATCATTATATAAGGCCGGTTATTAATTTAGTAATAGGATGTGTTGTAAAGATTGTTTTAACAGCTATGTTAGTTCCTATACCAAGTATAAATGTTTTTGGTGCAGTAATAGCAAGTATCTCTGCTTATGTTGTGGTTACTATATTAAATCTTATAGCACTTAAAACTAAAACTAAATGCAGAGTAAGTATATATGAGTCTTTTGTAAAGCCTGGTTATGCTGCAATTTCCATGATAATTGTAGTTTTATTTAGTTATAATTTTATTATGGAAAGGTTAGATAGTAATAGTATTTCTTGCTTATTATCAATATTTATGGGTATTATTATATATATGATAGCTATTTTAATCTTTAAAGTATTTGAAGTTGATGAAATAAAGAATAGATTAGCAAGAAAATGATGTAAGGAGAGTACTATATGATAAAAATAGTTGGATTAGGACCAGGTTCACCAGATGCACTAACTATAGGAGCTGTTGAAGCTTTACAGGGAAGTAAAAATTTATATTTTAGAACAGAAAAGCATCCTACAGTTGATTATTTAAAGAATAGATTAGAGTCTTTTAAAACTTGTGATACTTATTATGAAGAAGGAAGCAGTTTTGATGAGGTATATTCTAATATTGCTAGAAATATGATAGAAGAATATAAGGTAGCTGGAGAGTTAGTTTATGCAGTTCCAGGACATCCCTTAGTTGCAGAAAGATCGGTTTTAAACTTAATTAATCTATGTAAAGAAAATGATATTGAGTATAAGATATTACCAGCAGTTAGTTTTGTTGATGCTATGATGGATAGGTTACAAATAGATCCAATAGAAGGATTAAAAATTATAGATGCATTTGATATTAGCAATCAAATTTTGGATAAAAGAATTGGAACTATAATAACACAGGTATATAATCCATTAATAGCATCAGAAGTTAAGCTTGAATTACTAGAGTATTATCATGATGAAACTGAAATTTATTATGTTAGAGCAGCAGGAATAGAAGGAGAAGAGTCTATAAGAAAAATTCCAATATATGAACTTGATATGCAAGAGGATATAGATTATCTAACTTCTGTATATATTCCTAAAGATATAAAAAATAAAAAAGATTTCTATGATTTAGTTGATACAATAGAAATTTTAAGAAGCGAAAATGGATGTGCATGGGATAGAGAGCAAACTCATGAAAGTATAAAAAATGCACTTTTAGAAGAAGCCTATGAAGTGATTGAAGCAATAGAAGATGACAATATAGATGGATTAATTGAAGAACTAGGTGATGTTTTACTACAAGTTGTATTCCATTCAATCATAGGTAAAGAAGATGGATATTTTAATATATCAGATGTAATAGAGGCAATTACTTCTAAAATGATTTATAGACATCCTCATGTTTTTGGTAATGAAACTGCTAATACTTCAGACGAAGTATTAGCGAGTTGGGATGAGCTTAAAAAGAAAGAGAAAAGTTATGAAACTCTTACTGAAGAAATAAATGGAATAGCAAAAACATTGCCAGCTTTAATAAAGGCTCATAAAGTACAAAAAAAGGTTTCTAAAGTAGGATTCGATTTTGAAAGTGTAAATGAAGCAGTTAAAAAGATTGAAGAGGAAATAAATGAAGTATTAGATGTATATAAAACCAATAACAGGGAAAAAATAATAAATGAAGTTGGAGACTTGCTATTTGCTTGTGTTAATGTATCTAGATTATTAAATGTAGATGAAGAAGAAGCATTAAACAAATCTACTAAAAAGTTTATAAAAAGATTTAACTTTGTTGAGGAAAATATATTAAGACAAGGTAAAAATTTAAAAAGTGTTACATTAGATGAAATGAATGATTTATGGGAAGATTCAAAAAAATACGATTAGTAAAGAAAAAAGTGAATTTTCTGCATGTATAGAAGGAATTTTAAAGTTTATGCAGAATATTTTTTAAGAGGAATAATAAATTAATGACTATACTACAAGAAAAAGTTGTAATAAATATATTTTTATAGAAAAATACCCATATTAGTATAGACTACTGAATAAAGTGGATATATAATAAGGTAATGTAGTTATAGTACATAATTAAAAATAGTTAACTACAATATTTTTAACTGTTTATTTAAGGAGGATGTAAAATCGTGAATAAAGCAGAATTAATTACTAGCATGGCTGAAAAGAGCCAATTAACAAAAAAAGATGCAGAGGCAGCTTTAAAGGCATTCATTGATTCAGTTCAAGAAGCTTTAGAAAGTGGAGAAAAAGTTCAATTAGTTGGATTTGGTACTTTCGAAACTAGAGAAAGAGCAGCTAGAGAAGGAAGAAACCCAAGAACTAAAGAAACTATAAACATTCCAGCTTCAACTGTTCCAGTATTTAAAGCAGGGAAAGAGTTTAAGGAAAGAGTTAATAAGTAATTATAAATGTAGGCCCGAGTTATCTCGGGTTTTTTAATACACAAAAATAATTTTAATGTAAGGAGAAGTATAAATGAGACTAGATAAATATTTAAAGGTTTCAAGAATAATAAAAAGAAGAACTGTTGCTAAGGAAGCTTGTGAAGGTGGAAGAGTATCTATAAATGATAAAGTAGCAAAGCCATCAACTGATGTTAAAGAAGGAGATATAATTGAAATTACATTTGCAAATAGAAAGTTAAAGGCGAAGATAGTAAATATAGCAGAGCATGTAAGAAAAGAAAATGCTAAAGAAATGTATGAAATATTAGAAGGGGTAGAAGATCAAGAATAATTTTTAAATATACTTCATATATTTAATCAAGAAATATATGGAGGAATAGATAATGGAGAAAAAAATAGATAATAAAATTGAGGATAATAGAGGGAACATTATACTAGAAAATAGAAAGAAAATGACATTAACTGGAGTAGAAGAGGTTATTAGTTTTGATGATGAAAAGATATTACTCAATACTAAATTAGGTGCATTGACAATAAAGGGCTTAAATTTAAAAATGAACAAATTAGACGTTCAAAATGGCGATGTAATGATAAATGGAGAAATATATTATATTGTTTATAGTGGAAAAGAAATAAAGAAGGAGAAGGAAAGTATAATAGGAAGGCTTTTCAAATAGGAGGTTATTATGCCATTAGATACTAATATACAATTTAGCATCATATTATATGCATTATTAGCAGGTATATTAACCGGCTTGATGTTTGATTTATATAGGGTAATTAGAGGAAGCAAAGTACCTCAAATTATAATAGTAGTAGAAGACATATTATTTTGGGTATTATCTGCTATGGTTATTTTTACATTTCTCCTTTACACTAATTATGCATTTTTAGGAGTATATGTTTATGCATTCATGTTAATATCCCTAGGTTTGTATATGAAATTTATTAGTAATAAATGTATAAGATTTGAATTAGAGGTAGTTAACGGAGTAGGCAAGATGCTTAGAGTTATTTTTAAAAATATTATATATCCATTTAAAGTTATATTTTATAATATTACTGGAAAAAATAATTAGTATAAAAAATATCTTGAATTAAATATGTAGAGTGTTTACAATATATTTATAGAATGATATAAAAGAAGGGTACTATATATTTATGAAAAAGAACATAAACCTTAAGGGAATTATTGTTGTTTTAATTATAGGAGTTTTTAGTATATGCTTAATAAAACAATTAACTGTACTAAGAAAGATAAAGAGTGATATTGCCACTCAAACTCAAGAATTACAAGAGTTAAAGGAAAAAAATATTAAGTTGCAAGCAGAGTTAGACAGAGCTCAAAGTAATAATGAATATTTAGAAAAGTTAGCAAGAGAAAGATTAGGTCTAATAAAAGAGGGCGAGCAACAAGTTATTTCAGATAACAATTCAGAATAGAATTGGTTTAGTTTAAATTTCTATTAATGTGGTTATTATTATTAATAACATAGATTATTTAATTTTAAGGAGGATTCTTTGTAAAATGACCTTAATGGCAGGAAACATATTAGAAGGTACAGTGGTAAATATTACGAACTTCGGAGCTTTCGTAGAGATAGAAGGTAAGACAGGATTAGTTCATATTTCAGAAGTTGCAGATTCTTTTGTTAAGGATATAAGACAGCATCTTAATGAACAAGATAAGGTTAAGGTAAAGGTTATATCAATAGATGATAATGGAAAAATCAGCTTATCTATAAAACAAGCTAATGTTAAGAAAAAATCAGTTAAGCCAGCGGAAATTGAATGGAAAACTGAAAAGAAAGCTGCTCCAGCAAATTTTGAAGATATAATGTCTAGATTCTTAAAAGATAGTGAAGAAAGACAACAAGACTTCAAAAAGCATCAAGAATTTAAAGCAAGATCAAGAAAAAGTTTTTAGATTTTAAACATAATATAGTTTTATATATAAGAGAGAGATGGTATATTTGAATTTATCATTCTCTTTTTTTATTTATATTTTATGATTTTAATTATAGAATTTAAATAAAAAGTGTTAGAAATGGCTATTTTACTAGTGTTTATAAAAAAGTATAAAAAAATATAAAAAAAAAGAGAAAAAATGTTGACAGTATTATGTTCATCATATATAATTAATTTTGTCGTCAGATGACGGCGATAAACAATACGCTGAAGTGGCGGAACAGGCAGACGCACAGGACTTAAAATCCTGCGGTAGCGATACCGTACCGGTTCGATTCCGGTCTTCAGCACCAAACTAAATTCAACTTAATAACGCGGGGTGGAGCAGTTGGCAGCTCGTCGGGCTCATAACCCGAAGGTCGTAGGTTCAAGTCCTGCCCCCGCAACCAAACATGGCGGAATAGCTCAGCTGGCTAGAGCACTCGGTTCATACCCGAGGTGTCGTAGGTTCAAGTCCTATTTCCGCTACCATATACGCTGAAGTGGCGGAACAGGCAGACGCACAGGACTTAAAATCCTGCGGTAGCG
>NZ_JAPFDR010000001.1 GCF_026168755.1 Clostridium sp. | reverse complement strand
CATCTAATGTTAATGTTAATCATTCTTCATTTAAAAATTTTTTATTTGTATAAGGTATTTAAATACATCTAATGTTAATGTTAATCTTACATTCGAGAAAATGTTGGAATTGGAAAGAAGATAATTTAAATACATCTAATGTTAATGTTAATCAAAATAATCATTTGCAGTAGATAAAGAAGTTACAACATTTAAATACATCTAATGTTAATGTTAATCTGAAAAACATTTTAAATATAAAAAGAAAATTCCATATTTAAATACATCTAATGTTAATGTTAATCATCTTCAACATTCAATCCTAATTTAGTAAATTGGGAATTTAAATACATCTAATGTTAATGTTAATCGTGAAGCATTCCCGCAAGCAGGCATCCACATATTAATTTAAATACATCTAATGTTAATGTTAATCTTTAAGATTACGACCTAACACATCCATGAATGCATTATTTAAATACATCTAATGTTAATGTTAATCAATAAGATATGTCTATCAGAAAGAGCAATAACTGTATTTAAATACATCTAATGTTAATGTTAATCTAAGAGTATTCAGGAACAAAAAGAAGCTTTATCAGCATTTAAATACATCTAATGTTAATGTTAATCAAATGGGAAAATGATTAACACTCATGTTGGATGGATATTTAAATACATCTAATGTTAATGTTAATCACATTTATAAGTATTTACTCCGGTATCTTCAATTTCATTTAAATACATCTAATGTTAATGTTAATCTAAAATGTATAATTTAGATAATGGATATATAGATGTATTTAAATACATCTAATGTTAATGTTAATCAGATGCTCATTATGTTGTTTTAGAAGGCGCAGTTAAATTTAAATACATCTAATGTTAATGTTAATCACCTTTCAAAATCAAACAAGAACAGTATAACACTATTTAAATACATCTAATGTTAATGTTAATCTTAAATAATACAAATGAAAATATGGGGAACTTAAAATTTAAATACATCTAATGTTAATGTTAATCACAAGCCTACTTACTATACAGCTAAAGATGATTTAATTTAAATACATCTAATGTTAATGTTAATCTTCTTATGATTGGTGGTGGGATGAAACGATAGAAAGATTTAAATACATCTAATGTTAATGTTAATCAAAAGTATATTATTTAGAAAAGAAAATTAGTGATCAATTTAAATACATCTAATGTTAATGTTAATCGTAGAAGAAATTTAAAAAAACAGGAGTGATGAAAAAATTTAAATACATCTAATGTTAATGTTAATCCGAACATATAACTATTGGAGCAATTCCTTTAGAACCATTTAAATACATCTAATGTTAATGTTAATCTATAGTTTCTTCTGATTTAGAAACTATATATCTAATTTAAATACATCTAATGTTAATGTTAATCTGGATTAAATATGGGATTTAGCCTTTATAATAATTATTTAAATACATCTAATGTTAATGTTAATCTATTTCGCTTCCTTAACCACTCTTTTAATTACTGTATTTAAATACATCTAATGTTAATGTTAATCTACTGGGAAAGTTCATCACTGGGAAACTTTAGTTTCATTTAAATACATCTAATGTTAATGTTAATCTTGGATTGGCAATAAGGATATTAAGGGATTAAAAAAATTTAAATACATCTAATGTTAATGTTAATCCCCATTACTGTAACATTCAATAAAATATTTTTTATATTTAAATACATCTAATGTTAATGTTAATCCCCCAAATACCCATCCATGGATCATGTATCATTGTTATTTAAATACATCTAATGTTAATGTTAATCAACCAACATTATTTGTATAACCACTATGACACCATGATTTAAATACATCTAATGTTAATGTTAATCCTTGAATTGCACTTATAGCTACATTTTTAGCTGCTATTTAAATACATCTAATGTTAATGTTAATCTGGTTCATTTAAATAAAACATTCTCGAATTTGATTGATTTAAATACATCTAATGTTAATGTTAATCTGAAGATAAATGGATTAACTTAGATGAAAGTGAAATATTTAAATACATCTAATGTTAATGTTAATCGGAAATGACGAAATTGATAATGTTGGTGAATTTTCATTTAAATACATCTAATGTTAATGTTAATCTGCTGTTTTTGGCAAAGATGTAAGACAAGCCTTACAATTTAAATACATCTAATGTTAATGTTAATCTACATTTGGTAAAAATAAAAATGAGGTGATAAATTAATTTAAATACATCTAATGTTAATGTTAATCCAATTTTAGTAACAAGACTATAATAAGGAGATAATAATTTAAATACATCTAATGTTAATGTTAATCCAGTTATATTTTTATCAGTTTTTTCATCTACCCAATTTAAATACATCTAATGTTAATGTTAATCTTTAGCTGATTTGTATAGTATAGTTCTGGCTTCATAATTTAAATACATCTAATGTTAATGTTAATCTTAGACAGAAAATATGATGAGCAAATTAAAAATAATTTAAATACATCTAATGTTAATGTTAATCCAAAATTAAAATCATCCCACATATCATGTCCATCTATTTAAATACATCTAATGTTAATGTTAATCTCATATCACCCTTTTACTCTTTATCTTCTATCCAAATTTAAATACATCTAATGTTAATGTTAATCATTAAAGTTGCTATATCTCCAGTCTGTTTATAATAAATTTAAATACATCTAATGTTAATGTTAATCCTATTCTAGCGGGGGAAGTGTTAGGATATTAAAAGTATTTAAATACATCTAATGTTAATGTTAATCGTGCTATTGCTCCTTCATCCTCTGATTGCATTGCCTTATTTAAATACATCTAATGTTAATGTTAATCACTTGATTATGTAAGATATGCAAATTCCCAAGCGCTATTTAAATACATCTAATGTTAATGTTGATCTGCACTTGTTATCACTGGAGATATTAACATTTCATTATTTAAATACATCTAATGTTAATGTTAATCTAATAAATCATATGAAAATGCAAGAAGGAGATTATCATTTAAATACATCTAATGTTAATGTTAATCGATACAAGAATATTTTAAAGGTGAGGGGTATGATGTATTTAAATACATCTAATGTTAATGTTAATCATCGCTTTCTATATCTCCATATACATATAAATCAACATTTAAATACATCTAATGTTAATGTTAATCTTACAGGAATGGGATTTGGTGTAGAAGAACCAATTGAATTTAAATACATCTAATGTTAATGTTAATCCTTATTAACCCCATATGCTAAATCTGCACTTACACTATTTAAATACATCTAATGTTAATGTTAATCGAAATAATAGGAACTGCTGGTGAAAAATTAAGGCTATTTAAATACATCTAATGTTAATGTTAATCTTTTACAGTAGGCGAAGTTAATGTAATTGATAATAAATTTAAATACATCTAATGTTAATGTTAATCTAATACAGCTATAGTAATTGAAAATAGCATTAACAAATTTAAATACATCTAATGTTAATGTTAATCTTCCAATGGCAAGAATATAAGGGGCATATAGCTTAATTTAAATACATCTAATGTTAATGTTAATCATTTCTGTAATTGTATTCCATTGCCTTTATCCCCCTATTTAAATACATCTAATGTTAATGTTAATCAATTGTTATACTTTCAGTTGTAGAACCATTATTGTTATTTAAATACATCTAATGTTAATGTTAATCCTATTGTCCCACTTCTAACCAAATCAATATAGTTTATTTAAATACATCTAATGTTAATGTTAATCTAGGGATAAGCTAATTAAATCCATAAATACAACTCCATTTAAATACATCTAATGTTAATGTTAATCACAGGAAAGAAAACAAGAGCAGTAGATTCAGTTGTATTTAAATACATCTAATGTTAATGTTAATCAACCCCCAATAAAAGATATTGAGGGCGTGAGTTAATTTAAATACATCTAATGTTAATGTTAATCAAAGTTCAAAGAAATATTGATAATATTTCAAGTTATATTTAAATACATCTAATGTTAATGTTAATCAAATCATAACAAGCATCTCCTTCCCTACTCATATGAATTTAAATACATCTAATGTTAATGTTAATCCTTAGCTTCTTCCATAAGCCTGATACATAGAAAGCAATTTAAATACATCTAATGTTAATGTTAATCTACAGAGTTATTAGTGCAAAAGCAAAATTTATTAGCATTTAAATACATCTAATGTTAATGTTAATCTCATATTTTCTTTTTTTAAAGTAGCTTGAATATCAATTTAAATACATCTAATGTTAATGTTAATCTCACTTAAATGTGCTTTTTGTCTTTTAGGCTCTTTAATTTAAATACATCTAATGTTAATGTTAATCAAATATCACAAAGATGTTAAATGGCAACCCTACGTATTTAAATACATCTAATGTTAATGTTAATCGTTCTACCACCTTGCCATAATGCATGTCCATTTTCTATTTAAATACATCTAATGTTAATGTTAATCTATATAGCTTTGTTTGTTGCTCTAAAGTCATGTTATTTAAATACATCTAATGTTAATGTTAATCAGATTTAACACTAAAACAATTAGAAATGTTTGAGGATTTAAATACATCTAATGTTAATGTTAATCTATGGTTGATGTACAAAATCTTATCAAAGAAATTTTATTTAAATACATCTAATGTTAATGTTAATCTTGTTCACTAAAGAGGTTTAACACTTGACTATATTAATTTAAATACATCTAATGTTAATGTTAATCTTCCTAAAGCAGAAAATTTCTTATCTCTTTCTGCATTTAAATACATCTAATGTTAATGTTAATCATGTATTCTATTGATGGATTATTAGAAAAAGTTGGATTTAAATACATCTAATGTTAATGTTAATCTCAGAGGATGAAGGAGCAATAGCACAAGCATTTACATTTAAATACATCTAATGTTAATGTTAATCTCTTTTTCAGTTAGTTTTTCAGGCTTTTTATTAGAAATTTAAATACATCTAATGTTAATGTTAATCTATAAGTCAAGAGTTAGAAGGATCTATAGGGAAAATATTTAAATACATCTAATGTTAATGTTAATCCTAATTTCGCATATACTTTTAATGTTATCCCTACATCATTTAAATACATCTAATGTTAATGTTAATCCATTGCAATAAAGCCATTTTATTTTTATAACATTATTGCAACTCCTCTAAATATGCCATTCTATAATTTTTTTACCAAGTGAATTATCTCTAAAATAATACTATCACCAAATCCGTATAAAAACCAGTAATATTAACAAATTACAGAGAAATACTTATATTTTCACCTGGTAAATTAAATAATTAACTCCTCTCCCGATATTTGAGATGATACTCCTATAACCTCTTCATCAAAAACACCATCACTCATAACTTTAATTATACATATAAAATCTTCACTTTTATCAATAATCTTATTTATATCTTTTTTAAATCTAATTAATTTTGAGGGAGACATCTCTCCTCTAAATACCGATTTTTGAAAATGAGATAAATATTTTTTGCAAACTTTAAACACTTTATTTACCCTAGCTTCTTTTACATCATAAAATACAAATGCATAATTATAATTTTTCTTTCCTGCCATTACATTTTCTCCTTAATACTAAAAGGAATAAACTCCTTATCTTCCATAATATATTTTATAAGCTTATAACAATCTAATTTTATAGCTGTTCTATAGGATACTCTTCTCTTTAATTTGGGATGATTAAATACTGATTCCATTCTTTCTTCAAATGCTGTAATAAATATATTTCTTCCCTCTTCATTTAGTAAACAATAATTCACTTTCTTATCAAAATGCTTTGACACTTGAATTTTCTTATTATTAACTAAATCAAATATAGTCTTATATACTATTACAGGCTTGAACACTTCACTAATATCCAAACTCAATGAGAACCTTCCTTCAGATGGCTCATGTAAGAAACTTATTCTTTGATCAAGATGAGTTCTATATATTGCTGAAATAGTTTTAGTATAAAGCAAAGAGTTTCCAAATGAAATCATTGCATTTATAGGGTTATCTGGTGGTCTTTTTACTCTTTTATTCATAATAAAATCCTCTGGAAGAAAATTTTTAAACTCCGAATAAAATCTTTGCCAAAGCTCCCCTTCTACAGCCATCAATTCTTTAATATTGCTGCTATCTTCTACTCTTATAAAAAACTCTTTGCTAATCCAATCAATAGTTTTCTTTACTTCTTTTTTATTATGTTTATAATAATGATATAAAACTTCTTTAATATTAATTCCGATACCACTTACTATACTCTTTGCAATTACAAGTCTATCACTACTAAACTTTTCAACTTGTTTTACTAATAATTTACCACTATTATACTGATTTTTAGGATAATAACTTCCACTATATCCTTCATAATAATTAAAAAAATGAACAACAATATTATTGCTAGCTAAAAAGTCCAGTAACTTTGAATTTATACTTACTTCATTCAAACAATATATTTCTTTTGTATTTTCAACTGGAATATATATATTTTTTCCTTCTTTTCTAAAACATAATGAATTATCTTTTCTACTTAATTCTCCCATTGATGTTATATATCTTGTACTTCCCATAATTCTCCCCTAAATATAGCAATATTCATAATATGCACATTTCTTGCATTTACCTTTATTCAAAGTTTCAGGTATTTTATCATTGATAATTAATTCTTCTATTTCTTTTACATACTTATCTAGTTTAATTTCATTTTCCTCATCTAGTTCAATTATGATTATTTTTTTGTCACTTTTGTTTTTCTCTATAAATTCTAACTTTCCTTTTCTTTCTATTCCCTTACTTTTCAATACTTTTAAATAATACATCAACTGCCATGTGGCAGCCTTAACATCTGCATCTGATTTTTTTACCTCTACCAAGTATTCTGTAGTTAATTTATCTAACTTTATATTATCTATTGTTATTTCAGTGTTTTTCCCTCTTTCACTTCTCTCTTCATGTATAGCCTGACCTATTTTTACATTTTCACTATTATCCTCTAAATTTAGCCTATTACCATGAAGATAACATTGCCTTTTACAGTGAAAATAGTAATTTATTAATGTTCCATTTACCCTCACTATATAAAATCTCCTATACCAGTAATTATCTTTTCTTTATCAATTTTCTTATTTTTAAAGTATTTTTCTCCATCCTCTATATAATATAACTCTCCAATAACATCATCATAAGAAATATTTAACTCTTTTACTTCATAAATAAAATAATTCATCTTAGCTCTTATCTCAGATAGCTTAACTTCCCTTTCAGCATATTCAAATTTTTTATCCTTAAGTAATTCTATATATTTATTCCAAACCTCTACTCCATCTATTATGTTTCCAAACTCATCTTCAATTGTTCTTGCTAAGAAAACAGAAACTGTTCTTTTATCATCCTCTATTAGCCTCATTCTTTCAGAAATTTTATAAAAATCTAATCCGGCAACAATCTCCTCAAAAAATTCTTCTATACTATATTTGCTGCTAGTAGAGTTATTATATTCATTTGCTAATTCTTTCATAACTTCATTATAATAAATTGAAAAGTCTTTATTTATCAATACATCTTTAACCCACTGATTTTTAAGAGTATATCCACTCTCCGCCCTAATATCTTTCCTGTAAATACTCTTTTCATTATCTATATTAAAGAAATATACTATTCCCTCTCTTAGGCATGACCTATTTATCCTTCCCATAAACTGCTCTTCCCCATCTAATCTTGAGATATCTTTATATCCAATATCCATGTCTATATCAACACCTGCTTCTATTACTTGAGTTGAAATAAGAATAATTCCTTTTTCGCAAGATTTCTTTGACTTTATTATTTCTAACATTTTACTTCTATCTATTTGATTATCATCACCAGTAAGTAATAAAACTTCACATCCTAATTCCGTATTAATAAGTTCATCATAAACTTCATATGCTGTGCTCTTTTTAATAAATTCAACTAATATTTTCTTCTTATTATTACTATTTTCTTTAATATGATTTACTATTTCATCTCTACTTTTATCAATAAGCGAATAATCTACCTTAACCCTATCTTTAAAAAGTGGGTTTGTAAAATACTTATCTCTATTCTCTATTAAAGTAACTGTATTTCCTTTTATATTTGTTAAAATATCTAAATTAGGCAATGTTGCTGACATAATTATTATTTTTATATTCATCAACTTAGCAAATATCTTAAAAAATGATATTATTTCTGTCCAAATTTGCAGCTTATAGCTTTGTATCTCATCAAATACTATTACACTATTAGCTAATTGATGAAATGAAAATATATCTTTTTTATTTCTTCCAAACATAGAATCAAATATCCCAACATGAGTAATCAATGTCATAGGATAATTTAAAAATTGTCTATTAAGAAGTGCATAAGCATATTCCTTGTATTTTTCCATATCAGTAAATTCATCATCTGACTCAATTATATTTTTATCAACCTTTATTGGTGTAACGGAGTTTATAGTAGCAATTTTCCTTAATATCTCATCTTTATTTTCATATATCTTTTTTAAACTTTCCTTATTCTGCTCAACTAAAGTATTAAATGGATATACCCAAAATATTTTTTTCAATCCATTTTTATCTTTTATTAATTTAAAGCTTAAATTAGTTGCTATATTACTCTTTCCAGCACCTGTAGGCGCTTCTAAATAAAATATTTCTCCATTAAGATTGTTTTTCATAACATTTTCTGAATCAAGAAACATTTCTGTTCTTAAAACATTTATATTATTTTCATTTAAAAAGTTATATTTTTTACCATATTCATTTTTTTCATATGCTCTTATGCTTCTATAAATATCCGTTTCTTTATACACATCATAAAACTCATTTATATTATTTAGGTTACCAAAATTATCTATAGTTATTTCATTCATAAACTCTGATGTTGAATAAAAGTCTGCAGCTAAAATTAAAGAAAAAACTAATCTTTCATATGTATATAAATACATAGCTTTTTCACTAGTTCTATTTTTTATTTTCTTTAATACTATACTTGCTCCCTTTCTTGCATCTTCTGTTGTAATGCTAAACTCCTTCTTATACACTTCCTTATAATATTTCGCTAATACATTTATAGCTCTATATCCATCTCCATCATTTCCATCAATAACTTTAAATGAATTAATGAAAGTTTCATATGAATCTAAATCTCCATGATGTTTTGAAATTAAATATGCATTTAAAAATAAAAATTCTCTTAATCTACTTTTATTCTTTCTATCTAAGGAATCCATTCTATGCCAAAAATAATCTATATATATAACAGTTGATATAATTGAATGTTTGCTTCCTACTGATTTAAATTCATCATAATTAAATAATTTATTATCCATTTTATCTAATTGAAATCTCGGATTTATCTTTCCTATATCATGAAAGTTGACAATATTAATTAATAATTCTCTAAATATGCATTTACCCTCTTCACTTACTTCTTCTAAATACATATCTTCAAACTTCTTAAATATTTCATCAATATTTTTTTCATTACATATATTTAAGAAATATTTATTGGCTAACTCTATATGATCTATTAACTTTTCATAAACTATCTTATTATCTATTTTTTTCTTATGCGCAAAAAATCCATAATCTAAGTTAACTACTTTGCTAATATCTATTATTTGTTCTTCATTTAGATAATTCATAATATACTCCTTTAAAATTTAAGGAGGGTGTGACCCTCCCTAAAAAAACACTATATTTTTACCTTCAACGTTATAAATATCTTCAGTTCTAATCTCATCCATAAGCATATTGGTATAAATAAAACTTTCATACTCGTACATATTAGTTATTTTATTAAGAGATATAGGAAGATTTTCCCTATATTTATAGGGATAATCTACCTCCTCAATATCATCACTAACATCTAAATCTTTTAATAGTGCTAATGAATCTATAGTTTCAATATCTGCATCTGCTTTTTTACAATCATAAGTCCCTATATACTCAATATTAGCAATATGATCATTCTTCCCTAGATATGGTATAAATGTACTTTTACATTCTCTTATATATGCTTCCAACTCTTCAGCTTCAACAGAATTTACTATTACATATATATTCCACTCAGGATTTTCAAGCCATTGTTCCTTTACTATTAAATTACCACCTTGCTCTTGCGATGCATAACCAACAGAATTATTAAATACTTGAACTTTCTTGGAAAAAATCCCTCTTGATCCTTCTTTAGGCTCTATTCCAACTTTTAAATCTTTAAGTTTTTCATAAAACTCTGGAAACTCTTCATCTTTAAGCATCTGATTATAGCCTTTATATCCAAGAATAGCTCCAAACATCCCTAATAAGGCTACCTTATGAATATTAGAGTAAGTAAAATATAAATACGTATTAACATCTGGCTTTTTAAAAAATGCTGTTTCTCCCCATAGTCTAAACTTTAAAATTTTCATTATTTATACCTCTTGTCTCGTAAATATATCTAAAATCTTTGCTCCTTCAATATCTGATTCAATTGTTGTTGTATATGGATTATGGTATATCTCAATATTTTTGATTTTCTCACTTAAAGAATTTAAAAGTTTGCCACAATTAACTGATATCATATCCTTATCTTTATCTTTTCCCTTTTCAAAAGTAACATATTGAGAAAGATTAGGTATATATAGATCTTTTTCTGTTTCAACAAATAATGCAAATTCATTTTCACATCCTAACTTAGAATTTGTCGCATATGATGTAGCTGAAGCTAATGCAGCTTCTTTAAATTTGCTATAGTCCTCTTCTGTATACCCATCAGTAAATCCTAAATCTTTATAATCCTTATATGCTAATGGATTTATTGAAAATGGATAAAAATAATGAGCTTCTGTTGTTACGATTTTAGTTCCAAGTGTAGAATTTTTAGCTTCTTCTATATCCTCATCATCTTTTTTAGCTTTTTGCTTCTTTTCTAAATCCTTTGAATCTCTAAATGGAGATAATATTTGTTGTTCATCTGCTAAAATTCCATCATATTTGTTTAACCCTTGACCTATTTGCACTGCCCCTGTAATTGATATATTATTTCCTTCTTCTGCAAATGTAGCACCAAAATTCTTTACATCTATAGCATTAAATAAATTTTTATAAACTTCTGTTTGATCTTTAATTGTTTTTAAATCTTCAATGCCAAATAATAATTCATAACGTTCTTTAAGTGTTCTTGGTACTAGTGATACATCTTTAGTTTTTGATTTTTTATCTTCTTTACTTAATAAAGTCATTGACTTTATGTAAAGGACCTTTTCTCCATTTTCATCCCACATTTTTTTCATTGGATACTTTAATGCTTTATCACTTCCAAATACATCTCCATTTGAAGTAGTTTTTGGATATCCAGTAAAATCTGCATTCCAATTTGCCATCTTTGATGAAATTCCTATTACTCCATATACTCTCTTATCCATTATTTGTCTCCTCCCACACTTACTTCACTTTCTTTATTTTCATAAAATAAACTATTACTTAAAAAACCTGCTAAAATCATATCATCATTTAAATTACCATCTAATTCATACCCTAAAATCATACTATATAAATTTCTTACCCTTAAAGTATTCATTTCTTCTTTATAATTGTACCTTTTATATAATTGTTTAAGATTTTTCTTAACTAAATCATTATTTTTAGTATTTACTAAATTATTAATTAAAAATTGCGGCTTTTTATACGCCTTACTTTGTTTTATAAAATAATATGCTAATTGTCCTATTGCAAAGCAATACTCATCATCATTTTCTATGTAGACATCTTCTTTAGAATTCATCTTTATTCTTAATATATCTTTTATATCTTTAATAATAATAGCCATATCCTTTCCTCCTTCAAAATAACCTTTCAATGCCCATCTTAAATTAAACTGTTTATTTGCTTTATTAGTATTTCCTAGCTCCAATGAACCTTTTATTAAATTCATAGAAACTTTATCAAGTAATTTATTTATTCCATTATGCTCACCTTTATATAGACAATTAAATATTCCTTCCCTAGCTATTAATAGGCTTTTCTTTACATTACTATCCTTTAATGAAATATCCTTAGCTTCTGTAAAATAATTGTTTGTTAAATATTTAGAGAAAAATACTTCATTTATAAGCTTCTGTATATCATCTTTCCTTCCATATTCATCGAATTTAACCTCATCTTCATTGATTATTATATTTACATCAAGTAAATTCTTATAATCTACTTTTTTTACTAGCTCTTCTTGGTAACCTACAATTTTATCAAAAGCTATAATTTCTAACTCCTTACCCTTTTTTATTCTCATAAAATCTCCATAAAAATCATTATCAGGAGGAAGCTCACCATTTTTTCTTGCATATATTTTATCACCTATATAAATATTAACATTACCTTCTGTAGCAAAATTCATAAGATAATCAAAAAACTTTCTCTGAATTAGTACATATTCAGTATTGACTAGGTTTGGAATACTCATTTTTCTAGTCTTATTTTCTATATATGGTTTTTTTGAATTTAATCCCATGTTATCATTAGGCAATCCATATACAATATCGCCAACCTTAAAGTTATAATCATTTTTATTATATATATTAGGAATAATATATCTTTTATTTTCTCTAATATAATCTTCTATTGGATAATCAAAAAATATTTTCAAATAATTTTTTCCACTATATTCTTTTCCTAATTCAAATATATTTTCTATTATCCATTTTTTAATCTTACTTGCTTCATTGATATTTACTTCACCAATACTATCTTCTATAGATTTATATATTTCTTTTGGCTTTCCTGATTTATATTTAAGATATGGATTTATTAAATTTGAATAATACCCTTCTATAACATCAAGGCTTAACTTTTTTTCCTCACCATCTTTAGTTGGAAACTTATCTTTTTTTATAAAAAATGATAAATAATTATTACTGTGTATTATCTTTTTAGAATCTAGTGCCTTATTCATATCAATTAATTTACTATTATAATCTAATACTCTTACTCTATTTAATTCACTTTCACTATTAATAGGTTCTTTAGTCTTATTATCATATTTTATATCTATTATATTCTCATCTTTAATAATAAAATTGCCATTTTCTTCAGTTACAATTATATAAGTTCCTTCAGCTGGCATATAACTATCTAATAGTAGTCTTTCTCCCTTAGAGTCTAATTCTCTTTTGAAAACATCTATGCATTCTTTTAACAAAATTTCACCCCCTTATAACCATCTAAAGTTAACGAAACCCATTCCCCTTCCGTTATTTTCTCCGATACCGGTACCAAGTGTCATATATGCAATTCTTTGAGATACTTCATCATCTGCTATAGTTAATTGCAATTTATCTCCTAATAACTTAATATTTTTATATTCAACTGAAATAGGTTTTCTATTTTTAAATTCTATTGCTGTATAGAACTCAAAATTTTCATCAATTTTTTCTCCTGTAAATTTATTATACTTTTTTATAAGATTAATTTTTATTCTTTCTTCAAATTCTTTTAAAGACATATGCTCTCTCCAATACCCCTTATCATCTTTAATAATTAAAGGAGTTATGGAAAATATTTTCTCAATATGCTTTTTACTAATTATCTTCAAATCACATTTTAGCACTTTAATATCATTAGTAATTATATCTCTCAGCTCTCTAATTAAATATTCACATAAATCTTTATCTATAGTTCTCAATTGAAATGTATATATATTATCTTCTTTATATAATCCATCCTGTTCCATTGGATATAATCCATTAAAACAATAGAACTTATAACCAATACTATTATGGAACATAATATACCTTTGTGATTTTGAGAATGCTAAGTCAATAGCCTTAGCTATTGACTGTTGCATTTTACTTAAATATATATCATTCAGTAAGTATACTTTTATATCCAAACTATAAACATTCATTAATTTGACACCTCCATCTATATTTTACCATATTTTAGTTTTTCTGACAATACATATCCTCCATTTTTTCCTCTAATAGTTTTAATTTGTACTCCAGTATCTCTTAAACAAGAAATCTTTCTTTTTACGGTTGATTCACATATTTCAAACTTTTCACAAATCTCCTTAATAGAATGTATTTTCATGTCACTCAATAGTTTTAAAATAAGTAATTCTTTCATTATTATCCTCCTTGAAATTATTTATAAAATATTATTATTTATTACTATTGATTTTTAAATTTCATTAGTAATATAATAAAGTTATACTTATATTATATCACTAAAAGAGCTCATATAGTGCTCCTTTAAAAATTTACATCATAAATGTTACTATTAATCTAATTCAAATTTCATTTTTTATTACTATTTTTAAATACATCAACTTTTCCATTGTTTATGTTACTATTAATCAAAAGTAAATCTAATTATTTTATATAACAAATAATAATTTAAACTAATTATATATCAAACTATATCATTTATACAATACATGATATAGTTTATCTCTATATATAATTGCTATATTCATAAATTAACAATCTAATTCTAAATTACTTCCTATATAAAAGATTATTAAAGAAACCTTATTCAAAAAATATAAGTCATATTTTGAGGCTCAAAATATGATAATCCATGAGATTTAGCAACTTGAGGAATTACATCATTTAAATATTCAGCATCCTCAAAATTACATCCAATTATTACGAATCCCTTCCCCTTATTAACTTCTATATTAAAACCTTTAGAGTTTAACTCTTCATAAAATTCATCAATTAAATCTATATCACCAACAAGTGAAGTATCACCTTGGCAAATCATCTCATATAAAACTTGTGCTCCAACTGCACTACTTACACTATCACTATTCCATACTGCACAATACCAATCCATTTTTCCTCTTCCTTATATAATATTTTTAATATATACTTTGTATAATTTTATCATATAGTTAAAATCCAACTTATGCTTCCTTTAATTCAAAATCTCTTGTAACATTTCTTACCCATTTTCCACTTAAAACTCTTATTGATGCAATTATTGATTTAATAATTTCATCACTTTTTACAACAAAAAATACTGCCGCAATTGGCCATTTTAATATAAATGCAGTTAAAAATCCACATGGAATTGCCACAAGCCATAAAAATATAATATCATTTATTAGAACAAACTTAGCATCTCCACCACCTCTTAAAACTCCCATCATTAAAGTAACCCCAAAGCTTTGAAATATTACTATAATTGACATAGAACTCATAATTTGAATAGCAATATCCTTAGTTCCTTGTGATACATTATAAAAATCTACTACAATAGGTCTTATTATTAAAATTACTGCTGATGCCATAATTCCCATTAAAATACTTAGTAAACCAACAGTTCGTGAATATTCTTTGGCTTTTTCATTTTTTCCTTCTCCTATTGTATTTCCTATTATTACTGATGTAGCATTTGAAAGTCCAAATATAAACACTGTTACAAATTGAAATACAACATTACTTATACTATTTGCTGCAACTGTCTCAGTTCCAAGCCTTCCCATTATTATTGCAATCATTGTTGAACCTGTTGACCATAAAAACTCATTAAATAATACCGGTGTACAATTAGTTAAAAAGTCTTTTAGTATTAATTTGTCTACTTTAAATAAATGTTTTAATCTTAAACATATTTTATTTTCATACTTAGCCATAAAAATCATAACTACAATGAACTCAGTTATTCTTGCTATAACAGTTGCAATTGCAGCACCTTTTACTCCCAATGCTGGTATACCAAACTTACCAAATATTAGTACATAATTAAAAAATCCATTAACTATTAATGATATACTATAAACTACTAATGAAATTTTAACTGTTTTTACTGAGCGAAGCATCATTATAGTAGAATTGGTTATTGCATAAAAAATATACCCAATTGCTATTACTCTTAAATATATAATTCCTTCTTGAATAACTTTTATATCAGTAGTATAAATTTTCATAAACTGTTCTGGAATAATTATTGCAATAGCTACAAATATTACAACAATTATAATGCAAGCTCTATACATTATTGAAAGTATTTTATGTATTGTCTTTACATCACCTTTTCCCCAATATTGTGATATTAATATATTGGATCCTCCTGCTAAACCAAATATTAATATGGTTAAAATAAAGAATAAATTATTACTTATTGAAGCTGCTGATAATTGCACTTCCCCTAATGATCCAAGCATCAGTGTATCTATCATACTAACTGAAAAAGTGATTAAATTTTGAAAAGCTATTGGTAAGGCAATACTTAAAATTAACTTATAAAAACTTTTTTCTTTACTTATTAACATTATTTTCCTCCATTCTTTTTTATAAATTTTTCTCCTTTATAACCTATATCATATTTTAAATAATTTCTCTAGCATAATTATTATATCATTTACACTACTGTTTTTATCATTTTCTTATTATAATTATTAATATATAAATATTTCTAATTATGAAAGGAAATTAATATGAGTAAAACTATAAAACTAACATCTTTAACAAAAAGCTCTGGTTGTGCTGCAAAAATTGGTCCAGCTGTATTAGATTCTGTTTTAAATAATTTACCTAAATTCGAAGATTCAAATCTATTAGTAGGTTTTGACAAAAAAGATGATGCCTGTGTATATAAAATTTCTGATGATAAAGTTTCAATACAAACAGTAGATTTCTTCCCACCAATGGTTGATGATCCATATACCTTTGGACAAATCGCTGCTACAAATGCACTTAGTGACATCTATGCCATGGGGGGAGATCCTGCAGTGGCTATGAATTTATTATGCTTTCCATCATGTTTAGATCCATCATTAATGCATGATATATTATCTGGTGGTTATAGTAAAATAGCTGAAGCTGGAGCTGTTGTTGCTGGAGGACACACTATTGCCGATCCAACTCCAAAATATGGACTTTGCGTTACTGGATTTGCTCATCCAAAGGAAATCCTTACAAATAGTAATGCAAAAACTGGTGATGTTCTTGTTCTAACTAAGCCTATTGGTGTAGGAATTTTAAATACAGCTACAAAAGCAGAATTATTATCACCTGAAAAAATAAAAGAATTAACTAATGTTATGACTACATTAAATAAATATGCAAAAGATTCATTAAAGAATTTAAATGTTAATTCTTGCACTGATATAACTGGCTTTAGTTTAATTGGACATGGCTACGAAATGGCTAGTGGTAGCAATAAAACTATTGAAATATTCACCAACTCTCTTCCTATTCTTAGTGATGCATTAGAGTTCGCTAGAATGGGCATAATACCTGAAGGAATGTATAACAATTTAGAATATCTGAAAGATTTATTTGCATGTTCTATCAATATTATCCAGGAAATGAAAGATATTCTTTTAGATCCTCAAACTTCTGGAGGTCTGTTGATATCAATGCCTGAAAAAGATGCATTAGAATATGTATCTCGCATGGAATTATATAACCCTTGGACAAGAATTATTGGTGAAGTAACTGATAAAAAAGATTACTCTCTTATAATAAAATAATTGATATTAAATAAGGTCATCATAATAATTACACTATCTAATTTATTCTAGATAGCTATAACTACTATTATGATGACCTTTTCTTTACTTATTATATAGTTATTACTTTTGAAGCTTCTTTCATAGCATTAGTTATATCATACATATTACTTATTTTGCCAACTTCTAATTTTTCTTCTAATCCATAGAAATTAAGACAAGCTCCACAAACTAATAATTCTACTCCTTTATCTTGTAAAACTTTCAAATGTTCAATAGCTTGTTCATTTAATGTAGGAACTTTTACTCCACCATTCATAAATAAAATTGATTTAGGTAAATCCTCCCCTTCTGAAATAGTATAAATGAACATTTTCATTAAAGATTTCCCAAGTTCATCATTACCAGCACCTATTATTTCTTTATTAACAAATATAGTCCAATTTCCTAAGGGCTTTTTACCTTCCACTTTAGCTAATACTTCTTCACACTCTTCACAACAATTTGAAAAATTAACTTTAAAATTACCATTGTTTTCTTCAATCGTAGTTGTAAAGCCTTGGCTATTTGCTAATTTTTTTAAATTTTCAACTGCAATTTTATTATCTACTTCAATTTCAAAAAACTTTACTCCTGCATCTATTTCTTTTTTTGCCATTATAACAGGCATAGGACAATTCTTTCCTTTTGCATCTATAAATTTTTTCATGTTTACTCTCCTCGTATACCTATCTATTTTAAATTTAAATTATTATTACTCATATACATTATAGCTTCTAAAACTCCACCACCAATAGATCTAGCCTTATCTGATATAGTAAAACAATTATCCTTTTCACATCTTGGGTCAATATCTCCACTTTTCATCCCCTTAAATACTTCTATACCTTCTTGTAACATTCCTCTTACTATTCCATCCATTTCTGCTAAAACTTCTATACCATCAATATAAGCAACTATATCTCTTTTTTTAACAAAATCACCTATTGCTACCACAGGCTTTATCTTGCCGTTACTTGATGCTCTAATAATTCTTTCCTTTGTATATCCACCTATATTTCCTGGAACTCCAGTATTAGGTATTGCACTTCCTTCTTCTATTACTTTTCCTAAATAATGCCCTCTTTTAGTCTCAACAACTAAGTGACAATCTACTTTAGCTTCAAATCCTGGTCCAACTCCAATAACTATTGGTGCATCTTCAATGCTTGTACACAAATTCTTCTTAGCAATTATAGCATCTACTACAACATCTGGTCTTAATTCTTTTATAATCTCTGCATTTTCATCAATTATTATTGGAATATTACCTTCCCTTATTTCTTCATATATTTCATTAATATTATTAACTTTAACTCCCTTAATACCTTCTATTACAATTTCATTATCAAATACTGCCTGTGAAAAGGCTACTGTTCTTCTAACTGTAGTAGGCTTATGAATCTCTGTCATAACAATATCAAATCCACTTTTCTTCAATCTATAAGCTATTCCTGTAGCCAAATCACCTGCACCTTTTATAAGTACCATCATTTAAATCACCTCAAAACTTTAAATTAACTTTTATAGCTTGTAATAATAGCTTGTACATCTTTTTCTTTTAAATATTTACATATTTTTGCTGCAGAATATAGTAATTCTTCATTATCAACCTTATTAATAATAGCCCTATACTCAGCATTATTGCATCTATCTATAAATTTTTTCTGTCCACTTTCACTACTTAATAAATTTGCAATATCTTTTTCACTTATTTTATCTTCATATTTTTTTATAAGTATATTACATACATATTCTGGCCTATGACATATTTCTTTTATACTCTTACCTAATGAATCTATACCAGCAACACCAACAATCATATTTGTCTTACTTAAAATAACTGGCTCATGGTCAGCTGGTGCTTTTAAAGGTAACATTTTAGCGCCATCTGCTTCTATAAGCAAAAAATCACATAATTCAATCAAATTTATTGCAATATCTTCGCCTACAGATGAAATTTTTTCATTTCTATCTTTTATACCAACAGTAATTAAATTAGTATTTTTGAATCTTTCTTTTATTTCATTTATGTCACCTTTAAAATTAATATAATCCTTAGGCATATGCATATGTGTAGTGGTTGTAACTAATACTTTTTTTCCTAAATTACTCAATTCACTTGCTAAAGTATATATTGATGTTGTCTTTCCACCTCCACCTACAAATGAAATTATATTTTTTTCATTAATATTGATTCCTAATGACTCATATAAATATCTCTTTTGATTTATCTTATTATCTTCATAACAAAAAAACTTCATCTTAATTTCCTAACACTTAATTTATTTTTAATTTTCTAATTTAATAAAAACAAATTACTTACACTATCAAATTAGTAAATCATTTCCTTTTAATTATACTAATTTTTTCTCTTTTTATAAACATTAACATATAAAATTTAATCATCACTACAAACACACATTGAGTGTTGTAGTTCTATGTATTCTTCCTTACTTAAACTTTTTAAATATTTATCATAGTGATCTTCACTACAAAATTTACCTACTTTATTTTCATAATAATCTTTCTCTAAATTCTTTTTACAAAATAAGCATTTATTCATAAACTTATACTCCTTAAAACAAAAATAACTATTAAATATATTATATATCTAACAGTTATTTTATAAACATTACTCTTCGTATAAATTATCCTCAATAATTTTATTTGCTAAAATTCCTATATTAACTTCTCTAGTATCCATATAAACATCAATAATTCTATCTACTAAAGTAACTTCAACATATTCAATTAACTTTCCATCTTCGTCTTTATACTTAATAATATCATAAGTTATAATATCATCTTTAAGCTGCTTTTTAGTAATCATACTTTTCTCCTCGGTTATTTTACAATATTTAATAATTCTTCAAAAGATTCAATTTTCTCTTCAAACTCTTCTACATATCCAAATCCATATTTAGCATATATAAATGGAACATTAGCACCTTTTGCTGCATTTGCATCACCTTGTGTATCACCTACATAAACTGGATTTTTCAAATTATTTCTTTCAACTACTAATTTAATATTTTCTGCTTTAGGTAAACCAGTTCTACCTGGACATTCGTAATCAATAAAATATTTATCCAATCCATGAGAATTAAAAAAGCTTTCTATATATCCATCTTGACAATTGCTTACTATAAACAATTTATAATCATTAGCTAATTTCTCTAATGTCTCTTCTAATTTATCATATAATGTTGCCCCATGCTCTCTTAAATATTCATTTTCATACTGACAACATTCCTTTATTATTTTCATTTGCATTTCTTCATCTAAGTCTGGAAGTAAAATTCTAGCTATCTCATCTAATAATTTTCCCATGCAAGGTTTTAAATCCTCTACTGTTACTTCTTTTCTACTTAAATTATATTTAGCAATTATAGCACTCCATGTTTTTGCAACTTCTACTGTAGAATCCCATAATGTACCATCTAAATCAAATATTATACTATCAAACTTCATACTTACCTCCTAAACTTCACTGTACTATTACTTATTATATCATCATCTTCTAAATTTGTATCATAATTTTATTTTTACGTAACATATTTCAACTTTGCTTAATAAAATAAAGTCACAATATACCTTTTTATATACTGTGACTTATTTATATATTAATCCATTAATTTTCTATATAATCTAGAATATTCTTCTGCTGAGCTTTTCCATGAAAAATCTTTATTCATTCCTCTAAATGCTATTCCATTCCATTTATCTCTTTCATCAAAATATATTTGTTTTGCATAATTTATTATATTAAGCATTTCATGAGCATTGTAATTTTCAAAAGAAAATCCTGTTCCGCTATCTGAATATATATTATATGGTTCTACAGTATCTCTTAGTCCACCAGTTTCTCTTACAATAGGAACAGTTCCATACCTTAAAGCTATTAATTGAGTTAATCCACAAGGTTCAAATCTTGATGGCACAAGCATAGCATCTGCTGCTGCATATATTTTATGAGCTCTCTTATTAGAAAAGTATATGTTTCCTGACACCTTCCCCTTTAATTTCCACTCATAATATCTAAACATATTTTCATATTCTTCATCACCAGTTCCTATTACAACCAATTGTGTATAATCATCAATAATTTCTTCTAAAACATGTCCTATTAAATCTAATCCTTTTTGATCTGTTAATCTTGATATTACTCCTATCATGAATTTACATTCACTTTCTTCTAAACCTAACTCTCTTTGTAATTTCACTTTATTTATAGCTTTATTTTCAATAAAACTATATGAATTATACTGACTAAAAATTTTATTATCAGTTTCAGGATTATATTCATTATAATCTATACCATTTAAGATTCCAAATAGTGCTCCACTCTTCTCTCTTACGACTCCATCTAACCCCTCTCCATAGTATTCACTTTGTATTTCATCTTTATAACTATTACTTACTGTAGTAATATAATTAGAATATACTAATCCACCTTTTAACATATTAGCATCTCTCTTATATTCCATATCTGTTGATCTAAATACATAATCCGGGAATCCTGTAATTTTCTTAAGTGTTTCAATATCCCAAATTCCTTGGAATTTTAAATTGTGAATTGTCATAATAGTACGTATGTTGTCATAGAAAGGATTATCTCTAAAGATAGTATTAAGATAAACTGGTAATACTCCAGTTTGCCAATCATGGCAATGTATTATATCTGGATTAAAATTTATAGTAGGTAAAATTGATAATACTGCTTTACTAAAAAAGCAAAATTTTTCTATGTCAAATTTAGTATCACCATAAGGTGAATTTCCTCCAAAATAATGTTCATTATCTATAAAGTAAAATGTTATTCCATCATATTGAGTAGTCATTATTCCAACATACTCATTGCTATTAATTTCTCCAAAGTTCATATGAAAATGTGTTATATACTTAAACTGTCTTCTATATTGCCAAGGAATACATGTATAATTAGGTATTACTACCCTTACATCAAATTCTTCTTTTGGAAATGACTTAGGAAGTGATCCTACAACATCTGCAAGTCCACCAGTCTTTATAAAGGGTACACTTTCAGATGCTACAAATAGTATATTTCTCATATTTTATTTCCCCCGCCTTTGATTATATCTTTTACTCTGATTATAATATAATAGTTTTTTATTAAATATGCATCATTCACTTTATTTTCCAATGTAATTTTAACACATTTCTATTTTTTTGAAATTAATTTCTAGAATATTTGCTAATACATTTTTTGTAAAACTTTTTTTTAAATTTTGCTTTTTATTTATATTTTTTATAATATTATTAATTTAATATAACTAATAATTTAAATATTTATTTTGTTGAAGTTTAACAAAAAAATAAATATACTAATAATAAGTAGTAAGTTGAGATTACCTATTACTTTCTTACTTTAAATAATATATAAAAGGAGATTTATATGAATTACTTATCTGATTTACATACACATACAATAGTAAGCGGACATGCATATACGACACTAATGGAAAATATTGATTACTGTGCAAAGAATGGAATTAAAATATTAGGGACCTCTGAACATGCACCTTCAATGCCTGGTGCACCTCATTACTGGTATTTCGGAAATTTAAAAGTTCTTCCAAGAATTATTAATGATGTTATTATACTTAAAGGGTGTGAAGGAAATATATTAGATATAGATGGAAATATAGATTTACCTGAAGATGCCATGAAGTATTTAGATTATATGATTGCTTCATTCCATGAGCCAGTTTTTAAACCTAAAACAAAGGAAGAAAATACTATAGCAATTTTAAATGTTATGGATAAATACGAAAAAGTTGAAATATTAGGTCACCTTGGAAATCCTAATTATGCTCTTGACTATGATGCAATTATAAAAAAAGCAAAAGAAAAAAATATAATGGTTGAAATAAATAATAGCTCTCTATCTGGATCATCTAGAGTTGGAAGTGATGTTAACTGTGAAAAAATAGCTCTTCTTTGCAAAGAATACGGAGCGAAAGTAATTTTAACATCTGATGCTCACATAAACAGTAAAATAGGTGATTTTACGAAAGGTATAGAATTATTTGAAAAAATATCTATGCCTGAAGAACTTATTATGAATGAGCCTGATAAGTTAATAGGTCATCTAAAATCTAAGGGTAGATTGATAGATTTAGAGTATTAGAATTATATGGGGCTGTCGCACTAAAAATTTTATACACAATATATTGTTTTTATAATTAAAAATTAACACAATATATTGTAGTATTTATTCTTAATGCGATAGCCCCACTTTAATGTAATATTCTATTAATTCCTTTATTATAGTAAATATAATCCTAATAATTTTATGGTATTTTCAAGTGCTTTTACATGCGTTCTTTCCATACCATGAGAAGCATGAACACCTGGTCCTATAAGGGCTCCTCTTATATCATTTCCTGCTCTTAAAGCAGCACTTACATCTGAACCATACATTGGATATATATCTACAGCATAACTTAAATTATTTTCTTTAGCTAAGTTAATTAACTCAGTAGTCATATTATAGTCATAAGGTCCGCTTGAATCTTTTGCGCATATTGATACATCATACTCTGTGCAAGATAAATCATCTCCTATACATCCCATATCAACTGCAATCATTTCACTAATATCACTTGGAATGGAAGCTGAACCATGACCAACTTCTTCATATGTTGAGATTACAATTTTCACAGTGTATTTAGGTTTTAAATTTTCTCTATGCATCATTTCTAGTAATGCAATTATTGCTGCTACACTACCTTTATCATCAATAAATCTTGATTTTATAAATCCACTTTCAGTAATAGTAGTCTTTGGATCAATAAATATAAAATCTCCTGGAGCAATTCCTAATGCTAAAACATCCTCCTTATTTTTTACTATTTCATCAATTCTAACTTCCATGTTTTTTTCATCTCTAGTTTTACTTTTGCTATCTTCAAAAACATGTGCCGCTGGACTAGTACTTAAAAAAGTACCTGTATAAATTTTTCCGTCTCTCGTTCTTATTTTACAATACTCACTATCTAATGTTGGTACTATAGGTCCTCCTAATATTGTGAACTTTAATTACATTGTCAACTATATATTACATGAATTTTTTAAATTCTTCTTCTATATTGTCTAATGATTCTTTTCTTATTAATTTACCTACTTGAAAACTTAAATAGTGCAAGTCGGTTATCAAACATCTTATCTGTCCTTCGTCATTAACAGTTATCCATTTTAAATGTTTATTTATAAATTCATCCTTTGTCATATTTTTAGTTATATTATCTTTAAATTCTAACATAGTATCTTTTAGCTTTTCAACTCGCTTAATTTCTAAATCAATTTCTTCATTAGTTTGAGATAGTCTTTTATTTTCCATTTTAAGATTATTAAGTTCCAATTCAAGTGAACATTTTTCCGAATTTAAAATCTCTTCTGATATAGTGCTTGTTATATATAACTTGACTAATTTTCCTAACTGTTCATTTAAACTATCTATTTTCTTGTTATTAACTTCTATTTCTTTAGTTGAATCATTGTCCTTAGATAAATTTAATTCTTTTATTCTCTTATCAATACTTCTAAATAAAACCTTATTTAACGTCCCCTCTACGGCTTTTCTGTATCCATCTCCCAAATACTCTTTTATTGAGTTATCTATAGTATCTAAATAAATATTCTTAGCATCACAATATTTAACACCTTTCTTTTTCTTAGTAGTGCAATTGTAATAAACTCTTCTTGTACAACTATTAATATTTCTGCTATAGTTAGCACCACATTTGTGACACTTTATCTTACCTGAAAACTCTGTATATCCTAGATTTACTCCTCTTTTTGCGCTGCTATTACTAAAACTCTTAATTTGTTTTTGTGCTAACTCATAAGTTTCTTTAGAAATTATTTGTGGTACTTTATCAGATTCGTTTATAATCCACTCTTTTTCATCTTTCAACTTTACAGAATTATTCCCAAACAAACCAGTACAATCATACTTATTTCTAACAACTACACCTGTATAGATTGGATTTCTCACTATATTATGCACACTAGACTCTGACCAATTTCTATTATTTCTTGTCTTATAGTTTAATTCATTTAATCTCTTTGCTATTCTTCTATTGCCTAACTTCTCTTCAGTTTTTAATTTATAAATAAATCTAACTATTTCTGCTTCTTCTTCAATTATTTCTAGATAATCGTCAACTCTTTTATAGCCATAATTGTTGAAGCTCCTTAGATGTCCTTTCTTTGCGGTTATTAGATTACCCGACCTAACACGTTGACTAATAGTTTCACTCTCTTGTTGTGCTAACGATGAATGAATAGATAATAAAAATTCACTTGCCATATCTTCGGTTGATATATTTTCTGCTTCAAAGACACAATAAACGCCTTTTTCTTTTAACTCTCTAACAATAGTAATTGCATCTAATATATTTCTACTAAAACGAGATATACTTCTACAGTAAATATATTTAAAAAGTGGATCTCTATCACTTCTCATCACAACCAATTTTTCTTCTTTTTTATTCTTAACTATTGTAAAATCTAGTCCAGCATCGGTTAGCATTTTTTTAAATCCATCTCTATCTACAGAAGTTGCAGATTCTCTATCAGAATAAATTTTTTCTATTCCTAACTCTTCTGCCCTAAATTGTTGGTTATTAATAGAAGATGTTTGTTGATCTTGTTCTGTACTAACTCTTCCATAATAAACTTTATTCCATCTCATTTTCTCCACCTCGCTTTACATAACATTATACCACAATTGAAAAAAATAAGGACTAGTAATCGTCAATTTTGACAAAAACTAATCCTTTTAAAATTCCTGTTTTATTATTTTAATATGCTCACAATATATTTGAATTGCGTACTAAAAAATACCGCATATTCTTTTTGAATAATACGGTATTTTCATCGTTTATTATTTTAATTTGCCTTTATAACATTTTAAAATTATTAGTAGAATCTACTCTATAAATTATAATTTAACTAAATGTATTCCTATAATTACTTATGAAACCAACTTTCAGCATCAGATACATTATAATGTATCTGCAATTCTGAGATCGAATATGTAAGAATGTTGTTCTTGAAAAATGGCTCTTCTCTATAAAATTCTTGGACAATCTGCTCAGTTTCTGCTTTTAATACAGTGACAGAGGCACTCATATCACTTTTTAATGATGAAAATAGAACTTTCCCCTCTTTCATTAACAATTCTGTGTAATCCTGATGTTCCTGCATCATTTTTTCCGTCATTTTTTCTGGATGTGTGACAATTCCTTCAATCAAAAAATATTTCATATTTTAATTCTCCTAAATTTACCGAGTAGTTTAATAATCAACTAACTCATATTTTATAAGTTAATTATAGCATATTTTATAATACTGTATTATTCAACTTTCAAAGATTATTTAGTTCACAATTATATTCAAATTGTTCTTTAAAAACATTTTAATCCATTACTATCATTTACGAGTATAGTAGATAAAAGTATACTTACTTTAACTCTTCTATTAACTTATCTAACTTAACATTTATAGATCCAACTAAATTACTATTAGTTTTTACTAATTCTGCATTTGTTTCTGTTAATTTATCACAAGTAGTTTTAATTTGTTTCCACATTTGCCATAAGATAAATGCTAGCCCACAAGTACAGGCTATTGGAAAACCAACATTATTAATAAAATTACTCCATTCAACCATTACTTACACCTCCTTAGTTAATACTTATTTCAATATTCATCGTCATTTCTCTATCTGTTTCTATAATAAATCTATTTTTACTTTCTTCTGTTATTGCATAATCGCCAAACCCTTTTTTAGCTATTCCGACTATTGTATAACTTCTTCCTTGATATTCGTTAGGTATATTTAATACAATCCTATTATCTTTGCTATTTATATCTTTATAAATATATCTAATATTATCTGTACTATTAGTTTCTAATGTACTAACTTCTGCTACTGTTCTAGTCTCAGTATTGGCATATGTATTTACTATATTAGCATTTTTAATAGCTCCACTATTAAAATTCCAATTTCCATAAGCATTAATTGCACAACCAGAACTATCATCCGATTCATTGATATATAGTCTTATCAAATTTTGAGTTCCTTTTCTATACCCTAATAAAATTCCATTATCTCCACACAACAGTAATTTTCCTTCTGTTGTATTATAAACCTGATGTGGACTATTGGAATCATTGGAAGTTATATTTATATTATTATTTATCCATAAAGGAGCATACATATTAATACCTTTTTTATACGAATTTCCATCAAAAGTTTGATCACTACTCCAACAGTCAAAGAAGTTATATTGTTTATCTCCCGAAGTCCAACCTTGAGTTAAGTCTTCCTTAGCTATGTGCGAAAATCTAATAAAGTCTGCATATAATGGCATTGCAAAAGTTATTCCATTAAGGTCTCTATTTGCATCAAAATAAGAAATTCCCATTCTAAGCATTTGCTCTTTTTTTCTCCAATCTTGAAATGTAATTCCTCCAGAGCCCATAGAAACGAACTGGTCTCCGTTTTGACTTTTAACTGTTCCAATCAATTGAGCCTCACCAGAATCTAAATTAATCCAACTTTCTCCATTTAAACTCTTTAGGATTCCTGCATTTATTAACATTGCATTTATTCCTTCACAAGTTAATTCATTAAGAACCAACTTACCATCCATAGTTAATGCTGTATTATATTCACCATTATAGCCCGTTAAACTATGACCTAAACCATTAATATTCCAACGCCAAACCTTAGTAGCAGTATTTTTATCAGCAGTATCCATTATCAATATTTCATTTTTATTTACAACTACAAAACCATTTATACCAGCATTTATTAAATCTGTAGCTTCTTTTTTTGCTTTACTTAATACATTTTCAAAACTTTCTGGTAGTTTGTTTATCTCTTTAATTATCTCTACAATAGAAGTTGGTTTAAATTTAGATAAATCTATATTAGATAATTGCATTTCTATAACTTTCTGCCTTAATACATCATACCTTTTACTTATGACTCTAACCTTAACATTAATATCTAATTTTTCTTCATAAACATTTACTGTATCACCTATATAAACACGCTCCAACATAGCATATTTTTTATATTCTTCTGTTTTAGCTAAACCTACAAAATCAATTCTATATTTTGCTTGTAATTCATCAACATGCTTTTCCGTAAACTCTAATGTAGCTCTACGAATTAATTCTGCTTGTAACTCCTCTAATGTTGCATACCCAACTTCTCCTTCTTCACAATCTTCTTGTAGTTTAACATCATCATATTTTATAGTAATAGTTTTAACTCTAGCATATTTATCTATATTCCCACTTTGAACATATCCATCAATAGTATGTCCATTATAAGCCACTGGTTTTATCCTTGTAACAACATTATCCATATTGGTTTCTGCTTCAAACGAAGTTAAATTTTTACCACGTCTAACCTGAAACCCTCTATCTTCTCCTATTCTTTTATTAATAATAGTTATATATCCACGTCTTTGAATTTCTCCACCCCATCTATTAATAAAAGACTGATCACAATCAAACAAAGCTTCATATAAATTTTTATCCTGATAATATGCTGTACTTATTGTATCTATATCACTAGAAAACTCCAAATCCCTTGCATAGTTACGATTTTCTATATATTCATTCGAATTCTTTAACATCCATTGTAAACAAGAATGTCCATTTTGATTTATTGAACGAACATCCTTTAATTGTGTTGCAAGTTGATCCTGTATTGTAATTTGCCTTGCAAATACTGTTATATTCCATTTATTTTTTATAATATTTACTATTCTAAATTCTTCATAGCCATAATCCAATTTTACCTTTAATATTGCTTCTTCTTGTACGCTTCTCCAAACCCCATCATCATCCACCAAAAATATTGCATCTAATTCATATATACCATTTTCCTCGTTTGTTTCTGATTTTACACATATATTATCTAATACAAAATCACCAACATTTTTTAAAACTTTTGATTTAGGAGTATTCTTATCAAATAAGGCTATTTTAATATCTTTATTCATTTAGCCAAACCTCCTCTAAGTTAAACTCTTGTCTATAACATATAATTACTTTAGTAAATCCATTAGATGAAATTTTGATTTCATTTATCCCTTCTAATAAAGTTAAATATGTACCATTAAACTTACTATATATGTTCTTATCATTACTTTTAATATACTCATTCTTAGAGTTAACATAAATATTATCAAACATCTCTATCCCTTCAAATGTAGTTATTTTACCAGTTGTAATATTTTCAATTGTAATTCTTGTTGCATTCTCATCTTTTAGTTTTACTCCTAGTTCTGTCTCTAGTTTTAAACCCCTTATATTACTTTTATTATTAATATTAATTGTTTTTTCATTGTTACTAACAACCACTTGATTAATCATTTTACTGCTAAGAGCATTGGGATATAATCTAACAATTAAATCTATATATCCATTATTTTCTGTCCACATGAATTTTCTTCTTTTAAATATAGCATTATAACAATAAAGTCCTACTTCTAAACATTTATAATCTTCTTCGAATAACCAACTATTAATTGTGTCTATTTCTAATTTACTAAACTTAACAGTTTCTCCTGTAATTTTATTTACTTTTTTAATCCTTATAAACTTTTCTTTATATTTTTCAGAAACCTTTAATTCTTCTCCTTCTATATCATCTAACTTCTCTATAATCAAACTACTAGTTAAATCATAGCCCCATTGTTTACTATCTCTTCCATTAAACTTAAAATACATTTCCTATCTTCCCCTTTCAGCTTTTATAAAAAAATAAGATAAGAAACGTTTGTCCCTTATCTATATAAATTAATAAATTTAATATTTGTTTTTACTACATTATTATTAACTACAATTTCATTATCTCCTCTAATCAATCGAGGAAATTTCCCTATCATGTCTATTGTTTTATTGTTATAGTTTTCATCTACACATGCCATAAATTCACTATCAATTATTACTTTATTACTTACATTTTCTATTATTGTGCTTTCTCCATTAATACTAATTTCTAAATTTCCATTTCCATATAACTCAATCAAAGGTTCAACATCAAAATGTCCTGTATTTATTATAATTTTCTCATTTTCTAAAAATGTATATGAAGAAGGTTTAAGATCTTTCATAAAAGGCTCACATACAAAAGTTACATCAAATTCTCCATATAACTTCACCTCTTTAGAAATATCTCCTATAATTACTCTTTTTACACTAAAACATCTATCTTTTCTGTTATAAAAAAGTCTATTATCTGTAAAATTTAATAACCATTCTTCAGCATCATCAACTTTGCTCCAAAATAATTCATTATCATATAATTTAAATGAAAATGTAATACTTCTATCCTTATATGCACCTTTTTTAACAGTTAAATTCCCATTCCTTCCTTCAACCTCAACTTCTTCTACTTCCTCGTTTATTTTAGGAATGGTAGGATATTCGGAAATAAACAGACCATAATTAGTACAATATTCATTATTAAAAAATAACTCACACTCTTCTTCTTTTAAAGTATGTACATTCTTACCTCTTATATAATCAAATCTTGTATATCTTGTATTTGGATTATTCATTATCATTTTTATATCACCTACCTTTTTAGAGAAGGGGAAATTCCCCTTCTAATAACTTAATCTTGGATTTCTAAAATCGTAGTTATTCCACTCATCTTTACAATATGCTGTTGCTCTTAAAAATTCACGTCCATCAATTTCCAAATATAAAGGTCTACTACTATATTTCATAAACATAGCTTCTATCTCCTTATAAAATGGTTTTAGTGGTAACACTGCTTCTGCTTGTCTTCCCTTTCCATTATTTGCATCACCCACACCTATATTGCCTATAATTGTAGGTTTAGTAAATATACCACCGGTACTATACCAATCTACATCAAATTTAGGAACAGAAGGTGGTGCTAAACTAAATTTTCCTGAAACTGATAAATGGGGAAGTTTAATTTTGGGTAACTCCCAACTAAAATTAAAGAAACTTTTTATTTTATCAATTGCACTTTTTACCGCATCTTTAGCACTATTTATTTTATCTGTTATTCCTTGCTTTATTTCATTGAATTTATTTAATGCTTTTGATGCCATATCTGATACTCCATTTACAACAGAATCTTTAGCAGAATTAAAAACACTTACAGTTTTATCCCATAGCCCAATCCAAAAGTTCCTAAATCCTTCACATTTATTCCATAAAACTATAAATACAGCTACAACAGCCATTATCCCTGCTATAATCCATGTTACTGGACTAGCTAGCCAAGCTAAATTTAACCCTGTTTGTGCAACTGTAGCTCCTTCCGTAACTGCTGTTCCTATACCCATTGCTGAACTTAATACACCCCAAGCTGAACTAACAGAATTTATTAAATCGCTCATAAACATTACGCCTTTTAATATTGTATAAGCTCCTACAAGTCCCATAACAACTGTTGTTATCATAGTAATCTTATTCCAAGTATCTTCACCAAATACAGTCGTAATAGCCTCTTTTAAGCTATCTAATATACCTTTTCCTTCATCTAAATTAGCACTAAAATTATCTGCTAAATCTATTATCAAAGGCATATATTTAATGATTTTTTCAAATAATGGTTGTATTATTTTCTGAGATATATTTACCACATTGTCTTGTATAGTTGATAACATACCGCTGAAAGTTTTACTTTGCTTTTCCATCGCTCCCTCAGTAGTAGATGCGATAGAATTAATAGCTTCATTATAAATATCGGCAGTTATTTTTCCTTGCCCTGCCATATTCTTAACTTCTGCTACACTAACTCCCATAACTTCTGCCAATCCCTTGAAAATAGGTATACCTCTATCCTGTAATATGTTTAAATCTTCAGTATAGGCAACTTGAGCCATTTGTACTTGAGAGTATTGTCTTACCATTTCTTTTAAACTGTCCTCTTGAATACCAAACGCTGATCCCATATTACCGAATTTAGTCAATTGGTCAAATAAGTTCTGACCTTCAAACCCCGCATTATGTAATTGCTTTGCCATGGTATCTACACCAGTTTTACTAAATGGAGTAGTCGCCGCATACTTAGTAATATCTTCTAGCATATTCTTTGCATCCTCTTCTGTACCTAATAACGTAGTCCAAGCAACTTGAGATGTTTCTAAACTTGCATTAGATTTAATACCCAACGCTATCATTCCTGACGCTAATCCTGCTACTGCCGTTGCACCAATTTTAGCCCATTTATCTACAACTTTTAACCCTGATTGAGCCATTTTCCCTAGTCCTGAAAATCTACCTGATGCACTATCAGTACTATCTTCTATATTTTCCAAACTATCTCTTGTTTCTTCACTCTGCCTATCTACTTGTTGCAATCCAGACATAACATCATTTATATCTAATTCTATGCTACTACTTAGTCTAAATACATCAGACATTTATTTTGCCTCCTTTCTTTTAAGAACTTATAAATGCACCTTGTTTTTTAAATTTATCTAACAACTTTTTATTATCTAACTCTGTTTTTACGTAGTCAGTTTTTCCACCTGGTGCTTTTCTAGATTCTTTTATATAATCTAAATAACTCATTCCTTTACCATCGAATTGCATTAGTAAATTATCAAATAAATATCTTTGATAAGTCCTAGAATCCATATATTCAATAAAGACACCTTCTATAATAGAAAGTGCCTCCTCTAAATCCATATTTGCAATATATTCGTAGCAACCATTTTTAAAAAGTATTCCTATTAGATTATTTCCTAACTTTTCTACCTGATTGCTAATTTGAGCAAACCCATAACAGTTTTACTTTGTCCTACCTTCTTTATTTGCTCAATAGTTTCATCTAATTCTTGTGACTCAATTTCTTTAGCTGTTTTACCATATATTCCAGCTAGACATTTATAAACTTCTTTTTCTGCCTGTGGCAATCTTGTCATGAAATCATACATAATATCAACGCCAATTTTGCCCATCTCTCTATTACATTCAATATTTACCTTTTCAAATTCTTCTTTGAAATCCTTATTTTCTATAAATATTTTTTCAGTAATTTCTTTCTTTTTATCTTCAGATAAATTATTATATTCCTCTAAACCAACTTCTTTAATTATTAATCTTCTTAGATCTGTAAACTTACTTTCTTTTCTATTATTTAATGTTATATATGTTTCTATAGCATTAGAAATATCCTCTTTTAATCCTAGTTTGTTTACTATTCTTAAAACATCCATACCTTCCCTTGTAGTTATTTTAACTTCATTATTTTCTATCATATATATCAATCTCCTTTATTATCAAAATTTAAAAATTACTTTATTAATCTTCTAGTCTTCCTTTAACTTAGAAGACTAAATTAAATAATTTAAAAAGAGACTAGATAAAAATCCAATCTCTTAAACTTTAAACTTCCTTTAATGTACAAATTTCGTAAGGCACTTTATTTAAATTTTCTTTATCGTATGCACTGGCAAACTCTAACTTACAGCTACCATCATCAGAACCTTTTGTTTCTAAAGATAAGTTACTATTATATGCATTATGTAATATAATAAGTTGTGCTTTTTCTGTAGCTTTATTTGTTGCTACCATCACTACATCTTTATAAGAATTAATAATTCCTTCTTCTACTTTATATACATCATATTTAGTTGAACTATTTTCTTGTTTCTTATATAAAGAAGCTTCTAATAATTTAGAATTAACTAATCTTCCAGTTCCACTTATCTTACCTTCAGCTCTTACAACTGTCTCATAACCTTTTACTCTTTTTTCATTAAATCCTGCTAATTGAGTTGAAAAAATCTCTTTTTCCTCTTCAAAATTAACCCCATCATCTGTTAAAAGTAATAGGTTAGTATCTATTAACTTACTTGTAATTTCAGTATCTAAACTAGATACATCGAAGGAATCTACTAAATATATTAACCCTGATCCAAATGCAGTATTTTTATGTACTGTTTCTGCACTCATTAAAACACTTCCTTTCTTAATATTTATAAATTTTATAACTTAAAGTAACCATCGACTGTTTATTTTCTAAATCATCAAATGTCATGAAATATACATTGCTTCTAATTACCTTAGAATTGCAATTTTTTATCCAACAGTTCTTTAATAATTTATCAACATCAACAGCCTTTGCTTGTACTTTTATTTTATTCATTAAACTACTAACTACTTCAATTTCTAGAATTATAGAATCTTTATATGCTAAATCCTCTATATTCTTCAAGCTATAATTAATGTAGATATTATTTAAATAATCTAATTCATTATCATTTTCATCTGTTGTAGGTAAATAATCCAAATAAACATTATCGCTACAACTAGAAATTACTTTATATAACTCTTCTTGTAATAATTCCATTACTTACCTACCTTTCTTAAATGTTTCTTTAATATTTCTTGTGCTTCAGAACTAAATCCTCGCATAGTTCCTCTCATCCAACCCTTAGATTTATTTCTAAATTCTGTGTAAGGTGCATAATCTAAAGAACTACCAAATGTAATAATATATTTACTTGATGTGTTAGCTTTTTTAAATGTAAGGCTTCTTCTAAGAAAACCTTCCTTAACTGGCGAATTACTTTGTAACTCCGCTGTTCCTGTAATCCCAATTTCATTAATAGCATTCTCACACGCTTCTAAAAACTGTCTTTTTATTTCATCTATGTTATTTATTAATTCTGCCATTCTACATCAACTTCCTTAACTGCATAAATAGAATAATCATCCCATTCAACTCTAGCCTCTATTTCATACGCTTCATTATTGTAAATAAGAATATCTCCAACCTTACATTTAATATCTGCATATATTTCTTTAGTAGACTTTAAATCTTCTCCCCATTCTTTTATAAGCTTACTTTTTGTTAATGGTTGTACATCCGCAAGAAATAGCTTATCTTTTTCATAATTCTCTACAAGTTGTCCCACATTGTTTTTAACTTTAGTTTTTATAGTAGTATAAACTTCTTTATCATAAAACCACATAATCCACCTACCATACCATATAATTTTTAGGAGTTGGTAACAATGATTTTACATTATCACTTAACTTGCCTATACCTGTATTTTTATATGTAACACTTCGAGAACCTTGACTCATAGAAGATATATTAGAAGGCTGTTTTAATTTTTCCCTTTCTTCCTCTATAGCGACCATTACTGCCTCTTGGAAATTCATTTCTATATATACATCATCATATTTATCATTATTTAAATAGTTTTGAATAGCTTTTACAACTATAGATTTTATTTGCTCATCCGTTAAATTCATAATCTAACCTCCTATAATTTAAAGTTAGGGTAGGAGATAACCCCTAACCCTTATATGATTAAGCCTCTTTGTAACAAGCAAAAACACCATTTACTTTATTATCTAAAACCCAAATATCGTGATACTTTCTGTAGTCAAAAGAATATCCGTCGCCTTCTTGATTAACTGATGGGTCAAAAACTCTTATCTTATCTGTTTTACATACCGCGATTGGAACTTCTCTTGCAACTAATAAGAAGTTTAATGTCTTAGCATCTTCAGCTTTAGAAAATCCTCCCTCTTCTTCATCAGAAATATCAAATTTTGAATACATCTTATCAGAAGTTAAAGGTAAAATAGGACATCCATCTAAACTTGGAACTTCAGTATCAACTCCTCCTGCACTAAATGTTACAGCAGATAATTGTCCAGCCATAGCCTTTTCTAATTGATTTTTAACTTCATATGTACAATGAATTACAATTTCTCCTACGAAACCTTTATCTCTTAATACAGTAATACCATCTTTTATAGCATCTACTATAGTAGTTTTACCAGGTGTATAAGATGCCTTTACATTGTTAGCAGTAATAGCAACTTGAGCTAATGCTCCTATTCTTATAGCATCAACCTCTGGAACTACTTTTTCTCTTTGGAATTCTCCCATAACAGTTCCAGCAGTTGCAACAAAATTAGTTTCATTAACATCCATTGAATCTAAGTAGAAACTAGTTCCTCTATCATAAGTCATTGATTTAGTTTCATATTCTAAAGTAACTTTACCTTTCTTATATCCTGAGTTTCTATCGTAATTTCTTAAACCTGTTAATGTCATTTTAGGAATCTTTACTTCCTTACCACCATTGTAAATAACTTGTCCAGCATTCTCCTCCATCCAAGAAGTTTGTGCAGTTTGCACCATTGCCTTATCTAAATTTGTTTGAAATAATGTTGAATACGCTAATGTATTTGCCATAAATTAATTCCTTCTTTCTTTATAAAATATTGTAGGCTTTTTATTCTTTACCCCCTATAAGTCAACCTTTTAAAAAAGGGCATAATAAAAACAACCTACACATGTCATATATATCGTTTCAATAACATCGTGTGGTTGTTTACTTAATTCCTAATATTTTCTTTAATATTTCTTCATCCCTATTTAAATTGCTTGCTCCATTACTTGGTGGAATGTACTCATTATTATTTAATATTTCATTAGTTTTTGCATTAATTGAGTTTTCAATAATACTATTAATTTTATCTACATTAGAATTAAATATTTCCTCATCTTCATTAAATACAAAATCAATTAATTCAGCATTTAATCCTTTTTCTGAAAGTGATTTAGTGTATTTACCTTTTAATTCAGATATTGACTTTTCTTTTTCTAATGCTTCAAACTTAGCTTGTAACTCCTTTAACTGTATCGCCTCTTCACTCAATCCTTCATTAGATTTTTTCTTAAGCTCTTCATCAATTAACTTTTGTAAATTGTTACTTTTAAAAGTTTCAATCCCCTTAGTAACTGCTCTATCTTTCTCGCTAGCATAATATCCTCTAATTTCTTTATTATCAGCTATAGCCTTCTTAAAATCTTCTAATGTAATTTCGTTTACATCAAAAGGCTTAATTAAACCTTTTATTTCTTCTTGTTCCTTTAGAGTATCTAACACGTCTGTTTCATCCTCTAAGCCTTCTATTAACTTTAATAAATCTATTTTTTTCATATAACTCCTTTCGCCTTTAGAGTTCTCTTCCTCTAAAGTCTATATATTATTTTCTTTTTTCCACTCTTTATAATTTGCATATGTGATATGTTCTTTAGTTTCATTATCCATACGCTTTTTAGGTCTCCATTCTTTCGAGGGTATAGAAACTAAACAACTTCTACATCCTACATGTGTTCTTGTAGGTGGTGTTGGTTTATTATTATCATTTATATCATAAACATTTCCATCTAAAGCCCTACATATCTCACTTGTCTTCTGATCTAATGTAGCCATGAATAATTGGTATTCTACACCATAATCCTTTGACCACTCTTCATTTACTTCAGACTGAACTCTAGCAGTTTCATTGGTTATTAATCTTCTAGTATTAAAAGAATTCTGATTAAATCTATTCTTTACCACCTTAGAAATTTCATTTATAGAAGTTTTACCCTCTAAAAAATCCTTAATTTCTTTTTGAAGTATTTTCGATAAATCATTTTTATTGCTCCAAAGCCTATCAGAATAATTCTTGCCCTGTACAGTATCTTTAATAATCCTGTCTAGTGCTTTTGAATTAATCTTTTTTAATGTGAAATCCATACCTAGTGCAAGATTAAAACAATTCATATAAAACTTATCTTCTGCTATCTTCTTCAACAAATTGTCCATTCCTTGTTTTTCTATCTTATTTTGCTCTTTAAAAGTTTCATTTACTTCATTACCTAACCTTTCATTTAATATCTTCTTCTCTTCATTAGATAAATCCATAAATTCATTTGTAACTTTATATTCTAATATGATACTAGCTATGTTTTGTAATAACTTGTCCCTTTGCTCTTTATGTAAAGCAAATAGTTTTTTGATTTCTTTATCTGATAAATTAAAAAGTATTTCATTTATTTTTATAGTGTTATTAACAAACTCAATCTGATTCTTATTCAGCTTCATCTATTCCACCTTCTTTATCAAGATCAATAAATCCTTCCATAGACTTTTTATTTTCCTCATCTATTTTTAACTGCTCTGAAACTGGATTACTTACAGATGCTAACCAACTTCTCTTTGTCTCATTAGATACAACATCATGTGGTATTTTAGATATTCTATCTGCAATCCTATCCTCATCGACTGGAACGTTGGGAGTAAACTTAATCTCAATTAAATTGACATCATATTTCTTCCCCTTAGTCATGGCCAAGTAATTAAACATACATTGTAATCTTATTCTTAAAATATTTTCAAATGCTTTTGCATTATTGCTACATTTACTTTCTAAACTCTGTAATCTACTTCTTAATGCAACACCCGATAAATTACTTTGAAGCTTTTCATTAGAATCTATGTGTGATGTTAATACATACATTAAATCCTTAATATCATTTCGGGTATTCCTTATAAATGCATCATTAATATTTTTTATCAACCATTCTGCATCTGGTTTACTTTCTCCCTCTCCATTAAGATACATTATTATGTTATTTCTTAAGATAGGTTCTTTTTTCTTACCTGTAGGATTTCCTTTTTCATCTAACTCATCCTCTAATGCAATATTAAATACTTTTAAAATAGCATTTCTTATATCCGAAACTTCGCTTGCAGAATCCCCCAAATTTGTTTCAAAAGCATCTTGGAGAGTTTTTATAGTTCTATAGATAGTCTTATCACCTTCTATATATCCTCTATCATCATTATAAGAATTACCTCCAATCATACCAATTCCAACCGGAACTATCCCAAAGAAATGTGGTGTAGGCTTCGATATTTCTTTAAAACTAGAATCAAAATGATATATGTTTCTATTAGTATACACATCTATGTATTCTTTAGTATCGAATTTCTTCTTATATATATGTAAGAAACAAACTGGATCATCATCTTCATCCAAAAACATATAGCCATTTAATGGAGTTACTGTTTTACTTTTAAATTTCCCATTCTTCCTATAATTTATTTCATAGCATACTCCATATTTGATTAATTCTATTCCTAAGTTAATATCATAATCGGCTTTATATCCAGATAGTATGTAGTCTATATCGTTAATGACCTCTCTATTGTTATCTTTAGATGTATATGTAATCTTATTTCCAAAAGAATAACTAGCCTCTTCATCTACCAATTTCTGTATAAAGTTTGTTCGTGGCTTTAAATTACTTCTACCTGGCATTGGTTTAAAATTAGCTAAACTATCTGTATTACCATAGTAATAAGCGTTTATTTTATCGTAATACTGTAACTTCTTAGAGTAAACACCATGACATAACCTTACTAAACCAATTAAACTATTTTCATTCATATCTTCTCTCCTTTCTTATGCATATAAATCTGTTATAGAGCCTATTGTTAAAGTTCCATAACTTCTCTTCTTTCCAATCTTATCCATGATACTATATCTTAAAGCATCCAATCCATGATTGTATTTATCAATAGGTTTATTTATATATTCATTTGTAGCCTTGTCCTTAATCCATGTGTAGTTCTTTAATTCTTCTTGTATCATCTTACAATTAGGATGTACTATAATTTCATATTGCTGTATTAATTGGATACCATTTATAATACTATCCTTACCTTTTGTAGCTCCTACAACTCTTTTACAACCTAATCTCTTTAACTCTTCAATAGATTTAGGCTCACTTGAATCACAAACTATTCTTTCACCTACAACATGTTTTTCAGTATACATCTTGAATATATCTTCATTAGTCATATGTGTTTCAAAATGTTCATCATATATATAAAGCTTCTTATCAACTTCATCTATTACCGAACAAATTAAAGTTGTATAATCATTTGTATAACCAAAGTCAGTGCCAAATATTGCATATGTATTTCTATTACCTTTTAATAACTCAAGATAATCAAAACCTTCCACTCTCCAGTTGGTATATACTAATTTATCTAAAGTTGCAAATTCACCTAAAGCATAAATTTTATAATATACATTATTAGTCTTTTCCATCTCTAATAAATTATCTATATAAGACTGTGGTAAAAACTTATTATCTTTATATGTAGTATGTAAAACACTTGTATTGGATTTATTATATGTAGCATTTTCTGCAAACCATCTCTTATAAACCCAGTTACTCTTAGATATAGGGTTAAAAGATACAAAAACCTGATTATATGGGTTTTTAGACCTTAATCTTAAACAAAGTTGGTCAAAATCAAAGTCATCTATTTCAGTACATTCTTCCACCCAAATATCATCTATATTTGCAATAGACTTAATACGCTCTGGATCATCTAATCCTTTCATAATAAACTGACTTCCATTAGGTAATTCTATCGTTAAATCTGTTTTATTAATTTTACATTGATCATATATCTGCCAATCGCTTATTATGGATTTAAATAAAGCAAAGCATGAATCTTTAAGTGTATTATTTACTTTTCTTATAATAAGACATTTTCTATTAGGATATTTTAAATATTTGTACAATAGTTTTTGAGTTACAAAAACAGATTTTCCACTACCACTACCACCATAATAAACTTCAAATCTTTTATCATATGTAGACAGATAAGGTAAATAGACTTCGTTGAATATCTTTTTACTTATTTTTATTGCAGTATTAGCTATAATCTTCACCCCTTTATAATAAATTTCTATAATAAAAAAGAACCGTATTACTACGATTCCATGTCATTTTCATATTCCTTTACTCTTCTATAAAATGTGTTAGGCTTTAAACTTAATAATTCCATAGCCTTTTTAGCTGTAATATCTCCAGCTTTCCACTGTTTATATATATTTTCAAATTCATTACCTACTTTAATTTTTTGTCTACCTTTATATTTACCTTCAGCTTTAGCTATTGCTATACCTTCTGCTTGACGGTCTAAAATATACTCTCTTTCTAATTCTGCCATAGCTCCAAATACTGTTAACATAAACTTACCGGATGCTGTATTAGTATCAATAGCCTCTTTTTTACTAATAAATTTTATACCTTTTTCCTCTAATTGTTCTACTAATGTTAATAAATCTTTTGTATTTCTTGCAAATCTAGAAATTGATTCTACTATTACTACATCTCCCTCTCTTGCAAACTCTAACATTGCTTTAAGTTGAGGTCTATTAGTATCTTTTCCACTTAACTTATCTATATATAACTTTTCAACTTGTAATTCTTGCATTAACACTTCTTGTCTTGCTGTATTTTGCTCTTTTGAACTAACTCTTATATAACCTATTTTCATATCAATTACCCCTTTTTATTGAAAAAAATATTTTGTTAAGGCGTTAAAGCCAAATCTCCCTCTAAATTTAGAAGGCATGCCCTATCCCCTTACTAATATTATACTATCTATCATAAAAGTGTGTCAATAGAGTTATTGTGTTAAATTGAAATATTTCAAATATAACATTCTAACTCTATTGAAATGCAATTGATATAATTTAAAATATTTCATATGGATATATCCTATTGAAATACTATAAGAGAAATATTATATAACTAATCTTCTAATGTAACCTCAATAGTCTTATTAGTTTGCTCAATCTCTTGCTTATCTACCCAATTATAGTTGTTTTTAAGCGTAAATATAGTTCCTATTGGACTTCTACCATCATTTATAAGCCTATCCTCATATTGACCTTCAATATATTGTTTAGCCTTTTTGACAGTGTAACGAAAGGATTCTCTCATTTCATCACTACAATTTTTAAATCTTTCACCTTCAATCTCTCCCTCGTATCTCAATAAATCTTGCCTAGTTAAATCCAATCTATAAGCTAACATACTAACTGTAGGATACTTTCCTTCTTCTAAACATTCATTAAAATACTCATTTATTATCTCTTGCATTTGTTCTGGTGTTTCATATTTCCTTGGTCTTCCTGTATATTTTTTACTCATTTTATCACCTCCTAACTATTCATAAATTCACATTAATTATATTATTTTACTACTATATCCAACTTCAACTAAAATTCTATTGTCAATATCATTAAATACATTTGCAACAATACTAGTAATAATTCCATGCTTTTCAATATCAAATTCAATTGTTTCTCCAGGTAAAACAACAAACTTATCTTTTCCATTAATGATTAATTCAATATTATACAATAAATTTACTATCTTAACATAACAAGCTACATACCTGCATACTCCTACAATCGTATCATTGATTATATAATCCGGTAATAACTCTCCAGAACTTTTTTCATATCTAGTAACTCTTTCAGAAGTCATTATTAATGCACCTCCTTAAATTCTCTTATTTTATCCCTAACATATCTACTTTTTTCTAAATACTTCTTATAATCAATCCAGAAAATTTGATTTATTTCTTTATTACTTACAATATTTTTAAATATTTCTATCTGTTGTCTTATCTCTTCCGTGTCCTTAAACATAAAATAAATTATGCTATCTGTTTCTTCTAATCGCTCCTCTTTAAATCCAAGAGTTAATAAATATGCAATTTTAGTATTACTCTTTACTTTAATCATTTTCTTCACCCTTAATTTTTTTATAATATTCATCTAATAATTGTTTTCTTTTAGCTTTAAGCTTTTCAAAGTTGTCTATTTGCACTTTATTTACATTATCTTTACACTTATTTATAATAGCTGCTACCTCACGACCTTTATGTCCTGGAAAACTAAATAATACATTTTTATACTTTCTAGTCCCCACTTCTTTTATTATTATGTCTTCTATCTCAATTCCTTCTACATTAGATAACAACAATTGCATACTATAAAATCCCGTACAATATTTCTTTCTTTCCATGTTTCCTACCTCACTTTTCTTAAAATAAAAGAAGCACGATTAACGTACTTCTATCTTAGGAATATCTACATAAATTCCATTAAATAAATCTACATTTTCTTCTATAAATTTTAAATTCTCCAATAGTGCTTTAAACTCATCAGTATCTATATATTTTTTTATAACATCATCTTTTTCATCTGTATCCGTTATTTCTGTTTCACTTTTTTCACTTTTATTTTTTATTATATTAGCTAAATCCTTATTGGCCTCCTCTAACATCTCTATTTTATATAAAAGTTCAGAATTTTCTCTTCTTAATTCTTCTAATTCAGTTTTATCTTCAGGAGTTTCAACTTCTATATGTCCATAACAATCAATTATTAATTTATATCCATCACAATCTTCTATTACTAACTCTTCATATTCTTCCTCATATTCATTAACTTCTACTTCTGTATATTTGCTATTAAGATCCCATTCAAAATCTTTATATATTACTAAATTCTCGTCAAATCCTACCACTAAATCTTTATCTGATACTGTATTTCCTATTAAAAATCTACATAATTTAGAAAAATTATTATTCATATTCATCAATTCCCTTCTATCTTTTAATTTCCATTTTCTTAGCTAATTTAGCTTTTCTTTTTTCTCTTCTAGCTTCGTAAATTTTATCCACTATACTAAAAATAATAGCAGAACCAAAATAACCATAAGCTAGCCAAAAAGTTATAAATCCAATAATTTCATATAATTTTTCCATTCTAGTCACTTCTCCTTTATTTTTTATTCCCACTCTGCATTTACTAGGGCTTGTGACCTACCTTGGCTGCATTAAGAAAAACACCGCCATTTTTTTGACGATGCTAAAAGAGAATAATAATTTTATTGACTCCTTCCTTCTACTTTAACAGGAGTGTGCCAAAGACACATTTAAACAGGCAAGCTTAAAAAATTAACAAATTAAAGGAAATTAAGTAGAGTGTGCTTAATAAAAGGAGAGTTTACTTGCCTGCTTAAATTTATCTTCTTTTAGGGAGTAGGAGGCTAAGGAAGCCCCCAATGAACAAATTAGTAAAAATCCGCCTTTTTATATTGCGTTGTTGCGGTAACGCTTAAAGATTAAACTCTTACGAGCAGATACTTTGTACCTTTAATCTCAGCAAGTTTTTTAATTCTGGAGGAATCGGCAAGGAATGCCACTAGACTTGCAACTAGTTAAGTTTAAAAATTTACAAACTATACAACTCTTATTTTTTAAAGTGCTTTTAAGTTATGAAATTTTGCACTTGACATCACCCTCTCTTTACTAGTATAATAAGATTGGGTAAATATCAAAACTTTTCTTAAAAGAAAACGGATCACTCCGTCTTCTGCTAAAAGCTTTTAGGTCGCATATATTATACTGCATCGCCAATAGCAGTTGGCGTACTCAGAACTATATCCTTTCCTCTCCTTATATAGATTATACAAACGTCTCAAAAACGCCTATTTTCCTAGGTTTTAAAAGCTTAGTATAAATATTTTCTCAGATTTTTAGCATAGAAAAAAGACCAGGATATTAACCCTAGCCTTTAATTATTAACAACTATAATATGCTGAAACTCCGTCTGGAGATACCATTACCTTTCCTTCTAAATTAGGCATATATACATAATCATTTTTCATAAAAAACTTTATTGCACTGTTAATATGCCTTCTTTGAATACCTGATAGTTTATGTATTTCTTCTAATCCAAGCCATTTGTCTTCATTCTCAACTAAAACTCTCAAGACTTCTTTTTGAGTTAATTTTAAACCCATAAGTCTCACCTCCTTTTAATATACATAATTCTACATTTATACCATAATTCCTCTTTTAAATTACATCTTTTAGAGAAAAATAACAATTTCTCTTACTAAAGAAACAATGTACTCCCCATTTAGTTTTTACTTTAGTTTTGCACACTTGTTTTTGCTTTTCCGTTGGTTCTTCCCATTTCCAATTAGCCTTTTTACTTATAAAACTAGAACCTTCTAACATCACATTAAATTCAAGCTGAGTTACTAATTCTTTTAAGTCGGTATTTTCATCAATTAATTCTAACTTATGTTCCCAACCTTCTAATTGAGTTCTTTTATACCATCTAAATTCATTTTCTAAATTTACTATATAATGATCTATTTTACTATCTTGAGATAATATAGCTACTTCTACTCCTTTTATATCAGTATAAAACCAATGTAGCGTAGAAATTTGAGATATGTTTTCAACTGTTTCATTGAATAAATCAATTTCTTTTTGTCTCATTTCTTCAAGTTCAATTTCTCTTTGAATACGTTCTTTTTCACGTCTTTCTGATTCTTCTTTATCTCTTTGAATACGTTCTTCTTTTTCTTGAATAGTTTCATCTTCATCTAAATCAAATATAGTTCTACCTGTCATTAAATTCATTCTCTTTTTAGTTGTAACATCACATACATCTAATATTAAACAATCTTCCTTATTTTCAGATATACGTAGTCCACGACCTGCCATCTGAGTAAATAATATTTTGCTTTTAGTTGGTCTTGCCATAATGATACAATCAACTGAAGGTTCATCAAATCCAGTTGTAAGAACCCCTATATTAGTTAAAACTTCTATTTCTCCTCTTTTAAACGCTTCTAAAGTTTCTTTTCTTTCGTCTGCTGATAAAGTAGAATCTATATTCTTAGCCTTGATATTATTTTTATTAAATTCATTCGCTAAAGCTTCTGCATGTTCAATAGATGTGCAAAAGCATAAAGTCTTACTTCTACCTTCTGCTAATTCTACGTATTTCTTAACTATCAATTCATTTCTACTATCAACATTTACAACTTCATCTAATTGTCCTAAATTAAATTCTCCTGCTACTGTTTTTACATTGTCTAGGCTTACATCAGAATAAATAGTTAAACATCTAGGACTACATAAGTATCCTTCTTTTACAAGACTTACTATTTCTTTTCTATAAACAAAATCACTATAAACTTCTAAAAGTTCTGGATTAAAAGGTGTAGCAGTAAATCCTATTACCTTTGCATTTTGCCCACATTCCTCTATAATCTTTTTAACCTGTTGGACTGCTCTATGTGTTTCATCTATTAGAAGTAAATTAAATTCCCCATTTTCTAACATTCTATTTAAACGAGTTGATTTCCCATGAGTTAAACTTTGTCTAGTTGCCACTATAACTCTTTTATCAACTTCATCTAAAACACCTTGTACACTTCCAATATCTTCTTTATTAATAAAAATAGATAACTTATCTATAGTTTGTTCCCTTAATTCGTTTTGGTCTACTACTATTAAAACTCTTCCATTCTCTTGTGAAGCTACTTTCGACATAATTATAGTCTTACCTGCTCCAGTTGCTAAAAACGCTATTTTTCTTTCTCCTATTTTCATTTCATTTATTCTATCTAAACATTCTTGTTGATATTCTCTTAATTGTATCATTATAAACTTCATCCTTTCTTATCTCTTTTTTACTCTAAGCACTTTCAAGTGCGAACACGAAGGTATTTACTAATACCGAGTGATAATAGCCACTCTTTTACCTTGTTGTACCAGCATTGCAATAAGTTTCAGTAAGTTGCTTAGTCGCAACTAACTTCAACTAGACTATTGCAACGTTACGCCCAAAAGGTAAGCCGTGGAGGCAAACCAAAAGACGTATAATTAAAATAAAAAAAGAACCTAGATATACTTCTCTAAGCTCTTAATAAAATTTGACTTTTATTCTATTTTTAATTTACTAATTTAACCTTAAATGTTAATATTTAAATATAGTATAATGAGACTTAGTGCACCATTTTTTACATGTAAATTTATTATATAGATTTAGATGTAAATTTTGGTGCAGTTAATTAATTCTCTGTAGAAAGCACTTTCCAATAAGTTAATTTCTTTCTTTTACCATCTATTGTTTTTTGTTTTATTTCACTACCAACTGCATAAGGCAAATTCACATTTCCATCTAATAGTAACTTGTTATAACTTTTAGCACCTTTTGACCTATTGCCATTCCCACAAATTTTATTGAATAATACCCTTAATTTATTATCAGATTCTATAATAGCTTCAATTTTTTTTATAAAACATTCCTTAGTATAATAAGCATTATTCTCATAACTATCTTTTAAGAATAGTAATAAATCATTTTTAGTTTCTTCTTCAACAACACCTTCAATTAAATTATCTTCCGAAAATTTATCTTCTAACCCTAACCAGCTCAATTGCTCTTTAATAAATGCAAACTTGTCCATCTTCATCATGTCAACCATATTTTGATAATGCTTTCTATCCAACTCCAACCTTACTACACCTAACTTATTTATAGTCCATTCATTTTTAGTATTAAGATAGAATATATCTTCAGGAAGCTTCTTATAATCATTATTGAACCTAGCTTTGAATTTACTAATATCTTCCTTAAATAAATCAATTAATTCCTTTTTATCTTCACATTTCTTTAACATTGTAGAAAATGTCTTTTTATAACAACATCTGATATATAAATTAATCTCATGTGCATCTTTAATATTTAATCTTAGTCTTCCTAATTCTTGAATGAAAGTCGTTTTATCATATGCCATCACAACGATATTTTTCACATTAGTATCTTTTATATTAACCCCATTATCAATGCATTTTGTTGCAATTAAACATTGGCAAGAAAACTTAGAAAACATAGTTAAATTCTTTTTCTCTTTATTGTCCTCATTGGCGTTAATAAATTCAGCTAACACTCTACTTTCACATAGATTATCTTTTAATTCTCTTCCGTTGTCATCACTTGTTACGAATACAAGCCATTTTTCTTCACTATTCTTAATAAGATTTGCTATATCATCAATATCTTTAAAATATTTAACATTAACATAATTGTAATCTCTTCCTGTACTATATTTATATTCATGCACTAAATTCACTCCAAATAGATCCTCATGAGTTTTCCACATATTAATGTATTCTTCTATTAAAGTATTAACCTCATCTATAGTTGCAGATAGCATTATTAACGTACTTTCAGAATCTCTAGCATAAAATATTTCATCATATGCCATGTATGTTTTCTGGTTGAATGAAGCGTCTGTTAAAAAGAATTGAACCTCATCACAAACGATCCATTGATATTTTTCTAATATATGATAGTTACTATCTGTATGTATTCTCCAATTTCTTGAATTAGCTATCTCATGATAACTCATTACAGTTACGTTATATATTGTTTTTTGTTCGTCCAACCATTCATAATCAATTATAGCCCTTTTATTGCCTATCCAATTTTTATCAAAAAACTCTTCTTCTCCTATGAAGTATTTAGCTTCCATCTTATATTTTTCCAGTAAATCTTTTTGAATAGCTCTTCTTAACTCTATTCTATTACAGATATAAACTAATTCTTCATAATCTTCAACTTTATCTTCTAATATCTTATTTAATATTGCATATGTCTTTCCAGTTCCAGTTTGCGCATCTATTGATACAATAGAACCTTCTTTCCAATCTTTATATGTATAACCTTCTTTTTCTGATATAACATCACTTACCCATTTTAAATTTAATTCTTTTTTATTCACCTTCGCCTATCTTCTCCTTTACTTTAAAATTTTATAGTTTTATCTTTCCAAGCCTTAAATAATAACTTACTAGCTTCCCTATCAAATACGAATACTAATATATCATCAGCTTCAATTCTCAAAGGTTGTAATCCATTTTTTATATATGCTCTTGCTTGTACTAAGCTTATTACTCTTACTTCATTCTCTTTATTCATAACGGTCTATTCTCCTTTACTACTAACATTCTTTTCTAACTAAGCATAGAAGGGATTAACCCCAACTATGCTAAATTTTTATTGACTTTATTTATTAATTTATATATAATTTTTATGTAGAGTAATGGCGGTTACTCTTGAATCATTTTTTTAGTTATAGATTTAAAGCTATTTATGTATTTAAATTTAATACAGTTATCTTTAATTTGAGTTGTGAATTGAGATAAAAATTCATCTCTTTTACTTTGGAATAAAACATTTAATAATTTCAAACGAACATGAGTGTTGCTATTTTTAACATCTTTACTTAATGCACTTCTAATTAAAGTATTGATTGTTTTTTCAGTTATACTCATTTTTTTGATTTTATTGATTATTTCTTCAGCTAAATATTCTTGTTTGTGCTTAAATTCAACTTTCTTTTCATATCTTTCTGCATCACTCATCTCTGAAATTTTTACATTAAAATCTTTTACAACTTTATCGTATTCTTCAACTAAATCTTTTATTTTTTCACATTGTTCATATACTGGTTTCCCTTTTACTTTTATTAATAATGTTTCTGTTTCTATCTTTTCACCTTTCTTTTTAGATTCATTTTTAACGTCTTCACCTATTATTTCTTGTAGGTAGTTCATAGTACATTTAATATCTTTATCATATGCCGTCTCTTTCTTTTTAGATTTTTTAGTCTTTATTAATAAATTTATATACATTTCCTTTTCAGATTCATCTTTAAAATTTAACTCTGATTTTTCTATTATTTTTTCAGCGTATAACTGTGCTTTATATTTATTTTTAAATTTTCTTTTTACTTTTCCATCTATACCTAAAACTTTATATTTAGCTTCTTTATTTTTAGAGGTGTAATAAAAGAATAATGGTCTTTTAGCCTTACTAGATAGTCTTTCTATTTCTTTATCTAGTTCTACTTCGAATTTACGTTTACTATTATCAATAGCCACTTGGGCTAGTACACTAAGTATAATAACATTATCTAATAATTCTTCATTTTTATAGCCACTATCAGCAAATAAACTCATTGCTATTTGTGCTTGGTTACTACTTGTACCAATATCATTTTTACCCTTGGCTAAAATATTATCTATAATAGCTTTATTTATTTGTGTATTTGTATATTTCTTTTTACTTTTTTCTATTTTATTAACTATAACTGGATATTTCTCTTTTCTAAATACTTTTTCTTTGACTACTTTTACTATGTTTTTGTCATTCGTAGTAAACATGAAGTCTGAATCTTGATCAAGTCCATTAGCTAAATCTTGTAATTCTGTATTTACTAAGTTTACAGCAACTATATTTTTACTAAAGTTAAAATACTTATCCATTAATTCATTTTTATAATTCTTAAATAAAGCAATATTATTAGGAGCATTATGTGGATTTCTAAATGCTACTAAATCTTCTTTATCATCAAATCTCTTAGTATAAACAGATATATGTTCTTCGCTAGTTGGTAATGTTTCATCTTCTGTAATAACATAACCTTCTTCATCTAATTCAACTTTTCCTACTGCATGAAGTAACATTAGATATGGATTACCACATACTGTAAGATTATCTCCCTCAGTCATTATTTTTCCTTTTCTAAGTTTTTTCTTTAACTCGCATAAAGTTTCAGCTTTAAATTCTTTAAATAATTTTGTCTTAGTAAAATCTTTATTTGTTTTAGCTAGTTCAACCATCATTTCATAAGGATTAGTAATATTTTTATTATTATCTAAATGTGTTAAAAACGCTTCATTATCTTCTTTCATAGCATTTATATAGTCTATGGAATATTTAGATATTTCTTTTAATTCTTCCTTTGAAACTGGCAGAGTATTTAACATTTGGTAACTCATCCTTTGTCTAGTTCCAAACTTAGACTCATGGTCTTCTTTACATACTCCAAATAAATTATTATCTTTATTTACTGCTGCTTTCCATTGCTTAAACCCTTTAGCCTTATCATCAAAGAATTTCTCAAACTTAGTTGCATTATCAGTTGTAATAACCATAATATCTTTTACTTTAACATCATTTCCGTATTTATCTTTCACGGAATATTCATTATAATCTAATCCATTCTTTTTACAATGATCTTTCATAAATTCTTGAATATAGCTCCTAAATCCACATGCTTTAAAAAAATGGTGTCTCAAAAGCTTCATGCCTGCTTCTGAATCTATAAAGAATGAATCCTCTATTAATGCTTGTCCATCAAAAAGTGTATTTTCTACATAATCTTTTTCTCTAACTACTTTACACTCACCAGTTTCTTCATCCACAACCACTTTTGCACAATTAGTAAACCTTCTGCTTTTTAAATCATTTAATACTAAGATATTTTCAGGATTAATTTCTATTTCTTCTTCTATTGTAGAAGATGTAAGAGCCATATAAGCCATCATTTCAACCAACATACACTCTTCATCTTCTGGCAATTCTATCCCCATCATCTGCCATTTAGCAATTTTATCGTATAATGTTTCTGAAATGTATAAAATTTCACCTATTCTAGCTTTGGCTGACGACCTAAACCATTCTCTGTATTTAATTGATTCTTTCTCTATTTTTTCTCTAGCCAACTCTTTTTTATTTCTATCTACTAATATATAATACCCATCTTTATTTATTACTTTAGTACCATCTTTTTTATTTCCTTTTAATGTTTTTTCTTTATCAAATTCTAATATAAATCCATCTGTATAAAGTATTTTTCTTATGTTATTCGCACTTATTTTGTTAGTTCCCTTTTTAAGATCTGTGGATATGTATTTTTCATATTTTTTATATTTATCTTTATCTATGTTTGTTACTGGCATATTAAATTCTAAGTTTATAATATCTCTTGTAGCATCATTTCTTACATTTAATTTATTTTCTTTCTTGCCTTTTTCTAGTTTGTACTTTAATTTACTATTGCTAAATACTGCATCATAAGTATGCTTTATGTATTTTCCTTCTACATTATGTCTTAATATATCTGCCCCTTCTAAACTCATTATTTTAATTCCATTTTTCAAATCACATCTTTCCTTTCTGTTTTTAGTTTTTTGTTTTATTTGTTTGAGTATTCTTTTACAGCTTGTCTGATATCTTTTCCATCTTGAAATAACCAAACTATAAAATTAGGTATATCCTTGTTAGGAGCTGTACCTTCAACCTTAAACCCTAACTCTTCCAGATGCTTTTTTAATTTCAATGTTCTAACTATGTACATTTATATCACCCCTTTGTTTTTAGTTTTTGGAATATTATATCTCCTTATACAAATTATATAAAAGTCTTGAAAGTGGCTATTTATCTATGTTTTAAATAGCAATATATTTATTTTTCCTATTTTTTAGGTTTTAATTTATTGTTATATAGGTTATTAAATAACTCTTTATATATTATATTATATATATAATAGTAATTTCCTTTTTATTTTTAATTTTTCTTGACAACATCTCTATAACTACCTATAATATAATTAAGTAATTAATATTGTTATAGAAACACTTTAAATTGGTGATAAATATTATACATCAATTCTATTGTTATATTCAAATATCATATTGGTTGATTATGGAAAGTTAGCTTATGTTAGCTTTTATTTTTTTTGCGTTTCTTTTGTTTTTCTCTTAATTACTTAATATTTCTATAAACTCTCTATATTTCTCTAATTTAAAATCATTTCCTAATTTAACTACATTCATCCCTAATCTAACTTCTTTATAACTCTTATACTTTCTATCAAGCGTAATGTCTAGTTTATTTATTAAACTAATATTAATACCATCATTTTGCTTTTTAACTATATACTCTCTAAACTCGATAATAAAATCTAAAATTTCTGCAAAACTTCTATTAGTCATTTTATTAATAAATTCAATGTTGCATTTAAACTTACTATTAACTTTATAGTTCTGAGAAATTCTAAATCCATTTTTATTAAACCATTTAACAATCAAACAAAATATTGGACTTTCATCTAGCTCCCAATCTGAATTTATTATAGTGTTATCTTCAAAAATATTACCCAATATAGAATGGCACAACTCATGACATATTACATTATAAATTTTATCTCTCCTTCTATCTTGCAAAAAGAAATTATTTAGGTAAATAGTATTAGGATAATGTTTTAAAATTTTTCCTAGCGAAAAATCATTATAATCATCTATCACTTTTAATTCTACATCTTTTATAATTTCTGTACCGGCTACTTTATTCATATTTTTTATTGCTCTTTCAAATTCTTTATTATATCTATTCATTTTATTAAATTATTCCTTTCTTATTATTTCATGAAGCTATTCATGCTCGCCATTAACGATTGAGTATAATCTATTTTTTTATCCTCTTTTTCTTCAACTTCTTCCTCTGTTATAAGATTATCAAAATCAAAGTCATCCGTATTTGATACATCCTCAATATGCCTCTTATTAGTATCTGATACATCTCCAATACGTTCTACATGTGCATCTGCTACATATTTAGTACTCACCTTATTAGTATCTTGTATGTCTATAGTAGGTATTTGAGGTGTATTAGATACGTATCTGTTACCTATCTGATTAGTATTAGGTGTGCTTTTAGTATGTACCATGTTAGTATCTGGTACGTTTAATGTACTTATCATATACCCCTCGGATACCATCTTGTCCAGTATTAACTGCTTAATATATATGCTCATGCTTACCTTTGATTCTATATAATTTAACATCGCCAACTCTCTAGTATTATCCCTATTAAATGTTATCGCTATTTTCTTTGCATTTTTATTTGCCATGCTTTACTCAGCACCTCCAACTGCTTTTAATGCGCCTAGTACGTTACTATACACAGGGTTATCCATTACCTTTATATTACCTTTTTCAAAATTAAGGCCATTATCTTTGAATAACTGAACAGTTCCTCCTGTGAAGTAAACATTATTACTTATATTGAATTTACTTACTTTATTACTTTCTTCTAATACTTTCTTTAAATAAGCCTTTAATATGTCTTTATCGTGATTAGCTAGTCCAACTTCTATCATTTCTTGAATATTATCAACTGTAATGTCTCTATTATTTATTTTAGCTACTAAAGATTGATAATAATTAAAGCTCCCTAAGTCATCTAAACATTCTATTGTACTAAATTTTCCTTTGACTATTTTAGCTATATTGATTGTTTTTGATCCTACATCTATTAATGTATTAATTGTTGATAAACTATCTAATAGAAAGGCACTAGAACATCCTTCTAAAACTGGAACTACATTATTAATTTTAATGTTTGCCATATATTCCTTGCCATTAACTCTACACTCTACTATGTTATCGCTATTATTTTTAATCTTTTCTACATACTCATTCTTCTCCCCTGCTTGATTAATTGGAGTTAATAAAGCTAAATCTACTTCTATTTTATCTTCTATTGAAACGCCAGCTTCAACTAATGCTTTAATAATAGAATAATTTAAGGTTGGAATAAAATTCTTATCTTTCTTAGAAGAAGACTTCTCGAACTTAGTATCTATGTTAGAAATAATATAGTAATTAAAATCATCGTTCATTTTTATATACTCATTGTCCCCTAATGTTTCTACATTATCCCAACGCTCTATTTTATTTACAAAGCTAAATGCTTGTCCATTAATTGCTACCTTTACATTGTTATTTCCTAGATCTGCTGCAATTTTAATATTCATACTATTCACTTCTCCCTTTTCCTCTAATACTCTTATAATTTTGTTTATAACTTCACTACTACTAATTTCGTAGTTATTCTCTATTATCTGTTTAGCTATTTCTACATATCGATTTGGTATCTCTACCCATTCATCTTTTTTATATGCCGTAGCATTTAAATTAAAATGTGTTAATATCACCCTATCTGGTGTATCATTATCTTTCCTGCTCCATTTAAATCTATTAGCTATTTCCCCAGATAAACTATACTTTTTAATAATTGCATTTCTACTTAATGTCTTATCTGCTTCTAAATCTTTAATAACATTAAATTTTATTGCATCTATAAAGCACTTATATTTATAGATCTCCTTTCTTTTTCCTTGCGCCATTTAAACACTCCTTTCTAAAACTTAAAATTATATATATATATGATGTACTATCTTTCTTCATAATAATTCCCCTTTTATATTGTTTGCTTTCTTTTACTTTATAATCAAATATTAACATCTGCATCAAAAACTGTAAATATCATTTCAATACCTATACCCAAATATCAATTGACTATTTATTAATATTTCTTCGTTTTTATTGATAAATTAATATCGCTTTTTGTTGTAACTTCATTTTACAATTTATTAAATTAGTTAGTATATTTATTAAAAAATCATAAATTTAATTTTTTACCAGTTAACTTACTTTTTCTACTATTAGATTCTCTCCAGTATAGCTGTAAATCACACTCATCCAACTATTATTGTAATTATTAGCAAAACTAGCATTAAATATTGTCTTATTGTTATTAACAAACATATTCCATATTACTTCTTCGTAATCTTCTCTTTCTGAATCTATAAATAAAATGTTTTCTTCCGCAATCTCTTCTTCTTCACTTCTAGTTATGTTATCTTTTACTATAATTAGATCAGATGGACTTTCTATTAATTCATTTATATAGCATATAACATCCAACTCAAACATATCGTGTCTTTCCTTTAAACTAATTCTTGACATTTTCTCTTCCATAAAATTAATTACATTACACATATCCCTATCCCCTTTTCTTTTTTTCATTTTATTATCTTTATTTGTTAAAAATTAACTCACTAAAAAATTATTAAAATTAAAGTAATTATTAAAATTGCATTGCTTAACAATAAATTTGTTATGACACTCTCGTATTTTTCTCTCATTTTTATTACCTCCTATTTCTTGTTTGTTTCACCTTATGATTTAATTATACACTCATTAGTGTAGTGTGTCAACACTTATTAGTGAATTTTTTTATTATTTTGTTTATTTATTTACTAATTAGTTTAGTTGTGCTATAATCTTATTGAGGTGATACATAAGCATGAGCAATGAAACAAGAAACGAAATAAAAAGCTATATAGCTTTGTCTGGTTGGAAGTTAGTTGATATTGTAGAAAAATTAAAAGACTATGGAATAGATACAACACCCCAGGCATTGAGCAACAAACTTTCTAGAGATACTATTAGATACTCTGAAGTTAAAGCTATAGCAGATATTATGGGTTTTAACATAAACTGGGATAAAAAATGAGGGTTGGAATAATGTTCCAACCCTTTTCTTATTTATTAAACACATTTTCTCTATGCCATTTTAGGTATTTTATATCTATTCCTTTTGTATTTATTTTAATACTATCCTCAATATGTATTATTTCTCTGTCTTTAGTACTTAATTTTTCAGATATTATAACTTTTCCATCATCATCAAATGAAATTAATCCTGAATCAAATAATCCATCGTGCGTTCTACATAATAATAATGAATTACTAATATCATAACTCTCTTCTAATAGACAATCCTTTAATGGCTTTATATGACTAGCTACTAATAGCTTAGAATTTTCTAATCCACAAATACAACACTCTCCATACAAGTATAATAATTGCTTTTTCAATTCTTGTTGCCCCGTCCTAACATTAACAACTCCTTTTTTATATTTACTATCTTTTTTAATTTTACTAAATCTTCTCTTAAAATACTCATCTTTGATAATATTATCTTCACTATTAGGATCACCAAAAGATAAATACAAATAATCAATTAAATATTTAATCATATCATTTTGGCTATGCATTAACTTTCCTAATCCAGAAATAATATCCATAGTAATATCAAAATAGCATACTTCCTCCAAATTCGAACAATTTTTAATTATATAATTTAATAATAACTCATCATTTTTCTCCAAAGATATGATATCGTTCTCTATTAAATAATTATGAGGCAAAACATGACCAATAGGCATACAGTCAAAATCTTTCCTTTTGCTATACCAACTGGTATACCTTTCTTTACATTTAATGCTACAATCGTTGCATGGCATAAAAATCTCTCCTTTTATCTTTTGTATTTAATCACAATTATATATTTTCTAATTTTAAGTAAATATATTCATTATACTTTTATTTTCTTTTATTTACTCTTCTTTTCTCTTATTTTTACTTCTCAATTTTATTAATTTATATTGACTCTCTAAGGTGACATTTTTGTCCCTTTAGCGAAAAGTATGAATACTCTTTACATCTATTATTAGTGTAATTTAACTCGAAATATTTCCGAGTTAGTCAATACCTAACAACGTACTTGTCTCGTAAGCACTAGATAAGGTTATTTTCTTCATTTTTCTTGTCAATTCATTTTGTTAATTTATATGAACTCGGCACCGTTTTGGGTTGAGTTTCAGACTCAAGTCCAATCTAGACTTCAGTTAACTGACCTTCATATGAAGACCAGTTGCCTATAGGTTTACCAATCTTCGTTAACCCCAAAAGTAGGGATTTTCTCCACATCTAAGATGTGACGACACCAAATCGGGGGACGTCACGGTGAAGGTAACAAATATCTTCTCCAGGAAGAATACTGATAGTAAGATTTTTACTACCACTCGTAGTTAAAGTAAGGGTGGTGGAAAAATCTTACCATAACTAAAAAGTAATGTAATGTTATTTAAGGACTTTACATGCAGAAAGAAATTTTCGCAGTCGTTACCAAAAGTCAACCGTAAAAGTCTTTACACTTGTAAAATACAACTATTAGTTATTATGCTTATGGCTGTCCATTTTGGAACTATCGTTAAAGGATACGTATAAAGTGGGTATGCTCGTCCTCACGACGAATGACATCTTAGAAGTCGTAAAAACTACATCCAAAATTTTTATAGGATGTTAAGAATCTTTACGACACGTTTTTATAAAAACACCTAATACTCTGCTACCCCTTTTTATCCTAATCTAAATAAGAATTGGAATAATGAAAATATTTCACTTTTTGTTATTGCTGTACAAACTGTAATTATAATATTATATAACTCTATTCCTACAGCACACCATGTACAAAAAGCTATTACATCTGCATAGTCCTTTTTAGCAAAACATCTTAGTGCCTTTTGACTTATATATCCTACTGTAGCAACTTTTATTAATTCTATCATAGCAATGCACCTAGTTTAGCTATAAGATCTACTATAAAATATACTGCTGTAGCCCCTAAACCAGTTAATCCAGCAATATTTATCATTGATGCCATATCTGCTTTACCAAATGCATTAAGTACCTTTTCTGCAACTGCACTACCTACACCAATTCCTAGCATTGTAATTATAGTTGTAACATTCATATTAATTCTCCTTGAATAAATTATTTATATCTTGGTTATACTACTAACAGGATAAGAGAATATTCCCCTATCCATTATAGTTATTACTTAGCCTTACGATATTCTTTAACTTTACCGTTTGGATAAGTAATTGTGATCACATTTAAAGGTTGTTCCTTGCTCTTAGGAATAGCCTTTTTATTTTGCTTGTAATAATCTCTAAATGCTCTCTCTGCATAATGTGTTACTTCCTTAAAACACATGATTACAAGTCTTGTAATTCCTCTGATTGTCATCTTTAGCCATTTAGGAAGTAATAAAAAAATCACTTTCATTGTGATAAGAAATAAGATAGTTTCTTTTAATAATTGTCCTAAGTGCATAATATATGCCTCCTTTAGTGTAATTCTTATATTTAATTAAATAGATAATAATTTGCACTTTGTAGCTTTTAATGTGCTTGTATATAACCAATACATCTTATATAGGTATCCTAAATTAGGACTAAGTATCTAAACTTCACCTTATATCAAACACTCATATAAGCCTGTACAAGCCAATACAATACACTAAAAACTACCAATGCAATTACATCTATTTACCAAATATAGCTTGTCTATGGATACTATATCTGCCTTTTGCATATCTCAAAATTTTAGCTTTCGTGATATGTACCAAGGGGGAGATGTTTTATCCACCCCCTATAACCCCTCCCATCGAGATTCTACAAAATTACACTATTGCTTGCTTATACCTGCTCTATCTTAACGTGCTTGACGCAAACATCGTAGCTATATTAAATTAGCACTTTAGCGACATCTTCTAAGGATGTTTTTAGCTGTATTATCTGCATATCTGTCTTACTGTCTTTAGAGTAGTCTTTGTTTGTATTTTGAATGATAATAATTGATGGTAATACATTATTTGTAGCCAACAAGATGTCGGTCTCAACTTTATTAAATCTATTAATATCTACATAGTCATGTCTCAGCTGTACTTCTAATAATTGATAGTATCTATAACCACCAAATCTAAAACTAATTAAAGCATCTGGAATAACTCCTCCAAGATCCTTCTCCACTTCTATTTTTTCTATATCAACTCCCAGCGACTTCAATTCAGCTAAGTAATCTATTACTAAAATATCATGCTTGGATAGTTTCTTTAATCTACTATCTTTTGGTATATATATTATTTGCCTAGTTTCACCATTGGTAAATCGCTTAATATAATCTCCACCTTCAGCTATTTTCTTCAATCTTCTTCTAGCTAGATCATAGCTTACCTTTGAATTTGAGTAAAATATCTTTCCACATTGTTCTATAGTAATAAATCCTATTGAATAAATAAAATTAATTATTTCTCGGTCTCTATCCGTAATCATATAAATCTATAACTTCTCCCTTCCCCTTTTAGGCTTCTCAGTAATTGTAGGTACATTTGTTTTATCTATTACAATCACATTGCTAGATGGGCAATATGGTACATACCCTTCTATCTGTGCTATATTCTCTTTTAATATATCCTCTGTGGTTTTGCTATATATATGACTAGGAAATACTTCCTTGACCTTTTCTTTAGTTTTATACCCTCTTTTCATTAATGCAATATCTCGGAATAAATCTCTATGTCTATCCTCCAAAAACTCTTTTATTAAGCTATAAACGACTTTGTTATCTACTAATGGAACTAATCCATAACTATATTTATTTGTATAATATATAAATTCTATTTGTTCTAACCCCAATGCTAAATTAGGATCATCTAATGCAACTTCAGAACTTTTACTATTATTCTGCCTAAAACTTATCCTACAGGTACATTGGGATTTAATAAAACTACTAAGATTATCCGCTGTTGGTCTTTGTAAACTACAAATCAAGAATACCCCTAAACTTGCACCATATTGTGCTATTTTCTCTACTCCTGCAACTATTGTTCGCTTAATTTCTTTATCTTCTTTAGTACATCCTTTTTCATTAAATAATGAACTCATTTCATCGAAAACAACATATACTGTACTTAATTTATCGATAGGATTTATCTTATTATAGTCCATGTAGTTATCTGCTTTTGCCTTTTTTCTATATGGTTTAATTAGTTCATTTCTTTCATTCATCTTTTTCTCTATATGCTGTAATACAGTTAATGTCTTATCTAATGTGTCTGCAAATGCTCTTGTTTGTTTAGCATCTTCATATAAAATTAAATCACTTTTAGCTACTTGGCATAAATACAACTCCAAGTCTTTTTCTCTACAATTAGTGATTAAATTAGTTAGTATACAATCCGTCATTTTAGATTTTCCAGATCTCGTACCTCCAGTTATCAAAATATGTGGATATTTAATTAAGTCTATTATTATAGGTTTTCCTGTATAATCGTTTCCTAGATAAATCTCCCAAGGTTTTAATTTATCTATAGGTAAATATTTAAGCTTTATTGGTGTATTAAATATAAATTCAGCATTAATAAGATTACTTCTTTTAGCTTTATTAAACACACACATACAACCAAAAGAATCTTGAATATATTCTTTATTTGTTTCTAATTTACTTAAAGATAATCCATCGACTATCAATATTAATGATTTATAACCATATGAAGTAATTTTGGTCTTGTTAAGGCTATAAGTTTGCTTTAACTTATTGTATAGTCCCAAATTAGCCATTAACGATATCCACTTTTTCTCGAATTTAGCTATTTTTATTCCATCCCTTATAGGCATTATTATGGCTCCTATTACTTAAAATAATGATTTACTATCTGAATCATCTAATCTCTTATATCTCTTCAATAAACTTCTGCAACTCATAATTTTTAGCTTATTAGTATTTCTACACAAAACACAACCAATTAAAGTAAATATAATCCATGCACCGATAATTATACCCATAACCTCACCTCTATTCTTCTATCTCTAAACTGTTGTATAACTAGCTAATCAAAAAAATCATTATCCTAATCGACATCTTCACTTATTGTATTAGCTTTATACTTGTCTTATTGCTTATCTATAGTATATGTATATGTACATCTATCATAAAAGTTGCATGATATATAATTTTTTTTTATATTTCTATCAATTCAATATCAAAAAAAGGATACTTGGCTAGTTGTACCAAATATCCTCTATCTTTCTATTTAATTTCTCTGCTATTAAATAAGCATTCTCTAAGCTTACTGTTTTCTTATAATTTTCTATCTTAGAATAGGTTGTGTGATTTATTCCTAACATTTCTGCAAACTCTTTTTGGTTCATCATATATTCTTTCATACGTATTTCTTTTAATCTATTCTTTAGCACTTTCTCCACCTCTATTATTCAATTTATTTTGTTTATTATAACATATTTTGGTAATAATTGTACACGAGGTGATGTGAATGATAGAATTTTTAACTTATATAATTGTTAGTGTTATTTTTTAATAATTGGTGGATTATTAATAATTAATATGCTATTAGCAAATGTTAAAAATAACTTAGAAGAACTCCATAAATTTCATAAAGATATTATTGATAAAAAATAGAGTGAGTCTAGTCCACCCACTCTTTTATCAATTCATTTAATATCTTCTCTTTAGATATGTTTAGATCATTGCATTTGCTTTCAAACTCTTCTGCTATTGTTTTATCTATTCTAACACCTTTAAAAAAAAATTGCTACGGATACAGTTCCTTTCTTCTTAGCTTTATTATATTCCATTGCTTTATTATTCTCTTCTAATTTCTTATCTGTATCTTTTATTGATCCAAGATATAATTTAGCTTCTTCTTCACTTTTGAATGACTTATATACGCTTGGATAGCCTTTAACTAAAGCTTCACACTCTGACCAGCTTGTTACTATTTTATCCTTAACACCTTTACCAGTTTTAATAGCATAGTATTTTTGCTTGGTAGCCATATTCTCTCACCTTCTTCTTTACTTTAATTAATTTACTACTTTAATTATAGTTAATAAACTTTTTAAAATAAAGACTTGTAATTTACTGCCGAAGGCGTAGGATAGAAGGGCAACTAAGGGAGCTGAATGGACGCAGTTATTCCCTTACCATTGCTAAAAAGATGGCTTGTCTAATTAACAACAGTAAGGGAATAACTGCAATGTAGGATAGAAGGTATAACCTCGGTCGCCTCACTTATTACACCTTACTTGTTACGAATTTCTTCCTATAGACTTTTTACACTACAGTTCTATCCATAGTGCTTACGAATTATATGTCTATAGTTCCCGAGTGCCTACACTCCTAGAACCTCCTCCAGACCATTAAGCCGTCACCGCTCTCTTTCCCGTACACCCAGAAGTAAGGACTAGGTATATTGTACGGAGGTATCCTTTCTGCATCGGCGATACTAACCTATAACTTTTTAGTAGTTTACTGCCTCTCTACAAGGCCATAGTTATTATTTTAAGCTGTTTTTGATTGTATGACCTTGTCTTTAAGTATAGTTAACTTTAAAGTTCCATTTGCTGTTATAGATCTAACCATAGCTCCTAATGTATCTACATGAGCGCAAAGCCCAACTGTCTTTTCATTATTTTGTCCTTGGACTGTAATTATTCCACATCCCTTATTATTTCTTTCAAACTTATATCTAAAAGCCTTAACAAGCTCTTCTATCTTATCCATAATTTCAAAGCAAAAACCTGTAGGACTATTAAACTCTAGTATATCTTTTGCTGTTTTTAATAAAAATTCCTTATTAATACTAAAATTATTACTCATTTTTCCCTCCTAAATTTAGCAAATTAATTCTATATCATTTATATTACCATAATTTTTCTATATATTCTAATTTGCTTTATAACTTTTACTTATGTCCAACAATATTATGTGGTACATAAGCTTCCTCTAAGTAGTTAATATCCTCATCAGTTAATTTAATATCTAATGCCCCTACAAAATCATCTAAATATTTTTCCTTTGTTATTCCAACAATAGGTGCAGTAACCCCTTTTCTCCATAACCACGAAACTGCAATTTGTGATTTTGTTGCATTATATTTTTTAGCAATTTCTGAAACTCTTTGAACAATAATTTTGTCTTGCCCTTCAGTTTCATCGTATTTTCCTTTTGCAATATTATCTTCTTTAAATCTTTTTGAATCTGATTCCCAATCACGTGTCAAACGACCGGCTGCTAAAGGACTATATGGAACTAACGCCACTCCCATATCATTACATAAGGGATTCATCTCTCTTTCCTCTTCCCTATATAATAAATTATAATGTCCTTGCATAACTGAAAACTTTGTCCATCCATTCTTTTCTGCTATATATTGAGCCTTTGCAAACTGCCATGCATACATAGATGAAGCTCCTAAGTAAAGAACTTTTCCAGCTCTCACTAAATCATTAAGAGCGCACATTGTTTCTTCAATAGGTGTTTCATAATCCCATCTATGAATATATAAAATATCAATATAATCAACTCCTAAACGATTTAAAGATTTTTCAACCTCATTTATAATAGCCTTTCTAGATAACCCTGAACTATTAGGACCCTCGCCCATAGCTCCACTGACTTTTGTTGCTATTACGATTTCATCACGATTTGCATAATCTTTTAGAGCTTTTCCTAAAATCTCTTCACTTGCTCCTAATCCGTATACATTTGCAGTATCAAAAAAATTAATTCCTAAATCTAATGATTTTTTGATAATTTTTCTTGATTCTTCTTCATTTAGCACCCAACTATGAATCCATTTTGTAGAGTCACCAAAACTCATACACCCCAAACAAATTTTTGATACTTCTAATCCTGTATTTCCTAACTTTACATATTCCATAACGTTCCTCCTATAAATTATAAATTAAATTATAATTATATTCCTTGGAGTTAACTCAAAGTCAATAAAATTTTTAAATTTATTTTTATTTAATTAAATATAAAATAATGCTTAGATTTAAAATAACTGTCAGTCATTTTAAATCTAAGCCTATTAATTTCTTATATATAAAAATATTTTTAAATGTATAGACACTTAAAGTTTGTAAATCCAGCATCATTATTCTTTTTTCTCAATATATCTTTTTTATTAAAAATAAATTATATTACTCTATCTAAATAACTCCAAAATTTCTTCATTTGTTAATTTAGAAATATTATTTATATTTAAACTGTCATCACTCATAACACTATTTATTATTTCCCTCTTATCTTCTTGTAGCTGAATAATTTTTTCTTCAATTGTATCTTTAGCAATAAGCTTAATTACTTCAACTATATTTTTTTGTCCTATTCTATGAGCTCTATCTGTTGCTTGGTCCTCTATTGCAGGATTCCACCATGGATCCATATGCATAACAAACTTTGCTGATGTTAAGTTAAGTCCTGTTCCTCCTGCTTTTAATGAAATCAAGAAAATCTCTGGTTCCTTACTTTCATTGAACTCTGATACAAGTTTTATTCTTTCCTTAGCACTAGTAGATCCATCTAAGTATTTATTTTTTATTTTTCTTATATTTAATTCCTCTTCTATCTTTTTTAATACTGAAGTAAATTGAGAAAATACTAACATTTTATTATTATCTTCTATAACTTCCTCTATTATCTCAAGAGCAACATTTAACTTTCCGCTATCACCAGTATAATCTTTATTAACTAAAATAGGATCTTGGCATATCTGTCTTAATCGTGTTAAATAAGAGAAAATCGTTATATTATCATCTTCTCCAGTTTTTAACTTTAACTTAACCTCTTTCATATAATTTTTATAAGCTAACTTTTGTTCACTAGTCATTGGAACATAATACTTTTTCTCAATCTTTTCAGGCAATTCAGTTATAACATCTCTTTTTAATCTTCTTAATATAAATGGTTTTATTAAAGACCTTAACTCCTTAATTTCCTTTTCACTTCTATTAACAAACTTCTTCTTAAATTTCTTTTCATCAAATAAATATCCTGGCATTATAAAATCAAAAATTGACCATAATTCAATTAATGAGTTTTCTATAGGAGTACCTGTTAATGCAAATTTTACTTTTGCATTTATCTCTTTAATTATCTTAGTATTTTGTGCTTTGGTATTTTTAATATTTTGTGCTTCATCTATAATACAATAATCAAAAATTTCATTTTTATAAAATTCTATATCATTTTTTATTGTTCCATAAGTAGTTAAAAGAACATCATAATCTTCTTTATTATCTAATACTTTATTTCTAGCACCCTTACTTCCATGAATAACTCCAACATTTAAACTTGGTGCAAACTTTTCAAACTCTTCTTTCCAATTATATATAAGAGATGTTGGTGTAATTACTAATGACCTTTTATTTTTCTTATGTAATAAAAATGCTATTACTTGAATAGTCTTTCCAAGTCCCATTTCATCTGCTAAAATTCCACCAAAATTCATTTCACTTAAAGATAACAAATAATTTAAACCAGTAACTTGATAATTTCTTAATATGCCATTTAATTCTTTTACTCCATTAACTTCTTCTATAAATCTACTTTCTAATCTTTTGGAAATTACTTTTAAAATTTCTGCTCCTCTTATAAAGTTTAGATTATAATTTTCTATATTTTCCTCTATAAATATAGCTTTACTTTTATCTATCTCTATTTCACCATCATATATTTCTTGGTTATATATTAAATTATCAATAATATTAAAGAAATTAGCTATTCCTAAATCTCTTAAATTTAATAGTCGCCCTGTTTTAGTTTTATAAAAATCCCTATTATCTTCTAAAGCTTGTAATACATTTATATACTCACTATAATCTAATCCATCTATATCATATTTAAACCTTAACTCCTCATCTTTCCCCTCAAATATAGCATATATATCATTACTCCCTAGAATATTAACTTCATTAAAACTCTTAGAAAACTCTAATCTAGAAAATACTTCAAAGAACTTTAATCCATTAGTTAAAAGCTCATACCGCTCTTCATCATTTCCAATAAATAAAAATTCATTTGCCTTTTTTATAAATCTATATCTTTCTAACTTCATTGATATTTCTTCTTCAAAATTATTATCTCTTAGGAAGTAATCTATATTTTTATCTAATATATTGATTATTTTTCCAAAATAATTAACAGTGGCTTTACACTTAATATCATTATTTTCATTTTTAAAGAAAATTTTAACTTTATAATAATTTCTACAAAGATTTTTAACTCCCTCACCTAACATTATATCTTTACTAATATTACTTAATAAATTAAATAACTTATTAATATAAGCTTCCTGTTTAGGATACTCTATTTTCCCATTACTTTTTAAGTTATGATACAATACTTTATAGTTATTTATTTGATTATCACTTGGTAAGTAAATTTTCCTATCATTTAAAAACACGGTAAAATTATCATTTAGAGGAATAGGTAACTTCTTCTTTGTAGTCAAAATTATTTTATCAAAATCTATTTTTACTGTGAAAGATAAAGGCATATCCTCTTTTATAATATAGCTTTCATAATTAATATAATCATAATTTAACTTAACTTTTCTATTATCACTTACTAACTTTAAAATTTCTTCTATATACTCTTCATCAATTCTTAAAGCCTTACCTTCTACAACCTTAAAGGAATCTTCTCTATTTAAGTTTAAAACTATATAATTTAAAAGCTTTTCATCCTCTTCCTTAAATTTCATATAAGAGCTATTATATAAGAATTCGCCATTAATTCTCAGCTGTCCTTTTACCTCTTTACACTTTAAAAACTCACTAATTTTAGGAATTAAATAAGTGTTATTTTCGCCTATTCTAATTTGTATATCAAATGTCCTATTTTCGTTTCTTTTAATATCCAAATCTAAATTTAGTATCTTCTTTTCAACATTTACTTTGATTTCCTTTTTCTTATTTAAGATTGTATTTTCCTTATTTATTTTCTTTATTTTATTTTTTGCTACAATATAGAAATAAAATATAGTTGCAATTATATGCTTACAAATATAATTAGTTTTATGCTTTGAAAATTCTTCATATGTACTACATGTACATGTTGCACCTATTACTCTTTCACTTTTTAAATTGTACTTAATATGACAACTATACTCCTTACTATTATCCTCTTCTGTTACTTTTGAATATATATGATAAATATCGTTAATCTTTTTACTACTTAAATTTGATACTAATCTATTTTTATAAATCTCTTTACCATCTTTTATACTAATATTAGATCCTAAGGCTAATACATTATCTAATAAAATTTTTAAATCCACATCTTCACCTCATTATCATATAATTAATTTAATCATTATATCATAAGTTGTTATCTACGTTAATATCTATAAATTTATCTTATTACTTAAATATTTTAGTATAAAAAAAATATAAAGTAGTTCATAAAAATTTTATTATGAAACTACTTTATATTTGAATTTAAGGTGGAAATTTATAAAATTACATCTCTTATTTGAGTTGTAAAATTAACATTATTATTTTATAGCTCTACTATAAATTGATTTTCTTTAACTTCAATTTGTTTATTATTGAAGAATACCTTTTTAGTCTGCTCTAAATTATTAAGAATTATTTTTATTTTATTATAATTTTTAGAATATCCTATATTTTCTTTTAATTCTATTCTTAATTCCTCTGACAATTTACAGTTAATAATATATTTATTTAACTTTCCATCTTTATAATCAAAACTTTCACCATCATCTAATATATGAGTATAAGTTGCTTCTCCATTTTCTTTACCTAAATATATATTTAATGTTAATATATCATCATTATTTTCTCCAACATAATTTTGTTCTTTTCCTACTGGAATTATAGATAATGATTTTATAAATATAGGACAAATATCTAATGGAGCTTCTTTAATTATATATTGACCACCCTTATACTCTTCTCCATTCCAATAGTCAATCCAATTATAGCCTTCTGGTAAGTAAACTAACTTATGTCTAGATCCTTGTTCTACAACTGGAGATACTAAAATATTGTCACCAAAATTAAATTCATCATTTATTTCATATGTTTTTCTATCATTTTGATAATTAAATAATAATGGTCTAATTATTGGTTCTCCTGTCTCTTCACATTTATACATCATATCGTATAAATATGGAATCAACTTATATCTTAATTTAATATATTTTCTATTTATATCTTCTGTAGCTTTATCAAAAGCCCATGGTTCTTGTTCTCTACTTCCAATAGTTGAGTGGTTTCTAAATAATGGTGTAAATGCTCCAACTTGAACCCATCTACTTAACAGCTCTGGCGTACAATCATGTCCAAACCCTCCAACATCAGTACCACAAAAAGCCATACCACTAAGTCCAAGATTCATTAACATTGGTAATGACATTCTTAAATGCTCCCATGTACTTTGATTATCTCCAGTCCAAACTGTAGCATACTTTTGAGTTCCTGCATAACATGCTCTAGTTACTATAAATGGTCTTTTATTTGTAACTCTCTTAATCCCTTCATAAGTGGCCTTGCCCATCATATGCCCATAAACATTATGACTTTCTTTATGAGTAACTAAAGTTCCATCATTATTAAAAACTACATCATCTGGAATAGGTCCATTAAAGCTAGCTGGTTCATTCATATCATTCCATATTCCTGACACACCTAAATCCATCATTATTTTCTGATTTCCAGACCACCATTCTCTTGTCTTAGAATTCATAAAATCTGGGAAAACAGAATTTCCTGGCCAAACCCAATTCTTATAAACTATTCCATCTTTATCTGTTGCAAAATACCCTTCCTTTAGACCTTCATCATATATTTTATATCCTTTATCTACCTTAACTCCTGGATCTATAATAGTAACTACCTTAAATCCCATTTCTTTAAGTTTCTTTAAAAATTCTTTTGGATTTTCGAATTTTTTATTATCCCATGTAAATACTCTAAAATCATCCATATAATCTATATCTAAATAAATAGTATCACATGGAATATCCTTTTCTCTAAAACACTTAGCAATCTCCATAGCTCTTTCCTGTGGAGCATAAGACCATCTACATTGTTGATATCCAAGTGTCCATAATTGAGGCAATGGTGTTTTTCCTGTTAGATTAGTATACTTATTAACTACTTCCTTTATTGTAGGTCCATACATAAAGTAATAATCTAAATTACCATCTACAGCCCCAAAATAGTAATACTTAGAATTCTCTTTTCCCATATCAAAATGACTTTCAAAATGATTATCAAAGAAAATACCACAAGCCTCTTCATCCTTTAATGTTATTAAAAAAGGTATTGATTTATATAATTGAGCATATGTTTCTCCATGTGGTGTTGGATCATCAGTATTCCAATTTCTATAATGATAACCCTTCTTGTTTAAGGAACCTGTTCTTTCTCCAAGTCCATAGAAATACATATCATCTTCCATAACTTTAGATACATAAATATTATATTCTTCATGACCTTCTAACTTATGTCCTTCCTCTGCTGCTAAGGTAGAATTCGCCCCTAACCTTCTAAAAGGCTCTCTTTTCCCTCTATAATCCCTACATAAAATTTCACCTTTTGAATTATATATATCAACTTTAAAATCATCATAAATATTAATACTTAAAACATTTGTTTTTATATTTAAAACTTTACTATCAAATTTAACCTCAAATTTAACTTCGCCATTTAATACGTTTTCAACTGCCTTAGAATTTCTTTCTTCTCTATGAAATGGCACAAAGAAATTAACAACACTTTCATTTATCAAAGTTATAGTACTTTGAATTTTTTCATAATTCACTAAAACTTTGTTTTCACTAACTTCATAATTTAATATTTTTCCAAACATAATCTTCTTCCCCTTACTACTTACAAAACATTTTATTTAAAAAATGTAATTATAATGTTATTATAATATTTAAATAAGTATAATACTTGCAGTATACTAACAATTTATGAGACAATACTGCTATACTAGGAGATTTAATGAATAATTTAGATTTTATAAACTTAAAAGAAAATATTACACATGGTGACTTTATATTACCATTTTCAATTTATAAAGGGACACTTAGTCCAAGCTTTCCTTCTATTGCAGCTCATTGGCATGAGGAAATTGAAGTTATTATAGTTCTAGACGGAAGCTGTGATTACAGAATAAATTTAAATTCATTTATTGCAAATAAAGGTGATATTTTAATTATTGATTCTCAAAGTCTACACTCACTAACATCTATTCCAAACGAAAACATGACTTGGGCTTCTTTTGTTTTTAATATGAACATGTTAAAAAGCTCTAATACTGATGGTGCATTATTAAAATATATTGCTCCTCTTTTAAATCATAAACATCAATTGCCTATTATCCTTAAAGATAATATAGAGTGTTACCCTAAAATCTTTGATGTTATAGAAAATATAATATACTGCTATTATGAAAATGATATCGCTTATGAACTTGAATTAAAATCTTTACTATTTAAGTTTTTTTCATTACTTTATAAAAATGATCTAATTGAAAAACATCAAAATAAAAATAATCTTACAATTAATACTACAAATAAAATTAAATTAGTTTTAAATTATATAAATGATCATTATTCTGAAGATATTTCAATAAATACTTTAGCTGAGCTTTGCCAATATAGTGAATATCATTTTATGCGTTTTTTCAAAAAGCACATTGGTTTAACCTGCATTCAATATATTAATAATTTAAGACTAGAAAAATCATCTATTTTATTGACCTCCACTAATAATGCTATAATGGATATTTCCTTAGAAGTAGGATTTGATAATCTATCATATTTTAATAAATTATTTAAAAGAAAATATAATTTAACTCCAAAAGAATTTAGAACAATAAATTCAGATATTTTAAAATAACAAAAAAGTAACAGTTTAATTTTACTGTTACTTTTTTAATAATAATTTTTTTTAATCTACTGATTTTAAAGATTCAACCATTTTAACATTCTTTAACTTATAATACATAGCATAGTTTACTAACAATGAGAAAATAATTGTTAAAATAGCTGCCATAATAAAACTCTTAACGTCTATAGTTCTACCAAACATAACATAATCCATTTCAACTGTTACCATTATAAACTTATGGAAAGCTGTACCTAATAACAATCCTCCTATTGCTCCAATAACAGTTAATAATATATTTTCTCTAAATATATATGCTGAAACTTCTTTATCATAGAATCCTAAAACTTTAATTGTAGCTATTTCTCTTATACGTTCAGAAATATTTACATTTGTAAGATTATATAAAACTATAAATGATAATGCTCCTGCACAAAATATCATAACCAAGACTACTAAATCTAATGATTTAATTGTATTATCAAAATTATCCTTTATACTACTATTACTTATTACTCCAGAAACTCCATTTATATCTATTAAATTATTAGATATCTCATTTATAGAATCTTTATTATTTATTTTAATAAATATGCTATTTTCTTCTGGAATCTTATTAAATACCTCTTTGTAATAATCAGCATCAATATAAACATAATGATTAATATAATGTTCTACTATTGCTCCAACTTTAGCTCGTGATTTATTATCATTATTATTTATAATCTCTATTTCATCTCCAACTTTAACATCTAATAATTTAGCTAACTTTTCACTTATTGCTATTCCATCCTTAGGTAAAATAATTGTTTCTTTACTCTTTCTATCTTGTAAATGTTCAAATTTATCAAACTTTTCATCTTCATCAGTAACTATAATATTAACATTTTTACTTATTTCATTTGCTAATGTTTCTCCACTTTCACTTCTTACAAAAATAAAATCATTTACCTTTGAATCTTGCTTTAGATATTCTTCTAAATTATTTTTTTCATCACTATTTATAGCTTCATTTAAATTTATTGAAATATCATATTGTGTTAATTCTCCATATTGTTTACTTACAATAGTTTTTATAGAATCCTTAATACCAAAACCAGTAACTAGCAACGCTGTGCTTCCTGAAATTCCAATTACAGTCATTAAAAATCTCTTTTTATATCTAAAAATATTTCTTACTGTTACTTTGCCAATAAAATTAAATCTATTCCAAATAAAAGGAATTCTTTCCAATAAAATTCTTTTTCCCTCTTTTGGTGCCTTAGGTCTCATTAACATTGATGGAACTTCTATAAGTTCAATTCTACATGCTGCATATGTTGATAATGTAGTTACTCCTATAGCTACAGCAAAAATCATTATCGCTAAAGGTACATGAACTACATAGGTCATTTTAGGTAATATATATAATATGTTATATGCATCAAAAATCACTAATGGTAAAGCAGTAAAACCTAAAGCTATTCCTACTATACATCCAATTAAACTTGCAAACAATGCATAAACAATAAACTTTTTAGCAATACTTCCTTTATGATATCCTAAAGCTTTTAATGTTCCTATATTTACTCTTTGCTCATCTACCATTCTAGTCATTGTTGTTAAACATACTAGTGCTGCTACTACAAAGAAAAATACTGGAAATACATTTGATAATTTATCAATACTATTTGCACTATTTTCATAGTCTACATAAGAATAATGTGACTTTCTATCTAAAACATAAAGATCTGGCTTTTCTATTTCTGATATTTTCTCTTCTGCTTCTTCTAACTCTTCCCTTGCTTTAGAAAGCTCCTCTTCCGCTTTTTTCTTATTTTCCCCTAGCTCTTTTTCTCCCTCAGCTAACTTTACTTTTCCATTTTCTATTTCTGCTTTTGCATTTTCTATTTGAGCATATCCTTGATTTTTAGCTTCTTCTAAATCAACCTTTGATTGATTAACTTTATTTCTACCTTCTTCTATTTGTATCTTAGCTAAGTTTAAATCATTCTCTTTTGCTAATAATTCATCTTTCCTGATTTGAAGCTCCGATTTTGCTACATTAACTTTATCATTAGCTTCTTTTATTATGACATCTAATGAATTTATTTTTACTTCAATAGAAACTTTTTCTTCATCACTTAGACTCTCATCTTTTAACATATCCTCTAGTGAAGACTTCTGACTTAGTAAACCTTCTAAATAAACTTCTGAATCATTGATAGATTTTTCAGCTTTAATAAACTCCTGCTCTATAGTTTCTTTTACCTCATAAAATTTATCTATTCCTTCATTAAGCTGTGATTCTTTTTCATTTAATTCTTGCTCTGCTTTTAAAATATCCTCTTGTCCAATCTTCAATGAATTTTCTAACTCATTCTTCTTAATATTAAGTTCATCTTCCCCTTCAGTCAATGTCTTTCTTGAGTTATCTATTTCATTCCGAGCTTTTTCTAATTTTTCCTCAACTTCACTCTTTTTAGCTTGATATTCATCTTTGCCTTTATTTAATTCTTCATTAGCTTCATTTATTACTTCATCATATCTTCTATCAATCATTATATTGGAAATGTTTTCTATAGATTCCTTAACCTTATCTGTTACATCAAAATATTTCTCATCATATGAATCTAAAGCTTTAGCATCCTTAACAGTTACATAAATATCTGTATATACTTCACTTTTAAAATCAAATTCATTTATAAACATATATGTCTTTACAGTACCATTTCCAATACTACTATTTCCAATTTGATCACTTAAATAATAAGGCGTTTCTACTATACCTACAACTTCATATTCATTAGTTGCAAGGCTATCTTTAATGTCACTATCATCACCAGAATTTAAGTTGAGTTTATCTCCTATTTTCAAATTTAGACTTCCAAAGCTTTCTCTAGCAATAACACATTCACCTTCTTTAGTAGGTAAATGTCCTTCAATTAAATTTAATCTATTTATATAATCTTCATTATCATCATTTAAATTATCATTAGGTAAACTATGAACTCTAATTACAAACTCATCTGAATCTATTTTTGATATAACATCTAAAGTTTTTGATGGTTCAACACCTAAAACACCATCTATATTTTTTATATCCTTTACATCTTCATCAGTTAATCCTAAAGTTGATATTACTCGCAAATCCATTAAATTATAATCATCATAGTACTTATCTGCTGTAGCCTTCATATCTATAGGTGCAATTTTTACTCCGGCAAATAACATTACCCCTAAAGCAATAATTGAGGCAATTGAAATAAATCTTCCTTTAGATTTCCTTATATCTCTAAATATATTTTTCCATAATGCATTTTTCATAATTACCATTCAATCCTTTCCACAGGAACTGGATTTTCATTTATAGTAATTTTTTGAATTTTACCATTCTTAACCTCAATAACTTTATCTCCCATAGGAGTTAAAGCTAAGTTATGTGTAATTATTATTACCGTAACCCCTTCTTTTCTACAAGTATCTTGTAGTAACTTTAATATAGCTTTACCAGTATTATAATCTAATGCCCCAGTAGGTTCATCACAAAGTAATAATTTAGGATTCTTTGCTATTGCTCTTGCTATAGCCACCCTTTGTTGCTCTCCACCTGATAGCTGTGATGGAAAATTATTTTTTCTCTCTCTTAACCCAACTGAATCTAAAACCTTATCAATATTTAATGGATTTTTTGAAATTTGAGTGGCTAATTCTACATTTTCCCTTGCAGTAAGATTTTGAACTAAATTATAAAATTGAAATACAAATCCTATATCATACCTTCTATATGTTATTAAATCCTTTTGAGAATATTTACTAATCTCATTATTATCAACTATAACTTTCCCTGATGATACTGTATCCATACCACCTAAAATATTTAAAATGGTACTTTTCCCAGCACCACTAGCTCCTGCAATTATAACAAATTCTCCTTTATCTACTGAAAAATCAACTCCACCCAAGGCATCAATTTCTACTTCTCCCATCTTATATTTCTTCTTTACATCTCTAAACTCTATATACTTTCCCAAACTTGTTTCTCCTCCATTGTTATGGTTTATATGTCATCAGTATACAACACTTAAAATTTCTCTACAACAAATATGATATTTTTTCAAATTTTATTCATATATTCTTTTAAATTTATATATTCATTATAATATATATCATTTTTTGTCTAATGAACGAAGTTTTTAGATTTGAATATAATAATTAGTATAATAATATATAAGGAGCGACATATGCATATAATTTCATCTATTTTATTAGCATTTTCCGCAAGTTTAGATAGTTTAATAATAGGAATTGCTTATGGAATTAAGAAAATAAGAATTAAATTTTCTATTAATATAATAATTGCATTAATTGTTACTTTAGGCACCTTCATTTCAATGATTTTAGGTGCTATTTTAAACAAACTTATTCCTGTATATATTTGTAACTATATTGGTGCAATTCTTTTAATTATTGTTGGCTTATTTATGACATTTGATTTCTTTAAAGAACGAAGAAATTTAAAGAAAAATGAAATAAATACCTCAAAAGAAAATAAAGATATTATTGAATCATTACATTACGACGATATATTAATTAACAATAAAACTGCCGATACAGATGGTTCTGGTAATATTGAAGCTAAAGAGGCTATCTCCCTAGCACTAGCACTTAGCCTAAATAACTTTGCTCTGGGTCTTGGTGCAAGTATGTCAGGAATAAGCATTCCTTTAACTACAATTTTTACATTTATATTTAGTATACTCATATTAATTTTAGGTTTAAAAATAGGTAATAGCTTTTTGTCTAAAATTTTTGGTAAATATTCTGGCTTAATATCAGCTATAATAATTATAGTAATGGGAATATTTCAATTACTATAAAAATAAAAATATGCCCCTCATTATATTTTAACTGAGGAGCATATTTTTTTGCTCTATGCTATTACTTTATTAATAAGTCTTATAATATAACTTATAGTATAAAAGTCTCTATCTATTTGTGATTTTATTTCCTTGAAGCCTTTAATTAATTCTTCTTCATTGAAGTTTTCTTTAAGTATCATTAATGTTAAAGTATTAATATTACCTTCCTTTGTATCAAAAATTCTAGAAGCCTTAACATACTTATTTTCCATTAAACTATTTAATGATTCTTCTAATTCTAAACTTATATTTATTTCAGGCATTCCTTCAAATACTCTTACACCTTGAAGCTGTGTACTAAAATTCTTTGTTTTTTCTAATTTACATCCTAAAAATATAGTATTTTCAAATTTTGCATCTTTAAAGTCAGTACCATCTAAATTTGCACCTTCAAAAATAGCATTTTTAAATTTTGCATTTTTAAACTTACTATTTTTTAAATTAGTTCCTATAAATTCTGTTCCCTCAAAAGTTCCATTCATAAAACTACAAGTTTTAAAATGTGCACCTCTAAAAGTTGCAAAATTAAAGTTTGAATTTGAAAAATTACAATTATAGCAATTACTTCTTTTAAAATTCTTATACATAAACTTCTTATCTTTTTTTCTATATTATTATAGTGAAAATTTTCACTTCCGCTATTATCCTTTGCCATTTTCTTCTCCTCTTATTTCCTAGTATATCCTACAATCTTATATATTTTTAATTAAAAAGTCAACTAAAATTTCTATATTTTACAAATGCATATTAATTCTTAAGAGAGAAATAATAATATAGATGTTTATTTGGAATTAAATATAAAGGAGGTTTTTTTAATTGAAAAAATTTATTTGTACCGTATGTGGATACGTACATGAAGGGGATACTCCTCCAGAAGTCTGTCCAATATGTAAAGCACCTGCTAGCAAATTTGAAGAAATGAGTGGAGAGCTACAATGGGCTGATGAGCATAGAGTTGGTATCTGTGAAGATATAGAACCAGAAATTATTGAAGGTTTAAGAGCTAACTTTAATGGTGAATGTACTGAAGTTGGTATGTACTTAGCTATGTCTCGTGTAGCTGATCGTGAGGGATATCCAGAAATAGCAGAAGCATATAAAAGAATTGCCTATGAAGAAGCTGATCATGCTAGTAAATTCGCTGAAATTTTAGGTGAAGTAGTTACTGCAAGTAGTAAAGCAAATCTAGAAGCTAGAGTCGAAGCTGAATTTGGTGCATGCGATGGAAAGAAAAAACTTGCAGCATTAGCTAAACAACATAATTTAGATGCTATTCATGATACAGTTCATGAAATGTGCAAAGATGAAGCAAGACATGGAAGAGCATTTAAAGGATTATTAGACAGGTATTTTAGTTAATTACTAAGTTTATTATCGAAAGGGGATTTATAAATGCAAAAAATTAATTGTGATGTAAATAGTTGTTCTCATAATAAATCTGGTGTATGTTATTCTAATCGTGTTGATATAGCTAGTTCATCATCTACTGATAATGATACTTGCTGTGGGTCATTTTTAGATAAGAAACACTATAGCGATTTAACAAATAACACTAATAGCGCTGGTTGTTGTGATTGTTTAATATGTAAAGCAACAGAATGTGTACATAATGAAAACTGTAATTGCACTCTTTCATCTATAAATGTATCAGGATCTCGTGCTAATATATACACTGAAACTTGTTGCGAAAGTTTTGAAAAGTAAATTTTATGGCAAATAGATTAAATTTCTAATCTATTTGCCATTTATATGTACATTAAAATTCATTACTTTTTTCTAATTCTAAAATTAAGTTCTTAATTTCTATATTACTAGGATTTTCTCTTAAAACCTCTTTAAAATATTCAATTGCATCTTTGTTTCTTTCTTGCCTCAGCAGTTCAAAAGCATATTCTTCTATTATTCTATTATCTTCTGGTTCTAATGAATTTGCTTTAACTAAATACTCTTCTACTACATCAAAATTATTAAGCTCCTTATTACAAATTGCTATTCCAAAATAATTTTCTCCATCATTTTCATTTATCTCTATTGCCTTATTGAAATATTCAATTGCTTCATTAAACCTTTTATGATTAGCTTCATATACTCCTAACCCAGTATAAGATCTTGAACATTCCTTATTTGCTTCTATAGATTCCATAAATGCTTCCCTAGCTATTTCTGGATTATTTAAATCTACTAAATATGTCCATCCAATAATACATTTTAAATCAGACAATATCTTATTATCACATTCATAGTTTTCCATGTAATCAACACATCTATTTATAGCATCTTCATATAACCCTTCTCTTATATCTAGTTCAATTAAAAAAGTATTTGCTAAATATTGTTCCTCTTCTTCTTTTAGCACTCTCTCAAAACATCTTCTACTTTCTACATAAAGACCTAAATTAAGTAGTGTTTCTCCCTTTATGTTATATCCATATACAATATAGTCACAACCTAACTCAAAAGCTAAGTCTATAGCTGCAATTGCATCTTCAAAAAAACCTTGAACTAAATAGCAATGAGCTGTATATAGTAAATATTCTGGATTTCCACTTTTTTTAAATCCATCATTACTATATTTCAATGCTTCTTGAACATCATACATTAATATTTCATTAAATACTTCTTCTATGTTCTCCATCTTTTATCTTCCTTATCTAAAATACTTTATTATTATTGTTTCCATAAATTAATATTGCTAACTTTCAAATATTAATTAATTAAATTAAAATTTGGAGCTTCAAAAAGATAGCTCCAAATTTAAATGTATAATTTAAATTTTAAACTGTGTATTTTTATCATATGTTTGAGATTTTAATAAATAACGTTTTAATATTTTAGAAGAAAATATTTTAAAGTTTAGTTCAGAATTTATTTCTATTGTATAATCTCCTTTTATTATACAATCCTTCAATTCTTTTATAGTTGAACACTCCTTATTCAAGCTAGTATATATTCCTCCAAGTTGAATAGGTGTATGACTATCACTTCCGGTAATAATATTAAGTCCTAACTCTTGAGATAAATTTATTAATTCATCTCTAGCAATACTTTCACTCTTTTTAAATATATCCTTCCCATTTAAATCTAAAGCATCTAACCTCTTTAATAAGTCATGTGGCTGATTACATAATTTATGACCTTTTCTACATGGATGTGCCCCAATCTTTAATAGATTAAATATATCTGCTTGATCTAATAATTCTTCTAATTCTATTAAATTATCTTTTTCTCTAAATTCTTTTAATAGCTCATAAATATCAATAATACTATCTCTGTCACCAGCTAAAATTACATGACCTTTATTTTTAATACTAACTTCCATTGCAGGAAATACTGATATACCTTCTACTATATATCTATCTCCTTCATAAATAAAATTATTTTCTAAAAAATCATAAATAACAAGAAAATCTTTTGCATTGAAGTGTTCACAAAGAATTATTCCATTTAGACCATTACTTTTTGCAAAATGTATTTCATTCATAAAAAACTCTTTATTAAAATCTTTTCTTTTACTTAATAATCCATGGACATGAAAATCCATATTCATCTATTTTCCACACCCTTAATTTATTACAAATATTGCTGAAGGTAATTTAACTACCCTATATTTATTAGTATATTAAGATTATATGTTTTATGTTAATTAGTAAAAAAAATTTTAATATTTTACTTCTTTCATACAAAGTCCTTTTGCTGGTGCCTTTTCGGCTAATTCACTTCTACTTTTTTCTTCTAATAATTCCTTTACTTTTATAGGTTCAATTTCTCCTTTTGCTACCTTTATTAAAGTTCCACTTAAAATTCTAACCATATTTAGTAAGAATCCATTTGCGTTATATTCAATTTTTATAATATTATCTTCTTCAGTAATATTTATATAATTTATTGTTCTTACTGTTGATTTTTTTGATTTATCTTTTACTCCACTAAAGCTTCTAAAATCATGAGTTCCTATTAAATATTTACTTGCCTCTTTCATTTTTTCTATATCTAACTGTCCTTCAACATGATAAGCATATTTTTTCAAAAATACGTTAGCAAATCTATTATTATCAATAGTATATACATAAGTTTTTGATATTACATTTAACCTGGAATGAAATCTTTCACTAACTTCTTTTAATGATGTTACAGATATATCTTCTGGTAAAAACTCATGCAAATATTTCGATATTTCTTGTAGCCCCTTTTCACTATTAGTCTTAAAATTTGCTATATACTTATCTGCATGAACCCCAGTATCAGTTCTACCACAACCAATTACTTGAATCTCTTCACCTGTCATTTTAGATAATACTTTTTCAATTTTATCTTGTATAGTTGATACGCTAGTTCCTTTTATATTTTGCTTTTGCCATCCCTTGTATCTTGAACCATCATATTGAATGGTCATTCTTATATTTCTCATACATTATCTCTCTTTTCTTTAATTTTATACAGTAATTTATCTTTTCTTAAGTTTAAAACCTTCTTTATATAGAATTTAATTACTTTCCTAATAATTTATTTAAAATTTCTTTTTCTGTAATTTGTTTTAAATTTATTATAATAATTCCTTATATACTCTTATTATATTCTTGTAAAATATTTTTTCTACTTCATCATAAGTAAATCCATTTTTTAATAATGCCTGTACTAATAATTGAATTTTTGAAGCATCTTTAATTTCTAATGTACTTTTTATTCCATCAAAATCTGTTCCTAAAGCAAGTACATCTATTCCACCAACATTTTTGATATGCTTAATATGCTTCACTAAATCCTCTAGATAAGTAAATGTTGATCCTGTATATGGTGTAGGTTTAACAAAATCTGAACAAAAATTAATTCCAGTTATTCCACCCTTATCTGCTAACTTCTTTATCATATCATCAGTTAAATTTCTAACAACATTTGTTACAGCTCTTGCATTACTATGACTTGCTACAAAAGGCTTTTTACTATACTTTAAAACATCATAAAATCCAGCATCGGATAAATGTGAAACATCTACTATAATTCCTAAACTCTCCATTTCTCTTAATAATTCAATTCCAAATGTAGTAAGTCCAAATTCCGTATTAGGTATTGTGAAATTTGGTTTTTCAATAACATTACCACTTATATCTATATTTAATTTAAAATTAGGAAATCCAACACCATTTATATGATTCCACGTTAATGTTATAAGCCTAACCCCTTGCTCATATACTGTTTTTAAATTTTCTAAAGATCCTTCAAGTGCTCCTGCATCTTCTATAGTTAATAATGCAGCTATTTTATTTTCTTTTTCACTCTTACATATATCTTCATATGAATATACTGGATTAATAATATCTCTATTAGTTTCTAACTCCGCATAATAAACTGCTATCATTTCTTGTAATGTTTTATAAGGAGTTTTATGCTTTTTTATATCTATAAACATTGCAAAATTTTGTAGTACATATTCTCCTGCAATTAATTTACTTATATCAATATGAAAATTATTTTCTTTTAAATTATAATAATTACCTAAAAGTTTATTTTCATAAATTTCTCCAATAGTATCACAATGCATATCTGCAACTTTCATTCCTATTTTCCTCCGAAATTCTTTCCTATTAATTATACCATATATAACTTCATATGAAAAAAGTGACAAACCTATGCTTGCCACTATAATCTTACTGTCACTAAGATGCTATATTAAATTTTCCACTACTTCACTTGGGGCTGGAACTGTAAAAATTAAATCTTCATCAACTTTTACCTTACATTCCTCTTTACTTTCTTGAATCTTATCTATTGATAATCCCCCAGTATTAATTTCCTTAAACTTAGTAGGTGCAATTTCTACATTAAATAAACTATCTTTAATTCCTGTAATCTTTAAATCCATTTGCCCACTATCATTCTTAACTTTTAAACCAATGATATTATTACCTTTTAAAGTCTTTTTATCAGTTGGAATATAGTCTACATCTACTTTTCCTGTAACTGTGATAAATCCTCCACTTAACTTTCTTTTTACTAATAAACTTACGTTATACTCACTAGAAAGTTCACTTAATAATTTTCCTAATTTATATACTGTTAATTCATGTACCATAATAATTATTCCTTTTCTAAAATTTTATATCTTTATTATACTACACAATTACTATATTATTGCAACTAATTTCTTCTTAATTAGCCTTTTAAAAAAGTATAATATATTCTATAATATTTAGTGGTAATAATTATACAAAAAGGTAGGTATTTGAATATGGATTTAAAAATTAGGTTTGCAGATATCAATGATTTAGAATCTTGCGTTGAATTGGACTTACATAAAAATATTGATACAATTAAAAATAAAATTTCTATGAAGGAAGTTATTGTTGCAGAAGTCAATAATGAGGTTATCGGTTGTTTAAAGATTGAATACATTTGGACTCACCTTCCATTTATAAGCTATATAGTCATAAGAAAAGATTTTAGATCTTCTGGTATTGGAAAATCAATGTTAACTTTCTTAGAAGAATACTTAAAAGAAAAAGGACAATCTACTATTTTAAGTTCTACAATGACAGATGCAGTTAATCCTCAAAAGTGGCACTTAAAAATGGGTTTCATTGAATGTGGTGTGTTATGTGGAATTAATGATTATGGAGTTGGCGAAATATTCTTTAAAAAAGCTTTATAACTATCTTAATTTAAATTAGCCCTCAGTAACTTTGCTGAGGGCTTTTAATTATTTTAAATTTCCTACTATCTTACTTCCATGTACTTCTTTACAACCTATAAAATCTGAAAGCTCTTTATAATTTTCATAAGTAACTTTTCCACCAACTAAAATAGTTATTTTTCCTTTACTTTTATCAACAAGCTCTTTTAATACAACTTTTCCTTCTTCTGCACAATTCTTAGAACCCTTAGTTAATATTCTATTAACTCCCATTGAAATAAGTTGCTCTAAAGCTTCAATTTTATTATCAATTTCATCAAAGGCCATATGGAATGTAACCTTTAATCCTTTTGCTAAGTTAACTAATTCACTTGTTCTCTCAATATCAATAGTATTATCTCTATTTAATATACCTAATACTACAGTTTCAACCCCCAATTCTTTACAAATCATTATATCTCTTTTCATTATTTCGAATTCATCATTTGAATAAACGAAATCTCCACCTCTTGGTCTTATTATTACCGCTATTGGTATATTAATATTTTTCTTTGCTAAATATATTGTTCCATAAGAAGGAGTTGTCCCACCTTCACTTAAATTATCACAAAGCTCTATTCTATCTGCTCCTTTTTCTTCTGCTTTTTTAGCCTCTTCATATGATCCAACACATGCTTCTAATAACATAACCATAACCTCCTCCATTGTTTTTCAATTTAATTATATCATCAAAATAAATTATAATACAAAAAATCATGTCAAAATAATTAACATGATTTTTTAATAATTTATTAATTTTTAAAAGCAAATAAATATTGTGGCTCAAATTTAACCTTTATTTTTTCATTAATATCAAATACCATTTCTTCCTTTGAAATAGTAAAATGTATTAAATCTCTGTTACTTGAATTAATACTCTTTATATATAAAATATAATCAAATGGATTTTCCACAATATTTTCTATTAATACTTCAAAAACATTTTCTTCCTCATCATTTTTGTATAACTTAATATTATGAGATCTTATAGCTATGTAGTTTATATTATCTTTAATGCCTTCTAAACATTTAAGCTTTAAATTCCATTCTTCTGCAAAAATAAAATTATTATCTAACTTTTTAGCCCTTGATATATTTTTACATCCTGTAAGTTTTGCTTCAGCCAATGATTGTGGAGTTTCAAATAATACATTTTTATCTCTTATATCCTTTGCTTTTCCTCCATCAAACACTATTATTTTATCACATACCCTATAAGCCTCTGCTATATCATGAGTCACAAAAACTACTGTCCCTTCATAATCCTTTAAAATCTCTATAAGTTCTCTTTCCATACTTGCTCTTAAATGATTATCTAAAGCAGAAAATGGCTCATCAAGAAGTAGTATATCTGGTGAAGTCATCAGAGCTCTTGCTAATGCTACTCTTTGTTGTTGTCCTCCTGATAACTGCCAAGGATATCTATTTTCAAGGCCTTCTAATCCAAATTTTTTAATATAATTAGATGATAATTTACTCTTTTCATCTTTACTAATTTTATCTAAACCTATTTCTATATTATCCTTTATAGTCATATGAGGAAATAATGCGTAATTTTGAAATAAGAAACCAACTTTTCTATCCTTAGTTTTAACATTAATTTTTTCTTCTGAATCAAAAAGTACTTTATCATTAATAATTATTTTTCCTTTTGATGGCCTTTCAAGACCTGCTATACATTTAAGTGTCATACTTTTTCCTGAACCTGATGCTCCTAAAAAGCCTATAATACCACCTTTACTTTCCATAGAAACATCTAAATTAAAGGAAGATAAATTCTTAGTAATATCAATATGTAGACTCATAACTATCTCCCCCTATTTCCTATTAACTTTTGCTGTGTATCACCCCAATAATTTAATAAGAATATCATTATAAATGATATTGCAACTATAATTAAAACCCAAAGCATGGCCTTATTCATATCTCCACTTTCAACAGCAAAAAATATTGCAACTGGCATAGTTTGTGTTCTACCTGGTATATTTCCTGCTATCATTAATGTTGCTCCAAATTCTCCTAATGCTCTTGCAAAGCTTAATACTAATCCACCAATTATTCCTGGCCATGCAAGTGGAATTGCAATTTTAAAAAATATCTTAGTTTCGCTTAATCCTAAAGTTCTAGCTGCTGAAATCATATTCTTGTCTATTTGTTCAAATGCAGAACGGCAAGTTCTATACATCATTGGAAATGCAACTACTGTAGCTGCTATAACTGTTGCACTCCAGCTAAAAATAATATTTTTATTAAAACTCATAAAAATTTTTCCTACAAATCCATTCTTTCCACAAAGAAGTAATAAGAAAAATCCTATAACAGTTGGTGGCAATATTAACGGAAGAGTGAAGATTCCATCTATTATCCCCCTACCTCTCCCCTTATAATTAGCCATTTTATAAGATATAAATATTCCTATTATAGAAGTTATAATTGTTGCAAGAAATGCTGTTTTAAGTGATATCCATAAAGGTGAAAAATCCATAACTTATAACCTTTCTTTTATTTACTTTACTGACTTGTATCCATACTTTTCAAATATTTTTTGTGCTGTATCTGTAAATAAGAAATCTTCAAATTTCTTTGCTTCATCAACATTAGTTGAGTCTTTTATAACTGATACTGGATAAGTAATTGATGAATTATTATTTACTTCATCAACATTTTCTACAATAGATACCCTATCACTGCTTAATGCATCACTTAAATATACAAAACCTACATCTGCATTTCCAGATGCAACCCATGCTAAAACTTCTTTAACATCCTTAGCAAAAACTAATTTATCATTAATACTATCCTTTATTCCTGTGTTTGTTAAAACTTCATCTGCATATTTACCTGCTGGCACACTTTCTGGTTCACCTACAGCTATATGAGTAACATTATCACTTTTTAAATCATCCAAACTAGAAATTTCAACTCCATTAGCTGCCACAAGAACTAAAGAGTTTTCAACTAAATCTTTAGTAGTATCATCAAGTAATAATCCTTTCTCTTTTAAATTATTAATTTGACTTTGTCCAGCTGATATAAATAAATCACAAGGAGCTCCTTGTTCTATTTGTTGTTGAAGAGATCCTGATGATCCATAATTCACAACTAAAATTACATTTTCATTACTCTTTTTATACTCTGTTTCTAAATCAGTCATTACTTCCTTTAAACTTGCTGCAGCTGAAATATTTAGCTCCACTGGAGCCTTTTCTTCCTCATCCCCTGTAGTAGTACCATTTCCACTATCACCTTTACCACAACTAATTAATAATAAGCTACAACATAATAACATTGAAATTATTTTTGTCTTTTTTAACATTTCATTTCCCCCATCCTATAATTTAAGTTGCATTTTGTTATGTTTTATAATGTTTTATCACGTTTTGAATAATTAAATATTATCATATTCTATTTTTTATATCAATCTATTTAATTGAAATGTAGAATTACTTCTTTTTTAATGTTAAAATTATCTTAAAATTAAGGAGGGATAAGATGGATTTAAAATCTTCTTTAACACCATTAGAAGTTGCTGAACTGCTTAAAATAACTAAAAATACAGTTTATGAACTTATTAAACGTGGAGAGTTGCCAAGCTATAAAATTGGTAAAAAAATTAGAATAGATATGAATGATGTAGAATATTATATCAATAGTCAAAAATCAAATTCAAAACTATCCATTAATCATAATATTAATAATACATTATTAAATAGTAATTCAGAAAATATAGCCTATATCACTGGTAATAAAACTTCACTAAAAAATCAATCTAATTCAGAAATAATTATTTCTGGTCAAGATATTTTATTAGATATTTTAGCAAGATATATAGAAGAATTATTACCTGATTTTACTGTTCTTCGTTCTTACAAAGGAAGTTATAATGGCTTATATGACCTATATAATAACAAGGTTTCTATAGCTTCTTGTCATCTTTGGGATGGTGATAATGATGAATACAATACTGATTATGTTAAAAGATTACTTCCTGGTACACCCTGTGTACTTATAAATTTAGCTTATAGATTACAAGGATTTTATGTTAAAAAAGGAAACCCATTAAATATAAAATCATTTGAAGATTTAACTAATAATAATGTTAAATTTATTAATAGAGAAAAAGGAAGTGGTGTAAGAGTTTTATTAGATGAAAAGCTTAGATTACTTAATATTGATCCAAACTCTATAAATGGATATTATAACGAAGAAAATTCTCATTTAGCTGTTGCAAGTAATGTCGGTCGTGGAGATGCAAATGTTGGACTTGGAAATAAAAAGGCTTCTATGCAAGTTGAAACTATAGATTTTATACCACTTCAAACAGAGCGATATGATTTAATTATAAAGAAAAGTGATCTAAATAATCCAATTTATCAAAACATAATTTCTATTTTATCTTCTGAAAAATTTAAGAATGAACTATATGGAATAGGTGGCTATGATCTTAAGGATCTTGGAAAAATAATATCTACAACTTAGCACAATTACAAATAAAAAATACTATATTTAATTAACATTTAAGTTAAATATAGTATTTTTTATTTGTCATAATTATATATATGTTAATTTTTAATAAAACTACAATAATACTTTTATGTTTATAATTAGTTCATCATGTTAATAATTACAATTGGTGATAATATGATTAATTTTTATAAAACTTTAATTAATAATAATTCTAACAAAGAAATTTCTAATGATTTAATAGACTTTCATAATTGTAAACCTAGCATTATAGATAAATGCCCCTATTGTAAAAATAAAGCTATTATTAAATATGGAATGTACAAAAATATTCAAAGATACAAATGTAAAGATTCTAAGTGTGGAAAAACTTTTACTAATGAAATTTATAATAAATTTAGATATTCTAAAAAATTCAAAGAAAATTACCTAGAGTACCTAAACCTTTTAAATAGAGGTCTTACCATTAGAGAATGTGCAACTAAATTAAATATTACAGTTGTGACAGCCTTCTTTTGGAGACATAGATTTTTATTTGATCTAAAAAACAAATATTATCTTAAAAATATATCTTCGTATGTAGAATTAACTAAAATGATTGTAAATGAAAATTTCAAAGGTTCTAGAAATATTACTAGTAATAAAAGAGATAAAATTACAATTATAAATGCTGTTAATGATTCTATTGATATAATACCAATTATTGCAGCAAGAAACTTTTTGGGATTTTATGAAATCAAAGATAATATTATTCCAAGATTAAATAAAGATGCTTACTTAGTTGGTTTAATTGATGGAAGATTAAAAACTTTCGCTAAAGCATTTAATAAAATAAATAAAGTAAAATGCAAAAAAAATTATAAAAATAATATTGATATAAATTATTCTATTACTACACAAAAATGGCTTTCTAAATTTCGAGGAGTTGCAAGTAAATATTTAGATCATTATTTATATTGGCGATTATTTGAATATAAAAACAATTTTGAATCTAAAACAAAATTATCATTAAATGAGCAGTCAACAAGAAAAATTCACTTAATTAATGATATATATACATATATATCTTGGAAAAATATAAAATTAAAAACACTCCCCCTTTAGTCAAATTATAGTTATTTATATTTAGTTATGGTTTTATGACATTTAAGTTATCTAAAATAATAGTATTAATAAACTTCTTATTATTACTTGTCTATTTTTCAAATATGAATTATAGACTCTTTATTATGTTTAAATTTATTATCTACACAAAATTCTATTCTTTTTAATATATACTCTTCATCTCTTCTACTACTATTATAAATATCTTTTAACCCTTATATAAGTCTGTTATATTAAACTATTGGTAACAACAATTTAATATAACAGATTTCTATATACAAAAATATATATTATATAGGTCAAGAACAAATTAAAATATAAAATCAATCTCTTTAAATTCATCATAAAATTATTTATTAATTATTTCTTCATATGAATTGTTTACCGCTTAACTATCTACTATACAATTCCTTTAATTTATCTGTAAATCCAAGTCTATTTTCTTCTAAAGTCTTTAATCTAAAGAAACAGCTACCATTTACATTGTTATTTGCCCTAGCATAGCGTATTTGATTTATTATTTCATTTGAATTAAGCCAAGATTCTCCATAACTTGAATCATTTATTTTATAAGCTGCATGTCCAATATATAGTTTTACATTAGTATTTTCTACTTGCTTAGCCCACCAATCCACTAGTGTTGCAAATGGAGCTAAATTATAATCAAATTGCCAGTATATTTGAGGTATAATATAATCAACCCATCCTTCTTGAATCCATTTCCTAGAATCTACATAAACATCATCATAACTACTTAAGCCGCTTGTATTACTTCCACCAATAGATTCTCCATTTCTCCATATTCCAAATGGGCTAACTCCAAATTTAACTTCAACGTTAGTATCCTTTATTTGGCTATATAATTCACTTATAAAAGAGTTAATATTATTTCTTCTCCATTCATCTTTTGAAGTAAAACCTTCACCATACTTTTCATATGTATCCTCATCAGGAAACTCCACTCCCCCTGAAGGATATGGATAAAAATAATCATCTAAAACAACACCATCAATATTATAATTTTCTACAACTTCTATTATTGTATCAATAACATATTCTCTAACCTCTGGTATTCCTGCATCAAGATAATGATAATTGTTATATTTCACTATCCAATCTGGATTGTTTTTTAATGACGATTCTTCTGGCAATTCAGCTATATAATCATCTATACTGAAATTTTCTGAATTGCTATCTATTCTAAATGGATTAAACCATGCTTGAAGCTCCAGGCCTCTTTTATGAGCTTCATCAACAGCAAACTCTAAAGGATCATATCCTGGCTTCTCCCCTAAAGTTCCTGTTAAATACTTAGACCATGGTGCATAACTAGATTCATATAAAGCATCTCCCATTGGCCTAACTTGAAAAAATATTGTATTCATATTTTGCTCTTCTATAAACTCAAATTTTTCTTTTAATAATTCTTTTTGAACTTTACTATCATAACGTCCAACTTCTGGCCAATCTAAATTACTTACTGTCGATACCCAAACCCCTCTCATTTCTCCATCTTCTATAAATTTATTTGCTATATTTTTTTCACCTTCACTTCCATTAAAATTTATATTTTCCCTCTTACTTTGTGAATCATTACTAATTTTACTTATCTTTATTTTTAGTACTACGCCAGTAACTAAACATATTGATATAAATATTGTTATGAACTGAATATATTTGTTTTTCATTTGTCACCTCCCTTTACAATATTATTATTATTTTTTTAGTAATATAACAAAACTTATAAATTCTTAACAAAAAAAAGGTAACCTATTTCTAGATTACCCTTTAGTTACTATAAAGCTTTTAATGCAACTGCATTTAAAATACTCCATGGTTTATTAAAGTGTGGTTGGAAGAAAAAGTCTGTCATTGCAAGCTCTTCTAAAGTCATTTCATTTTGAATAACTACTGATAAAGTATTCATGAATTGAGTTAAATCTATATCAGAAATTATTTGTCCTCCAATTACTCTTCTAGTATCTTTATCAAATACTAATTTAACAGTAGCAGGTAAATAAGTTGGCATAAACTCTGGTCTATAATTATCAGTTAATGATACTGAAGCAACATTCATCTTAGTTGTAGCCTTTGCAACCTCTTCAGTTAATCCTGTTGAAGCTATACATTTTTCATAAATCTTAATTCCTGAAGTCCCTTGAGTACCCATATACTTAAGAGTTGGTTCAACAATGTTTCTAGCTACTAAAGTACCCATTCTTACAGCATTTGTTGCAAGAGGAATATATCTTGTATCATGAGCTGGATTATATTTAACTACACAACAATCTCCTGCTGCAAATACATCTTCTTTGCTAGTTCTCATATATTCATCAATTATAATTGCTCCATTTGGAAGGGTATCTAATTTACCTTGAACAAGCTTAGTGCTTGGTGCAAATCCAATACATAGTATAACTAAATCACCTTCATAGCTTCCCTTTTCAGTAACAACTTTAGTTACCTTTCCATTTTCACCTTCAAATTTAGCTACTTTTTCTCCTAAAACTAGGTTTACACCTCTATCAGCAAATTCTTTTTCAGCTATGTCTGTGAATTCTTTATCAAGATATTTAGCCATAATCCTTTCTTCAGCATCTATTAATGTAACTTTTTTACCTTGCATTTCAAAGGCTTCTACAAGTTCAACCCCAATATATCCTGCACCAATTACAATTACATTTTTAGCTTCTTTAGATTTTTCAATTATTTCAATTGCATGATCATGATTCTTACATAATAAAATATTTTCTAAATCTCCACCTTCAAATTTAGGAACAATCGGCCATGATCCTAATGTTAAAACTAATTTATCATAATTGTCTTCAACTTCTTCATTTGTTAAAAGATTTTTAACTTTTAAAGTTTTATTTTCAAAATCTATATCTAAAACTTCATGCTTCATATTTGTTACTACGCCCATTTTAGCAAGATTTTCTGGAGAGTTATAGAAAAGATTTTTAGTTTCTTTAATTACTCCTCCAACATTTAAAGCTATTCCACATGATAAAAATGATAAATTATCATTTTTTTCATATATTGTAATCTCACTTTCTGGGTGAAGCTCCTTTAAATTAACTACTGCTGCTGTACCTGCATGTGTACATCCAACAACAACTACTTTCATAATAATTTCCTCCTAAAACATATTTTTATTTATTAATATTCTCTTTTAATTAATAATTATTTTCCTTAATTAAATCATACTACTTTAATAAGAAATAGTAAAGAGTTTTTTGTATATTTTTTAACACAATTTTTATCTCAACTTTTTTATATCAATATTATCTAATTTATTTTTTGTGTTTTCTAAATTTATATTCTTTAAAATCTCTGTATAATTAATATATTGCTTAATACTTCATCATATTTTATATCGTTTTCATTGATTTTAAACAAAGTCTTTCTAAAAAAGTGGTTGCTTTTATTCATTTCTTTCATAGTATATTATTAGAATTTTATTTATGGAGATTTTAAAGTATGGGGAAAAGTGCATGGGATTATACTATAGAAATTATTTCACTTGCTACAGACATAGATAATTTAAACAGTAAATTAAGTACTGCTAATAATATTAGAGAAAGGGAACTTCTTTCATCTAAAATTGATAATTTAGAAAGTAGATTTTTTGAGGTAAAAGATAAGTTAAAGAAGGTAAATATAATTTAAATGCATACAATAAATATTCTACTAATCAATATTTCTGTTAATTTATACATTAAAAAGGTATGATGTCTATAAAAGAAATCATACCTTTTTATATTTATAAATACTAATTCTAAATCCTAATTTTTTAATCTACTTTATCCTCTGTTATATCATACCAAATACTGTAGCCCAGTCATTTTTCTCTCTTAATATGTTAAAGATGTATAGGGAATTCTATTAATTTAATTATAACTCCCTATAAAATTTACTCTCTTCCTAGATTAATACCTAACATACCTGAAAGAATACCTACCAATACACAAAGTGAAAACTTTATTAAATCATATAAACCTAAAGTAGCTTCAGCTCCAAATAAAACTCCTATTGCATATAAAGCTATGTAAAATAATACACCAACTGAAAGACCTACTAACCAACCTTTATGCCCATATAACTTAGCTGCTAATATTGTTCCAAATATTAAACTTATACTTGTTATTCCTACATTAATAGCACTGTCTATGCCTGGACTAATTTCCACAAAGCTCATAATTAATGAAAAAATAGCAGTTAATATGGTAACTATTGCAACCGCTCCAACAACTCCTTTCAAAACATTTCCAAAATAATCTTTCCATTCCATAAGAACACCCCCTTTTAGTTCATTCTATGAACTAAAAGGGGGTAATATTCTTTATTATGCAACGTCTTTATTTAACTTTTGAGCTATAGAATTTTTTGTTACTCTAAATCTTACTCTGTCTGGACCTGATTGGATAACCATTTGATCTTCATCAATTGTTATAATTTTCCCAATTATTCCGCCTCTAGTTAAAACTTCATCATTTACTTTTAATTCTGATAACATTGTATTGTACTTCTTAGTTCTTTTCTTTTCTGGAAGTATTAATAAGAAATACATAATTGCAAACATTGCAATTAAAGGTAATAATGTAGCCAATAATTGTGCCATTAAAATCCCTTCCCTTCACATTTATATTAAAACAATACATTATAATATTTATTATGTATTAAATACTATACTTTATTTAAATTTATATGTCAATTCTATGAACATTTATACTTCAAAGTTTAATAATTTATTCATAAAACTAATTTTAAAATTTTATTTTTTTATATTCCATTCTCTAAGTTTTTGCTCTTTAAACTCACTATAGTTTCCATTATCAATAGCATCTCTAATATCAGCCATTAATTTATTGTAGAAATAAAGGTTATGTAAAACACATAATCTTAATGCAAGCATTTCTTTAGCTTTAAATAAATGTCTTATATAACTTCTTGTATAATTTTTACAAGCAGGACATTGACATCCTTCATCTATTGGTCTTTCATCTAATTCAAATTTAGCATTCATTAAGTTTATTTTACCTTGCCCAGTGAACACATGACCATGTCTACCATTTCTAGCTGGAAGAACGCAATCAAAGAAGTCAACACCTCTATCTACAGCTTCTAGTATATTTTCTGGAGTACCAACCCCCATTAAGTATATTGGTTTATCTTCTGGTAAATGTGGAACTACTGCATCAATAATTCTATACATCTCTTCATGAGTTTCACCAACTGCTAAACCACCAATTGCATATCCATCCATATCTAATTTCGCTAAATGTTTAGCATGCTCTATTCTTATATCTTCATAACAACCACCTTGGTTAATACCAAAAAGCATTTGTTCTTTATTTATTGTATCAGGTAATGAATTTAATCTATTCATTTCAGCTATACATCTATCTAACCATCTATTTGTTCTTGCAACTGAATTTATTACATATTCTCTAGTTGATGGGTTTGGTATGCATTCATCAAAAGCCATAGCTATTGTTGATGCTAAATTACTTTGAATTTGCATTGACTCTTCTGGTCCCATGAAAATCTTTTTACCATCTATATGTGAGTTAAAGTAAACTCCCTCTTCTTTAATTTTTCTCATTGATGCTAATGAAAACACTTGGAATCCACCTGAATCAGTTAATATAGGTCTATCCCAATTCATAAACTTATGTAATCCACCCATTTTAGCAACTACTTTATCAGATGGTCTTAAATGTAAGTGATATGTATTAGAAAGTTCAACTTGACATCCTATTTCTTTTAAGTCCATAGACGAAACTCCACCTTTAATTGCAGCTAAAGTTCCAACATTCATAAATACCGGTGTTTCTATAGTTCCATGAGGTGTTTTAAATCTTCCTCTTCTTGCTTTACCGTCTTTTTTTAACAATGTATATCTTTTACTCAAAACTTCACTTCCTCTTAAATTTATGTTTTTATTATTTTATTATCATTGAATCTCCAAAAGAGAAGAATCTATATCTTTCTTTTACAGCTTCATTATAAGCATTCATTACCTTTTCTTTTCCTGCTAAAGCTGAAACTAACATTATTAATGTTGATTCTGGCAAATGAAAATTAGTTATAAGCTTATCAACGACCTTAAACTTATATCCTGGATAAATAAATATATTAGTCCATCCACTTTGTGCTTTAACAAAACCATTTTCATCTCCAATTGTTTCTAAAGTTCTTGTAGATGTTGTTCCAACTGAAATAATTTTATTTCCACGTTTTTTTGTTTCATTAATTATCTTTGCATCCTCTTCCTCTAAATGATAGAACTCTGAATGCATAACATGTTCATTTACATCATCAACCTTAACTGGTCTAAATGTTCCAAGTCCTACATGCAATGTTACATAAGCAATATTTACACCTTTTTCTTTTACTTGTTCTAAAAGTTCTTTTGTAAAGTGTAATCCTGCAGTTGGAGCCGCTGCAGAACCTTGCTCCTTAGAATAAACTGTTTGATATCTTTCCCTATCATCTAATCTTTCTGTTATATATGGTGGAAGTGGCATTTCACCTAGTTCATCTAAAACTTGCTCGAATATTCCATCATAAGAAAATTCTATAATTCTATTTCCTTCTTCTACAATATCAACTACCTTACACTTTAATTTACCTTCACCAAAAGTAAATTCAGTTCCTATTTTAGCTCTTTTCCCAGGTTTCGCTAAACATTCCCATTTGTCGCCTTCAATTCTTTTTAAAAGTAAAAACTCTATTTTACCTCCACTTATAGATTTTTCTCCTATAAGTCTAGCAGGCATTACTCTAGTATTATTTAAAACTAATGTATCTCCTGGATTTAAATAATCTATTACATTATAAAAATGTTTATGATCTATTTCCCCAGTAGCTTTATCTAAAACCATTAATCTAGAGTAATCTCTCTTTTCTAATGGATGTTGAGCTATAAGCTCCTCTGGTAAGTAAAAATCAAAATCACTTGTCTTCATTTAATATATCTCCTAACTTTCAAAAAAACTAGTTTGTCTTTTCGTAACTTTTTTACTTCTTGATCTTCCTAAATGGCTATATGCTTTATCTGTTGCTGTTCTTCCTCTAGCTGTTCTAACTATAAATCCTTTTTGAAGAAGATACGGTTCATAAACATCTTCTATAGTTCCAAGTTCTTCACCTATAAAGTATGATAATGTTTCTATTCCTACAGGTCCACCATTAAAATTATCAATAATAGCTTCTAATATTTTATTATCAACTCTATCAAAACCTTGGGCATCTACTTCTAAAAGCTCAAGAGCTGCTTTTGCTTCTTTATAACTAATTAAAGAGTCTGAGTACACTTCAGCATAATCTCTAACTCTTTTTAACAATCTATTTGCAATTCTTGGAGTACCTCTAGAACGTCTAGCTATTTCATATGCCCCTTCTTCAGTTATATCACAACCTAATACAAAGGCAGAACGAACTATTATTTCCTTTAATTGTTGTTCAGTATAATATACCATATCACAAAGAACGCCAAACCTATCTCTTAATGGAGAAGTTAACATCCCAATTCTAGTTGTTGCTCCAATCAAAGTAAAATGTGGTAAATCTAATCTAATAGATTTAGCAGCCGCACCTTTTCCTATTACTATATCTAAAGCATAGTCTTCCATAGCCGGATAAAGTATTTCTTCAACGCTTCTATTTAATCTATGTATTTCATCGATAAATAAAACATCATTATCTTTTAATGTTGTTAATATAGCTGCTAAATCTCCTGCTCTTTCAATTGCTGGACCTGAAGTTATTTTTAAATCTCCACCCATTTCTTTTGCTATAATATTAGCTAGTGTTGTTTTACCTAGTCCTGGTGGCCCATACAATAACACATGATCTAATGCTTCATTTCTTCTTTTAGCAGCTGTAATAAAAATATTAAGCCTTTCCTTTACCTTATCTTGGCCTATATACTCATTAATCTTCTGAGGTCTTAAACTTAATTCACTATTTCCGTCTTCCAGAATCTCATCTGGAGTGATAATTCTCTCCAAATCTATCACCTCTATCCCATTAATACTCTTAAACATTCCTTAATAATATTTTCTACAGATTCTTCTCTATTTACTTTCTTTAATGCACTTTCAGCTTCTTTTTCTGAATATCCAAGAGCTAACAATGCTCCAAGAGCTTCTCCTATTGCATTACTATTACTTGGTGCAATATCTTCAAATCCTTGTTGTATATCAACACCTTCTGAAACTTCCTCTGTTTTAATCTTATCTTTTAGTTCTAATATTATTCTTCCTGCAGTCTTCTTTCCAATTCCAGGTGCTCTACATAAATGTTTATCATCTTCCATAATTATTGCATATTTTAAGTTATTTATTCTACTTATTGAAAGTAAAGATAAAGCAGCTTTTGCTCCTACTCCACTTATTGAAATAAGCAATTTAAACATTTCTAACTCTTCTCTATCTTTAAATCCATATAATCCAATGAAGTCTTCTCTTACTATTTGCTCTAAATATAATTGAACCTCTTCAGATACCTTCGGCATTTCCGCCATAGTAGCTCCTGATGTAAAAATCTTATATCCAATCCCATTGTTCTCTATAATAACATAATCCTTATTAATCCCAATATATTTTCCCTTAATATATTCGTACATTTCCATCCCCCTTAATCTAATTATAAATTAGATTATTTTTGTGCTTTGTAATTAATCTTTTGCAATTTTCAATCACATATTAACGTTATTACTTCTTTAGCCTACCTTATACTTTACCATTTTACTTTGATTTTTTCAATAATAAAGAGTTATACTATTTACATAATATATAGTATAACTCTTTAGCTCTCACTATGTTATTGTCCTGTTATTGGATCTCCATAAGGTTCCATAATATCAATAGAATCTGTATTGGTAAATATATTGTCTATTGCATAGTCAAATGTATTTATTTCAGAAGGATTAAATAATAATTTAGAAATTAACTCTTCTTTTTCATCTTGAAAAATTACCTCATCTTGTATTTTTTCTATTATTTCTCGTGTATTATATAACCTACATTCTCCTTCTTCTACCCCAATTTTATAACAAATTACATTAACAATATCATCAAAATCTTCTGTTAAATCTTCATATACTCCAACTACATCATTATTTCTTGTCTTAAAATAATAGTAGTTATTAATATATGCTTTTGCTGTTTCTTCATCATGAAAACCTCTAATATTCCCACTAGGCATAACTAATAAATATTCAAAGTTTGGCATAACACTCATATCTTCGCCTCCTTAGTTACTTACAATAATATTTTCTCCCCTTATGTATAATGTTATACAAGCATCTATTTTCCTATAATGAAAGAGATTATAAATAAGAACCAAATTCTATCTATAATCTCTTCATGTATAAATATATATAATTTAAAGGTATATGAAAAATCACTTTTAAAAGTGATCATATGGGATAAACATTATGAAATATATGCAGTTAATTTTTCTATTGCTTCATCTTTCGTATCATAGCAATGTTTTAAATTCTTAATGTCTTCTAAATCTTCTCCTTGTAAAAAATTTATAGACCTACTATTTCTATATACATCATCTTCATTTTCAATTGTTAAGTTTCCTTCACTATCAGTTTTATAAATTGCAAAGTATCCATCTTTCTCACCTATATAATACTTATTAGGTTGTAATACATTTATAGTTCCAACCTTACTAAAAACTACTTTTTCATCTTGTAATTCTTCTAAATTATATCCATTTGCTTCAAAAAAGTTTACAATAAATTGTTGACTAATATCACTTGATATAAAGTTTTCTTTTTTAAATTCTAAAATACTTTGTTCCTTTTCAACAACACCTTCATTCATTAAAATTAAAATCATATCATCATCTAAAGCCTTAGTGTTGTTGTATACAGTTTTATCTTCTTCTGTAGTATTTTTTGCATATTTAGGATTAGTCAATCTATTTGTTATAAAATAGCTTCCAAAAAAGCTAACTACAAGAGCAAATACAATTATTGCAGAAATTATTGATAATTTTTTATTTGTATATTTATTTTCATTATTTATTTGTTTTTTATCATTATTTTTAAATATATTTTTCATGAACATCACTCCTTAGTTGTAATTCTTGACAACTTTACAAATGATATTCATAAACTTTAATTTTTTTTAGAAAAAATAAAAGCTCAAAAATGAGCTTTTACCATTCAATCGTCAATATACTAAAATCTTCTTTTTTAAGAGAAATTCTATATCCTTCTAACAATAACCAACTTACTAGCTGTCTTTCAATTTCTTCACTTTCATCATCCATGGCAAGGATTGCACTAATTTTATTTACCCCCATACTTTTTCCCATCTCAATGTTTTCTTGTATCTTATTTTTATGACTTTCAAACTTATTTTTTAAATCTTCATTTTTAAACTCCATACAGACTCCCCCTTATTACAATTAAAAACTTTTATCTCCAAATATTAAAATATTTTATCCCGTCTATGTATATTAACTTCTTAATTATCCTGTATAAATTTTTATTATTCAAAATAAACTTAACACTTCTCTTATTATACTATGATTAAAATTAATAATTCACCACTAAAAATTTTATTTTTAATAAAATTAATTTCTCTTGATTTGCTATACAATATTAAGTATAATTTATTTTTGTAATATAGACAGTTCGGGAACCTCCTGTCTCTAAACAAAACTAGGTAAAAGTTTATACTTAAAATAATAGCTAAAAATTAATAATTAACTTTAGTAAATTTAGGAATTACCTAAATAACTAGTAAATACTAACTTATAACTATTATAAACCTTAGGTTCCTAATATTTTTTATTAGGGGGTTTTTCAAAAATGAAAAATGATTTAACTAAAAGACTGACTAGAACTGCAATTATTGCAGCTATCTATGCAGTCGTAACACTTGCTATTGCACCATTTGCTTATGGTAATATCCAGTTTAGAATTTCTGAAATTTTGGTTTTATTAGCAGTATTTGATCCATTATATATCGGAGGATTAACACTTGGATGTTTAATAGCAAATATTTTAGGTCCAAATGGTCCAATGGACGTTATATTTGGAACATTAGCTACATTAATAAGTGTTTATGCTATTTATTTAACTGGAAAGCTAATCAAAAATTATAAGATTAAATTATTTGTAGCATCTATTTGGCCAACAGTTTTTAATGGGCTTATTATTGGTTGGATGTTAAACAAATTATATGGACTACCACTTATTTTATCAATATGTGAAGTTGCATTAGGAGAGTTAGTTGTAATTGCATGTATAGGAGTACCTTTATTCCTAATGGCTGGATCTAGATTCAAAAATTCAATGACATTTAAATAGTTATTTAGGACAACATTTAGTTGTCCTTTCTTTATATAAAAATATATAAAATTAAAGAGTTAGCTTATTAAGCTAACTCTCTATCTAAAACTATTTCTTTATTATAAACTTCTTCATCTAACATACCTTCTGACTTTGCAACTACAACACTTGTTGCTGAATCTCCAACTACATTTAGAGAAGTCACTAACATTTCTATTGGTCTGTTTATTGCAAGTATTAATGAATAAGCAAGTATTGCTGCATCATTATTATATCCCATTCCTGTTAATACAGTGAATAGTATTATTGCACCTGCACCTGGAGCTGCTGGTGTACCAACAGATGATATTAAAGCTAATAGAGCTATAACTACTATATTGCCAATAGTTACATCATATCCTGCACTTGTAGCTATGAATATAGCTGCTATAACTTGCATTATTGCTGTACCATTCATATTTATAGTCATTCCAAGTGGTAATATAAATGATGCAATATCTTCACTAACACCTAATTCTTCAGTTGTAGTTTTTGTATTTAAAGGTAATGTTGCTGCTGAAGATGAAGTTGAAAACCCAAATAAAGCAACCTTACCTATCTTTTTTACAAATTTAATTGGATTAAGTCTAGCTCCAATTGCTATAAACAATGCATATCCAAATACTAAGAATAATAATAGTGTAAACACTGTAGTAATTACATATACAAGTGCTGGTTTTAAATTATCTATACCATATATTGCAAATGTCCTTGTAATTAATACAAATATTGCTGCAGGACCAAACTTTGTTATTATAAAACCTAAAAATACTGTTATAATTGAATTTATTTCTTCTAATAAAGTTTTTAATACCTTTATTTTTTCCCCTAAAGTATTTATACAAAGTCCTAATACTACTGCTACAAAAACTACTGCAAGAATACTTCCATTTGTAGAAAATGCTGCTATTATATTATTTGGTATTGCTTGTACTATTATTAATAATGGATTTGTAGAGCTTGCTACACCTGCTTGTGCTGTAACATTTTCCACATTTGCTGTAAATAAGCCTAAATTTTTAATTATAAATCCAACTGTTCCTGCTAATGCTAAAGCAAAAACCGATGTTACCAAGAAACCTAATATTGTCTTATATGAAATACGACCTAGTTTTTTAGTATCACTTATTTTACACATAGCTAAAGCTATTGATGTAAATACCATTGGTACTATTACTAATTGAAGCGAATTTACAAATAATTGACCTACTATATAAAAGATTCCTAAAGCACTTGTTGCTCCTTCTTGTGAAATATCTTGGAATAATATGTTGTTAATACTTGTCCATATATGTCCATTTCCATTAGCGTTTAGATTTTCTCTAAGTATTATACATCCTACTCCTACTGCTAACCCTAAAACAAGAGCTACTGCCATTTTTATGGCTAATTTGTTACTGTTGTTAATTTTACTTCTTTTCATTTGTTTCAGTCTCCTTACTAGTTTATTCCCTAATTCAAATAACTAAATAAGGCATAATATACTTTTTTGACTTATACAAAAAAGCCTTCCTAAAAACAAGGAAGGCTAATATAATTCAAAACTTTTATCTTTATTAATAAGTATATTTATATTAAAAGATAATTTTATAAGCATACTATAACTTCCTTATTGATTTCTCGAATCAATTTAAAGGGATTTTTTCTTTATCCTATCATTTAACATTAAGTTTGTCAATGCTTATATTATTTAATTTATACAACATTTTCTTTTTTCTTAAGAAGTACAACTACAATTTCGGTTATAACTAATGCTATAAATACAATTTGAATAGAAGAAATAGTTGATCCTGTTTGTGGTAATTTATCATTGGGTCCAGTACTACTATTTCCTGTATTATTTCCATTGTTAGTGTTTTGATTATTTCCACTTTGGCCTAGCTTTAGTTATGTAGTTATACCGCGATTTATTTCATTTGTAATGATATTTATTGATAGACCTAGCTCTTTTTCTATTTTATATACTGAGAAACCTTATTTAAGTCTAATTTCAATAGTCATACGTCCCTTAAAATTCAAGTGTTTATTTTTAAATTATTCTCAGTGTAAATAAATCAAATGTATATCACTATCGAATGATTTTTTTAAGTTTAGAATACCCCTAAACGTCCTACTCATCCCATCCTTCTGGGAATTCAGCATTATGGTAAACTTCTTGAACATCATCATCATCTTCAAGTAAGTCTAACATCTTTTGGAATTTTTTAGCTGCTTCTTCATCAATTTCAGTATATGTATCTGGAATCATTTTAACTGCTGCTTCTAAGAATTCTAATCCTTCAGCTTCTAAAGCTTCTCTTACTGTACCAAAATCTTCTGGTGCAGTTGTGATTATGAATACTTCTTCTTCATCACTATTGAAATCTTCAGCTCCAGCATCTAATGCCATCATCATTAACTCTTCTTCGTCAAGATCTCCCTTTTCTATAACAATTTCACCTTTTTCTTGGAACATGAATCCTACACAACCTGTAGTTCCCATGTTTCCACCACCTTTAGTGAAAGCACTTCTTACATTTCCTGCTGATCTATTCTTATTATCAGTTAAAGTATCAACAATAACAGCAACTCCTGATGGTCCATATCCTTCGTATACTATTCTTTCATAATCCACTGCTCCTAATTCACCTGAAGCTTTCTTTATTGATCTTTGTACTGTATCATTTGGCATGTTAGCTGCTTTTGCCTTTGCTATCGCATCTCTTAATTTAGGGTTGTTATCAGGATCTGGTCCTCCATTTTTAACAGCTATCATTAACTCTCTACCAATTTTAGTAAAGATTTTCCCTCTTTTAGCATCAGCTTTACCTTTTTTGTTTTGTATATTATGCCATTTTGAATGTCCTGACATTATTTCATCCTCCTAAATCTTTTTTAATCTATTAATAAAAATCTTTTTATATTATACCATAAGGATTATTATTTAACAATTTAAGTGAGATTCAAAATTTTAATTCTGTCAATCGAACTTACACATACGAATAATAGTGAGTAGCGTGTTTCCGAAATTAAATTCAAAATTTTAATTTTGATAATGGAAATTAACTTCAACTAACGAAAGTTAGTTGAGTGGGCTCCTATAACTATATTATACTATATAATCTATTCTCTTCTTTAAAATACACCCCTGACTTACTTTTTTCAACTATTATCTTTCCATTACTTGCTTCTATAGCTTCTTTTTCTATTTCTTCTGCTACAGAAACTTCTGCAAGTATGTGTACTATAACTTTATCTGTATATTCTATATCTTCAATATGCCAATTATTTTGTCCACAAAAATACTGTACTTTCCCTATCATATCATAATCTAAAGTAAGAGATACCTTAACACCTTGAACCTTTTCTACTACACCTCCAGCTTTTAATGCTATAGAAGCTCCTTTTGTGTACGCTCTTGTTAATCCTCCAGTTCCTAACAAAATACCACCAAAATATCTTGTTACAACAACTGCACAATCTGTAATATTAGATTTTTTCATTACCTCTAAAATAGGAATTCCTGCTGTTCCCTGTGGTTCACCATCATCGCTATATCTTTGAATCCCCATATTTTCACCAATTATATATCCCCAACAATTATGTCTTGCTTGTTTATGCTTTGATTTTATTTCTGCTACAAATGCTTTTGCTTCCTCTTCATTTTCTACTCTTTTTGCATATCCAATAAATTCAGATTTTTTTTCAATAAAGCTATCTTCTCCATATTCTCTTATCGTTATATATGCCATTTTTCCAGCTCCTCCTTAATTATATCAATTCCGCTTATTATTTCTTCCTGGTTAACTTGTGAAAAACTAACCTTAAAATATTGCTCTCCTAAGTTTGATCCCTTATAAAATAATGTTCCTGGAGTAATATAAACTCCCTTTTCCTTAAGCCTATAAAATAATTCCTTTGATTTAATTTCTTTATCTTTAATATTTAAATAAAAGCTTAATCCACCTTTAGGATCAAAAAACACTACATACTTTTTTAACTTTTCATTAATTAGCTTTTTCATTAACTCATATCTTTTTATATATTCGCTTCTCAAATTATCTATATATTCAATCCAATAGCCGTCTTTAATATACATTTCTAAAGCTCTTTGCATTAATGTGGATGTTGCAATATCTGTATTAATTTTTGAGTTTTGAATACTTTCTCTAAAACTTTTTGGAGATATTATATATCCAAGTCTTATACCTGGCAAAAATATTTTTGAAAAACTTTTTATATAAATTACTCTATCATTTTTATCTAAAACCTTAAATGGTTCGTGTTTTATATTATCATCAAATATTAGCTCTGACAAATAATCATCCTCTATTATATAAAAATCATATTTTTCTGCTAACTCTAAAATAGCAAGCTTCTTTTCATGACTATAACTAATTCCAGTTGGGTTTTGAAAATAACTCATTGTATAAAAACATTTAATTTTATTTTTTCTTAATATTTCTTCAAGCTTTTTTATATTTATACCATCCTCTTCTACAGGCATTTCAAATAAATTTGCTCTTCTAAATTTAAACACTGATAATGCTCCTGCATAAGTTGGTTTTTCAACAATAACATTATCATTAATATTTAATATTGCTTTTGATGCAATATCTATCCCTTGTTGTGCTCCTGATACTATTAATAAGTTCTCTATATTTAAAGAGTTATTCCAAAATACTTTATTTATAGTTTCTCTAAGATTTGCATATCCAAAAGCTTCTTCCTTGATTAATGCATCTGCACCATCTCTATCTAAAACTTCATTTATAACCCTTTTAAATTGATTTATAGGAAAGTTCACCTTTCTAGAACTTTCTCCTGTAAAATCAATTATATTTTTATCATAATTATTTTTTATTAATTTAATTTCTTTAGAGTACTCTTTTCTAAAATAATCAGTAATTTCCCTTTTCTTAGCATAAGTGCCTGAACCCATTTTTTGATAAGCATAACCTTCACTTACAAGCTTATCGTAACAACTTACTATTGTAACATTATTTACTTTTAATTCCTTAGCTAATGCCCTTATAGGTGGTAACTTATCGCCATCCTTTATTATCTTAGAATTAATCAAATTCTTAATATTATCTGCAATTTGAATATACTTAGATTCATAATCATTAAATTCAATATTATACTTTTCCATATTGACCCCATCATTCTTATTGTTAAATGTATTGATACATTTAATTATAGAAAATATAGTAAATGTGGTCAAATTTTTATAAAATAATAGCACAGAATTATAATCTTAAATAATCCTGTGCTATTTATATAATTTTATATACTTGTTTTTTTACCTATTAAATAATTTATATATCTACCTTATCTAATACCCAAACAGATACACTTCCGTTTCTAACCATAAAATTTCCAAATCCCTCCTCATCAATAACTACTTTTTCTTGAAAGTTTGAAAGCAAATCTTTAAAATTCTCACCTGAAAACTGATTTCCTACATACATTTTCTTCTCTCCACCTAACTTATTTGTTAATAAAACAGCTAAACCTGAATTGTTATATTCTTTAACTCCTTCTCTTGTCCATCCAACTATATTTTTATCATCAAAATAATCATGTTGTTCACCATATGCTAATTGTTTTCTAGCCTTTAATAACAAATCCAAATAACTTCCTATACCAAAATATCCATTGCTTGGTATCCCATAATAATCTCCATAAAATATACAAGGATATCCCTCTATTCTTAATAATATTAAAGAATATGCTATAGGTTTAAACCAAGACTCTACCCATGATTGTAGTGAACTTCCTAATTGAGTATCATGATTATCAACAAAAGTTACTGCCTTTGTTGAATATTGTTCTACTAATGTACCTTTAAAAATATTTCTCATATCAAAATCACCATTACTACGAGAAGCTTCATATAAATTAAAATGTAATGGTACATCAAACAAAGACATAACATATTTAGTATTTTTTAAATATTCTAATAGTACATATACATTAGCATTCCAATATTCCCCTACTGAAAATAATTCTTTTCCACTCTCTTTTCTTAAATACTCTAACCATTCTACAAAAAATTCATAATTTATATGCTTAACAGCATCTAGCCTAAATCCATCAATATTGGTAAGATCAATATACCATTTTCCCCATTTTTTAAGTTCTTCCACAACATCTCTATTGGAAAAATCTAAGTCAGCACCCATAAGGTAATCATAATTACCATTTTCTTTATCTACTCTATTGCTCCACTCCTTATTTAAAAACTTATATATACTATTTCTTTTTGTTTTATCATCATAATCTATTCCATCAAAAGCATTCCAATCCCATTTGAAAGAAGAATATTTATTATTTCTTCCTGGAAAAGTAAACTTAGTCCATGCTCTTATTACTTTAGTTCCACTAATAGGAATACTTCTATTAAAAAACTCTTCCTCTCTGGCCATAACTTCTTCAGCTTCATCTGCACCCATTTTATGATTTAAAACTATATCCCCATAACTTTGAATACAATTTTTATTTAACATTTTTATAGCCATTAAGTATTCATCTTTACTACCATATTTAGTCTCTATACTACCTTTTTGATTAAACTCTCCTAAGTCATATAAATCATATGCTCCATATCCAACATCATATCCTCCACCAATACCCTTATATGCTGGTGGCATCCATACAGCTGTTATGCCTAAGTCACGTAAATTATTTGCTTCACTAGATATTTCATTCCATAATTTACATTGTGGTAATAGAAACCATTCAAAATATTGCATCATTGTCCCATTAACCATTTTATTTCCACCTACTTTATAACCATAATTATCAATATTTTAACATATTTAACCATATGATAATTTCTTAAAATAAAAATGGTTCTGATATTGCTAAATACAAATTATTTTACTAGTACTTATAATTACTTTTTAATAGTACCTTAAAATATTTCTATTTTTTATTAACAATATCAAAACCCATATTAAATAAACCTTATTAACTATTACATTAATATATTTATGATGTAATGTTTACTTTTATTATAACTTTCATCATCAACTTCAACAATCATGAAAGTTCCATTTTCCCTATACTCTTCCTCTAAAACTCTACCATTTCTATGAAGGAATGAATTAATATCACTTCTATCATATGGTATTAAATACTCACACTTTTTCATCTTATAAGGAAGATTTTCTTCTATTAGTTTTAGTAATTTATCTAAATTTATACCTTCTCTTGCTGAAATTTCAATTGTTTCATATTCATTTGTAGCTTCTTTAATAGCTTCCAGTTGTTCTTCCGTTGCTTTATCTATTTTATTTAAAACAAGTAAAGTTTTCTTATCTTTAGCACCTAATTCAAATAAAACTTCTTCTACAGCTCTAATTTGTTCTAAAGCTGTATCACTTGAAGAATCAACTACATGACATAAAAGATCTGAATAAATTACTTCTTCTAAAGTTGACTTAAATGCTTCTACTAAATCATGTGGTAACTTTCTAACAAATCCAACTGTATCTGTTAAAGTTATTACTCCTTTATTTTTTAATACAATAGCTCTAGTTGTTATATCTAATGTTACAAATAGCATATCTGCTTCAAATACTTTTTCTTTACCTATAACTTCTTTTTGAGCTGCTACATCACAAAGTACATTTCTTAAAGTAGATTTTCCTGCATTTGTGTATCCAACTAATGAAACTTTTGGAATACTTTCTTTATTTCTTTTCTCCCTTTGAGTTTCTCTAATTTTTTTGATTTTCTTTAATTCATCATTTAAATCATAAATTTGCTCTTTTATATGTCTTCTATCTGTTTCTAGTTTCTTTTCTCCAGGCCCTTTAGTACCAATACCACCACCAGTTCTTGACATTATTGTACCTAACCCTTGAAGTCTACTCATTCTATATTTAAGTTGTGCTAATTCAACTTGAATTTTAGCCTCTCTACTCTTTGCTCTTCTAGCAAATATCTCAAGAATAAGCGTAGTTCTATCTATAACTTTAGCCCCTATAGCAGCTTCTAAATTTCTAACTTGTGATCCTGATAATTCATCATCAAATATAACTACATTTGCTCTTAATTTTTGTCTTAATTGAGCAATTTCTAAAACTTTACCTCTACCAATATAAAAAGCAGCATCTATTTTACTTCTACTTTGATAAACACTATCAAGTACTGGAATATCACAAGCTTTTGTCAATTCTTTAAGTTCTTCTAAACTTTCTCTTGTATCAGAACCTACTAATATAGCTTTTTCTTCATCATCTTCAATTATATCTTTTTCCTTAATTAAAGAATCTATATAATTAATTTTATTTAATATATGTATTTTAGATATCTCTTCTAAAGGTATATGAGCAGTTTCTTCATAATCTAAAGTATCATTAAGAACAGTCAACATTCCTAAAGAGCAATCTAATATCTTTCCTTCATATATTCCTATAGCTACAATAGCATCTAATTTTAATTTTAATAAAGCACTAATGTCTAATGCAGATAAATTGCTCATACCATTTGGATGAGTATGAATTATTCTAACACCTGCTAATCTTTTTTCTCTTATATCTAATGTTTCTATTTCTACTGAAGTAGAATCTCCAATTGCTATAGTTCTAATATTTCCTCTTCTATCTATTGCAACACTTATTTCTCTTTCAATAAATGATGAAACTCTAGAAATTACTTCTATTATTTCAGTAGAACAAACTTCATCTTTTGGACATTTAGTTTTATAAAGTCTTTCTAATTCCTCTATAGCAGACTTTTTTACACCATCTATATTTCCATATATCATATTATCACCTCACCTAAAGCTTCTTATTTAGTATATACTAAATATATAAAATTAATTTTATAATTTCTATTAACTCTCTTCCTATATATACTAATATTACTGATATTTCACTATATTTTATCTTATTCTAAAGTAAATGTAAACTAAGTATATTCTAATTTTTACGTTGCAAAAATTTAAAATTGTTGTTAGAATTTATATTATCATTATATTTTAAGTCGAATACAATTATACTTTTACTTAATATAAATAAGTCGACTATTTATGAGATTTTTTTCATATAATAATTAATAATATAAATACTGTAGTGGAGGGTTTCTTACATGGACGATAAAAAACGTAATATTCTTTTCTCTGAAGAACAAATTAAAGTTAGAGTGAAAGAGTTAGGTAAAGAAATAAGTAAAGATTATGAAGGTAAAGAATTATATGTATTACCTCTTTTAAGAGGCAGCTTTGTTTTTGGAGCTGATATATTTAAAGCTTTAGACGTAAAAGCTAAAGTTGGATTCATGACTACTTCTAGTTATGGACATAGTGAAGTTAGTTCTGGTACTGTTACTGTTGTTAATGACATTCCAGATAACATAGAAGGATTAGATGTTTTAATAGTTGATGATATAATCGATACTGGATATACAATGGAGTTTGTTATAGAACATGTAAAAAAATTAGGAGCAAGATCAGTAAAAACTTGTGTATTATTAGATAAACCTTCTAGAAGAAAAGTTAATTTAAAACCTGATTATTGTTGTTTCGAAATTGAAGACTTATTCGTAGTAGGTTATGGCCTTGATTACGAAGGTTATTATAGAAACGTTCCTTACGTATTTAATTGGGAAAGTAAATAATTTACAAACTTACTTAAAGCTAGTGATTAATATATTCACTAGCTTTTTTTTACTAATTTCACCATATTTTATTAAATTTTATATTAAATAAAGTTAAACTATAAGAAAAATAAAGAAAACAAGAGTATATCTGAGCATTTCACTAAGATTTATAGAAATCTCTTTATAAACCCTATTTGATAATTATTATCTATTAATATATATTTTCATTAAAGTGATTAGTAATTAAACGAGGTGAATATAATGAAATTTATGATGGATATAAGAGAAAAAACTTCACTATTACATAGTGCAGCAGAAAATACAGGTTATATAAAGAAACTAGTTGATGGAAGTGCTTCTGTTGAAGGATATGCTGAATATATTTATAACTTAGAAAGAATGTATAAGGCTATTGAAGATGCTTTAGATAAAAATGAAAACAATACTATTGTTAAGCCATTTGTTACAAGAGAATTGTATCGTTCAGAACTTATGAGAAAAGACTTAGAATTCTTATTAGGTGATAAATTAAATTCAATGAAATTATTAGCTTCTACAGAAGCTTGTGTTGCAAAAATAGAAGAATTATCAAAAACTAAGCCTGAACTTGTAGTTGCCTATGCCTACACAAGATTCTTAGCTGATTTATTTGGTGGTAGAACATTCCTTTCACTGTTAAGTACAAGTTATAAAATATCTAATGAAGGATTGAATTACTATCAATTCCCTGAAATCAATGATTTAAGAGGATATGTTATGAAATATCATAATATGCTAGGAGAGATTAATTTATCTAATGAAATGAAGATAGATTTTATTAATGAAGTTAATAATGCTTATATTTATAATCTTGCTATCTCAAATGAATTAGAAGCTAAATTAAAATAATGCCCTTCAAATTCACATTTATTATAGATTTGCAAATACAAAATGATGCCCTAAAAAAATAGGGCATCATTTTGTATAAGTATAATTATAAACACATTTCTAATATCTTTTTAACATCAGCTTCATTTAATGGAACATAAGCATAAGCTAAAGAACCATGCTCTACAGCACCTTTTGCCATTTCATCAAAATGAGTTTCATCAATATTAACTTCTTTTAAAGTCATAGGGATTCCACAATCTTTAAAGAATTTTTCAGTTAAATCAATTGCTTCATTTGCTAAAGCAAACTTATCATCCTTATTTTCTAATTTCCATACATTTATTGCATAATCTACAAATTTATCTACTGTATTTTCACTTAAAATATATCTCATCCATCTTGGAGTTACTATTGCAAGTCCTACCCCATGAGTTATATCATAAAAAGCACTTAATTCATGTTCTATTGGATGACAAGTCCACTCCCCTGGTTTACCACTACCACATAATCCATTAAGAGCCATTGAACTAGCCCACATTAAATTAGCTCTAGCTTCATAATTCCTAGGATCCTTTAAAGCTATTGGACAGTACTTTATACAAGTTTCTAATATCCCCTCTGAGAATTTATCTTGAACAAAAGCACCTTCTGTCTTTTTAAAATAACTTTCAAATACATGTGACATTATATCAGCTGTACCTGCTGCTGTTTGAACACTTGGTAACGTATATAAATACTCTGGATCTAGAATAGATACTTGTGGTTTCATATTTACACTTGCAGTACCTAACTTTTCATTAGTATCCATTTTAGAAATAACAGCATTACCATTCATTTCAGAGCCAGTTGCTGCTAAAGTTAAAATTGTTACTATAGGTAAAACTTTATCTATTTTTTCTGGGTTTGTTACTAAGTCCCATGGATCTTTATCATAAAAAGCTCCTGCTGCCACAACCTTAGCACAATCTATTGTACTTCCACCCCCAACGGCTAAAATAACATCAATATCATTTTCCTTACAAAGATTAACACCTCTTCTAACAGTTTCAATTTTTGGATTTGGTTCAATTTTATCAAGCTCAATTATATTGCAATCACTTAATAAACCCTTAACATTATCATATATTCCATTCTTCTTTATACTTCCCCCACCATAAGCAAGCAAAACATTTTTACCATATCTATTTATTACTTCTGGCAATTTAGAGATTTGACCCTTTCCAAATAACATTTCTGTATAAGCCTTAAAGTTGAAATTTTCCACTTCCACTCCTCCTTAAAATATAAACTTTAATACTATTATCACCTCAATACTTAAATTAACGCAAGATTATTTTATATTTAAATTATATATATTTTTCTATTCAAACTAAAAAAAGTGGTAAATACCACCTTTTAATTAGAATTACTTCCATTCATATTAATTGCTGTTTCTGGAATTTTTCCTACAATGATAGTATCTGAAACAGGTATTTGACAAGTTACTTCTACTTCCTTGCTATTAAAAGGTACAATAACTCTCATTGTAGTAGTTAAATTTAAATATATTTTATGTCTAGTTTGATTTATTCCTGCACTCTGAAATTCTGATTCATATGAAGTAGTTATATTACCTACTTGTTGCATTTTTACAGTTATTTTAGGTCCCATATTATAAAACATAACATTATTAGTTAAATATCCTAATGGAATCTTAACTCCTAAATCTTCAAGTTCTGAAAGTCTTTCATCACATTTTAAAACTACTTGAGATGCTAGATAATTTTGCTTTACAGTGTCTGACCTTATCATTGTTATATTGCCATCAGCATCTTTTTCTATATTAATTATGTCATCGTACTTAAAATTTTCTGAATATACATTCACACTCTCTTCATTCATAATTTTTATAGCTTCAGATTTTATTTTAACCTCTCCAATATTAAGTACAACTGGCAATATTCTTTTTCCAAAAATGTATATTATTAAATTAAAGGCAATAATTATAATAAGTACTATTATCAAACTTGAATGTACTTTAAATTGCTTAAAATTCATATTTCCATGTTTTTTAGGATTCCTTGTATAATATCTCATACACTCACCTTAGTAGTTATTATTTTACTATTATAATTAATATGCTATAATTATATGGAATATTATTAAAATAAATAAAAGGAGGAACAAATGGCTAAAGATTCTAACAAATCAAAAGATCCTACAGGAAAAGTAGCAAAATCTAAAACCGCTAAGAAAAAGCTTAAGAAAAAGCCATCGAAGATTAAACGATTTTTTAAATACTTTTTCCTTACAATCTTAATAACAGGATTATTAATCGGTGTTGTTGGTGTTGGTTATGTTGTTGCTGTTATTAAAACAACACCAGAATTAGATGTAAATGCTATTTATAATTTAAATCAACCTTCAATGTTATTTGATGATCAAGGCGAATTTATAGATGATTTACCATCTACCGAAATACGATATATTATCTCTTATGATGAGATGCCTCAAAATTTAATTAATGCTTATATTTCTATTGAAGATGAACGTTTTATGTCTCATGGTGGTATTGACATTAAAAGAATTTTAGGTGCTGCTGCAAGAGATGTTATGGTTATACTAGGCAAACAAAAGGGTATTCATGGTGCTTCTACACTAACACAACAACTAATTAAAAATACTATATTAGCTACAGAGGCTTCTGCTGAGTCAACACCACTTGACAGAATTAACAGAAAAATTAAAGAAATAGTTTTAGCAGTACAATTAGATAAAGAATTAAGTAAAGAAGAAATTATTCGTTCTTATTTAAATACTATTCCTCTTAGCGGACATATTTATGGAGTTGAAGCTGCATCTAGATATTTCTTTGCTAAAAACGCTAAAGATTTAACATTACTTGAATGTGCCTATATTGCTGGTATTACTCAAGCTCCTACCACATATAGTGCTTATAATACTAGTTCTTCAAATTATCCAAATGGATATATTAGAAGAACTCAAACAGTATTAAGCAAAATGTTAGAACTTGGATATATAACCCAAGAAGAATTCGACACAGCTTATGCACAAGCTGAAGCAAATGATTTTAACTTCTCTAAACTAGATACTGACTATGGAGTTAATCAAGAATGGTTTGTATATCCAGCATTAGATCAGGTAAAACAGGATTTAAAAGAAAAGTACAAGTATACTGATGAAGAAGTAAATAAACTACTAGTTAATGGTGGTTTAAAAATATATACTACTTTAAATACTGAAATGCAAAATTCTGTTCAAGAAATATTAAATGAAAGAACTAACTTAAAAGTTGATGATACTTCTTCTGATCCTACAGATAATGATGGTGTACCTAAATTACAAGCTTCTGCCACAGTAATTGACTATAAGACTGGTCAAGTAAAGGTACTTATTGGTGGACGTGGAAATCAACCTCCAACTTCACTTAATAGAGCTTATTTTGATTTAAAATCAATTGGTTCTACAACTAAGCCTTTAACTGTTTATGGACCGGCAATAGACACTAAGCTTATAACAGCTGGAACACCTTTGGATGATTCATCTGTTTCATCAGAAATAATAAAGAAATATAACTTTGGAAGTGTTAACCCTAAAAATGCTGATGGTTCAATGGCTGGTTATGTTACAGCAAGAGAAGCTTTAATTTATTCAAAAAACCTAACTTCTATAAAAACAGTTGATATGTTAGGTTTAGATACAGCACTTGAATATGGTGAAAGAGCTGGTTTAAAATACGCTCCTGAATCTCATACAATGTCAGCATTAGCACTTGGACAATTTGAACAACCAACAGGTAACCGTGATGGTGGAAATACAACAATTTTAGCTTCTGCATATGGTGCCTTAGGAAATAATGGTGTTGTATATGAACCTTCACTTTATACAAAAGTTGAAGATTCTAGTGGTAATGTATTATTAGAAAGAGAGTCTAAAGCTACTACTTTATTATCACCACAAACATCATATATACTTTATGACATATTAAAAGGTTCATCAAGTAAAGCTCAATTTAGTGATATACCTGTAGCTGGTAAAACTGGTACAACTAACGAGTCTGATAACTACTGGTTTGCTGGGGTTACACCTTATTATTCTGGTTCTGTTTGGATTGGATATGATATACCACAAAAAATGTCTGGTGGCAGTGGTAGCGCTGCAACATTATTTGGAAAGGTAATGAGTATTGTACACTCTGGATTAAGCTATACTGATATAGAAGCTCCATCTGGTCTTGTTCAAGCAAAAGTTTGTATAGACTCAGGTAAATCTCCTACAGATTTATGTTATCAAGATCAAAGAGGAAATAGAGTTAAAACAGAATACTTTATTGAAGGAACAGAACCAAAATCAGTTTGTGATGTTCATGTAAAAGTTACTGTTAATAGTTCTAATAATAAGCTAGCAACTGATAATACTCCAGCAAGACTTCTTGCTGATAAAGTATTTATTAAAAAGCCAAATGCTAATCCTAATGCTGCTGATTATCCATTTGTAGTTCCTACAGAAAAAGATGATACTAAGGCTGAGGAAAAGATAAACTTATCTCAAATAGGATTAAAAGCAAACATGGATTTATACGATGCTATCGTTATACTAAATAATAAAGAAATTAAATATTCATTTAATGGTTTATCAGTATCTGGATCTATCACTCCAGGAGAATATACATTAACTTCATTTACAACTGAAATAAATTATGGTGAAACAGTTTCACTAACCATAAAACTTACTACTAACACACCAGGTGAGAATATTGGAGAAACTTCACCACCTGAAGAAACTCATAATAATAATAGTACTAATACTGATGATAACAGTAATACTAATGCTCAACGAAGTACTTTTGGTAATTTATTAGATAATTTATTTGATTAAATTTTAGACAGTCATATAAAAATGACTGTCTTTTTATATTTAACTTTAAATAAATGAATTTATTTGCAGGTAAAATTTCATTTTTATATATTTTAATAGCTTTTTGATAACTTTAATTTCATTTTATGAATAATATATATTAACCTCTTGCATTATTTTCACTTTTATTGTATACTATCGATAAAGAACATAGTAAATAAATCGAATGATAAATATAAAAAGGGGGATACTTTATTATGGAATTTTTAAACAAACTAATACTATTAGTTAATGATTTTATATGGAGCTACATTCTTATAGCTATGCTAATAGTAATAGGCTTATATTTTACTTTTAGAACTAAGTTCGTTCAATTTGGTAATATTAAAGAAATGTTCAAATTACTTGGAGAAGGATCTTCTTCAAAAGATAAATCTAAAAATGAAGTTTCATCTTTCCAAGCCTTTTGTATAGGTACTGCATCAAGAGTTGGTACAGGTAACTTAGCAGGTGTTGCTTCTGCTATTGCTATTGGTGGTCCTGGTGCTGTATTTTGGATGTGGTTAATTGCATTAATAGGTTCAGCTTCTGCATTTATAGAATCTACTTTAGCTCAAATTTACAAAATTAAAGATGGAGATAATTTCAGAGGTGGTCCAGCTTACTATATGGAAAAAGGACTAAAGAAAAGATGGATGGGAGTTGCATTCTCTATTCTTATAATAATGTGCTTTGGTTTTGCATTTAATTCAGTTCAATCTAATACTATCACAGCCGCATTTAGTTCAGCTTTCGGTATAAATAAACTATTCTTAGGTGCTTTAATTACAATTGCATCTGCAATTATAATCTTTGGTGGTGTTAAAAGTATCGCTAAAATTTCTACTATAATAGTTCCTATTATGGCTGTTGCATATATCTTGGTAGCATTATTTATAATCATAACAAATATTACAGAGTTACCTTCAGTATTTAAAATGATTTTCGAAAATGCATTTGGTGTTAAACAAGTAATTGGCGGTGGAATGGGTGCTGCTTTATTAAATGGTATCAAAAGAGGATTATTCTCTAATGAAGCTGGTATGGGATCTGCTCCAAACGCAGCTGCTACAGCAACAGTTTCTCACCCTGTAAAACAAGGTTTAATTCAAACATTAGGAGTATTTACAGATACATTAATAATTTGTACTTGTACTGCATTTATAGTTCTTTTATCTTCTGATACACTTGTGCAATATTCAGCTAAAAATAATATTCCTCTTGCTGATATAGCTGGTATTGAAGTTACTCAAATTGCCATTAGTTCTCAAGTTGGTTCATGGGGACAATACTTTATTGCATTTTGTATTTTCTTCTTCGCATTCAGTTCTATTATAGGAAATTATTATTATGGAGAAACTAATATACAATTTATATCTACAAAGAAAATCTACTTATATTTATATAGAATATTAGTTATCGGAATGGTTTTATTTGGTTCAGTAGCTTCTATGCAACTTGTTTGGAGTATTGCAGATGTATTTATGGGACTTATGGCTATCTTAAACTTAATAGCTATCGTATTATTAAGTAAGATTGCAATTAAGGCTTTACAAGATTACATAGCTCAAAGAAAGTCTGGAAAAAATCCTGTATTCTCTGCATCTTCTATACCAGAACTTGGTGATGAAGTTGAAGAATGGAGAGATGACGAAAAAGAGGCTACAGCCTAAAACAAAAAAAGATCACTATAAGTAAATTATTACTTATAGTGATTTTTTTTATATTATTCCAACTATTTCATTAATATCTTTAATTCCTTGTGACTTGCAGAAAGCTTCCATTTCTTCAATGATTTCCTTACCTGCCATTGGATTAAAGAAGTTAACAGTTCCTATTTGAACAGCTCTTGCACCAGCCATAATAAATTCTATAGCATCTAGCCCTGTTGTAATACCACCTAAACCTATTACAGGTATTTCTACAGCCTTAGCTACCTCATGAACCATTCTTAAAGCTACAGGTTTAACTGCTGGTCCAGATACCCCTGCATATACATTATTAAATACTGCTTTTCTCTTATATGGATCTATTGCTAATCCTTTTAATGTATTAATAAGAGATAATGAATCTGCTCCTGCTTCTTGACATTTTATAGCCATATCAACAATATCTTCAGCATTAGGTGATAGCTTAACCATTAAAGGTTTATCTACTATAGCTTTTGCTTTTTTAACAACATCATAAGCTACTTCTGATTTAATTCCAAAAGCCATTCCTCCTGATTTTACATTAGGACATGATATGTTAAGTTCTATCATATCTATATCAGTTCCTCTAAGCTTTTCTAATGCTATTTCATAATCTTCCATACATCCTCCACCAACATTTGCTATAATGTTAGTACCTAGCTCTTTCATCTTTGGAAGTTCTTCTGATATAAATCTATCTATCCCTGGATTTTGAAGACCAACTGAGTTCATCATTCCTGATGGAGTTTCAAACACTCTTATTCCATCATTACCAGCTTTTTCGTTTAGTGTTAATCCCTTAGAAGAAATACCACCTAAAATTCCTACATCATAAAAATTATTGTACTCTGCTCCAAAACCAAAGGTTCCTGATGCTGCTATTACTGGGTTTTTGAAATATAATCCATTTATATTAACTTTTAACATTTTATCTTCTCCTTTGGTTTATTATAATTCTACATAGTATCCATCGAATACTGGACCATCTTTACATGTTCTTTTATTTCCATCTTTAGTTTTACAAGTACACACAAGGCAAGCCCCTACTCCACAAGCCATATGTTTTTCCATAGAAACATATACTTTGACTTGCTTCTCTTTACACATTTCAACTACTCTCTTCATCATTATTTCCGGTCCACAGCAAAGTACTGTATCATATTTATCTAAATCTAAAATTTCAGTTACAAAACCCTTATGTCCATGTTTACCAGTATTAGTTGAAATATATGTTTCATCAACATATTCTTTTATTTCATCTATTAAGTATATATCATCTCTGAATCCTGCATAAAGATCCATTTTAACATCACATCTATTTTGTCTTAACTTTTTAGATACTTCAAGCATTGGAGCTGTTCCTATTCCTCCACTTACTAATGCAACTCTACCTAAATCATCAGTTACATTAAATCCATTTCCAAGAGGCCCATTTAAACTTATTGAATCCCCAACATTTAAAGCTGCAAACTCCTTAGTTCCTGCTCCAACTACAGCATATACAAAAGTTAATGTTTCACCATTTGTTTCACAAACACTTATTGGTCTTGGAAGTAATGTAGCTCCATTATACTTTAACATATAAAATTGTCCTGCTTTAGCTTCATTTTTATCCTCTACGACCATTTTATATATTCCATTTTGAATTTCTTCATTTAATAATATTTTACCTTGTGTATACTTCATAGATTCTTTTCCTCCTAAAGGTTATTAACTGCGTTTCTTATTTCATCTCTCATTCTAATAGCTTCTCTTCTTGCACAAGCAGCAAATTCTTCTGGTTTATTTTCTTTTTTATAAGCTAAAAGAATTGCTCTTGATGAATTTACTACTCCACCATTTCCATCTCTTAAGTATAAAGCTACATCTTCAGCTTTTCCACCTTGAGCTCCATATCCTGGAATTAGGAAGAACATATCCTTATATCTTTCTCTTATTTCTTTACCCTCTTCAACATGAGTACATCCTATAACTCCACCTATTGCAGAATATCCACACTCACCTTTAACACTTTCCCCCATCTTAGTAAGCTTATCTCCTACAACTTTATAAACCTTACTTCCGTCTTTAGTATCTATATTTTCAATATCTTCAGCTCCTGGATTTGAAGTTCTTACTAATACAAATACTCCCTTATTTCCGCTTTCCATATACGACATATATGGTTCTATACTATCCATTCCCATATAAGGGCTTAAAGTTATAAAGTCAGCTTCAAAATCACCACTGAAATGTCCTTTTGCATATTGAGTAGCAGTTGCCATTATATCTCCTCTTTTTATATCAGCAACTATAATAGCATCTTTTTCTCTTAAATAATCTAATGTTTTCTTATATGCCATAAGTCCTGCTAGTCCTAAAGCTTCATAATATGCAATTTGAACTTTATAGCAAGCTACAACATCTAAAGTTTCATCTATAATAGCCTTATTATATTCAAATATTGCTTCTTCTATAGATTTACCTTCTAAAACATGTTCTGGTATGTATTCAATAGCTGTATCTAATCCTAAACAAACTACTCCTCTTTCTTCAACTCTTTTATATAATTTATCCATTATTAAACTTTTCATAAACTTTACGCACCTTTCAACTTCTTGTTATCTTATTATCTTGCTATATATATTTACTAAATGCTATATATTAGCTTTCCACCTTTTATAGTCATTACTACTTCTCCAAAGTATTTTCTTCCATGGAATGGAGTATTTTTACCCTTTGAAGCAAATTTTTCTTTATCAATAACTATTTCTTTATTTAAATCGACTAATACTAAATCACCATCTTTTCCTATAGTAATACTACCTTTATTCATCCCTAAAATTTTAGCTGGATTTCTTGACATTAACTCACTTAGCTTGCTTAAGGAAATTCCATTTTTCCTTACAAGCTCTGTATAACAAATACTAAATGCAGTTTCAATTCCAACCATTCCTGGGGCTCCTTTTGCCTTATCTTCTTCAGTATGAGGTGCATGATCAGTTCCTATACAATCTACAGTGCCATCTTTAATACCTTCAATTATAGCATTTACATCTTCCTTTTCCCTTATTGGAGGGTTTACCCTATAATTACTTTCTTCAGTAGTTAAGCCAATATGATGCGGTGTTACCTCGCAAGTTACATTTGCTCCATCTTTTTTAGCTCTTCTTATTGCCTCAATAGACTCTATTGTACTTACATGTGCCATATGAAGTCTTGCATTTGTTACTTTAGCTAAATATAAATCTCTTATTGTCATTAAGTCCTCTGCTATTCTCATATCAATCTTAGAGAATGTTTTATCTTCTGCATGCGACATAACTATCCAATTATTTTCTTTAGCTTTTTCCATAGCTTTCATCATTATGCTAGAATCCATTACTCCAACACCATCATCAGTTATTGCAACTAATTCTTTATCATCATCAAAAGCATTTAAATGTTCTATAGATTTACCACCAAAGTTTTCTGTTATTGAAACACATTGATGTACATCTATTAGTCCTACTTCTTTAGCCTTATTTCTTACATACTCAACAACTTCTTTAGTTGAACATATAGGATTTGTATTACCCATTAGACAAACCCCTGTATACCCACCTTTAGCTGCTGCTCTTGAACCACTTTCCATATCTTCTTTATATGTTAAACCTGGATCCCTAAAATGTGCATGTGTATCTATAAATGAAGGCATTAAAGTTAAACCTTTTGCATCTATTATATCTATTCCATCTTTGTTTATTTCTTTTCCAATTTCCGTTATTATTCCATCTGTTATTAATATATCTCCAAAAAAACTTTCATAAGCATCTATCATATTAGCATTCTTTATTAATAAGTCCATCTATTTACACCTCGCTAGGATTTATTATCTGTTCACAATATTCACATTTATAACTTCCTTTTTCTCCATCAACTAATGTGAATTTATGAGGTATATATTTTTCTTGGGAAGTTATGCAACTTGGATTTTCACATATTAATATATCTTGAATCCTCTCTGGTAATTCTGGTTTTATTTTATTAACTATTACTTCATTTCTAACTTCATTTATAGTAATACCTGGAGATAATAATCCAAGTGCTGTATAATTTATTTCTTCAATATTCTCTATTTTTATTATATCTTTTTTTCCCATCTTTTTGCTATCTGCATTTATTATTAATGCAACTTGATGGCCTAATTTATCTAGGTGCAAATATCTAAATATTTTAACTCCCATTCCAGCCTTTATATGATCTAACATGAATCCATTTTTTATACTAGTTATTTGTAGCATTTACATTACCCCCAGTAACTTAACTATTAAAGCCATTCTTACATACATTCCATACTCAGCTTGTTTAAAGTAAACTGCTCTTTTATCATCATCTACTTCTGTAGCAATTTCATTTACTCTAGGAAGTGGATGCATTACAATCATATCTTCCTTTGCTTTAGACATTTTCTCATTATCTAATATATAAGAGTCCTTTAATCTTAAATACTCTTCTTCATTAAAGAATCTTTCTTTTTGAATTCTTGTCATATATAAAATATCTAGCTCATCTATTACTTCTTCTATATTTTCTACTTCTTTAAATGAAATATTATTTCTTTTTAATATTTCTTCTCTAATATATTCTGGTATTACAAGCTCTTTTGGAGATATAAGAATAAATTCTGTATCTTCATATCTAGACATAGCTGCAATTAATGATTGTACTGTACGTCCATTTTTTAAATCTCCACAAAGGCCAATTTTATGTCCTTCTAAAGTTCCTTTTTGTGATTTTATAGTTAATAGATCTGTTAATGTTTGAGTTGGATGTTGATGTCCACCATCTCCTGCATTAATAACTGGTACTGATGAATACATACTTGCAACCTTTGCTGCCCCTTCTTTAGGATGTCTCATTGCAATTATATCTGAATAAATAGAAACCATTCTTATAGTGTCTGCTAATGTTTCACCTTTTGCACTTGAAGTTGAGTTTGGCTCTGAAAACCCTAGGATTTTACCGCCTAATCTCATCATTGCAGCTTCAAAACTAAATCTTGTTCTTGTACTTGGTTCATAAAAAAGTGTAGCTAAGATTTGCCCATCACAGATATGTGAAAATTCTTTTGGATTTGAAATAATTTTTTCTGCTAACTCGAATATTTCATTAAGTTCTTCCTTTGAAAAGTCCATTGGACTGATTAAATGTTTATTTTTCATTTATTGTCACTCCTTTTTAACATCACAGTGTTAAATTTAAAGAATACAAAAAACCTTCCTTATAATATAAGGAAGGTATAGTAATCTCATAATATTAGTATTATTACAACTTCCTTATGAAGCTCTCGGATTCCTTTAAAGGTTCTTTGTGTTAGGATATCACTTCATTAAAAATTTGTCAATATTTTTAATGCCAATTATTCATTACATCGTCCCACATCATTTTACCACATTTAGCTAAGGATACTGTTCCATATACACTATTAGGTATATCTTGTGATAAAATGGTGAATACAAATTTTCCTTTTGGTAATTCTAAATATGCTGTATCATTTTCAACTCCTTTTTTATCACCTGTTTTACTAGATATTTCAATCTTTAAATCATCAGGAATATATAAAGCCAATTTATTTTTTATTTGCTGCCTTCTTAAAATATCTATAAGCATTTGACCATTATCTTTGTTTAAGAAGGTTCCATTAGATAGATGCTTCCATATTTTTGATAAATCATAAGCTGTTGTTATGTTTTCAACACCTGTTATAGCTGTTCTTTCATCATTCGTCTTCCTATTTAACCTAGTATTCTTTAATCCCATTCTTATAATATCTTCATTTATTTCTTCCATTCCAACTATATCTATAATTTTATTAGCAGCTGTATTATCACTTTGAATTAACATTATTACCATAAGTTCAAAAACTGTATATTCTCTTTCATTAAATTCATGGATTATCCCTGTTCCATAAACCTTATCTGAACTTTGTATCTTTATCTTATCCATAAAATCAACTTTTTTATCTTCAACCGCCTTTATTAATGAAACAGCAATAGGAAGCTTCATACAGCCAGCTGCTGTCATAGAAACGTTTTCATTGTATCCATACACATATCCACTTTTCAAATCTTCAAAAAAGAAACTATATTTCCCAATCCTTGATTCTAAATATTTCTTTATTTCTTTCATAATACCCTCCTAAATCCACTAATTCAAATATTTCTTTTACTTTAATATAAGTATACCATATTGTCAGAATATTTTGAAGTATTCTAATCGATTTTTTCCATTATTATATTATATATAAAAATAGTGGCAAGTTTTAAATATAGACTTTAGCATACTTAAGCTTTATTCTATATTTTTCCTCTTACCACTAATAATATTTTAAATATTAACTATCTATTCAGCAAAAGTAATACCAATTTTCTTAGCAACTTGCACTAATTCTCCATCAATATTAACATTTTTAGTTTTTTGACCAATTACATTTTCTAAACTATCACTACTTATTGTATTGCCTTTTAAACAAACCATTTCTCCAAACTTACCCTCTATCATAAGTTCAACTGCTGCAACTCCGTATCTTGTTGATAGTATTCTATCATATGTTGAAGTATTTCCCCCTCTTTGTATATGGCCTAATACTGTACATCTAACTTCATGATCCTTAATAACCTTTTCTAAATCACTTGCAAGCTTATTACCTATTCCCCCCAATCTTATAGGATCTGGACTATCAGCAACAATTTTTGCTACCACAACTTCTCCATCTTTAGGTCTTGCCCCTTCTGATACAACTATAATAGTAAAGTTTTTACCTTGTTCTTCTCTCTCTTTTACCTTTTCAGCAATCTTATTAATATCGTATGGAATTTCTGGTAAAAGAATAATATCTGCTGATCCTGCTATACCCGCTTCTAAAGCTATCCATCCAGCATTTCTTCCCATTACTTCACACAACATAATTCTATGATGTGATTCTGCAGTTGTATGAAGTCTATCTAAAGCTTCTGTTACAACATCGATTGCAGTATTAAATCCAAATGTTACATCGGTTGATGCTAAATCATTATCTATAGTTTTAGGAACCCCTATTACCTTAACACCTTTTCTAGCAAAATCTCTTGCAGATGTTAATGTACCATCTCCCCCTATCACAACTAATACATCAACCCCTTCTTTTTTTAAATTTTCTACTGCAACGTCAGAAACGTCTTTTTTTACTACCTCACCATTTTCTTCAACAAGATAATCAAATAAATTATCTTTATTGGAACTATAAAGGATAGTACCTCCTCTATGTAATATTCCAGATACTGAATCTAATGTTAAATTAATAAAATCATTATTATATAAACCTCTATATCCAAATTTGTATCCAATTACTTCGATTCCATAGTTTAAGATTGCTGTTCTTGTTACTGCTCTTATTACTGCATTTAAACCCGGACAATCCCCACCACCTGTTAATAAAGCTATTTTTTTAATTTTTTGTTCCATTTGAAAACTCCTCCCTACCCATTATCTAATAATTTTTCAGCATTTTCCCCAGTTAAATTTCTTATTATTACATTCTTATTCATAAAATTCTGAATATTTATTCTTATATTATAATACCATAAATTCAAATATCTTGAAAGTGTTTTTTGCCTCTTACTTTTGAACTATAATATAAAAAGGCAGATTTAAGAAATCTACCTTTTATATTACTATTTATTAATTTTTACTAATATACCAACTTTAAATTATCAATGTTAATAGCTGTGCTTTCATCATTAACATATTTATCATATACCTTTTTAATTTCCTCATAATTACTTGTAATCAACTCTTTTAAATCTTCATCCAAATCACTTGGCATATCATTATATGCAGATTCTATATTAGAGTATCCTCTCCATATATCTTTCTCTACCATTATATAGTAACAAGCAGCATTATTAAGTGATAAAACATCTTTTTCATTTAATAAATATGCTTTTCTTATACTTTCGATTGCTTTATCATAATCTTTATTGTTAAAATATAAAGTTCCCAAAGTTCTATAATATTTATAGTTATTTTCATCTACTGATATTGCTTTCTTTAAATTTGTAATAGCTTCATCAGTATTTTCCATAGCTAAATCAATAAAAGCTAAATTATAATATAATACATCTTCATCTTTGTTTAATGATAACGCAAAATTTAAAGCTTTTTTAGCCTTATCGTAATTTTTTAAATCATTTTCGTATATTTTTCCTATACTTGTAATTAAATTATAATTAAATGGTTCATTATATATAGCTGTTCTAAAATATCCTTCAACTTTGTCTGGATTTTCTGTTGCAATTAATATTTTAGTAATTAAAATACCAAATGTATTTGTATATTTTGGATTAGCTACAATTGCTTCATTACAAGCTTCTAACGCTTTATCATATTGACCTTTATTATAATAACTCCAAGCTTCTACATAATTATATACATATGAATCTTTATCTAAAGTATCAACATCTATATTAGTATTAATTTCATCAATTATAACTTTTGATAAGTCCTTATTTGATTCATCTAACTTATTAATTCCTTCTAACCAAACTTGATATGCTTCTTCCTTTGGATTTTCCTCTGATAATTTATTTATTTCATCTAATAATGTACTTTTATCAAATTCACAAGTTTCCATTATTACATCAAAAGATTTAATTTCGTTTTTATCTAAATTATAAGACTTCTTTAAATTATCTAATCCATCATCATAATTTCCTAACATAATTTGCATTTTAGCTAAAATGGCTAAATCATAAGCACTTTCATCATCTACAGAATATGAAGCAACAACATCTTCTGCTGATTCAGCATCTCCATTGGCTAGATACACAGCAAACATGGTTTTTAACAATGGTTTATATTTACTATATGTAGTTAAGTAATATTCCCCTAAACTTTCAGCTTGATCTAACTCATTATTTATATAGAAAGTAAATACAACTTTATTGATTAATTCTTGATCTTGTTCTATGTATTTATCTCCATTTTCTAACATTACCTTATCTCTTTTTACTACAGCTTCTCTTAATAAATTATCTGCTTGTGCCATATCACCTTTTACAGAGTATACTTCTGCAGCTTTAACAGTCCATATTGGCCAAACATCATCATTTTGCATTAACATATACTCATTAATAGCCTCATCAAACTTACCATCATAATAATATTGTTCAGCTTTATTATTACTTATTGTTACTGTTTCATCTCCCATTATAAACTGTATTGAAATTAAAACTACAAATGCAAAAACTATTGAAAAAACTAAAGTTGCTATTGATCCTATATATTTATTTTCTTTATTTACTTCTTTTTTTTCCTTTAAGGAGTGGTTTTTATTTTTTTCCATAAAGCCTCCATATTGGTTTAATATTTTATTATTTGTTATAATCTTATCAAAAATAACAAGATTTTTCAATTATTTCTTAAAAAACAAAAAAATATTGTATAACTATGACTATAAAATAATAAATTAAGAGTAAAAGCTATGAAATTAAACTTTTAACTCTTAATTATATTTCTTCCTTTTTTAATTGTATACATCATCTTTTTTTATGAGCTTATTTTCAATAACTGCTACTATTTCATACATTATAAAAGCTATAACTGACAAAATAACTATGCTCATCATTACCATATCTAATTGTGCGATTTGTCCACCATATATAATTAAGAAACCAAGCCCTTCTCTAGCAACTAAAAACTCTCCCATAATTACTCCTACCCAAGACAACCCCACATTTATCTTTAAAGCTGATATTATAACAGGAACACATGCTGGGAAAATTAAATATCTTAATGTTTGCCATTTACTTGCTCTGAATGTTTTCATTAATAATATTTTACCATTATCAACTTCTTTAAAACCTGTCAAAACACTTATTATAGTTGTAACTATTGAAATTAATAAAGCAATAGCTATAATAGCTGAAGTTCCATTTCCAACCCAAAATATAATTATAGGTGCCAATGCAACCTTTGGAAGTGCATTTAATACTACCAAATATGGATCTAATACTTTAGATGCTGTTTCTGATGACCATAGCAAAATAGCAATTATGACCCCAAGAACTGTTCCTAAAACAAATCCTAATATAGTTTCATAACAAGTTACCCAAATGTGCCTCGCTAACGTTCCTTCATTTACAAATTCAATCAGAGATTTAACAATTCTACTAGGACTTGATGTTAAAAATGGATCTATCCATTTTAGTTGCGCTGCAATTTCCCATAATGCAATAAATATAACTAAAATAGATATTCTAAGAATAGTAATTTTAATTTTCCTTTTCTTAATGTTTTTTAAATATAATTCATGTTCCTTATTCATTTGCATTCTCTATTTCCCCCCATAGCTTTTTAAAGTAATCATTATATTCTTTCTCTTTTCTTTTATCAAATGGAGTTAAATAATCTCTTTCAAACGAAATTTTCACATCATCTTTAATAGTTGCAGGTCTAGTACTTAAGACTATTACTCTTTTAGACATTGTTATAGCTTCACCTAAATCATGAGTAACCATTATTGCAGTTTTACCCTCTTTTTTTATTATCTCAGCTACATCATCTGTAACCTTTAATCTACTTTGGTAATCTAATGCCGAGAAAGGTTCATCTAATAATAATACCTCTGGTTTTAATGCTAGTGTTCTTATAAGAGCCACTCTTTGTCTCATTCCTCCTGATAATTCAGTTGGTTTATGATTTGCAAACTTTTCTAATCCATAATTTTTTAATAATTCACATGCAAATTCTCTATTTTCCTTTGTATATATTTTCTTTATCTTCAACCCTAATATTATATTTTCTCTTACTGTTAACCATGGAAATAAAAAATCCTTTTGGAACATATAACCCATTTTATCTAAGTTATTCTTAACTTCTGGATCATTATATTTAATTTCACCTGAAGAAGGTTGTAAAAGTCCACTAATTATATTTAATAATGTAGATTTTCCACATCCTGAGGGGCCAATTATACTTATAAATTCTCCATTATCAACTGTAAAACTTATATCTTTTAAAGCCTCTGTTACTCCATCACTTTTATGATAATTCATATTTACATCTTTTATCTCTAAGAGACTCACTATTTCCACCACCCTTTTGGTTAGATAGGAGTTAATAATTAGGAGTTATTCTTTAGTCCCTTTAACACTAATTATTAACTCAATACTACTATTTCCTAACTATTTTATAGCTTCATTTGCAAAATCATTGTTTACAATAGTATCAAAATCTGGCCTTGTTTGTATTAAACTTGAATCATAACCTTGTATTATATCCATTAACCTATTTAATCCATCCTCACTAACAACAGGAGTTTCTGAATATGCATCGATACTCTTATAATTATCAATAACTTGTGCTATTACCTTTTCATCAGTTCCTGGGAAATATGAAACTATTGATTCTGCAATTTCATCACTTGTATGTTCCTTAACCCATTGTTGTCCTTTATATATAGCATTAGTAAACTTTTGTAATACTTCTGGATTTTTATCCATATATGATTTTGTTGTATAGAAACATGTATATGCTATATTACCTGCAGATTCTCCAACAGAAGCTACAATATTTCCACCACCATCATTTTGAAGCATTGTTGCTGTAGGTTCAAATAATGCCACGTAATCTCCAGTACCTGATTTAAAAGCTCCTGAAGTAGCAGTAAAATCAATATTTGTTACCATATTAACATCAGTTGATGGATCTAATCCATTTTGTTTTAATACATATTCTAATGCCATTTCTGGTATTCCACCTGGTCTTCCACCAATTAATTCTTTTCCTTTTAATGATGTCCAATCAAAGTTTTCTTCAGCTTCTCTTCCAACTAAAAATGATCCATCTTTTTGAGTAAGTTGTCCAAATACTACTGGATAATCTTCTCTACCTTGATTATAGATATAAACAGCTTGCTCTGGACCTGAAAAACCAATATCAACATTTCCACTTAATAATTGTTGCATTGTTTTATCAGCACCCTGTCCAGTTGTTAAGTCAATTTCTAGACCTTCTTCTTCAAAAAAGCCCTCAGTAATTGCTACATACATAGGTGCATAAAAAACAGATCTAACAACTTCATTTAATCTTACAGTTTGTAATTCCATATCACTTTTATCCTTAGTTGATGTTTTTTGACAACCCACAAAACTAGCTCCTATAATAGCTATTATCCCTATAATAGCAGCAAATTTTTTTAATATTTTACTCATTCCTACTCCTTTTTAGCCCAACTATTTATATTATTATGATTTATATTATGATTTATAGTTGATTTTTGTTAATTAATGTAGTTTTTAATTGATAGGAAATTTATAAGTATTTACTATTTTTTTTTTTAGTGTTAAAGTATTTTTGTATTAAAAAAAAGGAGGTCCTATTAATGAAATTTTTCAGAGAATCTATTTTACTTCTTTCTATATATTTTGTAAGTGAAATAATTTCGAAACTACTTAATTTGCCTGTACCTGGAAGCATAATAGGAATGATTTTATTATTTGTTTTACTAACATCAAATATTGTTAAAGTTGAAAAAGTTGAAAATTTAGCTAACTTTTTTCTAGATCACTTAGCATTTTTCTTTATTCCAGCCTCGGTAGGACTTATGACATCTTTTACATCTCTTAAAGGGAGTATTTTCAAAATAATACTTCTTTGCATATTAACTACTATAATCGTTATTGCTGCTACCGGCATCACTATTGAATTTATATGCAATAGAAAATCTACAAAAGAAGTTAAAAAAGATAAAATTAATCAAAAGGAGGCTTAATTAAATGGATATATTCGTAAATAATATGTTTTTTGGAATATTTATTTCTTTAATTGCTTTTGAAATAGGTCTGTTTATTTATAAAAAAACAAAATTTCCACTTTTAAATCCACTTTTAATAGCATCAATAATTATAATTGCATTTTTAAAAATATTTAATATAGATTTTGATACGTACAATAAAGGTGGTCAATTTATTAATATTTTCTTAGGTCCAGCAACAATAGTACTAGCTGTACCATTATATAAAAATTTATCTCTACTCAAAAAAAATTTCCTTCCTATTTTTGCAGGAATTTTCGTTGGAAGTTTAGTTAGTGTATTGTCTGTTATTTCTATTTCTATTTTCTTAAGATTAGATAACAGTTTGACTATTTCCCTACTATCAAAAAGCGTTACTACTCCTATAGGTATAGAAATTACTAATAGTTTAGGTGGAGTTTCCTCTATAACGGTTCTTGCTATTGTTCTTTCTGGAATAATCGGCGCTGTAGTTGGCCCTACCGTATTTAAAATTTTAAGAATTAATCATCCAATTGCTAGGGGTGTTTCTCTTGGAACAGCTTCTCATGCTGTTGGAACAAGTAAGGCTCTAGAAATAGGCGAAACTGAAGGTGCCATGAGTTCATTATCAATTGGAGTTGCAGGAATAATTACTGTATTTTTAGCTCCTATTTGCTACTCTATTCTATCCACTTTTATGTAGAAAAAACCATAAGATATAGTATATATACTTACATATCTTATGGCTTTTTTATTTTCAAATATTATATTTAATTTATAAACTCCATTTTCCAGTTATAATATCCACTTTTCTCATCTTTTTCATATCTTAAATATGCAGAGAAAAAAGTACCTTTTTTACTTTTTAAATTCCTAAATCCTACTTTTCCATTTTTAAGTAATAGTGCAACCATTTCCTTAGTTACCTTTTTACCCATGGCCTCTATAAACTTATCATTCTTCCAAATAGTAAACTTGCATCCATTTTTCCAGTTAGTACATCCAAAACCTTTTTCACCTTCAATTATTGCATTACCACATACAGGACATTTTCCTACTTCTTCTGCACCTTCTGGCTTTTCAACCTTAAACTTTGAAAGCATAGAAGTATCATTTTTTATCTTTTCAACAGAACTTTTAGTGAAATCAAATATCAAATTTAGAAAATCCTCTTTTTTAAATTTACCTTTTTCTATATCTGATAGTGTTTTTTCTAGTTTACCTGTATATTCTAAATCTAAAAGTTCTTTTGCTGGAAATATTTCTACTATAGTTCTACCTAACTCCGTAGTTGTCAAGCTTTTTCCTTTAGTTTTTATGTATCCAATATCCTTAAGCTTCTTTATAGTTTCTGCTCTAGTTGCAGGGGTTCCTATACTGAATCCACTTAAAATTGCTTGCATCATTTCATCTGAATTGCTTTCATCATCTGAATTTTCATCTTTTTCTTCCTTAAAAGATTTTCCGCAAGTTTCCATAACTCTTAAAAGTGTTTTTTCTGTATGATACTTAGGTGGCTTTTTAGTTACCTTATTTACTTTACTATCCACAATATCTAAATACTCACCTTTTTCAACTAAAGGAAGAATAGTATCCTTTGTCTCTATTTTTTCAACAACTCTCCAACCTTTAACTATTTCAACTTTACCTTTTGAAATAAATTCACCTTTTAATGACTCATCATTAACTTTTAGAGTTATTTTAGTTTCTTCAAATTCTGCTACAGGCATAAATTGCATAATAAATCTATTTTTAATAGCATTATAAACATATTGTTCCTCTGTAGTTAATCCTTTAGGAATAACATAAGTAGGAGTTATTGCACTATGGCTTTCTACCTTTGAATTATCGAATACTCTTTTTGATTGTATAAACTTAATTTGATTTTCATAAGGTAATCCCTTTTTATGTGTTTCTAACACTTTTCTTGCTTTATCAACTAAACTTTCTTCCAAAACACTACTTGCTGTTCTAGGATAAGTTATAAGTTTCTTTTCATATAATCCTTGAGCAACTTTAAGCACTTTATCTGAAGTCCATCCTTTATATTTGCTAGTAATATAACCTTGTAAATTAGAAAGGTTAAAAAGACTTTGCGGATACTCCCTTTTCTTTTCTATTTCCTTATCTACAACTACTGCTTGTTTTTCTTTTAATATCTTACTTAAATTATCTAGATAATCTTTTTTTTCAAACTTTTCAGAAGAATTTTCATAATAAAGACTTTCAAACTCTATGTTATCTTTAGATTTTAAACTAATTAATAATTTATAGTAAGAAGATTCTTTAAAATTTTCAATTTCCTTATCTCTATCATATATAATTTTTAATGTTGGAAGTAATACTCTTCCAATATTGATAGTCTTTTTTTCACTAGCTCCGTAACGTAAAGTTGCGACTGAAGTTAAATTAATTCCTATTGTCCAATCAGCTAATTGTCTTCCAATTCCTGCATCTTGAAGTGGTTTCATTTCACTATTTAGCTTTAAATTAGACATTCCTTTTTTAACTTCATCTTCTGTCCATTCATTAAGTAAAAGTCTATATATAGGTTTCTTTATATCATAATGAATAAATAGTTCATCTGATATTACTTGCCCTTCTCTATCATAGTCTGTAGCAGAGATAACTCCATCAACATCATCTCTATCTATTAATCCTTTTATTATATTAATTTGCTTTTCAGCACCTTTGTCCGTAACAGTTCTATTTAAGTTATCACATTTAATCTTATATTTAAAACCTTCAGGAATGAATGGAAACTTCTCCATCCTCCACCCCTTCATATTTTCATCATAATCCTTTGCATCATATAATTGAAGTAAATGTCCAAAAGCCCATGTAACTAAATAATCTTCGCCCTCATAATAACCATCTCTTCTTGTCTTTATCTTAAATGCGTCTGCAATATTCTTAGCTACTGATGGTTTTTCTGCTATAATTACTTTTTTCAAAATACTCTTCTCCTTAAATCTGTATTAATACATTACCAGATTTATATTTTATCCTATTTATTTTCATAATTCAAATTTAATTCTTACATCTCATTAAACATCCAAATATAAAATGTTAAATATGAGGCAAAAGCTACCCATCCTATATAAGGTATCATCAATATACCTGCTATTGTATCAACTTTCAAGAACTTTATTGTAGTAATTATAATTAAAGTCAATAAAATTATTATCAAGATAAAAGAAATTCCATATAATCTTAAATTGAAAAATATTATAGGCCATAAAAAATTTATCAATAGCTGTATTAAATAATAAAAGTATCCGTTATAATCATTTTTTTCATCCTTATTATTCATATATATTCTATATGCTGCAATACCTATTAATGTATACAATACAATCCATACTATTTGAAAAATACCATTAGGAGGCGTCAAGAAACTCTTTTTCAATGTATCATAAACATTTATTGAGTTTCTTGTAATAAATCCTACTAATAAACCTCCACCAACAGACATTAAAATATTCTTTAATAACCCCTTAAAATTAAACTTATTATTTACACAAAATATTTCCTTAATAATATTTTGTCTTTTGCCTTTAGGGGCTTTTTGTACTTTTACTTTCTTTTTCATTACCATCACCTCTTATTATTACTAATTAAGTATATGTTTCATAATAAGAAATAATGTTTACCTATATTAACTGTTTATATATTGCTTAACTTTAACATTAATCCATTCTATTAAATCTTGAATTACCTCATCTTTATTTTTTTCATTTAACATTTCATGTCTTCCATTTTTATATAATTTATATTCTAAATCTAATATTCCTAATTCTTTATAATCATTATACAATCTAATTATACCCTTTCCAAAATTCCCTACAGGATCTTTATCACCTGCAAAAATAAATATTGGTAAGTTCGTAGGTATCTTTCTTAAATTTTCTTTTCTATTTATTTTCCATAATCCTCTAATTAAGTCATAATAAAATGATGTTGTACAAATAAATCCACACATATTGCTTTCTATATACTTGTCCACTTCCTCTTCTACTGAGCATAACCAATCATAATCTGTTCTATTAGGTTTAAAATTAGAGTTAAAGTCCCCAAATGATAATTTATCCATCAATTTACTTTTTGCTTTTCTTCCCCTTAACATAATCTCAATTTTCGAAATTAAAATTCCAAGCTTAGTAATTTTATCTGGCCTCCCATTAGTTCCTGATAAAATTACTCCATGGATTTTATCTCCATATAATTCTATATATCTTTGAGCAACAAATGAACCCATACTATGGGCAAACATTATTATGGGTACATTAGGATTTTCTTCTTTTATTATATCTGTTAACTCTTTCACATCCTCAACTAAAATATCAAATCCTTCATTATCAGCAATATATCCTCTTTCTTCATCCTCTCTAGATGTTTCTCCATGTCCTCTTTGATCATGAGCATAAACAGTATAACCCTTTTCACAAAGCTTCTCTGCAAAATAATCATATCTTAAAGCATATTCCGTCATACCATGAACAAGTTGTACTACTCCTTTTATCTCTTGTGTTGTAGTCCATTTGTAACACTTAATTTCTTTTCCATTTTTATCTATAAAACAAAATCTTTCCAAAACTATTTTCCTCTTTTCAGTTTTTTGATTATATTATTAAACTGCATTTTAGTAATGTCAATTATAAATCTATATTTTTAATTATTTTTTTACAATTTAACTTTTTTATTAAAAATTTTTAATTTAGCTCAAATATAATACAAAGATAGATTTGTTAAAGCGTAACTTTGTGTTATACTATTTTAGTATTGATATGTCATTTAAAGCCGATATGTTAAAAATTAAAATGAATAATTTCACTATAATTTAATATTTGCTACTAAATGTTTATATTTCAATATTATTGTTAATAATGTAAATAAATTATTGTAGGTGGTGAAGGAAATTAGTATTAAGTCAATTCTAAGTATATTAGCAACAAAATTCACATTATTTCTTACTAAAACCATTTTAAAAGGTGGAACTACTTTCCCTGGAAGAGTAGCTTTAAAGCTAGATAACAATATCTTATCTAAAGTTTCTAAGGGATATAAAGTAGTTTTAGTTACAGGAACTAATGGTAAAACTACTACTACAAGCATGATTTATAACATCATTAAAGAAAAAGGATATTCTGTTATAACTAACAATACAGGTGCAAATCTTTACCCTGGTATAGTTACTACATTTGTAGAAAACTATAAATTTTTCAACAAAGATGAAAATAAATATGCAATTATTGAAGTAGATGAAGCAAATTTAAAATATATTACAAAATATATTACTCCTGAAATAATAACAGTTACTAATCTTTTCAGAGATCAGCTTGACAGATACGGGGAAGTATATACTACATTAACTAAAATTTTAGAAGGTATAACTCTTGTTCCTGAAAGTAAGCTTGTTCTTAATGGAGACGAGTCTCTTCTTGGAAAATTAGATGTTAAAAATGAATTAATTTTCTATGGATTTAAAACTCCAATAAATGAAAATAAAACTATAGACGTAAATGCAGATTCAAAGTTCTGTAAATTCTGTAAAACTCCTTATAGCTATAATTTCGTTACATATAACCACTTAGGTGACTACTACTGTACAGGCTGTGGATATACTCATCCATCAATAAAATATGGTGTAGATGAAATTCTAGAACTAACAGCTGAAAGTTCAACTGTAAAATTCGGAGATACTGAAATTTATCTTGGACAATCCGGTGTTTATAATATTTATAATGCCCTTTGTGCTTACTCTATTACAAAGGAACTTAACATTGATGATAATACAATAAAAAAATCTTTAGAAAGTCAAAGTTCTAGTTTCGGAAGACAAGAAATAATAAACATTGATGATAAAGAAGTTAAAATTATACTTGTTAAAAATCCTGCTGGATATAATCAGGCATTAGACACTTTATGTCTTAACAAAGATTCTTTCTCATGTGCCTTTCTACTTAATGATAATTATGCAGATGGTAGAGATGTATCTTGGATTTGGGATGTTAATTTTGAAAATTTAAAAGATGCTGATTTAGATGAAGTATATGTATCTGGGCTTAGAGCTTTTGATATGGCAGTAAGACTTAAAACTGCTGGTATACCACCTTCAAAGCTCATCATTGAAGAAGATTATGAAAATCTAACATCTAAAATTAGGGCTGGTAAAAATAAAAAGTTATATATTCTAGCTACTTATACTGCAATGATAAACTATAGAAAATATTTACACTCTAAAGGATATATTAAAAACCTTTGGTAATATAGGAGGAGCTTATGGAATTAAATATTTGTCATCTTTATCCAGACCTTTTAAATGTTTATGGAGATGTGGGTAATATATTAATTTTAAAACATAGAGCTGAAGAACGTGGAATTAAAGTTAATATAGTAAATATTTCTTTAAATGATGAATTTAATGCTGATGAGTATGACATTGTATTCTTCGGCGGTGGTCAGGACTATGAGCAATCAATAGTTTCTGCTGATTTAATGAATAATAAAAAAGAAGAATTATCTAGATATATTAATAACGATAAAGTTTTAATAGCTATTTGTGGTGGTTATCAATTACTAGGAAAATATTATACTGCTCCAAACGGTGAAAGAATTGAAGGATTAGGTGTTCTAGATATATATACAGAAGCTGGAGATACTAGATTTATTGGAGATACTGTAATATACAATGAAGACTTCAATGAAACTTATGTTGGTTTTGAAAATCACTCTGGTAGAACTTATCTTAATGGTCTTAAACCATTAGGTAAATGCATACATGGATATGGAAATAATGGTTCTGATGGCTATGAAGGCTGTATATATAAAAATACTTATTGCACTTACTTCCATGGTTCGCTTTTAGCAAAAAATCCTGAACTTGCAGATAGATTCATTAAAATGGCACTTGAAATTAAATATTCAGAAGCGGCGTTAGAAAAACTAGATGATAGTTTAGAGCTAAAAGCTAAAGAAGTTATGATTACTAGATTAAATACTAAATAAAATAAAAAAATTACTTACTTATAAAGAAGGACGGGGAAATTTATGTCAAAAAAATTTTTTAGAGCACTAACGTTAGTTATTTGCTTAACTTTAGTAGCACCATTTTTTAATACAACTAGTGTATTAGCTGCTACAGAACCTCAAATAATAGGGGCTTCTGCTATAACAATGGATATGGATACTGGTGAAATAATTTACTCTAAAAATGCTGATGTTCAACGTTCACCAGCTAGTACAACTAAATTATTAACATCTTTACTTTTCGCAGAAAGCAAAAATAAAAGTGATATAATTTCTTATACTGATGTATCTGCTGCTGTTACTGAAACTTCATTAACTAATTTTATAGGTAATGCTGCCAAAGCTGGTGATACTTTAACTGCAGCTGAAGTTATGGATGCTGTAATGGTATATTCAGCAAATGATGCTGCTGTAATGATGGCTGAAGCTGTTGCTGGATCTGTTGATGATTTTGCTAAATTAATGAACCAAAGAGCTCAAGAGATTGGTGCTGTAAACAGTAACTTTGTTAGTCCAAATGGATTAGAAACAGACCCTAATAATCACAATGTTACTACTGCTTATGATTTAGCTCTTATTGCTAAGGAAGCTTTTCAAAATGATTGGGTAAAAGAAGCTAGTGGATTATATAAAACTTCTGTTACATTAGATGGTAAAAAAATCTACATAGAAACAAGAAATAAAATCCTTAGTGTAGATGGTAATATTGGTGGTAAAACTGGTAACGAAACTAAAGCTGGTCATTGCTTTGTAGGTTTCTATAATAGAAATGGTAGAAATTTAATTACTGTAGTACTTGGTTCTGAATATGGCGCTGATGGAATGAATGTATTTAACGATACTCAATCTATTGCAAATTATAGCTATGATGCAAATAAAACAACTTATAAATCATCTGGAGATGAAATTTCAACTGTAGATTTAAGTTATAAATTATTCAAGTTCTTCGGGCCTACTAAAACTATAACTGCACCAGTTATATTAGATCAAGATATTGAATACTACAAGAATGAATTTAACGATAAAAATGCTAAGCTTAATGTTCCAACTAATAATTTAGATGCTTGGAAAGTAGCTTCAAATAATAATGTTGATTTAACTTTTACTGCTGGAAAGTATAGTGAAACAGTTAAAGGTTCTATTACTTTAAGCGTAGGACAAATATTAAAAGCTAACATTGGAATATACGCTCTTGCTTTATTAATAACAGTCTTAGTAATTATATTAATATTTGTTATAATTAAATTAATAATTAATTCAAAAAGGCGTAGAAGAAATAGAAGAAGTAAATATTCTAGATACTAAAAAAATGCTATGCAAACTTAAAATTTGCATAGCATTTTTTAATATTAAAATATTAATTAAAAACTGCAGTAACCCACTCATTAGTTTGATGCTTACTTACAAGCTTAAAACCATAACTTTCTACATTTTCTTTAACTTCATCAAAACTCCATTCAACAAGTCCTGAAACTAATATATTACCATTAGTATTTAAATGTTCTTTTATATACTTCATAAACATTTTAGTTTCTTCTCCACCAATATTTATAAATATCCAATCAAAATTGTCCTTAACTAAAGTTTCATCATCTAATATATTCCCAATAACAGCTTCTATGTTATTTAAATTATTTAATGAAGCATTTAGTATTACTTCATCTTCAACATCTCTTATATCAACTGCTACTACCTTTGAAGCCCCTGACATAGAAGCTGCAATAGATAGTATTCCTGAACCTGTTCCAATGTCTAATACTGATTTTTCTTTCATATCTAATGTATCTAAAATTAACTTTAATATATCTTGAGTTGTTTCATGTAATCCAGTACCAAAAGCCCCTTGTGAAATGAAGTTAATTTTCGTTTTTCCTTCAAACTCCTCCTCTGGACTTGCTATAACATATTTTTCATCTAAATGTATTGCTGGAAAATCATATGTAGTATAATCATAATTATTTTCTTCTATATTTATATAGTCCATTTTTAAAATTACTTTTAAATTTTCCTTAAATTCATCTAATCCTTCTTTTTCCCCTTCAAAAGCAACCTTAAGAATTATTTCTTCATCCTCTTTTTCTAAATATCCATATCCATAATTATCTGTTGTTATTTCTAATGGATTTTCATAGAAAACATTATATATATCATTTATAGCTAAAAGTTCAATTGTAGCATCTAACTTTTCATATGGTAATTTATAAGAAATTATAAACATAAAATCAACCTTTCCCTATTTAATTTTACTTACTTTTTTATTTACGCCCTTAGTGCTTTTCTTTGTACTAAAATTTTTATTACCTTTATTTTTGTCACTTTTTTTATTCTTAAAACCTTTTTTAACAGCCTTCTCCTCTTTAATACTATTATTAGATTTTTCTTTAACTTTCTTCTTATTTTTTGAAGTAATCTCTTTCTTAGTATTTTCTTTTTTGCTTTTTTCCTTAACTATAGGATTTTTAGCTACAGAGTATCCAAACTTACCTAAAGCTTCGGTATCCATTTTAAAATACTCACCATGACAATATGTAATTAAATCAGCTTCCTCAAAGTGTATTTTCCCTTTTTCATCTATTAAATCTTTATCTATATGAGAACATACTACATCTGCAATAAACAAATCATGAGTCCCAAGAGGTATTATACTTTTTACCTTACACTCAATAGAAACAGGACATTCATCTATATATGAAACATTAACATTGCTTCCTTCTCTCATTGTGAAATTCATTTCTTTTATCTTATCAAACTTACGTCCTGGTCTTACTCCACAATAGTCAACTGCCTTTGTCATATTTATACTTGGTAAGTTAACTGTAAACTCCATAGTTTCTTTTATATATTCATAAGATAGCCTTTCTGGCCTAATAGATATTGATAACATAGGAGGTTTTGTACACACTGTTCCAATCCATCCAACTGTAAAAACATTTTCTTTTCCTTCTTTATTTTTAGATGTTATTAAAACAACTGGTACTGGGTTTAAAACTACGCTACCTTTAAACTCTACCTTTTCCTTCATATTATTTCACACCTTTTCAAAATTATCTTAACGATTATAACACACTTTTAATTTAAAAAGGAAGCCTTTAGGCTTCCTTTTACTCATAAAGAAATTTATAAACATTATATCGTGTGCTAACCTTATCAACATACTTTTTCGTTTCTTTAAAAGGAATGTATGTTAAATTTTCTCCATCACTTGAATACTCTGGATTATTAAGCCATTTTGTTACATTACCACTGCCCCCATTGTAGGCTGCTAATGCTAAGCTTAAATCTCCAAACTCTTCTAACAAATTATTTAAATACCAACATCCAAATTCAATATTAATTTCGGGGTCATAAAGCATATTAGCATTAAAATCATCAATCTCTAACTTGCTTGCAATCCATTCTCCAGTAGAATCCATAATCTGCATTAATCCTTTAGCACCCTTACTTGATTCAACATCTATATTAAAATTACTCTCTGTCTTTATGACAGCCAAAACTAAAAATGGATCTAAGTTATATTCATAGCTATATTTATTTACTATTTCTTCATACTTGTATGGATATAAGTATTTTTTTATAATATACTTTCCACCAATTAAAATCACAATGACTAATAGAAGCCATATTATAATTTTTTTTAACTTCATTCCCTCTCCCTACTTTTAAATAGATTAAATAGATTTTAAAAACTCTATTAGTAAATCAACCTGCTCTTTAGTCTTAGCTAAAGTATCATTATTTTCTATAACTATATTAGAAAAATCTTTTTTCCTATCTAAAGGCATTTGAGCATTAATTCTATTTATAGCTTCATCTTTTGATAATATATCTCTTGATTTTACTCTTTGAATTTGTGTATTTTTATCTACCCAAACTAAGATAACATAATCCATATCTTTATGCAAATCATTCTCTATTAATGTTGGTGCATCCAAAATAACAAAATCCGCATTTTTCTTTTCCAATTTATCTATATTCTCATATATTTCTCTTTTTATATATGGTAATATTATCTCTTCATATTTTTTTCTTTGTTTAGGAAATCTAAATATATGGTTTCCAAATTCCTTTCTTCGGAAATCACCTCTCCAATCAAAAAATCCTGCTCCAAATTCAACTCTAACTCTTTCTAATATTTCTGGATATTTAACAAGTACATCTCTAGCTATTACATCTGCATCTATTATATTAAATCCAGCTTCCTTTAACATAAATGATACTGTACTTTTTCCTGACCCTATCCCTCCTGTTAATCCTATCTTAATCATACTTACCCCCTATTTCGCATCATACCATGTATTACCTATATTTGTATCAACTTCTAATGTAACTGACATCTTTAGTACATTTTCCATCTCTTCTTTTACTAATGCTTTAACTATTTCTAATTCATTTTCTTTAACATTTAAAATAAGTTCATCGTGTACTTGAAGGATTATTTCACTATTTAAATTTTCTTTCTTTAATCTATTATAAACTTTAACCATAGCAAGTTTAATAATATCTGCTGCACTACCTTGAATTGGTGCATTCATAGCTAATCTTTCCCCAAGTGCTTTAACAATTTTATTTGAAGACTTTATTTCTGGTATGAATCTTCTTCTATTTAAAACAGTTAAAACATACCCTTTTTCTTTAGCCTCTTCTTTAACACTTTCTAAGTAGCCCTTAATCTTTGGATATCTATCAAAATATATTTCCATATATTCTGAAGCTTCTTTTTTAGTTATCTTCAAATCTTGAGAAAGACTAAAATCACTTATTCCATATACTATTCCAAAGTTAACAGCCTTTGCTCTACTTCTCATAAGAGATGTAACTTCATCAACTGGAACTTTAAACACTTCCGATGCAGTTTTAGTGTGAATATCACTATGGTGATTAAATGCATCTATCATATTTTTATCATCTGACATATGTGCAAGTACTCTAAGTTCTATTTGAGAGTAGTCACAAGATAATAACACATCTGTACTTTCCTTTGGTATAAATACTTTTCTTATTTCTCTACCCATTTCATATTTAACAGGTATATTTTGAAGATTTGGCTCTGTGCTTGATAATCTACCTGTTGTAGTAACAGTTTGATTAAAACTTGAATGAATAGCTCCATCTTCATCTATAACGTTCTTAAGTCCTTCTACATATGTAGAATTAAGTTTTGTTATTTGTCTATAGTAAATAATTTTTTCTATAACAGGATGTTTATCCATTAGCTTTTCTAACACTTCTGCATTAGTTGAATATCCTGTTTTAGTCTTTTTAATTACTGGTAAGTCTAATTTTTCAAAAAGTATTTTTCCTAATTGCTTTGGTGAACTTATGTTAAATTCCTCTTCACAAAGCTCATATATTTCTTTTTCTGTTGTAGATATTTCTTCTTTAAATTTAATAGCAAGTTCATCAAGCTTTTCTCTATTTACCTTAAATCCTATGGCTTCCATACTTGATAAAATACTTATAAGCGGATGTTCAACTTCATAATAAAGCTCATCCATTCCTTCTTTATTTATTCTTTCTTTTAAATATTCGTAAAGCTCCTTCATATTTGAAATAGCATTACAAATCAATTCTTCATCTTCTCCTTTAACTTCCTTCATTAAATATTCATTAATTAAGGTTTCTAAAGGATAATTACTTTTAGCAGAATCTATAAGATAAGAAGCTACTACAGTATCAAATATGAATTCTTTTATTTCTATATTCATTTTAGTTAATATAGTTACTAAGTTTTTACCATCATGTATTACTTTAGCTATCTCCTCATTTTCCATGAAGCTCTTTAATGTATTTATAGCCTCAGTTGCATTCTCCATAACTATTATTTTAAAATCAATTACACTAACTTTTTCTCCATAATTTAAATATAATTTATCTAATTCAATTTTAGAATAAAGATTAGCATTAGATGTACTATATGCTATAAAAGCAATGTTTTCTGTTTCTTTTAAAGCTTCTTTCAGGTTATCTAATGTATTTACCTCATTAATCTCTACTTTTTTCTCTTCCTCTTCCGCTTCAATATCTTCACCAGGTAATTTTGCTAATAAAGATTTCATTTGAAGTTTGAAGAATAATTTCTTAAGTTCTTCTCTATTATAGTTATCTTGACTCTTAATATCTTCTAAGTCAAATTCTATAGGAACTTCAGTCATAATTGTAGCAAGCTTTTTACTAAAAATTGCTTGTTCTCTATAAGTTTCTAAATTTTCTTTAAGCTTTTTACCACTTATTTCATCAATATGTGAAAGTACTCCTTCCATAGAACCATAAGTAGAAATAAGTTTAAATGCCGTCTTTTCTCCTACCCCTGGTACTCCTGGAATATTATCTGACTTATCTCCCATAAGACCTTTTACATCTATATATTGAGTTGGTGTAACACCAAATTCAGCTTCAAAAGCTTCTTTATTATATACAGCTGTTTCTGTAACACCTTTTTTAGTAATTACAACTTTAATGTTATCAGTAGCAAGTTGAAGAGCGTCTCTATCTCCAGTTACTATAAAAACTTCAATTCCATTGCTTTCAGCAAATTTAGCTAAGGTTCCTATTATATCATCTGCCTCAAATCCATCTATTTCATAAATGTTAATTGCTAATAAATTAAGCACTTCTTTAATTATTGGAAATTGTTCTGCTAATTCTGGAGGCATCTTTTTTCTACCAGCTTTATAATCTTCATATTCTTTATGTCTAAATGTTGGAGCTTTTCTATCAAAAGCAGCAACTATGTAATCTGGCTTTATTTCTTCCTTCATTTTAAATAGCATATTTGTAAATCCATAAACTGCATTAGTGTGAATACCTTCACTGTTTGTTAATGGTGGTATTGCATAAAATGCTCTATTTAATAAACTGTTTGAATCTAAAATCAGTAATCTTTCCATTCTTTCCTCCAGTGTTTTTCTTTATATATTTTTTAAACTATTATTTAGTAATTATAACATATTTATATTAAAATATACTAAGTTCTAATTCCTCTGATAAATCTTTTAATATATGTATTCCACCAATACTATTTCCCTTGCTATCTAAGGATGGACCGTATATACCTATTCCAAACCTTCTAGGAACTGTGGCAATTATTCCTCCCCCAACACCTGATTTCGCTGGAACTCCAACATGCACTGCAAATTCACCTGAAGCATCATACATTCCGCAAGTAACCATTATTGTTTTAACTATCCTACAAACTTCTCTTGAAATTAAAACTTCATCATTCCAAGGTGCTATTCCATCATTTGCAATTACTGCTGAAAATCTTGCTAAATCTTTAGCTGTAGCCTCAATTGAACACTGTTTAAAGTAAAGATCTAGTATTTCTTCTACGTTTCCTTCTAATATATTAGAGCTTTTCATAAAGTAAGCTAAGGATCTGTTTCTATCTCCTGTGGCTTTTTCACTTTCATATATTTCTCTATTTATATCTATTGTGGGATTATTAGTTGCTCTTCTTAAAAAGTTTAATATTCTTTGTAATTTATGTTCTTCATTTTCACCAAAAATAAGGGATGTTGTCACTATAGCCCCAGCATTAATCATTGGATTATATGGCCTATCCTGATTTCTTATTTCTAAGTTTACTATACTGTTAAATCCCATTCCTGTTGGCTCAACGTTTACTTTTTTAAATACGTTTTCTCTACCGTTATCATTAAGTGCAATTATTAAACTAACAACCTTTGAAATACTTTGAATAGTGAATTTAACATCACTTTCCCCCGCCCAATATTCTTCATTGTTTTTTATATCATATAAACATAGTCCTAAATCTTCGCTATTTGCTTTTAAAAGAGCTGGTATATATGATGCAAGTTTACCATCTTGTGTATATTTTTTATTTTTTTCCACTAAGTTAATTAATAAATTTTTCATTTGTTTTTCTTCCTTTTCATATTGTATATTTAGTAATAATTATAGTTATTTTTGTACTTTCTTACAAGTTTATTACCTTATTAAAAACATAAATTATAACCTTTTTATAAAAAATAATAAATAACATAATTAATACAAACAATTAAAGTATACATTAAACTTATTTAATTCATCTAATTATGTGGTATAATTTACTATAATTAATAATATAGGAGGACTTTCTATGGATAAAAATTTATTACAAAAATATGCTGAATTAGCTGTTAACACAGGTGTTAATATTCAAAAAGATAATATATTAGTTATTACTTCACCAATTGAAACTGCAGAATTTGCTAGACTTATTGCAGAAGAAGCTTACAAAGCTGGTGCTAAAGATGTAGTTGTACATTATGGTGATCAACAACTAACTAAAATAAAATTAGAAAATAGTTCTTTAGAAACTATCGCTGATTATCCTGCTTGGATGGCTGAAGGATATAATTATTATGCTAGACAAGGCGCTTGTTTTATTTCAATAGCCGCAAGTGATCCTGATGGATTAAAAGGTGTTTCAGTTGATAAAATAGGCACATCTCAAAAAGCTAGAACTACAGCTTTAAAAGAATATTATGATAACTCTATGTCTAATAAATGTCGTTGGTGCGTGTTATCAGTTCCTACACTTTCATGGGCTAAAAAAGTATTCCCTAATGTAAGTGATGAAAAGGCTATGGAATCTTTATGGAATGTTATATTTAAAACAGTAAGAGTTGATACTGAAAATCCAGTAACCGCTTGGGAAAAACATAATGCTTACTTAGAAGAAAAAATTAAATTTATGAATGATAATAATTTTAAAAGTGTACATTTGAAGTCTTCAAACGGAACTAATTTAAACATTGAGCTTCCAGAAGGTCATATTTGGGCTGGTGGTTCTGAAAGTGACGTTAAAGGAATACCTTTTAATGCAAATATTCCAACTGAAGAAGTGTTTACTTTACCTAAGAAAACAGGAGTTAATGGTGTAGTTTACTCTTCTAAGCCATTAAGCTATGGTGGAAATTTAATAGATAACTTCTCTATTACTTTTAAAGACGGTAAAGCTGTAGATTTTACTGCTGAAACTGGTTATGATGTATTAAAGCAAATGCTTGATAGTGATGAAGGTGCTAAATATCTAGGGGAAGTTGCTTTTGTTCCTTATGACTCACCTATTTCTAATTCAAAGTTAATATTCTTTAACACATTATTTGATGAAAATGCAGCTTGTCACTTAGCCTTTGGTAGAGCTTATGAGTCTTGTGTAAAAGATGCAGATAAATATTCTGAAGAAGAACTAGAAAAAATCGGTGTTAACAACTCAGTTATTCATGTTGACTTTATGATTGGAACTAGTGATCTTGAAATCACTGGAGTTAACAAAAATGGAGAAACTGTTCAAATATTCTCTAATGGAAATTGGGCATTTTAAAAACAAAAACTAACTAGACTTTTATATAATTTTTATATTAAATCCACAATTTAATATATTAAACCAAAGGAGTGTTTCTTAGTAAACACTCCTTTTTGCTATTAATTATGTATTTTTAAAGTTTAAATTATCATTACCAAAATTTAATTACCATATTATTGACCTATCTTTTGAGCACTATCCGGTCTTGGTTGGTCTTTACCTAATTTTCTTGATTCCTTAGAGTATCCAACTTCATTGGCAGTTTCTACTCTCATTTTTTGTAGTTCAGCCTTAGTCTTTTGACCTGACTTTTTATTATCCTTTGAATTTTTATTATTTTTATGTGACATTCATCTTCCCTCCTTTGCTACTTTTACGCTTATTTTATGCTTTACATAACAAATTATGCTTTGAATATTAATCCAATATATGGTTGTGCCTCCGGGGTTAATCCAAATATTGGATTAACCCCGGAGGCACAACCATTTTCTGTATTTTATTGTAATCTATTTCTTATTTTTTTAATAAATTCATATGTGTTAACAGTTTCAACTTCTTTTAAATCAGTAAACATTGCTAAGTCTTTAGTCATTACTCCATCTTCAATTGTTTGTAATGAAGCTTTCTCTAACTTATCTGCAAAAGCAACTAATTCATCATTTTCATCTAATTCTCCTCTTTTTCTTAATGCACCTGTCCATGCAAAAATAGTTGCCATTGAATTAGTCGAAGTTTCTTCACCTTTTAAGTGTTTATAATAATGTCTTTGTACTGTTCCATGGGCTGCTTCATATTCATAATATCCTTCAGGTGATACTAAAACAGATGTCATCATTGCAAGAGATCCAAATGATGTTGCAACCATATCACTCATAACATCTCCATCATAATTTTTACAAGCCCAAATAAATCCACCTTTAGATTTAATAACTCTTGCAACTGCATCATCAATTAATGTATAAAAATATTCAATATTAGCTTCTTTGAATTTTTCTTTATATTCTTCCTCAAATATTTCATTAAAAATATCTTTAAAAGTATGATCATATTTCTTAGAAATAGTATCTTTAGATGCAAACCATATATCTTGCTTTGTGTCTAATGCAAAATTAAAACAACTTCTAGCAAAACTAGATATAGATTTATTAGTATTGTGCATTCCCATTACTACTCCACTACCCTTAAACTCATGAATAGTTTCTCTGCTTTCTTTTCCCTCTTCATCAGTAAAAACTAATTCAGCTTTTCCTTTTCCTTCAATTTTCATTTCAACATTTTTATAAATATCACCATAAGCATGTCTAGCTATTGTAATTGGCGATTCCCATGTTCTAACAAAAGGTTTTATTGAACTAACTGTGATTGGAGCCCTAAAAACTGTTCCATCTAAAATTGCTCTTATAATCCCATTAGGGCTTTTCCACATTTCTTTTAAATTATATTCTTTTATTCTATCTGCATTTGGAGTTATAGTAGCACATTTTACTCCTACTCCATACTTCTTTATAGCTTCTGCTGCTTCAACTGTTACCTTATCATAAGTCTCATTTCTATATTCTATCCCCAAATCATAATATTCAGTTTTTAATTCAATAAAAGGATTTAATAATTCCTCTTTTATCATATCCCAAATAACTCTAGTCATTTCATCTCCATTCATTTCAACTAATGGAGTTGTCATTTTAATTTTTTCCATAAGTATAGCCCCCTTATTAGTATTTATTTATATAATTAACAATTATACCATATTTTCCTACAAAGTTAAAGTTTTTTGATAGATTAAATTTCATTTCCTGCATTTTTATCTAATTATTCTGTATTCAAATGAAGTTTTATAAGAATTTATGAATTAATAACATTTACCCTTGCATTTTTCATAAAACAATCTTATTTTAAGTATTAATTATAGAAAAAAATTCAGTAACTATAATTACTGAATTTTTTTATTTTTATATTTTATTGTATTCTAGTTTATCACTATTATTATCTTATTTAACTTTTTAGCATAAATATAAAGTTAACATCATTTTAATAACATTCTTAAATATTATTAATCTACTTCTTTATAATCTACATCAATTACTTCTCCATTGCTATCATCTATACTACTTTTTTCATAAACATTTTGATTTTGATTATAAGAATTATATGTTTCATTATTATATTTTTTCTTTGCAAAAGCCATTTTACCTTTAAATATTATATAAGATACTAGTCCTATTACTATAATAAAAGGTAAAAGGTATATAAAAAATCTAATTATCCCAATGAAAATTAATATTCCTACTATCGTCCATAATATAGATTTTAAATTATTCATTTAACTCAACCTCATTTACACTATAATATTTAACTTATGTTTTCATTATACTATCTATTTATTACTTTTGCAATATAAGTTATTAATTATTTTGTTAAAAGGTTATTAATACTCTTTTTAGCTTTTGTTAATAACTTTTACTTGTTTTGCTATAAATTTATACAATTTTTTTTGATTTTACAGCATCTTCAGAATTTCTATTAGTTTTTTTAGCTATCATAGGTAGTATAAACCCTAATCCGATTAATACAAACGGTGTAATAACATTTAACGATACTTGGAACCACCAAGAGCCAGAAAATGTTTCAACACTACTTGGGAACATACCCATTATACAAGCAAATGCAGTAAATGCGAAACACCATATTCCAATTCCCATAGCAAATTTATCATTTTTTACAAATTTGTACTCTGATTTATATTTATCAGCTGCTTTTTTAAGTCCTATAAATGCTAAAAATACCCAAAGATATCTCATTGGCATAACTACAGAATTTAATTGAAGTAACCAATCAAATAAAGAATTCATATCTCCAATTCCAAGTGCCGGAACTATTATTAATATACTAACTAATATAGCTGTCATTATATATCCATTAATAGGTGCACCATATTTATTAGTCTTAGTTAATGCTGTAGGTATAAATCTTCTATCACCATCTGCTAAAAGAACTTTTAACGGAGCATCTATAGAAAAGACTAATGCAGATATTTGAGCTAATAAATTTGATAATGCATAAACTACTATAAATAATTTTCCAACTCCATAATATTCACCTAACATTTGGAACGCATAATATTGACCATTCATTTTTAAATCTGATGGTATATTATTAGCGTCAAACATCATTGCCATTGCTATAGATCCAAGTAATGCAGATACTGCAACCATTATAGCTAATGTAATCATTCCCTTAGGAAAATCCTTACTTGGCTTTTTCATATTATTTACATATGGAGATATTTTTTCAGCTCCTCCAACTGCAAAAACTAACATTGATAATGTTGCAAAATATGAAAAATTAAAGTTTGGCATCATATTTTTAAAACTAAAATCTACTGTTGCTGATTCTATTCCTCTAATTGATGGTGCAGCTAACATTAATAAAACATATAAAAGAGACATAACAAATACTGATGTACCTGCTATTGTTCCTATCATCTTTAAAGATGTTATACCTCTTGATGCAACCCATAAAAAGAATAAAAATACTGCCAATGTTAATAATTGAGCTACTAATGGATCCATTCCCTTTATAAAGTTACCATCTTGCTTTACAGTCCACCCTAATGCTATTAAAGCTGCTTGTGGTTTTTGTGCTAAATATGGTATATGAACTACCCAATATGTCCATCCTGCAAAATAAGCTAAAGTAGTTCCAAAAGTCCCTCTTATCCAAGAACTTACTCCACCTTTACTATCTTTAAAAACAGATCCTAGTTCCCCCACCATTAATGCATAAGGTACAAAGTATAATCCAATTATAAGCACCCATGATACAACAACTGTTAATCCTTGATTAGCAAAGTTATTTACAACATTACCAAATCCCCATACTGATACAAAAGCCATCATAGCTAAATTGTACCAACGCAAATTTTTCTCTTGTTCACTCATTAAACTGCCTCCTTAGTATAGATGTACTATTTTATAATACATATGATAAAATGGTTTGTCTATACTTTAACAGTTAATACTTTTTATACCTTTTAATTAATTCATTTAATAATTTAGCTGTTTGTACTGGATATTTTCCAATAGATGTTTCCCCTGCTAATAGAAAACCAGTTGCCCCACTATTTATAAAAGTATATATACTTTCTATTTCACTTATATTGCTATTTAATCCACTTTTCATACTATCCAACACATGAGTTGCTATTATTATCTCTTTATTATAATTTTCACTTCTTAATTTTTTCAGTAGTTCAAATTCTTCTTCCACAGAAATCTTCATTCCACATTCAGGCACCAAATCGCCTCTTGCAATAACAACTCCATCACTACAATTCATTATCTCCTCATAATTTTTTAATCCTGTTATAGTTTCTAATTTTGAAAATATTTTAATATTATTTTCATTTCCTTTAATTTTTTTTATGTATTCTCTTACACATAATATATCTTTAGAACTTTCAACATAAGATTGCCCAATTATATTTATATTATTATCAATTGCCCATTTTAAATTTTCTTTATCCTTATCATTTAATGAATTTTCACCTAAATCAGCTCCTGGAATATTACATCCCTTTCCTGCCCTAACTACTACATTATCTTTTGCTATTGCCTTTAAAAATATCTTATCCTTATCAATAATATCAAAACTCATAGTTCCATCTTTCATAGCTATTTTTTTAATATCATTTTTCTCTATAATCTCAGACTTTATATTAAGTGGAATAATTTTAGATTTATCATTATTATTAACAATTAGAGAATATACATCAGAACTACAAAAATAAACTATCTCATTAATATATACTTTGAATACACTTTTTAAGTTTTCAGCTACTCTTACTTTTCTCCCACATAAATCTGCCATAATACTTATATCTTTTTTTATACTTCTGGAATCATTCAATACTTTTATAAACTCACTTTCGTAAAAATGAGAAAAATTCAGCCTAAAAATATCTACACCATTATTAATTAATTCAGATAAAACCTTTCTATTTGATGAATTAGGTCCAATAGTTGCAATGATTTTCATTAATACCCTACCTATATATTGCTTATAAATTATACTATTATAATTTTTTTCTTTTTATTACATATTGTTACTTTTATATTTAAATAAACTATATTTTTATCATATATTCTTTTAATATAATTTCATAATAATTCACTTCCACATAAATCAATAAAAAACTATTTATATATTAGTCTTGTTCTAAAATATACTTTTACAGAATAATTATTTATATAATCATTTTGTAGGAGGATGAAATGAAATACTTAAAGTTTATTTATATAATATTATTAACTACTCTTCTATCCGGCTGTGTTTTTAATAACCCTAAATACATAAACCTTAGAACTAAACCTAATCTTTATTATTACTCAAATGAAATTTACGAAAAAATAAAAAATAATGAAAGCTATTCACTTAAAGTCTTTGATGTTAACTTTTATGAATATCATGAAGTTTCAGAAGAAGATGAAGATATTTTACCTTGTTTCTTAGAATCTTTAAATAATGATAACTATGTAAGTGAACTAAATTTAGAAGATGAAAAAGTTAAATATAAACTTATAATTGAATTTGATAATGATAACTCAAAATATGTTATAAATGTTTATGATAAAAACTCTATAACACTTTTTCCTTGGGATGGGAATTTAGAAGAGGATATGATAAATATGACCGATGTTCCTCTACGAAATAATATTTATTCTTTTTGTGTATATATAATTAATAAAGCTCATTCTAATAACTAATTTAATAGCTAATAAAATAAGACACTCAAAATATCCTATAAATATTATAGATATTTGGAATGTCTTATTTTTTAATCTAATAATTCAAAAACTCTTTTATTTTTCAATGGATGTAATGCATATGGTGCTATTTCATTTAGTGGCTTTAACACAAACTCTCTTAGATGCATTAACGGATGTGGTAAAATAACAAATTCATCATTACTTACTATATCATCATATAAAACAATATCTAAATCTATTATTCTTGGCCCCCATTTTATTTCTCTAACTCTTCCAAGTTCATTCTCTATTCTAAGAAGCTCTGACATAAGTTCTCTAGGTGTTAAATATGTTTCAACTTCAACTGCACCATTTAAGAATTCTTCTTGATCCTCATTTCCCCATGGTTCTGTAACTATAAAAGATGAAATTTTAGAAATTTTTATTCCTCTAACTTCTTCAATTTTCTTTATTGCATTTTTAAAGTTCTCTTCTCTATTTCCCATATTGCTTCCAAAGGCTATATAAGCAGTATGTCTTTCTCTTATAATTTCAACTGCTGCATAATCTAAATTTCTTCCTATAGGTGCCCATGGCTTTTTTAATAGAACTTTAACAGCCTTAACCATTGAATAATTATCTAATATAAAGTTAGCAACCTTATTTACAACACTTTCAATTAAATCTAATGATTCTTCCTGAAAAATATCTATAACCTTATGACATAACTCACCATAATGAACAGACTTAGTTAAATCACAAGTTGTTGCTGCTTCTTTAATATCTAATGATAATTCTAATGATAGTATGAATTTTTGCCCTAGTGTTTTCTCTTCTTGAAACACACCATGATTTGCAAAAATTTCAATATCCTTTAAATATATTTTATCCATTTTATTACCTACTTTTCTTTTACTATAGTATGTGTCATAACAGCTACTCTTTTATTTTCCAAAACATCATGAACTCTGATAAATTCAATACCTTTCATTATTCCAATAACAGTAGTGGCAAGAGTTCCCTCTACTCTCTCATTAACAGGTAAATTTAAAGTTAATCCAATCATGGACTTTCTTGATGTACCTAAAAGCACTGGATAACCTATATCTCTTATAACTTCACATTTATTCATTACCATTAGGTTTTCTTCATAAGTCTTAGCAAATCCTATACCTGGATCTAAAATTATATTTTCTTTTTTTATTCCAGCCTCTAATGCAATATCAATACTTTCTTGCAAGTCATTTATTATATCTTCCATTAAATTTTCATAAGGCTTATCTTCTCTATTATGCATTAAAATAATTGGTACATTATGTTTTGCAGCTACTTTAGCTATATTTTTATCATATTTAGCTCCCCAGATATCATTTATAATATCTGCTCCAGCTTTTATAGCTTCTTCTGCTGTTTTGCTTTTATATGTATCTATTGATATAGTAACATCTAATTCTTTTTTTATAGCCTTAATTATTGGAACTACTCTTTTTATTTCCTCTTCCTCAGTTACATATTCTGCTCCTGGTCTTGTTGATTCTCCACCAACATCTATAATATCTGCTCCATCTTCCACTAATTTTTTAGCTTGCCTTACAGCAGCTTCTATTTCATTAAATTTTCCACCATCTGAAAATGAATCTGGTGTTACATTTAATATTCCCATTATATAAGTTCTTTCACCTAACTTATATTCCTTATTTCCTATTCTCAAATCCTTTTTCCTCCTTTAATATGTTATTTTAAAGTTTTTCTTTTCACTACTCCAATAACATTCTTTTTCAGCTTTACAATTAAAACATTGTCTTGATAGCTTATCAGCCTTATATATTATTTCTTCTAACTTATTATCACTTTCTCTTCTATGATTATCAATCCCATTTAAAATAATATCAACTTCATATTCTGTAAAGCTTGTTTCTTTTAATATTTCTTTACTCATTTCTACACTAGCAATATCATGATGGATACCTTCTTCATATTGCCTTACTCTACCTATATCATGTAATAATCCTATAGCATAAATAACTTCTTTTGAAATACTTAATTTTTCTTCTAAGACCATTATATATGCAATTCTTGACACATCAATAAAATGTTCTATAGTATGATTGCAAAACTCTCTATCTTTTTCATACTCACTTAATTTTTCTAATGCTTCTTTATAAAGCTTATTACTCATTATTGCATCAATATTATTCATATTACACCTATCTTATAAAGTTCATAACTTCTCTTCTTAGTTCTATATCTTCTCTAAATACTCCTCTATAAGTAGTAGTCACAGTCTTAGCCCCTGGCTTCTTAACTCCCCTCATAGTCATACATGTATGTTCTGCTTCAATTACAACCATAGCACCTTCTGCATCTAAATACTTCATTAGAGCATCTGCAATTTCTGTTGTTAATCTTTCTTGTAATTGAGGTTTCTTAGCATATATTTCAACTGTTCTTGCAAGTTTTGAAAGCCCTGCAACTTTTCCCTTAGGTATATAAGCTATATGTGCTTTTCCAAAGAAGGGTACTAAATGATGTTCACACATAGAAAAGAATGTTATATCCTTTTCTAATACTAAGTCATTATTTTCTACAGAAAATGTTTTAGATAACACTTCTTTAGCATCCTTACCTATCCCATCAAAAATTTCCATATACATTCTTGCTATTCTATCAGGTGTTTCTATTAACCCTTCTCTATTTACATCTTCTCCTACACCTTCTAATATTAATTTTACACCTTCCATTATCTTTTCTTTATTCATGTTTTTCGCCTCCATTTATTCCTTTGTCATATTGCTCTTTTATTTTTTCAATAATTTCACTATTAAATAGCTTGTTTTCTATATTAGAAACTTTTATAACCCCAACTAATGAATTAGTTAAGAAAACTTCATCACTATTTAATAATTCTTCCTTTGTTATTTTTTTCTCTACTACATCAAAGTTATTAATAACCCACTGACGAACTATTCCTGGCAACAATCCACATTTAATTGATGGAGTATATATTATTTTATCTTTAATAATAAAAATATTACTTGTACACCCTTCACATAAATTACCTTGTTCATTAAAAAAAATTGATTCCTTAAATCCATTTCTTTGACATAATTCATATTCTATAATATTTTCTAAATAATTTAAAGTTTTAAAACCTACTATTCTAGATGTTGAATTTCTTAAAACCTTAGAAATTCCAACTTTAAAACCTTGTTGATAGTCATTATCTTTATATTTTATTTCTCTTATAGAATAAATTAAATTTTTCTCTGTTACAGTAATTTTTAAAGCTTTATTTTTTATATTATGTTGATTTATAAAATTAATAACATCTTCTATAACTATTAACCCACCTAAATCTAACTCTATAATTGACTTATTTATTCTTTTTATATGCTCTTCTAAAAATATTGGAGTTTCCTTTACTAATATAGTTTCAAAAACGCCTCTCCCCAAAAAGAATCCACTATCTATACTTATACTATCATTATCATATATAACTTTTCTCATATATTACCTTCTTATAATACTCTCATTAAGGCCCTTGCCTTATCTAATGTTTCATTATACTCATCTTCCTCTATTGAATCATAAGTAATTCCACCACCAACACCAAAGAATGCCTTATTATCTTTCTTTATTATTGTTCTAATTACTATATTAAAATCACAATTACCTCTAAAATCAAAATATCCTATAGAACCTGTATAAATATTTCTTTTAATACCTTCTAATTCTTCAATTATTTCCATAGCTCTTATTTTAGGAGTTCCTGTTATTGATCCACCTGGAAAACATTCTTTTATACATCTTACAGCTGAAACATCTTCCTTTAGTTCCCCTTCTACTGTAGAAACTAAATGAAATACTGTAGCATATTCTTCTAGTTTAAAGTTTTCCGTTACCTTAACTGTATGCGGTTTACAAACCTTACTAAAATCATTTCTCTCTAAATCTACAACCATTAATAGCTCTGCTTTATCTTTCTCACTATTAATAAGCTCTAATTTATTTTTTTCATCCTCTTCTACATTATTTCCCCTAGGCCTTGTCCCCTTTATAGGTCTTGTATGTGCTTTATTATTAAACACTTGAATAAACCTTTCTGGTGATGAGCTTATTATTTGAAAATCTTCAAAGTTTAAATATGCTGAAAATGGTGCTTTATTTATACTTCTTAACTTCTTATATATATCAAATGAATCATCTTCATTATAACACCAAAATCTTTGGGTCATATTTGCAATATAAACATCCCCAGATACTATATATTCCTTTAATTTAGCAACTGCATTCTTATACTCTTCCTTAATGAAATTTGAATAAAAAATATTTTTACTTTTTTCACATACTATTTGATCATCAATCTTTTTTCCACTATGTATTATCTTTAAAATACTTTCTATATTCTCAATATTTCCATCTATATCAGTTATATATTTTTTATCATTAATTAAGTCAAATATTATTATATTTTTATAAAAAACAAATCTTATATCAGAGATATTAAAATCTTCTTCAGTTGTGTCAGGCAATTCTTCTAATAATCTTCCAGCATCGTAAGAAATATAACCCATAGCTCCACTTAGAAGTGGTATATCATCTTGAATATCATTTTTATACTCATATATTAGATTTTCTAATACCTTAAAGGGATCACCTTCTACTATATTATCATTTATATATGTTTTTTCTTTTTTTACTTCAAATTTTAAAAATGGATTTATTCCAATAAAAGAATACTTAGAAAGATTTTTATCTTCTTTAGAACTATCTAATAATATAGTATCTCTTTCATCTTTAAATAAATTATATACTTCAAATGCATTTAATTTACTATTAAACTCTATTTTTATTAACCCCACTTAACTTCACTCCTAATAGTATTTTTATTAGCATTTATCATCTCTTTTGCTAAATTCTTTTGTTATATTGATAAAATTATTTAAAATCTTATGTCCCTCTTCTGTCATCTCAGCTTCTGGATGGAATTGAACTCCATATATAGGATAATCCTTATGCTTAATTCCCATTATTACTTTATCCTCAGTTTCACTAGTTATTTCAATTGTATCTGGTAAATTACCCCTGCTTACTATTAAAGAATGATATCTTGTAACTCTTAGAGGATTCTTCACATTTTGAAATAGTCCTTTATTATTATGAGTTATATTAAACATTTTCCCATGAACTGGCTCATTTCCTTTTTTTATAGCTGCATTAAAATAATGCCCTATACATTGATGACCTAAACAAATACCTAATATAGGAAGTTTCCCTTTAAATTTATCAATAATATCTAAACTTAATCCAGCCTCTTTAGGTGACTTTGGTCCTGGCGAAATTACTATTCCATCTATATTCATATTTTCAATATCTTCAATACTAATTTTGTCATTTCTATAAATAATAATTTCTTCTCCTAACTCTTCAAAATATCTAACTAAGTTATATACAAAAGAATCATAATTATCAATCATTAAAAGCATTATATTCCTCCACCTTCATTTACATTTTTTTATTTTAAGCTATGTATTTTTTAAAACATAAATTATTAATAATTATGTTACTCATGCTTTTGCCTACCTCATTATTACTGTCTTTTTATTGCATTATTAATGAATAAATTATATCATAGCTTTATATACTACAAAACACTTACTTGAAAGGAGTTTGATTTTATTATGATTATATGTGATTTACATACACACTCTACTGCATCAGATGGTAAATATTCACCTAAAGATGTTGTTAGAAAAGCTTATGATAGAGGAGTAAAATACTTAGCATTAACTGACCATGATACTTTATCTGGTATAGATGAGGCAAAATCTGAAGCTGAAAATTTAGATATATATTTTATTCCTGGATTAGAATTATCTACAACCTACAAAGGAGAAACTATTCATATTTTAGGTTACTTTAAAGGTGATGATTATAAAAATTCAGATTTAAATAAATTTTTAGAGGATTTAAAATCAAAGAGAATTGAACGTGCACATGAAATAGTTAAAAGGTTAAAGAAATTTAATGATATTGAAATAGATGTTAATGAAGTTCTTAAAAATGGTAAAGATACTATTGCAAGACCTCATATAGCTAAAGCTATAATAGATGCTGGATATAATTATTCAAAGGAATATATCTTTGATAATTTTCTTGGTGATCACTGCCCTGCATATGTCCCTGCAAATAAATTAGATACTGAAGAGGGAATTAAATTATTAAAAAAATATAACGCTGTTGTAATTTTAGCACACCCTGTACTCTTAAAGAAACTACATGTACTTGATGTACTTCATCTTGATTTTGATGGTATTGAAGGTATATATGGTCTTAATACTCCAGAAGAAACTGAAAACTTCTTAAATATTGTAGATAAAAAGGATTTATTAACTTCTTGTGGTTCTGATTCACATGGTCATGAAGAAGATGATACAAAACATGGAATTTTAGGTTCTCAATCTATGGAAGAACATAGACTTGAAAAATTTTTAAATAAACTTAACAATAAATAATTAGTGAATAGTTAACATAGGTAAAAATATTCAGTTCCTTTAAGCCCCTCTGTTTTTAAGCAGAGGTTTTTTTACAAACTTAAAAGGTATCAAATTTCTTCGATACCTTTTACAATATTATTCTTCAATTAAAAATGCTTTATATCCATTTTTAGTTTCATATATATCAACTTTACTAGATACTTCCCATGGAGCATGCATATTTTGTAGAGCAACACCACAATCTATAACTTCCATATTATATTGTGCTAAAATATAAGCGATAGTACCACCGCCTCCTTGGTCAACTTTACCAAGTTCTGCAGTTTGATATGTTACATTATTTTTTTCCATAATTTTTCTAAGCCAAGCAACAAATTCTGGATTTGCATCATTACAACCATTTTTCCCTCTTGCTCCAGTGTATTTACTAAATACTAGCCCTCTTCCAAAGTAAGCAGTATTCTTCTTTTCACAAACTCCTGGATAATTTGGATCAAAGGCTGCAGTAACATCAGCTGATAACATTAATGAATTTTGAAGAGCTCTCTTTAATTTTAATTCTGAATATTGTCCCATTCTATCCATAACTTCAGCTAAAGAGTTTTCAAAGAATCTTGAATGCATACCTGTAGCCCCAATACTTCCTACCTCTTCTTTATCTACTAATAATATAACTGAAGTCTTTTCTACATTTTCAACTTCTAGTAATGCCATTAATGAAGTATATGCACATATTCTATCATCTTGACCATACCCCATTACCATGCTCTTATCTAAACCTAAATCTCTAGCTTTACCTGCCGGTACAATTTCAAATTCAGCTGAAACAAAATCTTCTTCTTCAAAGTCATATTTATCCTTTAGAAGAACTAATATATTTTCTTTAACAGCTTCTTTTTCCTTACCTTCTAATGGTATATTTCCAACAAGAACATTTAAATCTTCTCCAGCAATAACTTCGTTTGCTTTCTTTTGTAATTGCTCTGCTGAAAGATGTATTAAAAGATCTGAAATTCCTAGTACAGGATCATTATCATCTTCACCTATCACTACATTAATTTTAGTTCCATCTTTTTTAACTACAACTCCATGTAATGCAAGAGGTAATGCTACCCATTGATATTTTTTTACTCCACCATAATAATGAGTATCCATTAATGCTAAGTCACTATCTTCATATAATGGATTTTGCTTTAAATCTAATCTTGGAGAATCAACATGAGAACCTATAATTCTCATTCCATTTTCAATTGAATCCTTTCCTATTAAATATAAAGCTAAAGATTTATCTTTATTATTATAATAAACCTTATCCCCAACTTTTAAAGTTTCATTATTTTTTATTATTTCATCTAAGTTTCTATACCCTTTTTCTTCTGCTAATCTTATAGCCTCATGTATACATTCTCTTTCTGTTTTTCCTACTGAAAGATAATTTTTATATCCTTCACAAAAATTAAAAACTTCTTGTTTTCCATTTTCATTATATTTTAACCATGCATTTTTTTTAGCATCTTTAACCATAATATAGCCCTCCTTATTCTTCCTCACTAAATTCACACATTCTTTGTTCTATAATATCTACTGGTGTAACATCAGACATTAATGAATGCCTATAATTACCTGCTGCAGCTTCTATTATAACCGCAATATTTCTTCCAGGTCTTACAGGTACTCTTAATCTTCTAACATTTACTCCAAGTATTTCTTGTGTTTCTTTATCAATACCTAATCTATCATAATCTCCATCATCTTTCCAATGCTCAAAATGCATTAATAAATTTATGTCCTTTGATGGCAATATAGAACTTAATCCATATAATGACGATATATCAATAATTCCTATACCTCTAACCTCTAACATTCCAATAGTTATTCTTGGGGATGTACCTATTAAACTTCCATCTATTTCTTTAATATCAACTGCATCATCAGATACTAATCTATGTCCTCTTTTAATAAGCTCTAATGCAGTTTCGCTTTTGCCTATTCCACTTTCTCCAGTTATAAGTATACCTATACCATATACATCCATTAAAACACCATGTAATCTAGTTTCTGGTGCAAGCTTTCCTGCTAAATACATAGTAAGTTTACTTATAAACTTTGTTGTAACCATATTAGTTCTTAATAACCATGACTTTGATTTTTTAGCCGACTTAATAAATTCATTATGTGGCTCTAAACCTCTAGTAATTATTATACATTTAGAGTCAAAACTAAAATATTTATTAATTCTTTTTCTCATTAACTCTATTCCCATGTCATCTAAAAAGCTCCATTCAGCTTTTCCTATAACTTGGATTCTTTCAGGTGCAAAATAATTATAAAAACCAGCTAACTGTAATCCAGGTCTATTTATATCGTTAACAGATATTTTTACATCCTTTTCACCCTCAACTAAAACTTCTAATTCAAAATCTGATATTAACTTCTCTACAGCAACTGACAATATTAATCACCTTCTACTTTTTTTTATTCTTAGGTTCAATACCCTCTAATTGTGCTCTAAGGTTTGCCTTATAGCTATCTATATATCTTCTTCTTAAAATTTGTTGTTCTTCTTTTTCTTGTTCAGTTAAACCTTCTTCTTTACTCTTTTTATATAATTCATTTATTCTAATCACTACATCTTCAATTTTTGCTTTTGTATAATCCATTTTTTACATCCTTTCTTTATTACGAATATTTTAAATGATTAATAAATTTCAATTCATTTAATTTAACTTATTTTTATTTTACATTTATTTCTTTTTAATATCAACTTTAAATATTTTTTATTTCATTTTTTTGATATTTTCGGCAAATTATTTCCTTTTTTCTACCTTCGCTTTATCATATATTATTTACAAGTTTCATTTTAAAGATACTTATATGTTTTTTTAAGTAATGTTTTGTAAAACTTTGCGATATTATATTATTTTACCTTTTTAACATATATGTTATAATAACCCATATAATGTTAATTAATATCAAAAGGAGGTGCTTTATGAGTAAAAAAAGTCTAAAAAATAAAATTATTCTACAAAAGATAACTTTAAATCTACTTTTAAAATTTCTATCTCCTCAAAACAGACTTGTGATATACATATCTCAAAGTTTAGACAAGCATATATGGAAATATCAACATCTTATTTATAAAAAATATAAAAGAAAACACTTAAATAAATATTTTATATCACAATCAAAAGCTGCATAATACGAAAAAACACCTCAATAATTGAGGTGTTTAATTCTAATTTATACCCAACATGCCGGTCACTTAAATATTCACACCTGCAGCTCGCAGGTGGGTTCTGCGCAATTTGCTTCTGTCATCTTCTGATCTTATGGAAGCCCGACATCCACAAACATGTTGCAAATCCCGTAAATATAATGTAGGTTGAACATCATAAGCTAATCGCACATCTCAGGATTTTATGATTTTATTATATCAAATTATATAAAAAGTTCAATAGTAATCTATCCCTTTTCGCAAAAAATTATTTAGACATGTAATCCTTTACTACATCTTCTATTGATATATTGCTATCTTCTTCTGTAAATAAAGCCATAAATTGTACATAATCGCTAGTTTTCTCTGTCATTTGAATAGCCATCATTTCGCCTTCAATTTCTAACTCTTCTACTATATCTTCTATAATTTCCAATACTTCATCATTTGCAAAATCATAAAGGTAAGGAAAATAATATTCATTATACCATTCCTTGCTATACTCCTCTAAATTGCTTTCTTCATTAGAATAAGCTCTTGCTGCATCCAGTACATCTTTATCAAAATCAAAGTAAAAGTTTATTAAAGCAAACTCCTCATCTTTTTTTAAAATCTCTATATCTGATAAGTCATTTTCATTTAATATTTTTATAATTTGTGATTCTTGCACTTTTTTTCTCCTTATAACTAATATAATAACTTATTATATTCTTTCTTTACTGCTATAAACTCTTTATCATCTTCTACAAGATTTAGTTCTTGTTTTCCATCTACTTCATCTATTCTAAATACGTAAATATCTTCACTATTCTTATCTTCTACAGGAGCTAATAATAAATACTCCTTATTTTCTAAATAAATTCTAGCAATAGCTTCAAACTGAACCTTATTTCCACTCTCATCTAAGAAAGTCATTATTTGAACTTCTTCATTTTGAACTTCTTTTATATCTTCGCTCATTAAACTATTCTCCTTCTCTTCTAAGTGTTATACTATTAAAAAATTTTACTATAAAAGCTTATCACAAAATAGCTTTTCATTACAACATTTAGATACATATAATCTTAATTTTCTTTCAGCTGCATCTCTTCTAGCATGCATACACACAATTTTTTTACAATTACTACAGTATATCTTATATTTGTACTTTGACAAATCATATTTTAATTCATTATTATATTTAAAAGTAGTATTATTAGATATACCACTTTTAATACAACAAGCTTTAAAAAATTTATTATGCCCATTATTACTATTAGTTATAGTATTGCAATAATAATGTAAATACTCATGAATTATTACCTCTCTAACTATCTTTTCACTATACTTACCATTCACTAACTCTTCAGAAAATACAAATTTTAAAGGCTTTATACTATTATTACACTTTTCATAGAAAAAAGCTCCCATTCTTTTCTTTGCTCTTTTAGAAATTTCTACTTCTATATTACATGGATAATTCCATTTTTCTGCTATTTCGTTTATAATTATTTTTATATCTGATACAGACCAAACTTTATACATAATTTACTCCTAAACTGCAACTAATAAAATAGAACATTTCTTAATTATAAATTGTTTTTCTATATTTAACAAATTGATTTTTAAAATTATATATAATAAAATCTTTTTAATAATATAAATGATTAGGTGAGTTTATGATTGATAATATAAATAATATTTTTTCAAACTATACCCCTTATATTAATGGCTGGGAAAAATTCAAAAGAGCTTCTGTTACTATTCCACTTGTAAAGTATAATGACTCTTTACACGTTCTATTTGAAGTTAGAGCTAAAACTTTACGTACACAACCAAATGAAGTTTGTTTTCCTGGAGGAAAAATAGAAAATGATGAAACTCCTCTTAATACTGCTTTAAGAGAAACTTGTGAAGAAATAGGAATATGTGAAGATAAAATTAAAGTTATATCTCCATTAGATCTTTTTGTTTCTCCTTATAATATTATTATCCACCCTTATTTAGTCTTCATTGAAGATATTAACAATATGAAGCTTAATGTCGAGGAAGTTGAAAAAGTGTTTTTTGTTCCATTAGATTTTTTATTGAATGCTAATGTTAATACTTTTGTTAATAAGGTCAATATTACCCCTGCTAATAATTTTCCTTACGAATTGATCCCTACAAAATATAATTATAAATTTTCTACTGGATCTTATGAAGTGCCCTTTTATATCTATAATGATTATGTTATTTGGGGAATTACAGCTAAAATTCTTCTCAGCTTTTTATCTTATTTAAAACATAGAAACTACCACAATTAACTTGTGATAGTTTCTTATTTTATAGCTAGGATATTTCAAGATTTATATTCTTAGAAAGTTCTTCTTCTGCAATTATATACTCACTATGAAGCGCTCTAGTTAATGCTACATAAAGTAATCTTTGATTTAATATATTATCTGGATAATTTTTTTCTGTTGGATTGTATATTATAGTTCCATCAAACTCTAATCCTTTTGTTAAATAAGCTGGTATTATTATTATATCTGTATTAGGACTTTCCTCCTCATTTCCCTTAATTAAAGTGAAGTCTAAATCAGTATGCTTTTTTAATTCTCTTTCTAAAATCTTACCTTCACTATAAGTTTTAGTTATTATTGCAATGCTATGTTTTCCCTTAGAATTAAGGTTCTTTATAATTTTTTCAATCATTTGTACAGACGCTCTTCTTGAAGCTGACTTAATTACTTCTGGCTTTTCTCCATGTCTCAATACCGGCTTTGCACTTTTCAAACCTAAACCTTGAGCATTTAATACAGAATTTGCAAATTCAATTATTTCAACAGTTGAACGATAACTTTGACTTAATGTTATGAATGTTGCCTTCCCCTTAAATACACCATCAGTAATATCTTCCCAAGTTTTAATTCCCTTATAATGATAAATACCTTGTGCTAAGTCTCCAACTAAGGTTAAAGAATTTCCCATAGACAAACTATTAATTAAATAAATTTGGAATGGACTATAATCTTGTGCCTCATCTACTACTATATGTTTGTATTTTGATTTTTCATCAATACCTTCTAATAACATATATATGTATATAAGTGCTGGTAAGTCATCCTCATCTATTATACCCTTCTCCTGGTTTGATATTGCTTCTGATTTCATATATTCAGCTAATTCTACAGGTATTCTATTTCCAGTTGCAATTTCAAAAACTTGATTATCCTTAAATAAGTTAATATAAATATCACTACAGGTTATTCCCCTCCAGTTTTTAAAATATTCATTCATTACCTTTTTTGCATCATGTTTAATATATTCCTTAAGATTATCTCTCTCATTATATATATCTATTAACTTATGTCTTCTTAATTCGCTATCATCTAGCTCTCTTTTTACTTCCCTAATTTTTATATCCCATTCTCTATCAATTTGAATAATAAGACTTTCGATTCTTTCCTTTAATTTTAATGATAAATATCTCTTAATCTCATCTTTTCTTTTATTTATAGGATAACTTTGTAAATCCTTTAAATATAACCTCATTATTTCTCTTTTTGAAAATAAAACATAATCTGATATTAAAATATCATCTATTTCTAAAGAACTACTTTCCAATAAAGCTATATATCTATCTATTATGGTCTTAAATATTAAATTCCCCTTAAATCTTGAAACATTTACAATGAATTCTTTTTCTCTTTTATCCTCTACTTCTATAAGTTCCTTAATTTTATCATCTTTAGTTTTTATTTTTCCTTTTAATTTAAGTGTTTTCATTACAAGCTCTTGAAATGTTGTTTGTTTTACATCATTTGATCCTAAAGTAGGTAAAATATCAGAAATATAATCTAGAAATAACTTATTTGGTGCTAATACTAATATATCTTTTCCTTCCATAGATTCTCTATATCTATACAAAAGATATGCTAGCCTATGTAATGCAATTGTAGTTTTTCCTGAACCTGCAGATCCTTGAACTATTATAGGAAGATTTTTAGGCCATCTTATAATATCATTTTGCTCTCTTTGTATAGTTGCAACTACTTCCTTAAGCTTTTTACCCCTACTTTCTTCTAGATTTATTTTTAAAAATTCATCAACAAGCTCTGATCCTTCTTCTCCATTAATAATAATTTCATTTGTACTTTCATCAAAAACTTTATCTAAATTATCATCATCAAACAAAAACTTTCTTTTTAAATTTAACTCACCTTCAACAATTCCCATAGGAGCCTTATAATAAGCCTCTCCTCCAGTTCCACTGTAATAAAGGTCTGCTACTGGTGCCCTCCAATCTACAACAATTTCTTCACCATCTACTGTAGATGTTATCCCTTTTTTGCCTATATAAATCTTTTCTTCAATACCAAACTTCTCATTAAAATCAACTCTTCCAAAATAAGGATTTTTTAATGCTTCCTCATAATTTTCTATCTCTTTTTTTAATAAATTATATATTTTTTCTGTATTTTCTTTTTCTTGATCATAACTTCCCTTTGCTTCCTTAGTTAATATTCTTAACTTTTTAGCTATTTCTGCTTGATATTTTCTTTTTTCTTCAACTTCATTTAATATATCCTTACGCTTTTGCTCAAGAATCTCTTTTTCTAAAGCTAAATTTTCACTCATTACTTTTCATCACGACCAATCTATTTTTTATATTTTTTATATAACATTTAATAATAATCTACTGTAGGCAATTTGTGCAGTTATAATTATTTATATTATTACCTTAATTAAACATTTTTATTTTGAATTCCCAAGTTTTATTATATATTTTTACTTAAAATATCACAAACATTAAATTTTATCCAATAAAATAAGGACCTATTAACCAATATCTGTTATTTTTTAATATTGGTTAAGTGTCCCTATATACCATATTATTTTATCTAATTTTTAAATGAATGAATTGGTGCTGGTATTCTACCACCACGTTGAATAAAATCAAATGATGAATATTTATTCACAGGCATTACAGGTGCAGTACCTAATAAACCTCCAAATTCAACCAAATCTCCCACTTTACATCCAGGTGCTGGAATAATTCTAACTGCTGTAGTTTTATTATTAATAACTCCAATTGCACTTTCATCAGCAATCATAGCAGATAAAGTTTCTGCTGTTGTATCACCTGGCACTGCTATCATATCTAAGCCAACTGAACAAATAGCTGTCATAGCTTCAAGCTTTTCTAAATTTAATGAACCATTTAATACAGCATCTATCATACCAGCATCTTCTGAAACAGGGATAAAAGCTCCACTTAATCCTCCTACATGACTACAAGCCATTACTCCACCTTTTTTTACTGCATCATTTAAAAGTGCTAAAGCTGCAGTTGTACCATGAGTTCCAACAACCTCAAGTCCCATAGCTTCTAATATATGAGCAACTGAATCTCCAATTGCTGGAGTAGGTGCTAATGATAAATCTACAATTCCAAATGGTGTATCTAGCCTTTTTGCTGCTTCATGTGCAACTAATTGCCCTATTCTAGTGATTTTAAATGCAGTTTTCTTAATAGTTTCAGCAACTACATCAAAACTCTCTCCTTTAACCTTTTCTATAGCTCTTTGTACTACCCCTGGTCCACTAACTCCAACATTTATAACCCTATCAGCTTCTCCAATTCCATGAAAAGCTCCTGCCATAAATGGATTATCTTCAACAGCATTAGCAAATACAACAAGTTTTGCACATCCAAAGCCCTTTTTATCTGCTGTTAATTCAGCAGTCTTTTTAATAACTTGTCCCATTTCTTTTACTGCATCCATATTAATTCCGCATCTAGTAGATCCAACATTTACAGAAGAACAAACTTTACTAGTTTTAGCTAAAGCTTCTGGTATTGAATTAATAAGAATTCTATCTCCCTTTGTGTAACCTTTATGTACTAAAGCTGAAAAACCACCTATAAAGTCTATTCCTAGCTCATGAGCTGCTTTATCTAAGGTTTCTGCAAATTTTACATAATTAGTTTCATTAGTTGCCCCTGCAATTATTGAAATAGGTGTAACAGAAACTCTTTTATTAACTATTGGTACACCAAATTCATTTGCTATTTGATCTCCAACCTTAACCAAATTCTTAGCATAAGTTGTTATTTTATTATATATTTTCTCTCCTGCCTTATCTCCATCACTATCTATACAATCTAAAAGAGAAATTCCCATAGTTATAGTTCTAATATCTAACTTTTCCTCTTCTATCATTTTTATTGTTTCTAATATATTATTTGCATTCATAATTTTCCTCCACTAAAGACTTAATATTTTATAAAGTATGCATGGAGTTAAATATTTCTTCTCTTTTAATCTTAACTTCAACACGCAACTCTTTTCCCTTTAGTTCTAAAGTCTTTTTAATTTCTTCAAAATTATTATTGCTTATTTTTAAATCTAACATCATTATCATTGTAAAAAATTCACCCATTATAGTTTGATTAACATCTAAGATATTAATATTTAGCTTTTGAAGCTCACTACTTACTCCGGCTATAATTCCTACTTTATCTTTGCCTATTACTGTTAGAATTGCTTTCATTTTCGATTCCCCCTTACTTTCTTTTAGCAAACTTTGTTTGCAAATTATATTAATTCTATACTTTATATCCATATATGTCAATTTAAACCTTATATAATAAATAAAATAAAAGTAGTATAAAAACACCACTTTATATTTTCATACTACTTTTCATATCTCTATACTTATATTAAACATGTCTTCCTTTATAGACATGTTAATCTTGCCCTTGTACTTATTAACTATTTTATTTATATTATAAAGTCCATAACCTCTACCTGTTCCTTTGGTTGAAAATCTAATCTTAGATATACTAGGAATCATATCTTCAGTAAAATTATTAACACTATTACTAACCTCTATTACATACTTCCCATTTTTATATGTTGTAAAAATATCTATATATTTCTTTTCACTTTTACTTGCTGATTCAATTGCATTATTAAATAAATTACTTAATACTACAGTAAGTTCACTATCATCTAGTGCAATCCCTTCTAATTGACTATCTATTTTGTACTTACATATTATATCATTTTTTTCTGCTTGATTTATTTTACTTAATAAGACTCCTTTTAAAATAGTATTTTCTATGTAAGATAAATTATTTAATAAGTTTTTATTTTCAAAAACATTTCCTATATATTTTTTTGCTCTATCTCTTAGCTCGTCCTCTTTACAAACTTGTATCATACAATATAATATGTTTAAATGATTTTTATATTCATGCTCACTTGCCTTCATTTCATCAAGAAGCTCTTGTATTAATGGATTAATACTTTGCTTTAACTCCGTTTTTTTATTTTCTTTATCCTTTCTATAAAGATTTACAAAATAAAATATATTTATAATTATCATTGTCAAGAATAATACTCCAATTTCCAATATTTCTAAATCTTCTATAAATTTATTTTGAAATAACACTTTAAAAAGTAAAAATATAATAATTAAATTAATAGAAATTAGAACAACTGAATTATATCTTTCTATAAAATTTTCTAAATTAATTTTTCTAAATTTCATAATTTTATAAGTACCATATATAATAGAACTCATTGATACTAAAATAATTGTAAAATATACCCAACGCGGCAAATCATTATGTCCAAATATAAAAATTGATATAATCATAGTTATAAGTTCAACAGCAATTATTATCATACATGAAATCATTAATTCAATAGTATTGACAATAATGCTCTTATTGTAAAATCTTTTCAATATTATATTCGTTATAAAAAAAATTAATACAGATGTAACTATTCCATATTCATTAAAAATGATAAATATGATTGTTGCTATTATCCCTCCTAATATAGAAAAAATAGAATATGCTTTTATGTTACTATTTTCTTCAATAAAAATTATATAATACATAATTAACATACTTGTAAATTCAATAAATGTAAATATTTATCTCACCTCCATAATTCTATTTCATATTTTATCATATTTTGTAATCATTTAAAAATCATTATTTTTACTTTTCATCAAATATTAGGATAATATTGTTCATACAAAGAAAAAATCAGTATTTTTTTCTTATTTTTTAACTTATACTTACTTTTATGTTAAATTTAATAAAATTTATGACTTTAATGGAATTTAGATGTAATTTATATTATAATAATTATGTAGTATTTAAGGAGGTATATTTTTGAGTAATACATTTATCAAAAAACAATTAAATTTTATAGTTAGCAATCTTGGATTAACTGATATTTATGAAATTGATAAAATTAGATATGGATTAGAAGTTTTTTATGGAGAAACTTTTAAAATATTAATTATGATTATATTCGCAATACTATTAGGCAAATTACCAGCATTTATGCTAATGATTACATTACTAATGCTAATAAGACCTTATATAGGTGGAAGTCATGCTAAAAGTTATTTTAGTTGTATGGTACAAAGTAATTTATCTTTTATAACAATATATTACTTATCTTATATTATCCCTACAATAAACATTTATATCAATGCAATTTTTATACTGTTTTTCATTATTGTAGCTAGAACTTTTAATCCTATTAACCCACTTAGAAATACAATTGTTACACAATATAAAAAAATTAAATTTAAAGATATTGTAACAATTACTCTAATATTTTGGTTTATTATCTCAAATTTATTCTTATCTAAATATTATAAAAACTGTGGTTTACTAATAATTTTATATATATTTTTAGATTTTTTAAAGGAGGTTTATAAAAATGAAAAAAAAGTTAGCTGTTAAATTAGCCACTTTAATGTGTGCAATAACAAGTATTGGTGAAATAGTTACATTTGCGGCACCTAATAATAGTTTCTTATTATGGGGAGAACCAACTCCACCAATGAAAAAAGAGGAAAAATAATATATTTAAAGCTATATCAGATTTCATAAAATATAATCTGATATAGCTTTTTGAGTTAGCACTATATATTATAAAGTTTTTCTTATTTCAAAAATAAAATTTTAATACGTATAATATCATCCTCTAAAGACATTTGTATTTTCCCTCTATATTTATCTACGAAGCTTTTTACATTATATAGTCCATATCCTCGTCATTTACCTTTAGTACTATAGTGTATTTTAAAAATATTACTTAAATCCTCTATCTTAAATCCTTCTGTTCTATTTTTCACATCTATTATATAATATTTATTATCTTCTATAAATACTTCTAATTCTTTTTTCTTTATCATACTAGTAGCTTCTATAGCATTATTTAATAAATTACTTAATATTACTGTCAGCTCTGCATTATTCAGTAAGATATCCTTAAAATCACTTCTTACATTGTATATGTACTCTTGCAACTTTTCTTTTATCTCTTTAGGCTTTGTAACTTGCGCTATACTCCAAATAGTATTTAAATGATTTTTATATTCATGCTCATTTGCCTTAAGTTTCCCCATTAAATCATTTATTAATAGATTAAAAGACATTTTTATTTCACTTTTTTCTTTTCATAAGTTTTTTCAATTTATGTTATATATTTTATATTAACAGCAAAGGACCTATGTGTTTGAATTATTTCATCATAATTTAAACTTTTTAAAAGCTTCACTAAAGAAGTTCTTTTAACATTGTATACACCACTCATAGTACTAAAATTATTTCAAAAATAAAGCAAGGTTATGTAATAAAAATACATACCTCGCTATAAATATTATATTAAATTTTATATACTAAATAACACTTTAACTACTCTCCATAAATATTTAAAGAAAATCCTTTACTTAACGCTTCTTTAGCATGTTCTTTAGCACCAAAAAGTGATAAGTCCCTGTAATTCCCACATTGTATATCATTGGCTGCTGGTATTTTTGTAGCCTTTAAAACTTCATTCAATGCATTTTCTATTGCAACTTTTATCTCACTAGCTTCTCTATCTCCAAAAACATTTAAATAAAAACCTGTTCTACATCCCATTGGTGATAAGTCGATTATCCCCTCTAAGTTATTTCTAAGTTCATATGCCAATAAATGCTCTAATCCATGCATGGCAGCAGTTCCAAATGCTTCTTTGTTAGGTTGTAAGAACCTAATATCAAACTTCGTTACAGAATCACCTTTTGGGCCATTTAATAAACAACATTTTCTTATATATGGCGCTTTAACCTTTCTATGGTCTAACTCAAAACTTTCTACTTTATTCATTTTTATCCTCCTAAATTTATATTACTTTTTTATTATTAATTGAATTTATTATTGTATTTATATTTTCATGTATTCTCCTTGCTACATATGGGTTATTCATTGTATATAAATGAATTCCATCTACTCCACTAGAAACCAAATCTACTATTTGCTCAACTGCATATGCAATACCCGCTTCTCTTAAAGCACCTTTATCATATTCATACTTATTCATTATTTTAATAAACTTTTCAGGGATCTTGGCTCCACATAAAGATGCCACTCTTTCTATTTGATTCTTATTTACTACTGGCATAATACCAGCTTGAATTGGCGATTTAATTCCTAATTTTTCTTTTTGCTCTAACATATTATAAAAATAACTATTATCAAAAAACAATTGAGAAATAAATTGAGTAGCCCCTCTTTCTTCTTTTAACTTCAAATGTAGCATATCTTCTTTAATCCCTCTCCCCTTAACATGTCCCTCTGGATAACATGCTCCTAAGATATTAAAATCCCCCCTATTTTTTATATGAGATATAAGCTCATAAGCATAATCAAATTCTCCTTTAGGATGTTGTCCAACAGGAATATCCCCCCTTAAAGCTAGTATATTTTCTATTCCCTTCAATTTTAAATCATCTAAGATTATATCTATTTCTTCTTTAGTAGATGCTATACATGTTAAATGTGCTACTGATTCTACTCCATACTTTTCTTTTATAACTGAGGAGAGTTCAATTGTTCTATTATCAGTTAAACTACCACCAGCCCCATAAGTTACGCTAATAAAATCAGGTTTTAAATCCTTTAATTCTTCTAAAGTATTATAAACAGTACTAATTGGTGATGTAACTTTTGGTGGAAATACCTCAAAAGAAAACACTAGCTCCTTACTATTAAACAATTCATTAATTTTCATAGAAATGCCCCCTTTAAATTAGTGTTAGTGTATAACTTTATAGTAATAACTAAAACTTATTAATAAATTTTTATTCTTATTATTGCTTATTCTTTATTGTAAAATAAAAAAACCTAAAGGATATTTCCCTTAGGTTAAAATAACTCTGCCTATAAAAATACCCTTATCTATCAGCTTAAAGCTGTGGAATTAGCACCACGTACAACTAGTAATAAGTGACAAATGATAGGTGACAAACTAGTATTAATAACTTATCACTAATCACTTGCAACTTGTCACTATTGACAGGTTGCTGGGTTTCAACGGGCCAGTCCCTCCACCACTCTTGATAAGACTTTATTATATTATAAAAAATTATTCCTAATTTGTAAATAATTATTTTAAATCTAAAATTTTATTAACAACAACAATATAGAAATAATACTGCAGGTTAAACTAATTATGCTTATAAAAGTTACTATTTGATTTGTATTTAATCCTTTTGCTTGAAGTCTATAATGAATTTGACTTCTATCAGCTTGATATATTGGTTTTCCTTCTGAAAACCTCTTAAATATGACAAATATATTATCGAATATTGGAACAGCTAAAGCTAGAATTGGTATCATTAAACTCAATATAGTTGCTCCTTTAAACGCCCCATCTAAAGCAATTATACTTAAAATGAATCCTAAAAAATTAGCTCCTGAATCACCCATAAACACCTTTGCTGGATACCTATTATAAAATAAAAATGCTAATACAACACCTGCTGTTATAAGCGAAAATAACAATGAAGGTGCTTGCCCTAATATTATAGCAGTTGCTGTAAAAGTCATTGCCGAAATAAATGATAACCCTCCTGCTAAACCATCCATTCCATCTGACCAATTTATAACAGTTGTAACACCAAAAATCCACGTTATTGTAAGTACAAATTGAACTATAGGGGATAAAGTTATATATTCATCCGTAAATGGGTTTGTAAATCCTTCAAAGGAAATCCCAGACTTAAATACAATTACTGCTGCTAAAAGTTGAATTATTAATCTAGGAGTAATTCCAAATTCTTTACCAATACTCTTATAGTAATCATCTACTACTCCTATTATTAATATTAATAATGCTCCTATAAATATTCCATATTTTTCATCAAAGTTATAATTATAAAAAGTAATAAAATAAGCTATAAAAAAACCAATAAACATAGCAATTCCACCACAAAGTGGAGTTTCACCTTTATGTTTTTTTCTCTCGGTGGGTTTATCAGTAAAATTATATTTAAACGCTAATTTCATAAGTAGTGGTGTCAAAATAAATACTGTAGAAAAAGCTATTATTATCGCTAGTAAATATTTCATTAAGATTCTCCTTAAAATTTATCATAATGTGTAATATCATGTATTATAATTAGCATTATACTATTAATTTACTTTATTATCAAATATATAATATTAAATAAAATTTAAGGGAGTTGCAATAAAGCAACTCCCTATTGTGATAATGTAAAGATCTACTCTGCTCTTGCATTAATGATATCTTTAACCTTCATTAATCTAGTTAAAGCTCCTCTTTCATTTTCATCAAGTTTCATTCTAATAAACTTAATTGTTTCTTCTAATTGAGGAATTGTCATGTACTCAAGGGCATTAACTCTTCTTCTTGTTTTTTCAATTTCATCAGCCATTAACTGTGTTGATTTTTCAACCTCAGCTAGTTCAAGTAGCTTAGGAAGTATTGATTCTAACTTTCCTATAGCATCATCTAATTCAGAAGATGTATTAGCAAATCCATATGGGTAAATGCTTCCTTCACTATCTTGTAATTGTCTGTGGAATTTCATTTGTGGAACATTAACACTCATTATGTTTTTTGTTCCTACCTCAACAGATACACTATCTTTTGGATAAGCAACTGCTTCTTCTAAGAATTCTGAGCTCATTACAGCACTTGCCATAACGAAATCTTTAAACGAGCCTTCTAGTTCAGCTTCAACTGATTTTCTAAGCTCATTATTGTATTTAACAAGATTAATGAATTGTCTCATTAATTCATCTTGCTTATCTTTAAGAAGCTTATGTCCTCTTGCTGCAGTAGTTAATCTCTTCTTCAGCTTAGATAGCTCCATTCTAGTAGGATTGACATTTAGCTTTGCCATATTCTACTCTTCATCTCCCTTTGGCATATACTTTTCAAGATATTCATCTCTGATTCTCTTAAGTTCAGTCTTAGGAAGAATCTTAAGTAATTTCCAACCTAAATTTAAAGTTTCTTCTATTGATCTATTTGTTTCAAAGCCTTGAGAAACATATTGCTCTTCGAAGGCTTCTGCAAATTTAGCAAACTTCTTATCCGTTTCTGATAATGCAGATTCACCTAAGATTGCTGATAATTCTTTAGCTTGCTTACCTTGAGCATAAGCTGAGAATAATTGATTCATTGTATCAGCATGGTCTTCTCTAGTCTTTCCTTTACCGATACCCTTATCCTTAAGTCTTGAAAGTGATGGTAAAACATCTATTGGAGGCATAATTCCCTTCTTATATAATTCTCTTGAAAGAATTATTTGTCCTTCTGTAATATATCCAGTTAAGTCTGGAATTGGGTGAGTTTTATCATCTTCAGGCATTGTTAATATTGGAATTTGAGTGATAGATCCACCTCTTCCGTTAATTCTACCTGCTCTTTCATATAATGTAGAAAGGTCAGTATATAGGTATCCTGGGTAACCTCTTCTACCTGGAACTTCCTTTCTAGCTGCAGAAACTTCTCTTAAAGCTTCAGCATAGTTAGTAATATCAGTCATAATAACAAGAACGTGCATATCTTTTTCATATGCTAAGAATTCAGCAGCAGTTAATGCCATTCTTGGTGTAGCTATTCTTTCAATAGCTGGGTCAGAAGCAAGGTTCATAAATAATACAGCATTATCTATAGCTCCAGTCTTCTTAAATTCATCAACAAAGAATTGAGATTCTTCGAAAGTAATACCTATAGCAGCAAATACAACAGCAAAGTTAGCATCTGAATTTAAAACAGTCGCTTGTCTTGCTATTTGTGCAGCTAATTGAGCATGTGGAAGACCTGACCCAGAGAAAACTGGTAATTTTTGTCCTCTAACAAGTGTATTTAATCCATCAATTGCAGATATACCTGTTTGAATGAATTCTGATGGGAAATTTCTTGATACTGGGTTAATTGCCTCACCGTTAATATCTAATTGCTTTTCTGGTATTATCTTTGGCCCTTTATCAATTGGATGACCCATTCCATCAAATACTCTTCCTAGCATATCTTCTGATACGCCTAATTGAAGTGGCTTTCCTAAAAATCTAGCCTTAGTTCCTTTTAAGTTAATTCCTGAAGAGCCTTCAAATAATTGAACCATTGCCTTAGATCCATTAACTTCAAGAACCTTACCTCTTCTTAATTCACCAGTTTGTATTTCAACTTCAACTAGTTCATCGTACTTAACGCCGCTAACTCCTTCAACAACCATTAAAGGACCAACAACTTCTGTAACCGTTCTGTACTCCTTAAGCATTAAGAACCCCTCCTTCGTTGATTAAAGTATCAATGTCAGCTCTTAATTCAGCAGCTATATCATCCATCTTAGCTATATCATCTTCATGGATATATTTACTTCTTGCAATCTTATCTCTTACTTCTAATTCTAAGATTTTATCTAGGTAAACTCCTGCTTCTAAAGCTCTTTCAGCTTCTTTTCTGAATAATAATACAAGCTTTAACATTTTATATTGTTTATCTAATGAAGTATAAGTATCTATTTCATGGAAACCATTTTGTTGTAAATAGTCTTCTCTTATAGACTTAGCAACTTCTAATTTTAATCTATCTTTTTCTGATAATGCATCTATACCAACTAAGCTTACGATTTCTTGTAATCCTGATTCTTCTTGAAGTAAAGCCATTGCTTCTTGTCTTAAAGTAGACCAATCTTCAGCAACTGTTTTATTTAAATATCCATCTACAGTATCAGCATATAATGAATATGAATTAATCCAGTTTATAGCTGGGAAGTGTCTCTTATATGCAAGTTGTGCATCTAATCCCCAGAAAACTTTAACTATTCTTAAAGTTGATTGAGTAACTGGTTCTGAAAGGTCTCCCCCTGGAGGCGATACCGCACCGATTGCAGTAACAGCACCTTGTCTGCCATCTTTACCTAAACAAACAACTTTACCAGCTCTTTCATAATAATCAGAAAGTCTTGAACCTAAGTATGCTGGATAACCTTCATCCCCTGGCATTTCCTCAAGTCTACCAGACATCTCTCTTAATGCCTCAGCCCATCTTGAAGTAGAATCAGCCATAATTGATACTGAATATCCCATATCTCTAAAGTATTCAGCTATTGTTATACCTGTATAAATACAAGCTTCTCTAGCTGCAACTGGCATGTTTGAAGTATTAGCTATAAGTACTGTTCTCTTCATTAATGATTCACCAGTTTTTGGATCCTTAAGTTCTGGGAACTCGTTAAGAACGTCTGTCATTTCGTTACCACGTTCACCGCATCCAACATAAACAACTATTTCAGCATCTCCCCACTTTGCAATTTGATGTTGAACAACTGTTTTACCTGCTCCGAAAGGACCTGGTACAGCAGCAGCTCCACCCTTAGCTACTGGGAAGAATGTATCTATAACTCTTTGACCTGTAGTCATAGGTGCTTCTGGTTTTAATTTTTGTGCATAAGGTCTACCTTTTCTAGCAGGCCATTTTTGCATAAGTTGAACTTCTCTATCTCCTTTAGCAGTTTCAACAATACAAACTGTATCTACAACTGTAAAGTCTCCTGATTTAATTTCTTTAACAGTCCCTTCAATTCCATATGGAACCATTATTTTGTGTAATACAACTGCTGTTTCTTGAACTGTTCCTATTACATCACCTGCTTCAACTTTATCCCCAACTTTAACTGTAGGGTTAAAAGTCCAAACTCTTTCTCTATTTAATGAAGTAACTGATACACCTTTTGTTAAGAATGGTGATTGAGCTACTTTTTCAAATGCATCTAATGGTCTTTGTATTCCATCAAACATTGATTCTATAAGTCCTGGCCCAAGTTCGATACTTAAAGGTTCTCCAGTTGTAACAACTGGATCCCCTGGCCCTATTCCTGTAGTTTCTTCGTAAACTTGGATAGATGCCTTATCTCCTCTCATTTCAATGATTTCTCCGATAAGACCCTTTTCTCCAACCTTAACCATATCATAAATATTTGCTTCGTCCATTCCTTCAGCAACAACTAAAGGACCTGCAACCTTGATTATTTTTCCGGTCTTCAACTCTCTAACCTGCCTTCCTATAAAATATTTACACCAACAGCTTTTTCCACACTATCGCTTATTCTCTTTGAACCTATATTTAACGTTCCTTGATTGCTTGGAATTAATATTACAGCAGGAAGCATTTGCTTATTGTAACGCTCAATTGTTTCTTCAATTGTTGCTGCAACTTGCTCTGTTATAAAAATAACTGCGTATCCATTCATAGCCATTCTATCAACAGCAATTCTAGCCTCATCAGCTTCTACTACTGGAAATACATCTATCCCTATAGCTTTGAATGCTAAAACTGAGTCTTTATCACCAACTACTCCAATTTTCTTATACATAAATATCACGCAGCCTTTCTCTTATTACTTCCTCAGCAATATTATTAAGCTTACCTACCATAATAATTCTTATTATCTTAATTTCTGTTTCCTTAGCATAAATGTATGATAAAATTCTTTCAGGTCCAAATGTTACTAGCTTACCAGTTTTCATAAGATCCATAATGTAATTATCACTTAATTTTTCTAAAAGATTTACTGAATTTGTAGCTATGTACCCTTCAACACCATCTTTTATTAAATCAGAATATACACTTGTGCTTAATTTTGAAATAATATTTTCTGGTGTTTCATTTAATATAGATACTAATGTATCTTTGCTTATAGAGCCACCGCTAACTAATACCTCTGAAGCAAATTCTCTTCCTTTACCTTGCTTTTTAATTCTTAGTAAAGTTCTAATATTTGTAGCATCGATAATTGCATTTACAAGTTTGTCTGTAAATTTATAATTTAAAAATTTCTTTATTTCTACTAATTCTTTAAACATATATCTATCTACTATAATATCAATCTTTTGAGGATCCTTATTTACTTCAAAATCAGCTATAACTTCTAGAACTGCTTTTTCAACATTTCCTTTTAAATCTCTGAAATTATCTGTATCAATCTTTCTCTTTAAATCACTTAAATCTTCTTTTCCTAAATCTATTAGCATATTTGAAAAATCTTTATTTAAGAACTTTCCTTTTAATAAAACCTTAATATTATGGTATTTATATTTAATGCTCATTAAATCTACGATTTCTTTTACTGGGCATAGTTCATAAACTAATTTATAAACTCTTTTAAGTTCAGTACTTAGAATTACTTCATAATCAGTAGCTCTTTTAACATTGCCCATTATATTTGCATACTCAGTTTCCCCAAGTATTTTTAAAACCTCATCAGCAGAATTAGCTTCTAACATTCTTTCTACTTTGGCCTTATCAAGGAGTCTTGTTTCCAATACCCAAATTCTTGAAAGAGCTTGAGTAAATTGCATTACATCCATACTACCCCTCCTTAATTAAATAACACCTTTGCCACTTCAAACTCTAACTCATCTCTTAATGAGCTTACTAAAGCTTCATAAGTGCTATTTATTTCTATGCCATTATTTTCTAATATGAAACCACCTTTAAATTTACCTGGAGTTTCACTTAAAGTTATTTGTGCATTTACTTTCTTGTTTAATTCTTCAATAAACGCTGAATCTACAAACTTTAATCCTTGTTCATTTAAAACTAATGTTTGCTTACCACTTAAATTCATTGATAAAATTGTATTTTCTACAAAGTTTAAGAACTCTTCCTTAGATAACTCTGTTAATTTATCTATGCTTTTTTCAAAAACTTCGTTAATAATTTCTTGTTTAGCTGCTAATTTGTTATTTCTAACCTTTAATTTAGCACTAGATATTACTCTTTCTTTTTTAGATTTTGCTTCAACTTCAGCTTTATCTAAAATTTCTTTAGCAATTTCATTGGCACTGCTTACTTTTTTAGAAATAATTTTATCTTTTTCTTCAGCAGCAGTAGCTAAGATATTTTCCTTTCCAGCTTCTGCATCCTTAAGGATTTTAGAAGTTATATTTTTTACATTTGACATAATTTATATCTCCAATCTTTAAGTTGCTAATATTATTGCATGTATTAATTACATTGCCATACTTACTAGCATGAATGATATAACGAATCCTAATAATGCATAAGTTTCAACCATTGCTGCTAAAATGATTCCTTTAGTGTTGTGCTCTGGTCTCTTAGCTAATATTTGAATACCTGATGCAGCAACTCTACCTTGAGCTATACCTGAGAATAAACCTGCTAAAGCGATTGGTAAACAAGCACCTATTAAGTATAAACCTTGTTCTAAAGACATTCCTGAAGACATCTTAGTGTAAGCAACGAAACCAACAACGAAACCGTATAAACCTTGTGTACCTGGTAATAATTCTAATACTAACGCTTTACCGAACTTTTCTGGTTCTTCTGTAACTAATCCTGAAGCTGCTTCCCCTACTAGTCCAACACCCTTAGCTGAACCTATCCCTGATAAACCAACTGCTAATGCAACACCTAAAGCTGCAAACATTAAACCACCGTTATTTTCCATAAAAAATTGTATCCATGTATTCATTTTTAAAATCCTCCTAATTTTCCTTTAAATTAATATATTTTTCTGATGCTTTAAATGGAGTAAATGCTTTTCCTCCACCTTCATAGAATTTTGAGAAATATTCTACATATTGTAATCTTGCTGTATGAACATATGCTCCTAATAAACCTAATAATAAGTTAAACACATGAGCTGCTACGAACACAAATGGTAATAATACTATTGCCGGACCAGTTAATGACTTCATTAATAAGTTTAACGCTCCTGCAATACATCCACCTGATAGTCCTAATGCCATAAGTCTTGTATATGAAACTAAGTCACCAATGTAACCTGTTATTCCATATAAAGCATATAATCCTTGACCAATTTGAGCTCCTTTTGTCTTTTCTTCTCTACCACCAGTTAATACTATTACAAGCATACCAAATATCATTGCTGCTATTGCAATATATTTAACTATTGATGGCCATCCTAAGTTTATACAACCTGCCAATACACCAATTGATATTAATGTTATTAACCATGAACCAACATCATAAAATGCATCCTTTGGTTTTCCTGACTTAATAAGGGAATATGCTTTTATGCATAAACCAAATAATATTTGGATAACACCAAATACTATAGAAGCCACTAAAAGAGTATTAACATCTTCAGTTGGATTTATAAGTCCAGGTATTTTTACGGCATCACCAAAGAATGATCCATAAATTAATCCTATAGCAATTGTTGGTATACTTAAAAATAAGAAGAATCTAGCAAAATCTTCATTTTTCTTATTTAATTTTAAGAATTTCATTGCGCAAAATGCAGAAATTAACATTACTAATCCATATCCAACGTCAGCAACCATCATTCCAAAAAATATTAAGTAAAATGGTACTAGTAATGGAGTTGGATCAACTTCATTATATCTTGGTAAACTATACATTTCTGTAACAGATTCGAATGTTTTATTAAGTATTCCATTTCTTAATTTAACTGGAACCTCCTCAACTTCATCCTCTTTTACATCTTCAAATGATATGTAATAATCATCATTTAAAACTTCTTTACATATATTTTGTAACTTATCATTATTTTCTACTTCACACCATCCTTGAATTGCAACAGTGTTAGTCGTTCTTAAGAAGTTATTTGAAGCCTTATATCTTAAAACAGCATTTGTAAGATAATCATAAACTAACTTCATTTTTTTGTATTCTTCTTCAAAAGAAGCTACTTCTTCTTTTACAAAAAATATTTTAGACTTTAATTCTTCTATTTCATGAGCATGATTTGTTATAACCACTTGTGGTGTTTCACTAAACTCTGATTTAAAGGAACTAAATCCAAATCCTCTTAAAATATTTAATACTTCGTCATGTCTTTCACTTAAAGACACTACTACTATGTTTATATCATTATTACCTCTTGATATAATTTCAACATATTCAGAATATAAACTCTCATTAAGTTGTTCTTCATATTGCTTTGAAATACTTCCAACGAAAGTCGATACCATATTTAGCTCATTTAGAGCTTCAAAAGAAATATCTAAGGCTTGCCATGGAGTTAAAACTTCAATTTCACCTTCTAGCTTAGTAATCTTGCTTTCTATGCCATTGAGCTCCTCTTCCTTTTCCTTAACTTTAGCATAAATCTCATTCCAGTTAATATTTTCAACTGCTTTTTCTAACTCATCAATAGTTAAGTTTTCCTTGTCATCCTCTAATGCTTTTAATCCTGACTTTTTAGGCATATAGTGAATTAAAAAGTCTAGAGTACTTTTAGCCTTTGATAAATCTTCTTCATACTTTGCAATATTTGAATCTACTTCATCCTTATTAAGGGATTGTAATTCTTCATTGTTCTCTAACAAGTTTTCATCCTGCAAATTTATAAACTCTACTTTTGAGAAACCTTGTAGACTACGAAGAAGTTGTTCTTTTTTAGATTCAAAAGTAAGCAAAGTGAATTTGTTCATCTTAACTATTGCCATGAATCTTCACTATCCTCTCAACAACTATATTAATAGCATTATCTTTTAAATCTTGAGCTATATTACTTATAGACTCTATCTCTTTATCTCCCATCTTTAAGATAGGTTCTGCATTGCTATTTCCTTCTTCTAAAGCAGCATTTAATAAGTTATTAGCCTTTGTTTTAGCCTCACTTACTATTTCATCATATTTGATATCAGCTTCTTTAGTCGCATTGCTAATAATTTCTTTTGCATTTTGCTTAGCATCTGAAATTATTGTTTCAGCTTTTTTCTCAGCTTCCTTTATCTCATTAATTGCTTCTAATGCCAAAGTCTCACCACCTTTACTATATACAAGCTGGATAATATAAATATTAATACTTTATATAGTATTAATTACTTTTTATCTCTTTCTTAATTATACACTGTTTTCACATTTTTTCAACTTTTTTTATTAACATTTCCTAAACAATACTTTAATATTAAAATAATTATCTATTTACTAAAAATTCACTTATTTTTATAATGTTAATTATTCTTTAATCTTTCAGTTATATCGATCATTTCACCTTCATATGAACATAAGAAATATACTTTTTCTTTCTTTATAAGATTATTTTTTATAAATTCATCTATATCTATACTAAAACTTTCAATATAATAATCTTTAAAGGAATACTCTTCTCTAAGAATATCTTTAATTTCATTTTCAACACCCTTTTCTAATCCTTTTCCTAAAAACTCAGGCATTCCCCTCCTTTTATTAAATAGTAAATAATCATATTTTATTATGTCTCGTAATATTTCACTATCTAACTTTGTTATATCCATATTAAAATCTAAAAATACTCTATAATACTCACTATTTCCTATATTTCTATCAAAGTATCCTTTTTTATCAAAATAATTTCCTAACTCTAGATAAAAATCGTAAGGTGTTTCAAAACTATTTATTAAAAATTTTATTATGTTGTTAAATTTTTGAGAGTTATAATATTTATCAACCATACTTTCTACCTTTTTTAATATTAAAAGCTCATCATAGGATATATCTTTAGTTTGTAATATTTCATATGGAGGATATGGTGAATACTTCATTCCATACTCTTCAGCCTCTTCTCTCATAGAAGATCCTCTAAGCAACTTTAAAAATCCTAATTGAATTTCCTCTGGTTCTATACTATAGACATCATTAAATGATTTTTTAAATGATATTATATCTTCTCCTGGTAATCCTGCAATTAAGTCTAAATGTTGCTTAATATTTTTAATCTCCAGTAATTCAACTACCTTTTCTTTTATATCACTAAAATTAACGAATCTGTTTATCTTATTTAACACTTCATCATTAGTTGTTTGTACCCCTACCTCAAATTGAAATCTATCTTTAGGAGCCTTTCTTAACAACTCTAACTCTTGTGGTTTTAATATATCCGCAGAAATTTCAAAGTGGAATTGTGTATTAGTATCTGCATTGATTAAAAACTCCCATATGGCCATAGAAAATTTAAAATTACAATTAAATGTTCTATCAACAAACTTAACTAATCTAACTTTTTTCTCTATAAAATATTGTAATTCTTTTTTTACTCTTTCTATATTTAAAAATCTTACACCATGTGTAGTAGAAGAAAGACAATACTTACAATTAAAAGGACACCCTCTAGATGCTTCATAATAAACTATTTTATTATCTAAATTTTCATCTTCCTTATAGGGAAATACTATTTCATCCATATTCATTAGTGGTCTATTACCATTACTAATAACTTCATAATTTTCTTTAAAATATAACCCTCTTATATCTGTTATACTTCTTTCTCCTAGTAAATATTCTACAAACTCCCTATAAGTTTTTTCTCCCTCTCCTTGAATTACATAATCTCCTGAAAGTTCTTTTAATATATTTAAACTATCATAAGATACTTCAGGACCACCATAAACAATTTTTATATTTTCATCTATTAGCTTTATTAAATTCGATAATCTTTTAACTACTTCTATATTCCAAATATATGTTGAAAATGCTACTACATCTGCCTTTTCTTTAATTATTTCTTCTAATATTTTTTCATCTCTATCATTTATTGAAAATTCTCTTATTTGACATTCGTAATTCATATCCTCCGTAAATGCCTTTAAATACCTAACTGCTAAATTGCTATGAACAAATTTTGAATTTATAGCTGTTAATAATACCTTCATTTTTTCTTCCCTTCGTCTATTCACTTTATTTTTTCACCTTTTACAAAAAAAATATCTTCCCAAACTTTTTCTTCTTTTATATCATATATATCACTCAACATTCTTTTTGTATCATCTATATTTGATTTAGAGATTGGGTTTAAATTTTTAAACTCAAACTCTTTTGTTTTACCTGATGGTAATACTGCCATAACTTTATTATTTGATACTTCTCCAATTTCTTTATTTATGTCCCATATATATATTTCTCCTCCAACTTTAACTAACTTACTCGCTTCTCTAATTAAATTAACTTTACTAGACTCTCTCCATATGCTACTTAAATAAAAAAACACTGTACACGTGTCATAGCCTCCATTAGTAGCTTTTTCATCAATTGAACCTTCTAATAAATCTACAGAAACTTCATCTATGGCATCTTTTGAAATATTGTATATTACTCCATAGCTTTCCCCAACATCTAATATGTCTCCAGTTAATTTTATATCGCTTAAGTTTAATATAATTGTTTTTCCCATAAATACCACTCCCTAAAATAAAAAAATTTTAATTCTTTATAAATTTTACTATTATATTTATATAATTATGTAACTTATTTAAAATTAAATCATATTTTTTATTATGTATTCAAGTCTTATAGTATTTACTCTTCCCCATGTATATTACCTCATTTAGTCATATTAATGCAAAAAAATATTTTGAAAATAACTTTCAAAATATTTTTTAATATCATTGTTTACTTTTTTTGATTTTACTCTTATACATTAGAGCTATTATTATTGCCATTGAAAAAATTATAATAAATATCCAAATTACATTCGGCAAATTAAATATAGTTGTATTTATCTGCCCACCTATCTTATACAAGCACCCACCCTTACTATCTAATATGTATATATTCGCATCATTGTACTTTATTTTCTCTATATAACATTCTTTATCTAATGCTACTATTGCTTTAGATCTATCATTTTCAGTTAAAACATATATATAGTTATCTACATTATCTGCAAATATTACAGTATCTTTAGGGAAACATTTTCCTTCATAATCAATAGTTAATCCTTTTAAGGCTGCTACTTTATCATGCTGATATCTAGGACCTAAAGTAACTTCAGTTGGATGGTTAGCTATAACAAAAGAAAGTTTATTAGTTCCATCTGAAAATCTTGGAGAAGTAATTGGATCTCCTCCACTAAAATCTGGCCAACCATACCAAGCTTTTTCCTTTATATCATATATATAATCAGCATCATCTTTAACAGCCCTTAATCCACTATCTTCCATACCTCCAACTATAGCTGTTAGTTTCCCTAGACTATTTATCGCTAATCCTTCAACATTCCTAATTCCTGTAGCATATGTTATAAATTCATTACTGTTTAAATCATATCTTAAAATACTTGCGTTACTTAAAACATTTTCCTTAATTTTCTGACCTTCTATAACCTTTTCTCCAAATGGAACAAAAGCATAATTATTATTGTATCCTATGCCAGTTGCCTCCCATTCAAAAGACGCCTTATCCTCATTTTTATTATTTTCATCAACAACTCCAGAATTAGTATTAGAGCCTATACTTATATACAAATAATCTCCATTCAAAACAATATTTGTTTCGCAATTCAATCCATTATTAGGTAAATTTTCAATTAATTCTGTATATTTTTCCTTATTTACATCATACAATAGTACTCTATTGTCACTTGCAATTATAATATTATTATTATAACAAGCTATATCATATATATTTAAAGACTTGTCATATACTAAAATTTCCTCTTTATTATCTTTATTAATCATCTTAATAGTATTTTTAAATGCTATATATAAATTATTTTCTTTATCAAAATCAAAAGAAACTGCTCCTCCTAAACCTTTTGTATTTATAGACCAATCAACATTCTCATATATAAGCTTTAAATCATATCTATTACTAAATTTATAAATCCCAAATGATAAACTAACAATTATTATTGAAAATATTAAAAACCTAAAAAATCTCCACATTACTCCTTCCCCCTTTATATTTTTATTTATATTTTCTCACTAACAAAATATTACTTAATAATTAAATAATAAATACTTAATATCATATTATCTAATTTTACCGAATAAGTATTAATGTAATTAACTACAAGCTTTTAACTAAAAATTTAATTTTAAAAGTAGACTTACAAACTTTACTTAAGGGGGCTAATTAACTTTGGAGAAGGATATATTTTTTAAAAATTCATTTTTTCTTACTGTGGCTAATATAACAACTGGAATACTAGGATTCATTTTTTCTATGTATTTAAATAATTTAGCTGGACCTGAAGGAGTTGCTCTTTATGGTTTAGTAATGCCTGTATACAACCTATTTATTTGCTTAATGACTGCAGGTATTATAGCTGCTATATCTCAACGCTCTGCAATATATCAATCAAAGGGGGAATATAATAATCTATTTAAAACTATTCGTTCAGTTGCTTTCTTTAACATAATTTGGTCTATTGTCATAGGCATTTTAGTTTTTTTTCTCGCTCCATACATAAGTAAATATGGTATAAAAGATATAAGAACATTAAATGCCATTAAAGTTACCTGTCCTGCAATGGTATTTATTGCACTTTCTAATATATTAAAAGGCTTCTTTTATGGAACATCCAAAATTGTTGTTCCTGCAATTGTTGATGTATCCGAAAAAGCCATGAGAATAATAACTATCGCTTTATTAATATATGTTTTTAAAGCTCAATCATTATCATCTTTAATCACACTTGCTTATGTATCTTTAGCATTAGGAGAACTACAAAGTTTAATATTACTATTTTGTTACTATAAATATACAAAAAAAAGAATGCCTACTAGTAACGAAATTCCAGAAAGCAGGGCTCAACTTATTTTTAACGTATTGATAATTTATTTACCCCTATGTTTAAACGGATTTTTAGGAAATACATTTGCAACTATTTCAACATTAATCGTCCCAAGACAATTAGTGGCTTCTGGTCTTGATTATAGTTCAGCATTAAATCTTATTGGTAGATTTAATGGAATGGCTTTGACTATAGTAACATTCCCGCTTATAGTTGTTAATTCAATAAACACATTACTTGTACCAGATTTATCACAAAGTATAAGCTCTGGAGAATATTATAGTGCTTCACAAAGAATTAAGACTATTTTAAAAGTTGCATTTTTATTAGGTATGGCTACTACTATTATTTGCCAACTTGTTCCTGATTCATTAGGGCAAATGTTTTTCCAAAGAGATGATCTAGGTTTATATATTAGGCTTTCTTCTTTATCTGCACCTATTTTCTTTGTAGCTAATACAATGTTTGGAATTTTAAATGGATTAAATAGGCAAAGTATTATTTTAAGAAACTCTATAATCATTTCTCTTACTGAAATATTCTGCCTTTACTTATTCACTAGAATACCTAGTATAAATATTTTTTCTTACGTAATAACAATATTCATTACTTCTTGTCTAGGATTAATAATAAACCTACATGAAGTAAAGAAGCATATAGAATTAAATTTATCCATATTTAATATAGTAATCTTCTCTCTTACAGGAATATTAGTTTATTTAATGTTGAAATTATTTACCACTAGATTATTAGATGGTTTATTTTTAAGTAAGAATATAATTGTAATAACTTTAACATTTGCTATTTTTGCATACCTAAGCAGATTTGGATTAGATGAAGACTAATATTTCTAACAAAAAAGCTCATTATCCTAATATAGGTAATGAGCTTTTTAATAATTATATTTTACATATTTTTTCTTAATAATCTTGGTAATAGTGTAAATATCCTAGGTGAAATCATATCTAAATCTTTTTTATTTATACCTCCAAGGAAAATTAAAGCACATAAATATATAATTCCACCAATTCCCATAAGAATTAATATAACAAAACAAGTTATAATTCTTCCACTTCCAATTATATTTATAATTCTATCAATTGGAACTCTACAAACATAAATCCCCAAAGCCATAAGTGCTGAAGATATAGTAGGAATAATTGCTAATTTAAATATAGGAATTTTCATTTTAAATATTCTTCTTAGCCTGTTATGATTTATAATAACAGGAAGTAAAAATGCAAAGAAGCTCGCAAAAATCGCCCCTAATATGTTTATATCCTTAATAGCAACTAAGAAATAATTAATAACAAACTTTATAATTATCCCTAATAAAGCTGTGCTTAGTACTAAGTATACTTTATTAATACCTTGTAATATAATATTTTGAATTGCAGATATAGACATAAATATTAATACTACCGAACCATACTTTAACAATTCATACCCATCTGTTGTATCAAATAGCATTATGTATATATCTTTACTTAGCATTGATAACCCTACTGCTGCTGGTATAGTTATTAAATAAGTTATTTTAAAACTATATGCCATTTGAGATTTTAATTCTTTTCTATTCTTTTGTATATATGCTTGTATTATCTTAGGAAATACCGCAGCACTCAATGCAGTAACTAGTGCAAAAGGCACATTCAATAATGTATTATAATATCCCAATACACCATATAACCTTCTTGATTCTGCATTTGAAAAACCTGCTTCAAGTAATCTAGATCTTACATTTATAGCATCAACTAGACCTCCAGCATTTTGCAATCCAGCCACCATTATTATTGGCACACCATAAAATAGAAGCTTCCTTAATATTTTTTTATTGCTTATTTGCTTTTCAGATTTATCTTCTATTTCAGCCTTGCCTTCATAGTCAAGTTTATCATACATTAATAATATGAATATTAAGGCTGCAATTGCTCCTATTGTAGTTCCTACTGTTCCTCCTGCACTGCCCCATTCAATGCTAATTTGAATAAATACATATGCAAATATTAAACTTAATACTATATTAACTATTTGCTCAAGCACTTGAGATATCGCTAATGTTTTCATATCTTCTGTACCTTGCATATACCCCCTATATGTTGCTAATATACAGCTAAAAAATACTGTAGGAGCTAAAAACCTTAATGATAAAGCTGCTTCTGACCACTCTGTACCTGAAGCTATAACCTCAGCTAAAGCCATAAAAGCTATTGTAATAATAGCACCTATTATAGCTAAATATGTTCTTGCAACTTTCATAGCTCTTAGAGCATCTTCATGATGCCCTTGAGCTCTTAATTCTGATACAACCTTTGCAACTGCTGGTTGTGCACCTAAGCTTGTAATAGCTAATATAAAAACAAAATATGAATAACTTGCATTATATATTCCAATTCCATCTTGCCCTATAATAGCATTTAATAACGGTATATATGCAGCTGACAATATTTTAACAAGTATTCCTGCCACAGACAGTATAAGAAAACTACGACCCACTGACTTCTCTTCCATAACTTTCCCCTTTATACGTTCTTATATAGTAAATTTAAATACATCCTTCTTTATCTTCTTAAACATCGGTGGAAGTGATTCTGCTATTGTCTTATTTTTCAAATATTCTAACTTTCCATCTGCTCCCTTAAATATAAGCTTATATGCGTAAAGGAACTGATAATTTAATCCAAACTTATTATCAAAGAATGAATTTAACTTTCTATCTCCATATTTAAAATCACCTATTATTGGATTTCCTAAATGACTTAAATGGGCTCTAATTTGATGACTTCTACCTGTAATCAAATCAATTTCAAGTAATGAATATGCTCCATTAGTTTGAACTGTTTTTACTTCCATAGAAATTTCTTTTGTATTAGGCTTCTTTTCATCATATACTTTTGATATATTTTCATTTTCATTTTTTGAAATATAACCTCTGTATATTCCATCTTTTATTTTTCCTTTTACTAAAGCATTGTAATATTTCTTTACCTTACCTTCTCTTATCATCTCATTCATTGTTCTTAATGACTCGAAATTTTTTCCGAATATAACAACACCTGATGTATTTCTATCCAATCTATTACATGGAGCTGGTGTAAATGTCTTTTCTTTCTCTGGTAAATAATCCCCTTTTCCATGTAGATATGATAGTACATAATCAGTAAGTGATGCCTGTGCACCCTTTTGATCTGGATGAACTAAAACACCAGGCCATTTTTCAACAATTACTATATTGTCATCTTCATATGTAACCATAAGTCCACTATAATTTACTTTTATAAATGAATCTTCTTTCTTCTCTTGTTTACTCTGAATATATCTTATTTCAATAACATCCCCTAATTCTAGAGAATAATTTTCTTTTTTCTTTACTCCATTTACCCTTATATCACCTTTTCTTAACGCTTTGAATATGGCACTTAAAGGTACATCTTTTAAATATTTTCTCAAAAACTTATCTAGTCTTTGTCCTGCCTCATTTGTTCCTATTTCAATTTTCAAAAAATCAACTCCTATATTATGTATATGAAACAACTCTTCTTTGTTCAATCAGAGTTGTAAATTCATCTTGCCAAATCAAAGATTTGGAGATTCATTTATGAAACAACTCTTCTCTAATTCGATTAGAGTTGTAAATTCGTTTTTATTATATAAATTTCCATTCTATTAGATTAATATTATTTTTCTAAGTTGTCAAATAATTCATGGCAACTTCACATTGAATTGCTACTCCAATAGGTAATGCATCTTCATCTATGTCAAATAAACTATTATGTGCTGGATGTATTATTCCTTTTTCTTCATTCCTAATTCCTAAGAAATAAAATACTGATGGTACTTTATTTGCAAAGTAAGCAAAACTTTCTACTCCTAATTTAGGGTTCTTTTGTACTTTAACATTTTCAGCTCCTATAATATTCTTAGCTGAATCCTCTAATATTTTCACCATATCATCATCATTATATAAACAAGGATATGATTCCTCTATTTCAATTTCTGCAATCCCCCTAAAAGTTGTACATACCCCATTGACAATTTCCTTTAATCTTAATTTAGCAAATTCTCTATCTTCATTTGTCATAGTCCTTATTATTCCACCTAACTTTACTTCATTAGGTATTATATTTTGTGCTGTTCCACCATGTATGCTACCAATTGTTACAACTGCTGGATTAACAGGCTTTATCTCTCTACTAACTATACTTTGCAGTGAAGTAACAACATGACTTGCCATAACTATTGGATCAACAGCTGTATCAGGATAAGCTCCATGACCCCCAGAACCCTTTATTGTAATCTTAAAAGGATTAGATGCTGCATTTACTGTTCCTCTTCTAACCATTATCATCCCTGCATCTAATGTTTCTTCAACATGTAATCCACACATAACATCTACAGTGGGGTTTGTTAAAACTCCTTCCTCTATCATTACCTTTGCTCCACCAGTAGTTTCCTCTGCTGGTTCAAATATTAACTTTATAGTTCCATTGAATTTATCCTTATTTTTATTTAATAACTTTGCTACACCTAATAAAATTGTAGTATGTCCATCATGTCCACATGCATGCATTTTCCCACTAACCTTTGATGCATAACTACAAGACTTTTTATCCTGCATTGGTAATCCATCAATATCTGCCCTTAAGCCTATTACTTTCTTATTTTCCCCGGCTTTAGTTCCTTCTATTATTCCACATACACCAGTCCCAGCGAATTCTTTAAACTGGATTCCTTCTTTTCTTAAAAAATCTTTTATAAATTTAGATGTATTAGTTTCTTCGAATCCTAGCTCTGGATATTGATGCAAAGTCCTTCTTATTTCTATTAATTCATCTTTAATATGGTTTGCTTCTATATTAAAATTTGTCATAAATAAAAACTTCTCCTAAAAAAATTTACAGGCTTATATTAAAAAATATAAGCCTATTTATATTAATTATATATTATGCATGCTTTTTATTCAATTAATTTGATAATGTATCTCTTTTTATTTATCTTAACATTTTTTCCAACTCATACAATCTAAATCTTTCTGGTTGTTGAAACTCTGCTCCTGATGCTCTTTTTTCTATAAGCTTTTTATACTCCTCAAATTGTGCATCTCCTAATTTTTTTCTTATTACATTTAACTCACATTCTTGAATATACTCTCTTTCTTCTTGAGACAACACCATATATTTATTTAATTTTGAAATTATTTGATTTAAATTCTCCTTTTCATCCGCACTAATTAAATCATCATTCTTTTCAATAAATATCTCTAACTTTTTCCCTTCCTCTGGTGAATAAGCTAATGTTGTCTCTGTAAAACTATTTAAGCTTATAGTAGTAATAATTACAAATAAAATTAACTTTATATATTTTCTATACTTACACATAACGAATCCACCTTTTGCAAAAGATTTTATATACTTATTATTACCCTTTTGCAGAATATTAATTAATATTACTTAATTAATATTATTAAGTTATTCTCCATTAATACCCTTAAAGAAAAACTTCTATCTATATCATCTTTAAACTCTAATGTTATTTTATCTCCCTCTATTAACTTTACTTTTGCATCACCATACTGCCTGTGATATAAAGCATCACCATTTTTAATTCCATAATCCACCGAATTACTCTCTTCTTCTAATCCACTTTCTAAAACAAATCTAGATATATCACTAAACTTACCTCTAATAGTTTTAGGTGAAAATACATAAAGATTCCTAATAGCTCTTGTAATTGCAACATAGAAAAGTCTTCTTTCCTCTTCTAAATTATCCTCTATTGATGATTTATGCGGAATTGTTTCTTCTACGCAATTAATAATAAATACATTTTTAAATTCCATTCCCTTTACACCGTGTATAGTACTGAGAATTACACCATCTTGAACCACTTTACTTTTCTCTATCTCTTCTTTAACATTATCTACATGTGTTAAAAACTCTGATATATTTCTAAACCCTTCTATGGCTCCTTTAAACTCCTCTAACACATCTTCTAAGTCACTAAAATTCTGATTAAATTTACTTGCATATTCTCTCAGATAATCAATATACCCCAAAGAAGATATTATATATTGTACTGCACTTCCTAAGGAAATCTTATTAAGATATGCAATATCCTTCTTTAAATCATCTAATTTTTTTGCTTGAAATGGCGCAGTATCACTTTTATCTATAAGAATATCAAATACATTCTTATACTCTTTATAATTTCCTACATAACTTAAATTACTTTTACTAATATACCTAAATGGCTTATTTATTATAAAGTTAAAAGCCTCTCTATTATATGGATCTACTGATAGCATTAAATAGTTTATTATGTCTTTACATATAAAATGCTCAAAAAAATTATATCCTTTATCTAGTAAAACAAAAGGTATTTTTCTTCTTGTAAAAGTATCTATTAAACTTCTTGCTTCCATATTAGTTCTATACAGTATAGCATTATTACTATAATCTTCACCAATAAAGGATTTAATAATATTTGCAATTTCTTCACCTTGCAAAAATTCATTATAGGGTTTCATGAATCTTATAATTCCCTTTTCAGACTCAAATGATAATATCTCTTTATTATTTCTACCTAAATTATTAGAAATTAACTTTTTAGACATATTAATTATATTCTTTTTACTTCTATAATTTGTTGACAAATATACTTTTTGACCATTAATAAAAGATTTATCAAACTCTACCATATATTCTGGCTTAGACCCTCTAAATGAATATATACATTGATCTTCATCTCCTACAGCAAACAACTCATTTCCATCATTTATCATTTTTAAAAATGCTATTTGCAAGTCGTCACAGTCTTGAAATTCATCAACTAAAACATATTTAAATAATTTTCTATATTTATTTAATATATTAGAGTTATTCTTAAATAGATATAATACTCTTACAGATAAATCATCAAAATCCCAAAGCTTTTCTTTTTCTTTATGCTTTTCATATTGCTCATAACATTCCTTAAAAATTTCCATAGATATTGATGGTGAAAATTCCTCTAATTCTCCTAATGATGTTTTAAATAATGATATGTTATTTAAAACATCTCTAACCTTATCATCATTTACATCATCAAAATATTTTCCTAATACACTTTTTACTATTCCATGTCCCTTACCACCATCTATTATTTTTATATCAAAACCTTCTCTAAGTAAAATCTTATAAAACAATCCATGGAAAGTTCCAAAAAAAGGCGCTATATCTTTTTTAAAAATATTTTTATATCTTGATTTCATATTCTCAGCAGCTGCTCTAGTGAATGTTATAACAATAATATTTCCAACTTTAATTTTTCTTTCTTCAATAAGGTGATTAACTCTATTTATTATAACTGTTGTTTTACCACTTCCTGGAGCAGCTACTACTAATGTATTTTTACCTTTAATATTAATTGCTTTGATTTGGTAATTATCTAATGCTACTTTCATACATACTCCTTAAATATAATATACTTTAATTATTGACTTAATTATAATATAAATAACTATATTGTAATAATTTATATATAGATGTACAATATCTTTAGGTATTTTTCAATAAAGGAGATAAAAATGGAAAATTTAATGAGATTTGACGTTACTAACGAAAGAAATCTTACAATGCTTGTAGATTTTTATGAATTAACAATGGCTAATGGATATTTTAATAAAGGAGTAGAAGATAGAATAGCATACTTTGATATGTACTTCAGAAGAGTACCTGATGGCGGTGGATACTGTATCATGGCTGGAGTTGATCAACTTATTCAATATTTAAATAATTTATCATTTACTAAAAGTGATATTAAATACTTAGAAGAAAAAAATATTTTTTCAAAAGAGTTTTTAGATTACTTAAGAAACTTTAAGTTTGAATGTGATGTTTGGGCTATTCCTGAAGGAAATCCTGTTTTTCCAAATCAACCTTTAGTAACAGTTAGAGGGCCTGTTGTTCAAGCTCAATTTGTTGAAACAATGATACTTTTAACTATAAATCACCAAACATTAATAGCTACTAAAGCAAATAGGATTTGTAGAGCTGCTAATGGAAAAACTGTTATGGAATTTGGTTCAAGACGTGCTCAAGGTTATGATGGTGCCATATATGGTGCAAGAGCCTCTATAATAGGTGGTTGTGACTCTACTGCTTGTACAATTGCAGACAAATATTTTAACGTTCCTGCTGTTGGGACTATGGCTCATAGTTGGGTACAACTATTTGATACTGAATATGAAGCTTTTGAAGCTTGGGCTCAAGCATATCCTGACAATTGCTCTTTATTAATCGATACTTACAATGTTCTTAAATCTGGTTTGCCTAACGCTATTAAAGTTTTTGATAAAGTTCTAAAACCACTAGGTAAGAGACCAAAAGGAATAAGAATTGATTCTGGAGATATAACATATTTAACTAAAAAATGTAGAAAAATACTTGATGAAGCTGGTTATAGCGACTGTAAAATAATTGTATCTAACTCTTTAGATGAACATATAATAAGAGATGTCTTATCACAAGGAGCTTGCATTGATGCATTTGGTGTTGGTGAAAGACTAATAACTGCAAAATCTGAACCTGTATTTGGTGGTGTTTATAAACTTGTAGCTGTTGAAAAAGACTCTACAATAATTCCAAAAATTAAAATTAGTGAAAATAGCGAAAAAATTACTAATCCTGGTTTCAAAAAAATATATAGATTATTTGATAGGAATACTGATATCGCAATAGCTGATGTTATTTCCTTAAATGATGAACAAATAGATGAAAAATCTGAACTTGAAATCTTCCATCCAATTCATACATGGAAAAGAAAAAAAATAAATAATTTTTATACAAAAGAATTATTAGTTAAAATTTTCGAAAAAGGTGAACAAATTTATTTTTCACCTTCAGTATTAGAAATTAAGGAGTTTTCTAAACAAGAAATCTCTAAATTATGGCCTGAAGTTTTAAGATTTGAAAATCCTCATACTTATTATGTGGATCTTTCACCAAAGCTTTGGAAATTAAAACAAGAACTTTTAATGGAAAAAAAACACTAAAAAATTTAATAGTCACTGACGCCTTGCTTCAGTGACTATTATACTTACTCATCCTTATACCCTACATATGTTGGAATTATATACTCCAAACTCTTATCTTCTGAATACATAAAGTCATCATCAATAATCTCTTTAAAAATAACCTTATCTCCTACTAAATGTTCAACAAAAGGGCAAATTTCATTATTATTTTTAACTGGACTCATCGGACATTCATTACTACAACTTATCTTCTCTCTCTTACTTGACCAAAATGGACATTTACTCATAACCCATACCCCCACTTTATTTGTAAACGAAATCACGAGTCTATTATATATTATTTTTATACATAAATAAACTTTTATTCCATTTTCCATAATACCTTGTACTATTTATTTATAATATAACATATTTTCTCATTAAATCAATATTTTTATATTTTTTTGATAAAAAAATATCAATTTCTTCATAAAAGAAATTGATATTTTAAAACTATATATTTTATTTTTTAATAGCAGAATTTTTAACAACTGATATTTTTATTATTTCATTTTGGAATGCCTTTAATAATGCCTTTTCTAAAACTTTTTGTTGATCAAAGTTTTCAATATCTCTACATTCAGCAAAAACTTTATTTAATTCTCCATCAACATTTGTATATGTTAATGTAACATATGGCTTATCATATTCAACCTTTACTATTTTTAGCCCCCAAGAAATTTGAGCATAATCACCATCTAGTGTTAACTTAGTTAAAGATTTTAATTTTTCATTTTCAGCATTTGGATCATTAATTATTAATAACTCATCTCCAACTTTATACTTTGCCATATAAATCCTCCTTTATATTTATATTAACTCCAAATTATATTTTTTGTAATTAATATAATAATACATAATTATTATTCCTCATTCTTCTTATAAAATATCATAATTTTTATAATTTTACAATAATATTTTACTGAATTTTATTTATTAATTAATAAATGTTATTGACAAATAATTATAACTTTTAATATAATATTATCAAATAAATATAGGAAGGTGCTTCTTATGGAAGATATAATTCTAACCTTTAAAGAAAAGAAATTAAAATTAACACCTCAAAGATTAGCTGTTTATCAATATCTAAAAAGTACTCGTGAACATCCTTCTGCCGAAACTATTTATAAAGCTTTACAACCAAATTACCCTACTATGAGTCTTGCAACGGTATATAAAACTCTAAAAACTTTAGTAGAAATCGATCTTGTACAAGAAATTAATATTGGCGAAGGCAATTTTAGATATGATGGGAATTGTAGTGAACATGGTCATATACGATGCATTAACTGTGGTAAAGTAGATGATTTATGTGATGTAGATTTTTCACCTTTAAATAAAATGGTTGAGGAAAATACGCAATATAAAGTTAAATGGAATAAACTTTTCTTTTATGGTCTATGTAAAGATTGTCAGTAGAATTTTCTACTGGCTTTTTTATTTTATGGAAGTATTTATTATATTATATCTTCATATACTTAACTGAGGTGATACTATGTTTAATTTTATAAATAAAAAAAAGAATACTCTTATAACTTTAATTATTATATTCTTTTTAATAAGTATAATAACTATAATTAATACATATTTGCAAAATACAGAAACTTTATCCAATAACCTTTTAGAAAACATTCCCGAATATGACTTTGATTGTGATGGTGAAAATGATAAAGTAACAATTATATCAACTAATTCAACCTACTCAATAAAAATAAAAAATTCTACTGGCGAAATATTATTAAAGAGTAATGAATTTGATTACTCACTACTAGATATAACTTCCTCTTGTAGTATAAATATTTCCTACATAGATTTAAATCGAAATAAAATTCCCGAATTAATTATTAGTGGTTTTAAAAATAATAAACCAACTTTTTATATATTCCAATGGCTAGATAATACTTTTAAAGAAATTCTTTTTTCTCAAGGTAATATTTTAGGAATCTTAGATTATAATAATGCTAGAACCCCAAAAGTGTTTACAACTAACTCAAGCGCTGGAGATAAAGGTACTAATAGCTATATATTAAATTCTAATTCAATAAAAGATATTAGTTTTAGTAAGCAAACAATTCCATCATTAGGCAATATTCAAACACTTATTAACCTTATTGAGGCTGATTATGAACTAGATGATGCCCCTGATATATTTACTTCATATATTCCAACCGAAGAACTAGGAATTCTTTGGAATTTAGATAAATCTACTTATCGCTATTCTTTTCAAAAAGGTTATTTCTATGACATATCATGGGATAATTTAGGAAAGGCAACCTCAATATACTGGGTGCTTTCATTTGAAAAAATTAATTTTATTGATTCAAATAATTCTCCTGAAGAACTCACTATATATGTAAAAGTAAATCTAGAAGAACTAGACAAATATAAAATATCTTCTATAATGAAGAATTAATAAAAGGCCGCTATAAAAGCGGCCTAAAAGGGGGATGGGGGGGTTTAGCTCCAATGAAGATGAATCTTCATTAGCTATAGGAGAATACTCTCCGGTACAATAATAGTATTAACATTTCTAAAAATTTTATTCATCTTTTATTATTGCTCATCAAAAGCTCCATCATTATACATATGAATTATTTTATCTATAAACTCTCCTCTTTCTCCACCTACAATACTTCTAATAGCTTTTAACATTTTCATATTTTCATCATTTCTATCAATACTATCCTCAAAAATACTACCATCAACACTATTATCTTCTTGCTCTTCATCTTTATTATCAACTTCTTTATTCCAATTACTGTTTTGATTTATCGAAGTTCCCATAGGATTCATATTCCCCATTAAATTTCCTAAATTTAAGTTATTAAAATCAAATCCTTGTGTATTCATAGATTGCAACAAACTACTTATTTGATTCATATCTATATTTCCGAACATACTGCTTAATAATTGATTAGGATTTATCCCAAATAGTCCATTATTATATGTTTGTCTATTATTCATATTATTACTTGCATTATTATTCATATTTGTATTATTTCCATTTTCACTTCTAACTTCACGCCTAGTATCACTTCTTCTCTTATGCTTGCGCTTGGACATACAGCTTCCTCCAATTAATTTCTTTACTCTATTATATGTAATTAAATAATATATGTTTATAAATTAAGACATTTTTTTGGAGGGTCGTTAGACCCTCCATCCTCTTAACTAGCAGCAGCAGTTACTTTCACAGCAGCAATTGTTTCCTACGCTATTATTTCCTCCAAATAGGCTACCATAGGATCCACCACATAGTAAGAATAATAAGATTATTAAATATGAGCAGTTATTGTTAAGAAGCCCTGAACCACAAGCAATTAATAAGAATATAATTGGTGCTACACAATTGTTTAACCCACCAAATATATTTCCACAGCATCCACCATTATTTGCTACATTATTATTGCAGCAACAAGGTTCACAACAACATTTTTCACAACAGCATTTATTGTGTTTTTTCTTTGACATAACTATTCCTCCTTCCTACTAAACTATATTAGGTTACCACAAGATGCTACATTATTTCCACAGTTTCCAAAATTACCGCATCCGAAGCTACCATTACATAAGAATAGGATAACTAGTAAGAATAAATATCCTCCACCACAATTTCCTAATCCACCAAATAAACCACCATTTCCATAGTTTCCAGTATTTCCACAACAGCAATTACTATTTGTGTTACAACAGCATCCTGAATTTCCACCATACCCTGCATTTCCACCTTGTCCAGCATAGAATAAAATTAATAATATCCAGATCCAGCTTCCAAAACCACATCCAAAATTACCACAATTTCCAAAGCCACTACAGCATTGATCTACTGGAGGACAACTTGGACATTCAATGTCATTTAGTTCATCAATCATATCTTGCATACTAGGCATATTAACATTCCTCCTAAGAATTTGATTTTTTTGTTTTTATACTATATACTATTCTTCTTAATATTATTTGACACTATTTTTATCTTTATAATGATATTTTTTCTTAAAATTTACTAATTTTAAGTTTTCATGTCATCCTAATATTTTCCCCTCTCTACTAATTATTCCAAACCGCTATTAAATGTGATAAATACCGCCAAAATAAAATAGCCACCCATCTTCGGGTAGCTATTTCACTAATTTTTAGCTTCTTCTGATAAGTCTTCAAATATATTATCTATTAACTCATCTTTTCCCCTTTTATTTAAAGATGAGAAGAAATAAAACTTATCTGTACTTCCAAGCCCTAATGTTTCCTTTATCAGCTTTCTACTTTTAGCAAGCTCATTGTTTGAAAGCTTATCACTCTTTGTTGCAATTACTATACAATCATAATCAAAATGTTTAATCCATTCATACATCATAATATCATCTGCTGTAGGTTTGTGTCTTGAATCAACTAATAGTATAACTCTTTTTAACTCCTGCCTATCTGTCAGATACATTTCTATAGTTTTGCCCCAACTTTCTTTTTCTTTTTTAGATACCTTAGCATATCCATACCCTGGTAAGTCAACTAAATAAAAATCATCATTTATCAAGAAAAAGTTTATTAATCTTGTCTTACCAGGTGTTTGAGATACCTTAGCAAGTTTTCTTCTATTTGTTAAAGCATTTATTATCGAACTCTTACCTACATTAGATCTTCCAACGAAAGCAATTTCATTTCTACCATCTATTGGATACTGATTTCTCTTAACGGCAGATATAATAAACTCTGATTTTTTAATTATCACTTTTATCAACTCCGATTAATGCATTTTGTAATACCTCTTCAACATTATCAGCAAATATTAAATTTAACTTTCCTTTAATTGATGATGGTATTTCATCTACATTCTTTTTATTTTCTTTTGGTAAAATAATAGTATCAATTCCTATTCTATGAGCAGCTAAACACTTTTCCTTAACACCACCAATAGCTAATACTCTTCCTGTTAAAGTAACTTCTCCAGTCATAGCTATATTTCCTTTTACTTGCTTTTTAGATAAAGCTGACACTAATGCTGTAACTAATGTTACTCCTGCAGAAGGTCCATCCTTTGGAACTGCCCCTTCTGGCACATGAATATGGATATCATTTTTCTTATAAAAATCAGCTGCTATGTCATATTTATCACTATTAGCTCTTACATAACTATACGCAGTCTTAGCTGATTCTTGCATTACTGAACCTAATTGACCTGTTAATTCAAGTTTACCATTTCCCTTCATAACAGCTACTTCAACTGGTAATGTATCTCCACCATATGCAGTCCAAGCAAGACCAGTAACAACTCCAATCTTATCTTTTTTATCATCATTTTCAAACTCAAATAAAACTGGGCCTAGATACTTCTCTAGCTTATTTGCTGAAACTGTTAAACTCTTCTTTTTACTCTTAATTAATTCAGTAATAGCTTTTCTAATTACCTTATTAATTTGCCTTTCTAAAGTTCTAACACCAGATTCTCTAGTGTATCCATTTACTATTTCTTTCATAGTATTATCTGAAATTTTTATTGTTTTTTCATCAACACCATACTCTTCCATAGCTCTATTAATCAAATGATTTTTAGCAATATGGAACTTTTCTTCATAGGTATATCCTGAAACCTGAATTATTTCCATTCTATCAAGTAATGCTCTAGGAATAGTATCTAATGAGTTAGCAGTAGTAATGAAAAGAACATTAGATAAATCAATAGGAACTTCCATATAAGAATCCCTAAATGTTTTATTTTGGTTTTGATCTAAAACTTCTAATAAAGCATCTGATGGATTCCCTTTATAGTCTGCACTTAATTTATCAATTTCATCTAATAAAACCAATGGATTGCTCACTTTAGCTTCTTTTAAAGCATAAACTAATCTTCCTGGCATAGCACCAATATAAGTTCTTCTATGCCCTCTTATTTCCGCTTCATCACGAATTCCTCCTAATGAAATTCTCACAAACTTTTTGTTTAATGACTTAGCTACTGATTTAGCAATAGAACTTTTCCCAACTCCCGGAGGTCCTACTAGGCATAAAATAGGTCCCTTTAGGGATTTTGTGTATTGTTTTACTGCTAGATACTCTAAAATTCTTTCTTTTACTTCTTCTAATCCATAATGTTCTTCATCAAGTATCATTGAAGCCTTTTCTATATCAAAAGAATCTTTAGTAGATTTATTCCAAGGCAATGCAACTATCCAATCTAAATAACTTCTAATATTATTTCCATCACTTGAATTAGACGATTTTAATCTTGATAACTCATAATCTGCCTTTTCTCTTACTTCTTTTGGCATTCTAAGTTTCCTTAAAGCATTAATATATTTTCTTATTTCTCTCTGTTCTTCATCTTCTCCAAGTTCCTCTTGAATAACCTTAATCTGTTCTCTTAAAAAATATTCTTTATTACTTCTATCAAGCTTAGTCTTTACTTTGTTACCTATCTCTTTTTCTATTTCAACTATCTGTATTTCCTCATCAATAAAAACAAGTAATTTTTCTATTCTATCATGAACATCAATAGTCTCTAATATGAATTGCTTCTTTTCATCTTCTAATTGTATATAAGCAGCAATTAAATCTGTAACTTTTCCTAAATTCTTTTCCTGATCCATCATTTGAAGAACTTTACTATTATCACCTTCTGTTGCATGTATATATGCGGCAAAGGCCTTACCAAGTTGATTTCTAAAAGCTAAATCTTCATTAGTTTCAACATTTTTTTCAGATTCCGCTATTTTTTCAATAGCACATCTTAAATAATTATCTTTTTCTTCAAACTCTAATAACCTAGCCCTCTCTATACCTTCAACTAAAACTCTGGTAGTTCCTTTTGGAAGCTTAAGTATTTGCTTTATTTTACATATAGTTCCTATTGAGTACATGTCCTCTTTTTCAGTTGGTAACTCAACTTCTGGATCCTTTTGAGTAACTAAAAATATTTTACCCTCTTGTAACATAGCTTCTTCAAGAGAAGCAATAGACTTTTCTCTACCAATATCAAAATGTATAATCATATTGGGAAAAATAGTAATACCCCTAAGAGGAATTAATGGCAATAAAATTGAATTTGTATTCATTTTCCCCCTCCATTCTAAATCTCATCTTACTAATACATTTAACTTTTCTATTATACACATAAATATTATTTTTTTCAACTTTATCCGAAAACTATCTAAATTGTTCGTTAGAGCTTGAATGCCGTGATGCCGAAAATTAATGATATTATCTCCATGAATTATGTAATTTTCGTTAAGAATTTATATTGTTTTTTTCCAGAAAAAGAGCTAAAGCTTCGAAAGTCATTTCATTCCCTCAGATTCTTAAAGCTCTTTTTCTTCCCAAAGCAATTAAATTCTAAAACTTAATTACAATATTCCTTCAGATAATATCATTAATTTTTCTTTATCACTGGCCTTTAAGCTTAAAGATACAATTTCCCGTGTCATCACCTTAAAAGTTAACGACTTCTGCTATCAAATTATTAACTTTTAAATATATACATTTTTATAACTAAAATTATAAATTTATAAATTAAATATAATATCAGAAAAATTTGTAGCAGAAAACATTAACTATAAAGTTGGAGTTATAAGCAAACACATTGAAAAAGAAAAAATGAAATATTAGTTTGGAGGGAACATTGAAATTGAGCCGTAGAGTTTAATAATTGATGTAGTAAAATTGGCGTTAAGTGAAGCTCTAAATTTTAATTTAGTTAGCTGAACTTACTCCTCTGAGCGATAGTGAAGAGTGAGTTTCCTTTTAAAAGGAAGCACCTTCTCCTTACGTCGAATGTGTAAGTTCGATTAACAAAATTGAAATTTTGAATCTCACTTAAGTTTAAAAACTTTAGCCAATTTTACGGAATAAATTATATAAATTCTAGGTAAAAATTTCACAGTTTCCGGAAAATTAATATTTCATTTTTTCGCTTCCACGTGACGAACAATTTTATTCTTTTGCTTTGGCTGATAATATATTTATTTTAGAATTTAGAGTGTCTATTGTACATAAATCTAATACTTCTTTAATATGTTTAACTTTAATTATTGATATTCCATCGTATTCACAAAAGCTCTCATTCCAATTTGCTTCTGGAATTAGCACTTGCGTTGCTCCTGCCTTTTTAGCTGCTAATATCTTAGCGTTAACCCCACCAATAGGGTTAACCATACCTAAAAGGCTTATTTCCCCAGTCATTGCAATTTTACTATTAATTGCTTTTCTTACTATAGCACTATAAACAGCACTAGCTATTGCTATTCCAGCAGAGGGACCATCTACAGGAATTCCTCCTGGTATATTTATATGAATATCATATTGTTCACATTTTAAATCAAAAATATTATTTAAAGCTGTTAATACATTTTGTATTGAAGAATATGCAGTACTTTTTCTCTTAATTTTTCTATTACTCATAGTAATCTCTTCTTCTTCAATAATACCTGAAATTTTCAATTCACCACTTCTACCTGACACCTTTTTAGCTGTAGCCTCAATTTCCATTAACATTCCCATATTAGCTCCATGCACAGCTAATCCATTAACTACTCCAATTTGAGATTTTTCTGGAACTCTCACCTCAGGTATCTCTGTATATTGACCATTTTCAATAACCCACTTTATATCATTTTCAGTAATATTCTCTCTATCTTCGTTAATAGCAACTCCTGCACACAATTGGACTAAATTAACTACTTCTCTCCCATTAGAACAGTGTCTACTAATAATATCTAGTCCTATATCTGTAGTCTTTAATCCAACACGTTCTATAGCCCTACTTCCTATTTCTCTTATTTCATCAGTTTGTAAACCTCTAAAAAACACTTCTACACATCTAGATCTTATAGCTGGAATAATTTCATCAGGACTCCTAGTAGTTGCACCTATAAGCCTAAAATCAGCTGGTAAGCCATTATCAAATATCTCTTTTATAAAAGTAGGCATATTAGGATCTTCTGAACTATAGTATGAACTATCTAAAAACACTTTTCTATCCTCTAATACCTTTAATAACTTATTCATTTCTATGGGATGCAGCTCACCTATTTCATCTATAAACAATATCCCTCCATGAGCCTTTGTTACAGCCCCTGGTTTAGGCTGTGGTATACCCGCAACACCTAAGGATCCTGCTCCTTGATAAATAGGATCATGAACTGAACCTATCAAGGGATCTGCTATACCTCTTTCATCAAATCTTATAGTTGTAGCATCAATTTCAACAAATTTCGAATCTTTCCTAAACGGTGATTTTTCTCTCTTTTTAGCTTCTTCTAGCACCAATCTAGCTGCTGCTGTTTTTCCTATTCCAGGTGGCCCATAAATAATAACATGTTGAGGATTAGGACCACATATAGCTGCTTTTAACGCTTTTACTCCCTCTTCTTGCCCTATAATATCTTCAAAATTAACAGGTCGGCTTTTCTCTGTTAAAGGTTCCGTTAACTTTACTCTTCGCATTTTCAAAAGTTTTTCCATTTCCTTCTTGTTTTCTTTATCTACTACTACTTTTTTAGAATGATTCGCTTTATTACTATTAAATAAATATATTATAAATAGAATCATCATTATAAATTGTAGAATTATCATTATTTCACTCATAAAGTTATACCCTCCACTTTTATACATTCTATTTGTATTATTAACCTTTAATAGTTGTATTATTCCATAATTAGTAGTAATTAATTATAATTTTTCCAGAACTGATAATAATAAAAGTAAAAACACCTCTAGAAATCTAGAGGTGTTTTATTATGCGGTTTCCATACCTTTTCTTTTTTTAGTTTTTTTAGATTTTAAAACTGGTCTAACTTCATTTTCACCTAATCTTACTAATTCAGGTAACTGTTTAGATTTAATTGTCGCTTCTGTAATAATTACTTTGCTTATATTTTCATCTGACGGAACATCAAACATAATATCAATCATTATATCTTCAACAATTGCTCTTAATCCCCTAGCCCCAGTTTTTCTTGCAATAGCTTCATCTGCAATGGCTTTAAGTGCATCATCAGTAAACTCTAATTCTACATTATCAATTTCAAATAATTTATTATATTGTTTAACTAATGCATTTTTAGGTTGACTTAAAATATTAATTAAAGCATCTTGATCTAAAGACTCTAAAGAAACTACCATAGGTAATCTTCCTACGAACTCTGGTATTAATCCAAACTTTAATAAATCTTCTGGAAGAATATTTTTTAAAGTTTCACCAACATCTTTAGTTTCCTTAGATTGAATTTCAGCTCCAAATCCCATTGTGCTTACTCTTGTTCTCTTTTGAATTATTTTCTCTATACCATCAAAAGCTCCACCACAAATAAATAATATATTTGAAGTATTAATTTGAATAAACTCTTGATGCGGATGCTTTCTTCCACCTTGTGGTGGTACTGAAGCCGTTGTTCCTTCTAAAATCTTTAATAATGCTTGTTGAACTCCTTCACCAGAAACATCTCTAGTTATAGATGGATTCTCAGACTTTCTAGCAATTTTATCAATCTCATCAATATAAATGATACCTTTTTCTGCCTTTTCAACATCGTAATCAGCATTTTGGATTAGTTTAAGTAAAATATTTTCAACATCTTCACCTACATATCCAGCTTCTGTTAAAGTTGTTGCATCAGCTATTGCAAATGGTACGTTTAAAAACTTAGCTAATGTTTGAGCTAATAATGTCTTACCTGATCCAGTTGGCCCTAATAATAATATATTACTTTTTTGAAGTTCTATATCATCATCTATCATATTAGCTTTAACTCTTTTATAATGATTATAAACAGCAACTGATAATGCTTTTTTTGCTCTATCTTGCCCAATTACATATTGATCTAAATATGCTTTAATTTCTGTTGGCTTTGGTAATGCTGTAGTATCTAATTCTACATTATCTTCAAATTCATCTTGAATTATGTCAGAACATAAATCTATACACTCATCACATATATATACGCCTGGTCCGGCAATTAATCTTCTTACTTGATCTTGGTTTTTACCACAAAATGAACACTTTAACTGCTTTTTATCCTCAAATTTAGCCATAACATCACCTCACTTTGGCTTATTCCGCCAAAAATTAATTATTTTTTATTCTTAACAATAACTTCGTCGATTAATCCAATATTTAACGCTTCATCTGCACTCATGAAATTATCTCTTTCACACATTTGAACCATAGTTTCATAATCAACTTTCCCATTAGTAGATTCAGCCATTGTTCTAGTTAAAGTTTCTTTTATCTTTAAGATTCTTCTAGCATGAATATCAATATCAGTAGCCTGACCTTGGAATCCCCCTAATGGTTGGTGAATCATTATCTCACTATTTGGAAGTGCGAATCTCTTCCCTGGAGCTCCACTTGATAGTAAAAATGCTCCCATAGAAGCTGCCATACCAATACAAATTGTACTTACATCGCATTTTATATATTGCATAGTGTCATAAATAGCCATTCCTGAAGTAATTGAACCACCTGGACTATTTATGTAAAGATAAATATCTTTATCAGGATCTTCACTTTCTAAAAATAATAATTGAGCTACTACTAAATTAGCAGTAACATCATTAACTTCACCACTAAGCATTATAATTCTGTCTTTTAAAAGTCTTGAAAATATATCGTAAGACCTTTCTCCTCTCCCTGTTTGTTCTACAACATATGGAATATAATTGCTCATTTTTGCATTCCCTCCTTTTCTCTTTAAAACCCTTCTTACTTTATAATATATCCAACTAATCAAAAGTAATTATATTAAAATTATATAAATTTTACTTTATTTTGTTAAAGAAATATTTTAATAATTGCCAGAATTTCTCCTGGCAATTAATATAAGACTATTTATTATTTTCAATTAATAATTTTATTGTTTTATTTGTAATAACGTCAGCTCTTAATGCAGCTTGTTGGCTTTGCATTAATAAATCAACCATTTTTTCATCTTCAGATGCAGAGTACATCTTAGCAACTTCTACAGCTTTTTCTCTTATTTCTTCTTCAGTAGCTTCAATATTTTCAGCTTTTTCTATAGCTTCTAAAACTAAATCTACTTTTACCTTAGTTTGAGCATTAGCTCTCATGTATTCTCTCATCTTTTCTTCATCAGTTCCTGTGAATTGGAAGTATTGTTCTAAAGTTAAACCTTGATATTGTAATCTTTGTTGTAAATTTTGGACCATTTTATCTACTTCTTTTTCTACCATAACTTCTGGAATTTCAACTTTTGCATTTCCAGCTACAGCAGTAATAACAGCTTCTTCAAATTCTCTTTCTGATCTTTCAGTGTTAGCTTCTTCTAACTTTTTAGTTACATCAGCTTTTAAATCAGCTATAGTATCAAATTCAGATGTTTCTTTAGCAAATTCATCATCTAATTCTGGTAATTCTTTAACCTTTATTTCCTTTATAGTAACTTCAAATTTAGCTGGTTTTCCATTTAACTCTTCTTTTCCATAGTTTTCTGGGAAAGTAACATTAACTTCTACTGTATCATTTACTTTAGCTCCAACTAATTGTTCTTCAAATGTATCAATGAAAGTCTTTGATCCAATTTCTAAAGAGTAGTCTTTTCCTTCTCCCCCTTGGAATGCTTCTCCATCAACATATCCTTTGAAATCAATAACAGCTATATTTCCATTTTCAACTGTTCCTTCTGCTTTAGTTTCAACTCTAGCATTCTTTTCTTGCATTTCTTTAAGCTTCTTTGAAACTTCTTCTTCAGTCACTTCATATGTTTTCTTTTCTATTGATAATCCTTTGTAGTCACCTAATTCAACTTCTGGATACACAGTAACTTCTGCAGTATAAACAAAATCTTTGCCTTCTCCAACTTCAACTACATCTATCTTTGGATAGTCTACTGGTACTATATTGTTTTCTTTTAATACTTCACTGTATGATCCTTCTATTGCAAAGTTAACAGCATCCTCTAAAAGAACTTCTATTCCATAATATTTTTTAACAACATTCATAGGAACTTTTCCTTTTCTGAATCCTGGAACATTGAAATTCTTAACATTTTTCTTATACGCTCTTGCTAAAGCTGCATCAAATTTTTCAGCTTCAACCTTTACTTCAAACTTAACGATATTTACATCGATTTTTTCCATTTTAGCTTCCATTGTATATTCCTCCTAAAAAAGTATCTCTTGTTTGATTAATACAACTAGCTTATTATAACACATTTAAGCTATTTTTTACAAATGTTTGTTCACAAAATTACTTAATAATTTGCTCTTCATTAGTACTATACATAATATTTCCATCAATTTCAACCTTTAAGCTATTATCTTGATTTTTAGATAACTTAATGTGGTATATTCACTTAATTTTAAGTATTAAAATTTTATCTTTTATAATATTAACACATAATAATTAACTAATAAACATTTATTTACTTTTTTTTCATTTTTATCATTTATAACTTTGTTATTTTTCCATTCTTTTCTACCTTATTATTCGACAATCTATTATCTTGATTTACAGCATTTTTTTGACTTATTACATCCACTACACTTCTTGTTGCTATTACCCTTAGTGCTACAACAACCTCCACACCTTAACATCCCTAAATCTCTCATTTCTTCTATAGTTAATTTAGCTTCATTTTCACTATATGCCTCATAATCTGGCTTATCCTTAAGAATATCTTCTTTATAAAACATTTTATTTCCCTCCTTTTTTATCCATATACTAACATAATTATATATAACCTTTCTTCTAAATTTATACATAAAAAAAATTTTTTCAACTTTTTTTTGTAAAAAATATTTGATTTTATTAAATACTATTGTATAATATTAATATAGTATTTAATTTATAAATACTCTTAAACAGCCCATACCGCTCTATAATTAAATATAATTATGGAGTTTTAATAAAACCCCACACAATCACTTATTCCCTTTCTTAAGTGATTGTAATCCCTTAAACCTGTGCTATGCACAGGTTTTTTTATTTATAAAAAATATAACTTAAACTTTATTCAATATTATTGTCTTACTTAAACTTTATTATACAAAAGGCTATGCTTTCACATAACCTTTTTTGTATAATAATTGTTAAGCTCTAATAAGGTATATAATTTAAAGGATCTACAGCCTCTCCATTAATTCTTATTTCAAAGTGTAAATGAGGGCCTGTACTATTTCCTGTTGAACCTACAGTTGCAATTACATCTCCTTGTGATACAGTGTCACCATATGAAACATTCAAAGTCTGAGCATGAGGATATAATGTCTGAACTCCATTTCCATGTCCTAAAATTATAGTATTACCATATCCACTTATCCATCCTGAATATTCAACCACTCCACTTTTTGAAGCCTTAATTGGATCACCATAATTCCCTGCATAATCTATTCCCTTATGTAATTTATACTCACCTGTAACAGGATTAACTCTATATCCATAATAACTAGTTATTCTTCCTGGAACTGGTCGTAGGAATCCACTTTCACTCGGTAAACTTTCTATATTATTACTATTTCCTGTATTTCCTGCAACACTATTAATTATTCTATCCAACTCAGCTTCTAACTCACTATTATGTGATTCTAACTCTTGTATTTCATCATTTATAGAATTACTACTATTTTCTAAAGATGCAATACTATTTAATTTCTCATTTTGAAGTGCTAAAAGTTCTTTTCTTTTTTCTTCTTCTTTGTTTTGTATAGCCATAACACTATTTTTTGCACTAACTATTTCTTCTTGTTTTTCCTTTATAGCAATTTGTTTTTCCTCTTGTTCTTTTATCTTTAAATTTATTTCACTAATTTCAACAGCTATACTTTCTTGAGTTTGTATAGATTTATCTATTAATCCTTTATCAAAAGTGATTATTCTAGAAATACTTGATAAATTCTGAAAAAGCTCCAATATATTTTTACTCTTAAGAATCATGTAAATATATTGCTTTGTTAAATCAAGTTTATAGACACTTCTTATTCTATTATTTAACAACTCTTGGATTTTTTCTTGTTCCTCTTTTAATTCTTCAATATACTTTTTCTTTACTTCAACTTGATTTTTACTTTCGTTAATTGCATAATTTAAATCATTTATATCTGATTGTATCTCATCTATTTGCTTTTGATATTCACTAATCTCTTTTTGAAGCTCATAAAGTTCATTTTCTTTTTCCTCTATATCAGCTTCAACTCCCGTTAGTTGATTTTTTTCCTCTTCAATCTGATTATTTAAATTTTCTTTTTCATCTTGAAGACTTTCAATTTTATTTTTATTACTTTCTATTTCTTCTTTTATAGAATCCTTTTTTTCTGCAAAAGCATAAGCATTATTTACTAATATGCAGATAAGTAATGTATATATAATCTTTTTTCTATTATTCATTTTATCCCCCATATTTTATCATTAGTTATTGATCTTTATATATCTATTTTCTGAATTCCTTTAATTATAAAATCTCCATTTTCATACTCTAAATTTAGAATAAAAGATTTTTCATTAGAATTTTTAACAAATGGCAACATTTTTTTATATACACTATAATCAATCCTCGTTACCAAACTAGCTTTATATATATTATCTTCATATTTAAAATCACTTTTCTCAATTTCAACATTTAAATCAGTTATTTCATAATTATTACTTAGTAAAAGTGTCTTTTCATTAATATAGTTATAAGCCATTTCCTTTACCTCTTCTGTAGCACCTAAAATAAGACTTTTATCTTTACTATTTAATGCCTCAAATGAACTAAGATAAAATTTATTTGCTATGTCATCAATCATATTATTTAATTCATCATTTACCATATTTATATCAAGCTTAATATATTGTTCATTACTTATTAATAACTCTTCACTACGGATTGTTCCCCACGGAAACTCTCTCTCAAGATATATTTTAATATCCTTATCTTTCGGAAAAGGACCATAATTTTTAAAGTCCTTAGCCTCTAATTCAGTATCAATATCATTAATAAATACTTTTGCATCATCAAAATTTGAATACAATGTAATATAATTTCCATCAATATCTATTTCAACAGTTTCATCTTCCATTAAATTTAGAATTTTACTATCACTTATATCACCATACTCAGTCTTATATGTATATAAAACTTTATATGTACCTGGAATTACATCAAACTCAGCTTTATTAACTAAATTAAACCTTTTATTTGAAAACTCTATATCAGCACCAGCTATATTTGTAATAAAATTAACAGTAATAGTATTAATATCAATATAATATTTTTCCTTTAAAAAGCCCTTTCTGCTTCCCAATATAAAGTTGCCACTTTTTCCGTTTTTTCTAAGATCATTGACTATTTTCTTAACCCTTATCTCATCTTTATCATACACATCAATTAAAGGTTGTAACTCTTTAGAAGATACCTTTTCATCTTCTACCCTTACATAATTAGTTAACGTAGAAGAATTCCCATTAATTAAAGCTGATTCAAATTCACTTAAAACTTCTTCCTTAGATAAACTAAGGTTACTTATTAAAAATATAAAAATTGCAAGTATAGATACAAATATTATAATTATTTTAGATTTATTTCTTTCCCATATTACTTTAATCCCTATCTCCCTAATATTTTTAATATCTTTTATAAAACTAAAAAAATTAGAATTAAGATTTTTAAAACCCTCTTTTGTTATTTCTTTAAGATTTCTCATAAATTATTACTCCAAAATATCTATAATCCATTTACCACAAGACACACATTTATATAATCTAATAACAAATAAATCCATTATTTTCCCATTTGCTAAAGATGGATTTTCCTCAATTTCTTTTTTAGTAATAAACTCATCATCTTGATTTAAAAAACCTTGAATTTCAACTATATAATTTTTATTACTTTTTCCACAACAATCATTTTCACCAACACATTCAATTTCTTCATATGTTAATTCATTTTGTAATTCCTCTATTATAGGTAATAAATCCTCAAATTCATTTATATCATCTAAAAAATCCTCTTTATTAAAAATTAAATTTTCAATTGTAAATAAATTCATTTTTTTACTCCTTACATAAAATAATATACTCTACTCATAATATATCATTTATTTCTTACTATTCAACATTTTTTTAGCTATTTCTATTTTTAAAATAAATATAATCAAAATCTTTATTTATACAAATAATTTGTTTTTCATTGAAAAATTTATATTTTTATATTAAATTAAAATTTGAACATTATTTTAACAAATTTTATAGAATACAAGGAGTAATACTAATGAAAAGAAATACTAATTCTAGGTCTAAAACTAGAAGACTCGTTCTCATAGGTGCACTTGGTGGAATCTCTATTTTTCTTGGTATAAGTGGTTTAGGACTAATACGTTTACCTATCTTCAGCCTTACTATAATGCACATCCCTGTAATTATAGGTGCTATATTAGAAGGCCCTGTTGTAGGTATAGCTGTTGGGTTAATTTTTGGATTATTTTCAATGTATCAAAATATTACAGCTCCTGGGTTAACATCTTTTATATTTTGGAATCCAATAATTGCATTAATTCCAAGAATATTGATTGGTATAGTAGCATATTATTCATTTAAATTACTTAAAAGTAAAATTAAAAGTACTGGTGTTTGTGCCGGTATTGCATCAATTTTAGCTACATTAACCAATACAATTGGTGTATTAGGATTAACTTACCTTTTATATCTTGATAAATATGCACAAGCAAGAGAAATCTCAAGAGATGCAGTAGCTGGTACTTTACTTACTGTTGGATTAACTAACGGTATACCTGAAGCTATGGTCTCAGCATTAATAACAATACCAATAGTTGTTACAATGCTAAAAATGAAAAGAAACTAATTACTTAATACATACTAAGATATACATGATTATCTAAGTATGTATTATTTTTATGTTATTACTATTTATATAATTTAGTTCCATTTGATACTTAAAATATTCTTTTTTTACTTTATTTCCTTGTTTTTAATAGATTATATAAATTAACTCTGCACATAATACTAGTGTAAGCAAAAACATTTTACTTACAAAAAACATAAATATTAATTTATTTAAAGGAGGGTCTTTTATGGCTCAAAAGTTAGTACCAGAAGCAAAAAACGGATTATCAAAATTTAAAAATGAAGTGGCAAGCGAAATGGGAGTTCCTTTTACAGATTACAACGGAAACTTAACTTCTAAACAATGCGGAAGCGTTGGTGGAGAAATGGTTAAGAGAATGGTTGAACAATACGAACAAGGAATAAAGTAAGCTAACTAAAAAATAAGTTAATACAACAAAATAAGAGAGTGTAAATATCTAAATTGATATTTACACTCTCTATCTTTATATAACTTTATTAATAATAAAACCTTTATTTTGCTTCTATAAAAACCTCTACACCATAATGATCAGAAATTATCTGTTTATTTATATTATTAAATATCACATTAGATTTTTCTATTTTTATATCTTTATTAGTTAATATTAAATCTAATCTTTTATCTTGATGTTGTGCTTCCCAGCCTGCAATTTCTCCCTTAACAGTAATTCCCGAATCTTTTATATTAGCATTACAATAAGTGTCTATTAATCCCTTACTTATTAAATAATCATATCCTTCATTTCTTATCAATGCATTGTTATTAAAATCCCCCATAATGAATGATAATCTTTCATTAGATATATTCTCTAATAATTTATCTGCTTGATATTTAAAAGGTTCTATATCATCATTCCACCAACCTGTATGACAACTATAAAAATCAATTAGTTCATCATTCCTCTCAATTGTTATACTAACTATATTTCTAGTTCTATAATTACTTTTATCATTGCTTTGTGAAATATAGAAAGATTTAGAATCTTTAATTTCATGCTTTGTAAGTATTGCTAGACCTTCTTCATATATATCATATCCTATATGCGAATAATCCCATATAAAGTTATATTTATACTCATCAAGTTTATTTAATTCTTTAATCAATAACATAGCAAAGTTATCTTCTTTAATTATTGAATTAACAGAGTTGGAATCAATACTTTGACTTACCTCTTGAAGTGTAACTACATCATACTGCTTCTCTTTAATAACACTTGCTAAATATTTAATTTTTTCGACTTGATTTTCTTCTTGCCACGAATGACAATTTAAAGTTAAAAGTTTCATATTAAACCCCTACTAAACTCCTAATATATCTTGAATATTCGATTTTAATACATCTGCCTTTGGACCATAGATTGCTTGAACTCCACTATCTTTTAATATTAATCCTAATGCTCCATTTTTCTTCCACTCTTTTTCATCTGCAACTTTTTCAATATCCTTAACAGTTACTCTTAAACGAGTCATACATGCGTCAACATCTTCAATATTTTCTTTTTCACCTAATAAAGAAATTATTTTTAAAGATAATACATCATTAGCTGTAGCTTTATCTACTGCAGCTTCCTTTGTTGAATCACTTGACTCTTCCTCATCATAATTCCCTAAACGTCCTGGTGTTGGAATCTTGAATTTTTTAATACAGAAACTAAATACACCAAAGTTAATTCCAAAGAATGCTAAGCAGGCAATAAGAAAATTAATAACATCTCCTAGTAATCCAGCATTAATCATCATAGGCACACGTGTCATAAGCTCTATTGCCCCAAAAGCATGAACTCTTAAATTAATTACATCAGCTAAAGCAAATGCTAGTCCTGTTAATATTGCATAAATTACATAAAGTACTGGTGAAATAAACATAAATAAGAATTCTATAGGCTCACTTACACCTGTTAAAAATACTGCTAAACTAATTGATATAAACATTGATTTATATTTTTTCTTTTTATCTGCATCTACATTTTTATACATGGCTAATGCGACACCTAATAATGATGCTGTTGATAATATTACTTGTCCAGCTTTAAATCTTGCAGGAGTTACTGTTGCTAATAAATTATTATATTCAGCCATATTTCCTGCTGACTTAAAGTTGATTAAATCTGTTATCCAAGCAAACCATAATGGATCTTGCCCTGCAATAACTGTACCTGCTGCTGCTCCTGTTAATGACGTATAGACTCCACCTAGTTCAGTATAATTCACCGGAATCGTTAACATATGATGTAATCCAAATGGTAATAATAAACGTTCTAATGCTCCATATACAAATGGTGCTAATACTGGTGCTGTATCTTTTGAATTTGCAAGCCAGATACCAAAGCTATTTAAAGCACCTTGTGCAAAAGGCCAAATTATAGATAATATAACAGCAGTAACTGTTGACCATAAAATAACAACGAATGGAACAAATCTTTTTCCATTAAAGAAATTTAGCGCTTGTGGTAATTTGTTATAGTTATAATATTTATTAAATAATGTTGCACCTAAGAAACCTGAAATAATTCCTATAAATACACCCATATTTAAGGCTGAAGATCCTAAAACACTTGTAAAGTAATCTGGAACTGTTAATGTTGCTCCTAATAACGACTTAACTGTTGCAGTACTATCTGATAACATTTCAGTACTTACTCCAAATATTGCACCTGTAATACGATTAATAAGAACAAATGATAATAATCCTGCGAAAGCTCCCCCTGCTCTTTCCTTAGCCCATGAACCACCTATTGCAACTGCAAATAATATATGTAAGTTTCCAATTATTCCCCAACCTATATTATCCATAATCCTTGATATTGCTTGCATTATATCTGCATCGAAATACATTCCTATCAATTTCCCCATAGTTATCATTAATCCAGCTGCTGGCATAACAGCAATAACTACTAATAACGCCTTACCAAACTTTTGCCAAAAATCGAAAGATAATAATTTGCCCTTTTTCTTTGTTTTACCCATTTTTATTCCCCTTTTCATTAGGAGGATTAACCTCCTAAATTTATATTTTTTATTTTAAGTATTTAAAATACCCGAGCTCTATTATTTTATTTTTATAAATTATAGTTTATAAAGTCTTGCTTCATATGGTCTTAAAATAAATTCTTTTATTGCATTATGTTTATCAACATTATAATTGCTTAATAATAATCCTTCGTAATTTAATTCTTCCCCATAATTATATTTCGCTTCATCATGTGATAAATTTACTATTACAATAAATTTTTCATTACCCATAGTTCTTGTATAAGCATAAATTTTCTCATCTTCATCTAATATAAGATCATAACTACCATAAATTAGAGTCTTATATTCCTTTCTTATTGTAATCATCTTTTTATAAAAATTTAAAATTGATTTTTCGTCTTTCAATTGTGCTTGTACATTTATATTTTTATAATTTTCATTAACATTAATCCAAGGCTTTCCTTCAGTAAATCCTGAATTAATACTATCATCCCATTGCATTGGAGTACGAGAATTATCTCTTGATACTGCCCACACATACTTTAATGCCTCTTCTTTAGTCAACCCTTCAGCTAATTTTTCCTTATATATGTTTATACCTTTTACATCATTATAATCATAAATTGAATCAAACTTAACATTTGTCATTCCAATTTCTTGACCTTGATATATAAATGGTGTTCCTTGTTGCATAAAATACATAAGACCAAATGCTGTTGCACACTCTCTTAAATACTCCTTATCATTTCCCCAAGTAGAAATTACTCTAGGAATATCATGATTTTCTATATACAATGCATTCCATCCCTTACCATCTAATGCTTTTTGCCATTTAGTTAATACTTTTTTATAATTCTTTACATTAAATGTATTTTCACTTTCAGCTCCCCAAAGATGTAAGTGTTCAAACTGAAATATCATATTAAACTTTCCATTTTCTTCTCCAACCCAAAGATCAGCTTCTTCAGCATCTACTCCATTTGCTTCTCCAACAGTCATAATGTCATAGTTATCAAAAGTCCTCTCTTTTAGCTCTTGCAAATATTTATGTATACCTTCCACATTCATATGTTTATTAAAAGATTCTACATATTTTAACCCTTCTGGATTATTCATATCTGTTAATCCTTCTTCTTTTTTAATATGACTAATTGCATCAACTCTAAATCCATCAATCCCTTTATCTAACCACCAATTTATCATATTATAAACCGCTTCTCTTAACTCTTTACATTCCCAGTTTAAATCTGGTTGTCTTTTTGTAAATAAATGCAAGAAATATTCCTCAGTATTTTTATCATACTCCCATACAGAGCCTTTAAAAATACTTTCCCAGTTATTAGGTTCTAGTCCATTCTTGCCTTCTCGCCAGATATACCAATCCCTCTTTGAATTATTCTTTGATGATTTCGATTCTATAAACCATGGATGTTCATCACTAGTATGATTTACTACCAAATCTATTATAAGTTTCATATCTCTCTTATGGACTTGTTCTAACAATTCATCAAAATCCTTCATTGTTCCGAAATCATCCATAATATCTTGATAATCACTTATATCATATCCATTATCATCATTTGGTGATTTATACATAGGACATATCCAAATTACATTAATACCTAAATCTTTCAAATAATCTAATTTAGATGTTATCCCCTTTAAATCTCCTATTCCATCACCATTAGAATCTTTAAAGCTCCTAGGATATATCTGATATCCTACAGCCTCTTTCCACCAAATTCGTTTCATTAAAACACACCCCTTTTATATGCAATCGGTTGCATAAACATTTAAATAATATGTACAGTACTATTTACTGTACATATTTACATTATTAGTTTGTCCATTTATTAATCTTACAATTTACTAAACCGTTACCAGTTCTATGAATTTACTATAACATTCCAAGAAATTGTTTACAAGAATTAAATTATCCTATTTTTAGTCAAATTTTTAAATGAAGTTAGAATATCTCTCATTTTGTTCATATTATGCAATCGGTTGCACCAGATTTGCATTTTCTTTTTTTATTAATGATTCCCTTTCAACTAACTTAGTTTCAATGACATAATATCCCTTGCTTTCTCTATTTTCTAATTTGTCAATTAGCAATTTAGTAGCATACATTCCTAACTTTTCAGAATTAATATCAACTGATGCTAATGGTGGATTTTTATATTGAGTTAATGGTATATTATTAAATCCTACTATAGATATATCTTCATACCCTAACTCCTTAACTGCTATTTGCACTCCAAAAGCAAGTAAATCATCTGTTGTTACAAATGCTGATACTTTATTTTTTTCTAATATGCCCTTTGCTGCTAAATATCCATTTTTCTCTGAAAAATCATCCATCTCTATTATTAATTCATTATCTATCTCTATATTCCTACTAAACAATGCTTGTTTATATCCATTTAATCTATCCTTAGAAACATTCATTTCAGGCTTAGCTCCTATAAACCCTATTCTTTTATTATCTAACTCTATCATATTTTGAGTTAAATTATACATAGCTGCAAAGTTATCATTATCTACCCATAAAACCCCCTTAATTTCATCTGGTCTACCTATTACAACAAACGGAAATCCTTTTTTCTTTAAATAATTAATAGTTATATCATTATCTTTTACATTAAATAAACATACTCCATCCACAAGATTACCTTCAGTAAACTTTTTTATCCATTCTTCATCATCTTTATTATTCTCATTAAAAGCATACATTATATAATAATCTTCCCTTTGAGAATACATGCTAATCCCCTTCATAGCCTGAACAAAAAATGGATTTTCAAATGATACTTCAGCACCTCCTGGTAATAAAACTGCTAATATTCTTGTCTTATTATTTGCAAGTCCTCTTGCCACAACACTTGGAGTATAGTTTAATTTCTTTATTGCTTCATTAACTCTCTCTTTTGTTTCTTCACTTATTTTACTACTATTTGCTAAAACTCTCGATACTGTAGACGTTGCCACCTTTGCTTCTCTTGCTACATCCTTTATTGTTATCTTCATAAATACGCCCTCTTACTTTCTAATCTCAGCATTATTATAGTATAAATTTATAATAAAATAAATAGAAGCATAGTATAATGTTTGCTTTATTAAACATCATACTATGCTAGTAACTATATATTACTAATTTTAACTATTTCTAATTGGTCTTGTGGTACTAATTGATTTATGCATACCTATTGGTTTAACATTTATATTTGATCTATACTCCGTTTCTGCCCAATATATATTTTCTGCAACTAAAGCTTCTTTATTTAATTCAACTCCATCTAAAATTATTTCCTTAAATTTATTATATCCAGCCCTATCTATTAAATGTCCACCATGTAAATATTCTGGCTTATAATCTAATGCCCAAGCAGAAAACTTTTGCCAATTTGCCAATATTCCAAGAACAGTATTTTCAGTTGCAAAGTTAACAAATGTTTTTCCCATTCTTGGATTTTGCTTTCCTGTTCTTCCTCCTATGACTATTCTATAAAACTTTTCAGGCATTCTAGTCCATGCACTGGCTGGACATGCTAATACACATTCCCCACACCCTACGCAACAACAAGGATCTTTATCTACTAATCCATTTTCATTTAAACTTAAAACTCTTGTTGCATGATGTTGACAAGCACGGACACAGGCACCACATCCAATACATCTCTCTTTATGATATTCCATTCTAGCTTGACCAATTATTCCAAAGTCCTGAAAATGAGCCTTACCGCAGTCATTAGGACATCCTGAAACTGATACTTTAATATGATAATGTGATGGGAATATTAAATTTTCAATCTTTGTTGCTAGTTCCTTAGTATTAACATTTGCCTTTATACAATGAGTATTACCTATACATGCCATTATATTTCTAGCTCCTATGGTAGGATAACCTTTATCATTTATAGTCATATCACAATTACATTCATCTATCTCTACTTCTTTAATATAATCCTTAATATATTCATTAACTGCATCTATATTCTCATACTTTATTCCTGGTATATTAAAAGTTTGTCTCATTCCCATATGGAAAGTTCCATTTCCCCAAGTCACTGCTATATATTCTATCTCACTTAAATATTTCGCATTTATTGTTCCTCCTGGAATACGCATTTGAAGCATAAATTCTCCTGGAACCTTTGATTGACGAAAACAGTTTACTCTGACTTTTTTAATATCTATATCATAATTCATAATAAAATTCCTCCTAATCCAATAAACTTTTTGCTTTAGTATAATTAAATACAGGTCCTTCTAAACAAACATATGTCTCATCAATTCTACAATGTCCACATTTTCCTATAGCACATGACATTTTTCTTTCAAAAGAAACATATATTTTTTCTTCTGGCACACCTAGTTTTATAAAATCTAAAGCTGTGAATTTCATCATCATTGGTGGTCCTACTATTATTATTTCATAATTATCTTTAAATGAATCTAATGGTAATTTTGATAAATATTTTGTTACTAATCCATTTTCAAATCCCTCTATTTTTCCTTTGTCTAATGTATAAATAGTATTAAACCTTTCTTTCCATAATTCTAATTCATTTTTAAAAAGTACTGAATTCTCATCTTTAAATCCAAATATTAGATTAACACTTTTTACATATGTTTCATCATTATAAAGCATATTTATCATACTTCTTACTGGAGCAACTCCTGTTCCTCCTGCTACTATAACTATATTTTTACCTTTTAATTTTTCTACTGGCCATCCTTTACCGTAAGCTCCTCTTAAAAATAATGTATCTCCAGATTGTAATGTAAAAATTTTATCTGTTACTTTACCTACTGAACGAATTGTAAAGTCTAAATATCCATCTCCAAATCCACTAACAGATATTGGTGCTTCTCCAATTTTAGGAATTGATAATTGTAAGAACTGTCCATGCTTAACCTTAATATCAGTTTCAACTCTAAATGTGTATTCTAAATTGCTCTCTTTTTTTATATCAATAATCTTACATGCTTTTGGTGTTAATACGTTATTCATCACATTTCCCTCCAATTATTTCTTTAATTGCTTTATCTACTTTATTTATAGTTGCTGTAATAGAAATATTTTCTGGACATCTATCTGTACATCTTCCACAACCTACACACATATGAGTATCTCCAAACTTTTCTTTATAATCATGTATCTTATGCAAAACTTTGTATCTCATCTTATTACCAGCAGTGTTTCTAAATCTATGTCCTCCTGCCATTTCATCAAATCCATCAATATGACATGATGCTTGTACTCTTTTTCTCTCTCCAACATTTATATTTTCATTATAAATAATATCCCTAGTTGTATAACAAGAACATGTAGGACAAGCAATTGTGCAACTTCCACATTGAATACATCTTCTATCATATTCTTTCCACATTGAATGTTCTTTTAATTTATTTAATACTTCTTTGCTTTCTATTTCTGGAAGATTTACCTCCGCCATATTCTTTTCTATAAATTTAAGTTCAAATTCTTCTTCAGTACAATTTGTGAAATACTTATCAAATTCATCATCATTAATTTTAAATACTGCTGAATTTTCATGAAATCTGATAGCTAAACTATAATCATCTGTCTTATTGCTATTCATAACTGTACAGAAACAAGTATCAAACCCTTCAACACATTCCATACATACAAATCTAACTTTTTCTCTAATTCTTTTATAAAAGAAATCTTCAAAACCACCATTTTCCAAGTAAATTTTATCTTGCCTTTTTTGAGCATTAATATCACATGGTCTTGCAAATATTAATATTTTTTTATTACCATATGGATTTTTACTTTCTCTAAACTCATCTTCAGTAAAAAAGTATAATGTTTGATTAATTGGTGTAATTATCTCTTTTGCTGGATATGTTGACTTTTCATTATAAACAATCTCTTCAAAAGAATTAACCTCATCATATTTAATTATATCTGTATCTGAATATCTCCCCTGTTTCACAAATCTCTTTGGTGCATATATCTTGTATTCTTCTTTTAATTTTTCAAATAAGCTATCTATCTCATTTGATAATAGTTTATATCCCATATTTATCCCTCCAAAACTTAGTTTAACCATTAGGAAAGTCTTATTTCTTTTATTTACTTCCCCTAAATTTAATATACTACTTTTGTTATTAAATTAACAATTGAATTTTGTCATCGTTATCATTAAAAAAAATTATAATATATATGCTTATAAATACTTTTCATATTTTCTTTATTATTTTTTATTATAATATTTTTTGAAACGCAAAAAAGCAACTAAGAAAATTCTTAGTTGCTTTGGTGGCTTACCGGGGAATCGAACCCCGGACACCTTGATTAAAAGTCAAGTGCTCTACCGACTGAGCTAGTAAACCAAAAATGGCAGGGATAGCAGGATTCGAACCTACGAATACCACAGTCAAAGTGTGGTGCCTTACCGCTTGGCGATATCCCTAAATGGGGTGAACGATGGGACTCGAACCCACGACAACCAGTGCCACAAACTGGCGCTCTACCAACTGAACTACGTTCACCATATGGTGCGTGTTAAGAGATTCGAACTCCTGGCCCACGCCTTAGAAGGGCGTTGCTCTATCCAGCTGAGCTAAACACGCTTATTT
>NZ_JAPFDR010000043.1 GCF_026168755.1 Clostridium sp. | reverse complement strand
ATTGTTTTTGGAAGAAAAAGAGCGTTAAGAAGCTGAGGGAATGAAATGACTTTCGAAGCTTTAGCTCTTTTTCTGGAAAAAACAATATAAATTCTTAACGCAAATTACACAATTCCTGGAGGTTATATCATTAATTTTTCGCCCCTACTTGACGAACAATATTATTCTTTTGAGGTATATGCTTTAAGTTCTTCTAGGAAAATATTTGCTGCTTTTGATAGTGTTAATTCTTTAGGGTATATATATGAAAATGATCTTGTGAAGTCTTTATTAAGTTCTATATATGACAATTCATTTCTAGTTTCAGACTCTAAAATCACATGTTTAGAGGTAATAGTTAAGCCTAAGTTATTTCTAACAGCTTCTTTAACAGCTAAGTTACTGCCTAATACCATCATACTTTTAGGAATTATTTTATGCTGTGTAAAGAATAGATCAAGATATTCTCTAGTACCAGACCCTTCTTCACGAGCAATCCATCTCCTATTTTGAAGATTAGCTAAATTAAGTTCTTTATCTTTTAAATCACTATTGTAAGGAATGGCAAGTACCATTTCGTCTTCTAAAAAATATTCCTGCTTAAATAAAGCTGATGAAGCAGAACCTTCTATAAGACCTATATCTAACTTCAATTTTTTCAACTCTGTAGATATAAGAGCAGTATTTTCTATGATAACTTCTATATCTACGTCAGGATATTTACTAGAAAAATGAGCTAAAAATTTTGGCAATATGTATTCTCCTATAGTTAAACTAGCCCCTATTTTTATACTTCCCTTAATTGAATTTGAAAGTGTTTGTACATCTAGAAAAGTGATATCGAGTAGATTTATAATTTCCTTAGCTCTTTTATATAAGGTATAACCACTTTCTGTAATAGAAATAGTTTTTTGCTTAACTGACCTATTTATTAGTGTAACTCCAAAAATAATTTCTAAATTTTTTATATGAGTACTAACGCTTGGTTGTGAAAGATTTAAATATTCAGCTGCTTTAGTAAAGTTTTTGAAATCAACAACTGCAATAAAAGTTTTAAATTCTTCAATCAATGTAATAACCTCCTAGTATTAATGGGTAAACTAAATATAATAATTATTATTATACATCAATTATTTAAAAAAGTAATGATTATCATGATTAATATTTATTTTACTAATAATATTTTGAGTGATATACTATATTATGTAATAAGTGGTTGGAATTTTTCAGAAGGGAATGATATTATGAAGAATAATAAATTTATTAATTATATTAAAGATATATTACCTGGACTTTTAGTATCAGTAGCCGTAGCACTTGTAGGAATATTTATTGCTAAATTTGTACCAAAATTAGGAGCTGGTACAATATCAATATTTTTAGGTATGTTTGTAGGAAATTTATTTTTAAATCAAGATATTTTTCAAAAGGGATATAAATTTTCAGAAACAGATATATTATCATATTCTATTGTTCTACTAGGAGCAACTTTAAGTATAAATACTTTGTTAGAGCTTGGTATAGGGGGATTTGTTTTTATAATACTACAAATGTCAATCACAATAGTTGGTGCGATATATATAGGAAAGAAATTAGGATTTAGTCAAAATTTTAGATTTTTAATGGCTAGTGGAAATGCTGTGTGTGGTTCATCTGCTATAGCAGCAACAGCTCCAGTAATTGATGCAGATGATAAGGAAAAAGGTATAGCAATTACTATAGTAAATATTACAGGAATAGTTTTAATGTTTGTTTTGCCAATAATAGCTAGATTACTATTTGAGTCAGATACAATTCAAACTGGAGCTTTAATTGGTGGTACATTGCAATCAGTAGGTCAAGTTGCAGCTAGTGGAGCCATGGTTGGAGAAGAAGTAAAGGATATGGCTATGATTTTTAAAATATTAAGAGTCGTACTATTGGTTGTTGTGGTATTTGTATTTGGGCATTTGAAACATAAGACTAATGAAGAGATATTAGAGGAAGAAGTAGAAGAAATTGAAAAGAAAAAAGTTAAAATTCCTTGGTATGTTATAGGATTTTTTGTAACTTGTGCTTTATTTTCAGTAAAAGTTATACCTGTGAATGTATCTCATGTATGTAAAATTGTAAGTAATAATCTTGAAATTATAGCATTAGCAGCAATAGGATTAAGAGTTAATGTAAAAGAGTTACTTAAACAAGGAAAAGCTGTATCTTTGTATGCACTAGGTGTAGGATTATTACAAATAGTTGCGGCTTTAATATTAATATTTATATTAATTAGATAATTAAAGTGAAAGTTAAGAGTTAAGAAAAATGCTATTTAAATTTAAAAATTATTAAATAGTATAAAGCTTTACTCTTAGCTTTTATTTTATAATAAAGTATAAATTTTTTTTAAAACAATAATTTACAAAGTGAAAAGATTGACAACAATGTTATATAAAAAGTATTATAGTAAAAAAATAAATTATAAATAATATGTTAGGAGTGAGTATTATGGAGAAAGGACTTATACATATATATTGTGGAGATGGAAAGGGAAAGACTACGGCGGCTATGGGTTTAGCTATTAGGGCAGCTGGAAGAGAAAAAAAAGTTTTTATAACTCAATTCTTAAAAAGTGGAAAAAGTGGTGAACTAGTATCTTTAGATAAATTAAGGGAATATATAACCTTTTTACCAGGAAAGCCTGTAAATAAATTTGTGTGGAACATGAATGATGAAGAAAAGAATGAAGCAAAAAAAGAGCATACAGCTAGATTTAAAGAAATAGTAGAAGTTATGAAAACAAAAGAATATGATTTATTAATATTAGATGAATTAATAGCAACTATAAATAATGGATTTATTGAATTAAATGATGTTATAGATTTCTTAAAAAATAAACCTGAAACATTAGAAGTTGTTATGACAGGAAGAAATCCTAAGGAGGAACTTATAAAGCTTGCAAATTATGTAACAGAAATGAAATGTATAAAGCATCCTTTTGAAGAAGGTATACCATCTAGAGTAGGAATAGAACTATAAAACATATAGTAAATAGTATCTAGTTAATATATAATACATAAGGTATAATAATAAACAAAAATAAAGATATGAATAATAAAGGAGTAACATATGAGAGCTGTATACAGAAATCCTAGGGAATTAGCAACAAAATTAAAAGATGTAATTGATTTATATTTAGAAGATTTATTATCATATGAAAAACTAGAAGCTACAGTTGTGGCTATGATAAAAGCAAATGATGATAGAATATATAAAAATGGATTTATGCCTACAAAGTTAATTGCTGCTATAGGAGAAGAAAGAAAAGCTATAGTAGATAAAATAGCTTCAGATAACAATCTATAAATTTTATAAAAATTAAAAGGAGCTTTAAATAGCTCCTTTTAGATTATCTTTTGTACAAAAAATCATTAATGTTGTAAAATTAACATCCGCATCCTTGGCTATTAGAGTCATTTGATACAGTATTAACGTTTATACAAGAACCTTTAAAGCAACTTACCTTTAGACATTTTTGAACTATTTGAGTATTGTCACTAAATATCTTTAGCATATAAGTTGTATTTGGACATAAAGGCCCTAGTAAGAATTGTCCATTATCATCTGTGAATGTATGAGTTAATGGAACTGGAAACTCACATTTATCAACGACTTGAAGTAGTTTAACAACTGCATCAGCAACAGGTAAACCAGCAGCATCAAGAACTGTACCAAATATACAGCTTCTATTTTCTCTTGGTAATTTTATAGTTGCATCTATTTGTTCGTTACAACCAGTTTTAAAAACACAATTTCCTAATCTACAGCTCATAATTTTATCCTCCTAAGTGTAATTGTAATATACTATAATATATTCCAATATAAACGCAATGTGTTATAATTTATAAATTTTGTTTATGTAAAGTATTTTAAGGGAAGAAGTTTAGATATAGTCTATTAAATAAAAGAGGATATTTAGTGTTTTTTGTAACTTTTGTTACTGAAATAGTTTTTTTAGTAAGTTATAATAATAAAAAAATATGACAAAAAAGTAGGAGGCAATAATATGAGTTGTGGATGCGGAAGCATGAATAAGAAAGATGGAAAAGTAGTTGTTGATTTAGTAAGAAGTAAAGGAAAGGCTGATTGTCCGATATCAATACAACATGAAATAGAATGTAATTGTGGTAAAAGTTTTACAATGAAGACTTTAGTAGATAAATGTCCACATTGTGGTATGACTTATGGGGTTACTCCTTGCTCATCAAGAGATAAAGAAAATGTAGTTGTAGCAGGTATAAACTACTAATTAAAATAACTAAATTGCTTTGCAATTTAGTTATTTTAATATTTCAAAATCGTATCCAGAATCTTTTAAAAGCTTAATTATTCCAGGTAAAGCTTCTACAGTGGTATTTTTAGTCATACAATCGTGCATTAATATTATTGCAGGATTTTTATAATTACCATCTTTATCTTTAATTTCTCTAGAGACATTTTGAATTAGAGTAGATGCGGGAATATTATTTCCTTTAGCATCTCCAGAATCCACATTCCAATCATAGACATTAATATCCATTTCATTTAGTTTAGAAGTTATATTTTTAGTAAAATCTTTTCCACGAGAATTTTTAACAATAGTATTATGAGAACCGCCAGGGAATCTAAATATAGTACACTCATTTCTAGTAATTTCTCTTATAAACTCTTGTTGTTTATTAAAACTTTTAAAAAATGATTCTTCACAAGTATAAACATATTTAAATTCATGGTCGGCAGTATGGTTGCCAATTGCATTTCCTTCTTCATAAGCTCTTTTAATAAATTTAATATGAGGCTCTATATAGGGTGAAATTATGAAAAAGGTTGCATGTACATTATTTTCTTTTAATATATCAAGTATTAATTCTGTGTTTTTACTAGGTCCATCATCGAAAGTTAAATAGACAATTTTTTTTTCTTCATCCACATTGTTTTTTTTATAATCAGTATTTTCAGAAGCATTTTCTATATTAATAGGAGAAAAGATAGAAGAATATGTTGAGATGTTACTGAATGATAAAAATATGAGTAAGAATATAATTATCTTTTTAAAACAATTAGAGTTAATATTTAAGTTTTTCATTTTAATTCTCCTTATATATAAATAAAATATTAATGTTTTTAATTATTAAGTTTGAGTTTCATAAAGTATTTTTTGTAAAAGTAATAAGAATTTATACATTTTAAATAAAATTTATTTAAAGTAATTATAGAAGCCTTAGTATGAACATTTATATTAATGAGGAATATTATAAAATTATAAAGATTTTGAGGAGAAAAAAATAAATGAATCCATATGAGCTTATAATGAAGATTGATAGAAAAATGAAAGAAGATCCAGTTTTTGCAAATAAGTTTAATAGATTAGTAGGTGAATTAAATAGGACTCCAGGTTTACAACAAGAAATAATGAGAATAGCACAAATAAAAGATGAAAATAAGAGACAAAGAGCTTTGAATAATTTGCCTGATAATGTAAAACAATCAGTTGTAGAAATGTTTAAATTATTAAATTAATACAATAATCCATTAGTAAAAAATAACCAATTTAATTGGTTATTTTTTATGAATAAAATTTATAAATATTAGAAAAACTAAAAGATACTAAGGAGGAATAAATATGGAGTTTTTATATAATTTTTTTATTTATGGATTTATTGGATGGATAATAGAAAATGCATTTTCATATTATATTCATGGTCATTTTCAAAAAGATGGATTTTTAAAGGGGCCATTTAAACCTATGTATGCAATAGCTATGTCTTGGATACTTGAATTATATAAGGTTCTACCTAATATAATGTTTTTAATTATAATATCATTTATAATTCCAACATCTGTGGAATATATAACAGGGTTTTTAATGAGAAGATTTTTTCATAAGGATTATTGGGATTATTCTAAAGAAAGGTATAATTATGAAGGAATTATATGTTTAAGATTTTCACTTATTTGGGTTCTTTTAAGTATTATTGATGTAAAAATAATTCATCCATATTTTATATATGAAATTTATAACTTATTAAATGAAATATGGCCTATTCTATCAATATTATTCATATCAGCTTTATGTATAGATGAAATATTAACATTTATAGATTTTAGAAAAAGAGGTCAAATAATATAATATAAAAGTTAGAATAACATAATTAAATTCTAGTGAAGTCTTTTTAACTTTGAAACTTTTTAATATTAATATATAATTTAATATATAATTAATTTAGTTAGAAAGAGGAAAATTATGAGTTTAATAAGTACATATGAAAAGTTTACGGATATCAATGAAGAGTTTATAGCATTTATTGATAAATTAGTTAGAGAGAATTTTGAATCTTTTACAGAGGATCAAATTAAAATGAATTTAAATATAGCTCTAAATAATTATGAAAAATTAAAGATTGAAAGTGATGAAATTCAAGTTGAGGATAATGATAAAAATAATTTGAGTGATTTAAAATATTTAATAATGAGTGCATTATTTTTAGTATCAGATTTAAAGCATTTTTATAATTTAAAAGAATATGAAAGATTTAAAATGAGAGCAGTAAATTATATAAATAATATCAAAAGAGGAAAAATGTTTTAAACAATAAATTTATTAATTAAATCCCACGATAATAAAAAATATTATTATTGTGGGATTTAAATATAAAAATACATAAAAGTTATTGACTCTTGTGTAAGAAAAGAGTTTATAATTTGAAAGGATTAAAATTTAAAGGAGATATATATGAAAAAAGAATTTTTTAAATATGCTATTCCATCATCATTAGCAATGTTTATTTCTTCATTATATACAGTAGTAGATGGAATATTTGTAGGACAAGGTGTTGGAGATACAGCATTAGCATCGGTAAATATAGTTCTTCCATTTACAGTAATGTTATTTGGTTTTGCTTCCATGTTTGCTATTGGGGGGGGAGCATTAGTCTCTAAAAATATTGGAGCAAATAATGTACAAAAAGCAGTTAATATTTTTAGACAAGTTTTTAAGTCTTTATTAATATTTAGTTTGATAATAAGTATAATATGTGTATTATTTACTAATCAGATAGTAACGATGTTAGGGGCTACTGAAGTATTAAAGCCACTAGCTGTAGACTATTTAAGATTTTATGCAATATTTTGCATACCAAATTTAATTGGAATTGTTCTAAATAGTTTTGTTAGAAATGATGGTAGACCAAAGTTAGCAATGATATCTACTATAAGTGGAGCTATTACTAATATAATTTTAGATTATATATTTATTTTTGAATTAGGAATGGGAATAAAGGGTGCTGCAATAGCAACTGGACTTGGACAAATAGTAACAGTAAGTATATTGTTACCTCATTTTATTATGAAAAAGGGATACTTATCTTTTGGAAATGTAAAGGTGTCATTTAAAACAATAAAGGAATTTTGTACTATAGGATTTCCATCATTTTTTGCTCAAGGAAGTTATTCTATAATTGTTTTGCTTCATAATATAGCCTTAGTAAAATATGTAGGGGAAATTGGGATTTCTGCATATAGCATATTAAATTATTTAACTACTAATATATATATGGTTTTATATGGAATTACATTAGGAGTTCAACCACTTGTTAGTTATAATTATGGAAAGAAGGATGGAGAAAAAATGCTAGGATTCTTTAGAATAACAGCAATCTCTAACATAGTAATAACAGGAGTTTTTGTTATTATAAGCTTTGTATTTGGACCTTCATTAATATCAATATTTACAAATGATACACAAATAGCTAAAATGTCTTATGATGCATTAAAAATAGCATGTTTAAGTTATTTTTCAGTAGGATTAAATTTAAATAGTTTAGTTTATTATCAGGCAATTGAAATGCCTAAGTATTCTAATTTAAGTTGCATATTAAGATCAGTAGTATATTTACCAGTATGTTTATTTATTTTAGGTAGATTATTTGGTATTACTGGTATATGGACAAGTGCAATTATATCTGAAACTTTAACATTTATAACTATAAAATTAGTAGGAAATATAAAGTTATATACATTTAGAGTAATAGAAGAAAGTTAAAAAATATAACAAATATAGTTAAGCCGTAGTGATGTATTAAAATTTAAATATATTACTACGGTAATTTTTTTATAATTTACAACAAAAAATATGTATTTTAGTATAAAATAATTGAATAGAAATATTTATTAAGTTAGATTTTAGATAAATTAATTTAGAAAGGAAATACATATGAAATCTAAATTTTCTATTGGAGAAGTGGCTAAAATACATAATGTTACAGTGGAAACTTTAAGACATTATGATAGAGTGGGATTATTGAAGCCTTCATATATAAATAGTAATACAGGATATAGATACTATAGTGCTAAGGATTTTATAATATTAGATTTAATTAAACAATGTAAGGCTATGGGACTATCTTTAGATGAGATAAAGAGTATAATAGAAAATTATACTTCACCAGAATCGGTTTTACATGTTATAAGAAAGCAAAAAGCAATCATTGATGAAAAAATAAAAGAATTAAATAAGATAAAGAATAATATTACATTCTTAGAAGAACGTATAAAGGATTCATTAGATGAAGGGTTAAATAAAATATTTATAAAATTTTATGAGGAGAGAAGTTTTATTAAGTATGATAATACCAATAGATTTACAGAGGAATTTGAAGTGAATTTAAGTAAAATTTTAGCGGAAGTAGAAAGACATTACACGTATTTTAATAAGGAGCTAGGATTTGTTATTTCATATAAGGAGCTTAAAGAAGATAACAAAGTAACATATAGAAATACGATGATAGATTTTACTGGAGGAATAGATATTGCAGAGTATGATAAAATTATTTTACCAAGGGGAAAATATTTAAATTTAAATTTTGATGATGACTATAATGATACAAGAAAATATTATGATATTATTATGAACTATATAGAAGAGAATAATATTGAAATATTAGGTGATTTTTATGAAATATATATAATAACTAGAGTTAGTAGTGATGGAGTAGAAAAATCACTAGGGAAAATACAAATACTTATTAAATAAAATTTAGGTATAAATTTATAAATAAAGGTGATTGCCTGTATATATTTATATTGAAAAATAAGTTTTCAAGGAGGTATATACAATATGGCAAAATGGTTAATAGACCCTGGTCATGGAGGAGTTGATTCTGGAGCCATCTATAAAGGAAGAAGAGAATGTGATGATGTTCTTAGATTATCTTTAAGAGTTGGTGAATTATTAAAAAATAATAATGAAAGTGTTCATTATACAAGGTCCACAGATACTACTATAAGTTTAAATGAAAGAAGTAACAAAGAAAATACTGGATATTATGACTATTTTATAAGTATTCATAGAAATGCATATAAACCAGAACTTGCAAAAGGCAGTGAAATACATGTATATGCTAATGGTAGCGTAGCAGAACAATTAGCTAATAAAGTTAATTCAGAAGTAGTTAAAAATGGTTTTACTAATAGGGGAATAAAGATATCTAATTTTCATGTTTTAAGAGAAACTAAATGTCCTGCAATATTAGTGGAAGTTGGATTTATAGACAACACTTCAGATAACTTTATATTTGATTCTAAATTTGAGCAAATAGCACAATCAATTGTTAAAGGGTGTCTATTACAAATTGGAAAAGTGATAAATTCTACTACAAATAACTTAAATAATGATGAAGTATATTATAGATGTATAGTAGGTAGTTTTAAAGAAAGAGAGAATGCAGAAGGTAGAAAAGCTGAATTAATAGGGAAAGGTTATAAAGATACGTTTATAGAAGTTTATAAAAGAAAATAGAATTAAAGAGAGCTATATCAAAATTTTTTATTAAATTTGATATAGCTTTTTTTATGTTAATAAAAACTTTAAATATAGTTAAGAATAAATATTATTAACTAATTGAAAGGAGAGTAAATTAAGTATGAAGAAAAATCAAAAAAATGTAAGTTGGGTAAGCTTTATTTTATTTTTTAGTATAACAAAAATTAGTTTCGATTTTTGTATAATAGAGCCCATATCAAATTATGATGATTATTTTAATAAAACTAGTCCAAAACAGTATGAAACAGTACCTAATAATGATTTAAATAATAATAATGATATAAATAAAATAGATGATTTTCATTATTATTTTGATGATTATGATTACTATAACAACTATAAAGATTTCCAATATCATGATAAAAAAGATGATTATTATGACCATCATTATTATGAAAGGAATGAATAAATATGCAAAAAAAATTATATTTATTAAAAAGGGAATAATCTAAAAATAAATATGTATGATAGAATTAATTTGAAAAAAGAAAAAATATTAATAGTTTACTAAGAAAAACGATATCAAATTAAAAAAATACATAAAATAAGAATACTGGTATAAATTTTTTGTAGACAAAAGTAGAAAAAAGATGTATAAATATAATATATAGACGTAATGGAGGGAATATAAATGGTACTAATAGGAATATTAATGGTAATAGTAGGGTTTGCCTTAAAATTAGATAGTATAGCTGTAATAATAATATCAGCAATTACTACAGGGTTTGCAGCTCAGATGGATATTACTGAAATATTATCAATTCTTGGTCAAACATTTGTTAATCAAAGATTAATGACAATTTTTATATTAACTTTACCTGTAATAGGTATATCAGAAAGATACGGATTAAAAGAAAAAGCAGTTTCGCTTATTAAAAAAGTAAAAAATCTTTCAACAGGAAAACTGTTAACACTTTATTGTTTAATAAGACAAATTGCAGGAGCTATGTCATTAAGAATAAGTGGGCATCCTCAATTTGTTAGACCTTTAATAAATCCAATGGCTCAAGGTGCTGCAATAAGTAAATATGGAAAACTTGATGAAAAAACAGAAGCTAAAATAAAAGCGGCGGCAGCTTCTATGGATAACTATGGTAATTTCTATGGTCAAAATCTTTTCTTAGCAAGTTCAGGGGTTTTATTAATTTCTAATACTTTAAGTGAGTTAGGATATGCAACAACAGGATTAGATATTGCAAAAGCATCAATTCCTATAGCAGTAATTACATTTGTATTAGTTTTAGTTCAAAATATATTACTGGACAAGCAATTGGAAAGACAATTTGGGAAGAAGAATAAATAGTTACAAAGGAGAAGAAATATATGGATTTTGCAGCGATTTCTAATATGTTATTAGAAATATTCTACATAATAATTGGAATTATGATGTTAAATACAGCTGTATTAACATTAAGAGATAAAAAGCACAAAGCTAAAATTGGAACAGCTATATTTTGGACATTACTTGGAGTGATATTTGTATTTGGACCATATATACCATCAGTGGTAGTTGGAGGAATGTTAGTTGTTATAGCAGTACTTACTTTAACTAAGCAAGTTAAACCAGGAACTTTTAAGGCTTTAGATGAAAAGTTTGGAGAAGAACAATCGGAAAAATTAGGACTTAAGGTATTTATACCATCATTAGTTATAGCTTTACTTGCATTAGGAATTGCACAATTTACACCAATTTCAGGAACAGCAGCTATAGGTGTTGCAACAGTTATAGCACTTATAGTTACATTTGTTATTACTAAGGCAAAACCAAAAGTTTTAGTTGAAGAATCAGATAGAATGCTTCAATCAGTAGGAGCAGTAAGTATATTACCACAATTATTAGCAGCACTTGGTGCGTTATTTACAGCAGCAGGAGTTGGAGATGTAATTTCTTCAGGAATATCAAGTGTATTACCTCAAGGAAATATATTTATAGGAGTTGTTGCTTATTGCATAGGTATGGCAGTATTTACAATGATAATGGGAAATGCTTTTGCAGCATTCTCAGTAATAACAGTTGGTATAGGAATACCATTTGTATTTGCACAAGGTGCTAACATTGCTATAGCAGGAGCTTTAGCATTAACAGCAGGTTATTGCGGTACATTATTAACACCAATGGCGGCTAACTTTAATATTATGCCAGCTGCTTTACTTGAAATTGAAGATAAAAATTCAATAATCAAGCATCAAGCACCTGTAGCATTAATTTTATTAGCTATTCACATTGCATTAATGTATTTCTTAGCATTTTAATTTAATTTAATATGTTATAATATATATGAGATATTATCTAAATCATTTATGATATAGGTAATATCTCATAATTCGTAGAGTGATAAAAGATTAAGCTTTACAAAAGTATGAAAAAGTAACGAAGGAGAAGATGAATATGAAAGTATTAATAACAGGCTTTGATCCATTTGGAGGAGAACCAATAAATCCGGCTTTAGAAGCGGTTAAATTATTACCTGATACTATTTCAGGAGCTAAAATAATTAAACTTGAAATTCCTACAGTATTTAGAAAATCTTTAGCAAAGATTGAAGAAGCAATAGAACTTCACAATCCGGATATAGTTATTTCTGTTGGGCAAGCTGGTGGTAGATTTGGTATAACACCAGAAAGAGTTGCAATAAATATAGATGATGCAAGAATTGAAGATAATGAAGGAAATCAACCATTAGATATTGCTATATATGAAGATGGAGAGGCAGCATATTTTTCAAATCTTCCAATAAAAGCAATGGTTAATGAAATGAAAAATAATGGAATTCCTGCATCAGTATCTAATACAGCAGGAACTTTTGTATGTAACCATGTAATGTATGGAGTTTTATATTTAGTAGACAAGAAGTATCCTAATATTAGAGCTGGATTTATACATGTTCCATACATTCCATCACAAGTAGTTGATAAGCCAGAAAAGCCATCTATGAGTACAATTGATATTTCAAAGGGATTAGAATTAGCAATAAAAGCAGCAGTAGAAAATTCAGAAGATATTAAGGCTGTTGGTGGAGCGATTTGCTAAAGTGTTAGATCCAAGAGAAGAAAAGAAGATTTTTGTTTATGGTAGTTTGAGAACTGGATTCTTTAATTATAATAAATATTTATTAGGAAAGATATCAAATACTCAAGAGGGAAAAGTAAAAGGAAAGTTATATCATATGCCACATAAAGGATATCCAGCATTAATTGAAGGTGATGATGTGGTAATAGGGGAAGTAATGACTTTAAATGACTTTGAAAGTGTAATGATTCCAATGGATAAAATGGAAAATTACTATGGAGTAAATGATAATAGAAATGAGTATAATAGAATAATAATGGATGTTGAACTTTCAGATGGAAGTAAGGAAAGTTGTTATGTTTATTATTATATTATGAATGATAAAGAGATTTTTGAAAATAATAGCATTTATATAAGCAATGGAGATTGGAAAGACTATATGTCAAAATAATAGCTGTAAATAAATGTATCTGCCTCCGGGAATAATCCAAATATTGGATTGGCCATGGAGGTAGTTTTTTAATATTTGACAAAGATAAATATTAAGAATAAACTTATGATAAATATAAAAAAAGATACATAAAATGAGGTGAATTAAATGGGAAACTGTAGTACATGTCCAAGTCATGGGTCATGTGGAAAAGATGAAACACAGTGTGGAATTGAAAATAATCCAGAAAATAAAATAAAAAATATAATAGCTGTAATGAGTGGTAAAGGTGGAGTTGGAAAATCTACGATGTCTGTTATGATGGCAAGACAATTAGCTCAAAGAGGATATAGGGTAGGGATTTTAGATGCTGATATAACTGGGCCTAGTATACCAAGATTACTTCATATAGAAGAAGAAAGGGCAAGGGGAACAGAAACTCTTATTTTTCCAGTAGAAAGTAGTGAAGGAATTAAAGTAATGTCTTTAAATCTTGTTGTAGAAAAAGAAGATGAAGCTGTTATTTGGAGAGGACCGGCTATAGTTAATGTTGTAAAACAATTCTGGACTGGAGTATATTGGGGTGAATTAGATTACTTAATAATAGATATGCCACCAGGAACAGGTGATGTTCCATTAACAGTAATGCAAACTATACCTATAAAAGGGGTAGTGATGGTTTCTATTCCTCAAGATATGATTTCTATGATAGTTTCTAAGTCTATAAATATGGCTAGAAGAATGAATATAGATATATTTGGGGTAATAGAAAATATGAGCTATATTAAGTGCCCAGATTGTGATAAAACTATTAAGTTATTTAATGGAGAAAATACTGAAAAGTTCTTAAAAGATATGAATGTAGAGCTATTAGGGGAATTGCCTATGCATAGAGCTATAACTAACTATGGATCTATAGAATTAATTGAAGAAGAGGAAGAAGTGGCTGAATTATTTGATCCTATAGTTGAGAAAGTAATAGAAAAATCAAAGAAAAAATTAGTGTTGTAATTTAAATAAGTTCTTATTTGTAATGTTTAATTACAGGTATGAAATATATCACATTATAATTAATATCATTAATATAATTAACATAGAAAATTATCCACGATTCTTTAATTTAATCGTGGATAATTTTCGTTAAAATAGTATTTTAGAATGATAGTAAATTTAAAATAAAAAATAGTGTAATAAAAAGTAACTATGAAATGCTTAGTATATTAAAGAGGAATGGGTAAATAAAATATTGTAAGTACAATTTAAATGGGAATATATAATTAATCCATAAAAATAAAATAATAGCAAAAATAAATTGTAATAAATATACATAAATGTATTGACAATACTGTGAGAAAATAGTTACAATAATATTGTAATAATTCAATAAAATAAAAATAAATTGATTTTAAAAGGGTATTGAAAGATTTGAGTGTCTACATAAGCTTAAGCTTTTGTAATATATTTATATGAATTATGGAGGGGTATTATGATTAAGATGAAAACGTTTAAGAGGTTGGTGGGACTTTTATTAGCTACATCACTAACTACGGGTTTAATGGTTGGATGTGGATCTAATAAAAGTACAGGAGATTCAGAATCAACAAGTGAATCTGAAGAAGCAACATCAGATACTACTGAAGAGGAGCCAACAGTAGTAACTGTAGGGGATGAAAATGGTACTGAATTTGAAATGTGGACATTCGTTGAATTGCATGCTCAATTCTATGAAGAAATGGTTAAAGAATGGAATGAACAAAATCCGGATAAAACAATTAATTTAAAGATGACAGTTTTACCTTTTGGAGATATGCATACTAAATTACAATCTTCATTATTAGCTGGAAAGGGAGCTCCAGATTTATGTGATATAGAAGTTGGACAATTTCCTAATTTCTTAAAAGGTGTACCACAATTAGAAACATTAAATGATGTTGTTGAACCTTATAAGGATTCAATAGTTGAATCAAGACTTAATCTTTATAGTAAAGATGGAGATATATATGGACTACCAACACATGTTGGTGCAACAGTTGCATTCTATAATACTGAATTATTAGAAGCAGCAGGAATTGATTATACTACAATAAAAACTTGGGATGATTTTAAAGAAGCTGGTAGTAAGTATTATGAAGCTACAGGGAAGTATTTAGGAACTGCTGATACAGGTACATTATGGACTGAATCATTAATGTTATCAGAGCTTGGAAGTGATTATGTAGATAAAGATGGTAATCCAACACTTAATAGTGATGAAATGAAAAAAGCATTATCAACATTAAAAGATCTTCAATATAGTAATGCTATTGCTACAATTGCAGGTGGACAACCGGATATAGAAGAAGCTTTTGGTGAATACAACAACGGAAATTATGCTTGTGCTATTATGCCAATGTGGTATATGTCAAGATTTATAAACTATATGCCAGAGTTATCAGGTAAAATTGCTATAGCCCCAGCTCCAGTATTTGAAGAAGGACAAGATAGGTCTGTTGGTGGAGGCGGTACTGGTACTGTTGTAACTAAGGAGTGTGAAAATGCAGATTTAGCTAAAGAGTTCTTAGCATTTGCTAAGCTTTCAGAAGAAGGTAACATAAAGGTTTGGGAAATACTGGGATTTGATCCTGTTAACACAGCTGTTTGGAGTAATGAAGAAATTACTCATAATCCTGAAAATCAATATGTTAAGTATTTTAAAAATAATCCATTTGATGTATTAAATGAAATAAAAGATGAAATTGGATTATGTAAGGTTGTTGAAAATACTCCATCTATAAATGAAGTTTTATGTACAACTACTTTGAATAGTATATTTGAGGATGGTGGAGATGTAAATGAAGAGTTAGATTACGCACAAGAAGAAGTAGAAAATGCAATTCAATAAATAAAATTATATAACTGCAGAGTTCATCATCACAGGTGAACTTTGCATAATTTATACGAAGGGAGTAAAGCAATGGTAAAAAGATTTATATACAATAAAAAAGTTGCACCATATGTATTTATATTGCCATTTATAATTATATTTCTAATATTCTTTATTTCACCTATGACTAGAACAATTATAATGAGCTTCCAATCAGTTTTGCCAGGAATAACAGAATGGGTTGGCTTTGATAATTATACTAAATTATTAGGGGATAAAGTATTTTTTAAAGCTGTTATGAACAGTATGAAATATATGATTTGGACTTTAATATTACTTATTCCAATTCCTATGTTACTTGCAACAGTTTTAAATAGTAAATTTGCTAAGGGTAAGGAGTTCTTTAAATCTGCATTGTATTTACCAGCATTAACATCTGTAGTTGTTGCAGGTACAATATTTAGACTAGCATTTAGTGAATTAGATGGAGCAGTAATGAATTCTATTATAGGGTTCTTTGGAATGGAACCAATAAAATGGTTAAAGAGTGCGGGCACAGGTTTCTTCGCGTTATTACTTTTAGCATGTTGGAGATGGACAGGTGTTAATATGTTATATTTCTTATCAGGTCTTAAGAATATACCAGATGAATTATATGAATCAGCTGATATAGATGGAGCAAATGCTATTCAAAAATTTATTTATATTACAATTCCACAATTAAAACCAACAATAGTGTACGTATTAACTATTTCAATATATGCAGGTCTAGCAATGTTTACAGAAAGTTATATGATTTGGGGTGGAAATGCTTCACCAAAGAATATAGGGCTTACAATTGTAGGATATTTATATAGACAAGGTATTGAAAAGAATGCAATGGGATATGCATCTGCAGTTGGTATTGTATTATTCATAATAGCAATGACTATTAATATGCTTCAATTAAAATTAAATGGAACATTTTCAAAGGAGGAGTAGGTAATGGCTAATTTAAATGTATCAACAAATATAGAAAAACCAATAAAAAAGAAAGCTGTTAGAAATAAAAAGCGTTTAGCATTACAAGTATTAGTTTTTGCTTTATTCCTTATTTTATCTTGTATTATAATTATACCTTTTTATATATTAGTTATTTCATCATTTAAGCCAGGTAATGATTTAATACGTTATGGGATTAATTTAAAATTAGAATTAGATAAAATGTCTTTAGATAACTTTATATTCTTATTTACTGGAGATCATCAGTATTTTACATGGTTCTTTAATAGTTTATTTTTAACAGCTGTGTCTGTAATAATAACTTTATTTGTATGTGCAGCAGTTGGATATGGATTTTCAATGTATGACTTTAAGTTTAAAAATTTCTTATTTATTTGTGTATTATTTGTTATGATGGTTCCTTTTGAAATATTAATGGTACCTATGTATAGTCAGGTAATAGATATGGGATTAATAGATACTTATTCGGGAATTATACTTCCAGGAATAACTAGTGCATCTACTATATTTTTCTTTAGGCAATATTTAATGGGAATTCCAAGAGATTTAATTAATGCAGGAAGAATTGATGGAGCATCAGAATATGGAATTTTCTTTAGAATAATACTTCCAGTTATGAAACCAGCATTTGCTGCTATGGCAATTTTAAATACAATGGGTGCTTGGAATAATTTATTGTGGCCTTTACTAGTTTTAAAGACTGACACTAAATTTACTTTGCCAATAGGATTAAATACATTATTAACTCCTTATGGTAATAACTATGATTTATTAATAGTAGGCTCATTCTTCTCAGTTATTCCAGTATTAATAATTTTCTTATGTTTCCAAAAATACTTTATTGATGGTATGACAGCAGGAGCTGTTAAGGGATAAAAAAGAGTGATAAAACTAAAGGGAGAGATATCATATGAGTAAAAAAGCAAAAATGATAATAGATAAAGAATTTAAAATATCAGAAATAGATAAAAGAATTTATGGATCTTTTATAGAACATTTAGGACGAGCTGTATATGGTGGAATATATGAGCCAGGACATTATTCAGCAGATGAAAATGGATTTAGAAAAGATGTTATAGAGTTAGTTAAAGAATTAAATGTACCAATTGTAAGATATCCAGGAGGAAATTTTGTTTCTAATTTCTTTTGGGAAGATAGTGTTGGACCAGTAGAGGAAAGACCAAGAAGATTAGAACTTGCATGGAGAAGTTTAGAAACAAATGAGATTGGATTAAATGAATTTTCTAAGTGGACAAATTCAATTGATTCAGAAATAATGATGGCAGTTAATTTAGGAACTAGAGGAATTGCAGATGCATGCAACCTATTAGAATATTGTAATCATGAAGGTGGGACTAAATATAGTGATTTAAGAATTAAACATGGAGTAGAAAAGCCACATAAAATTAAGACTTGGTGTTTAGGAAATGAGATGGATGGTCCATGGCAATTAGGACATAAAACTATGGAAGAGTATGGAAGATTAAGTGTTGAAACAGCAAGAGCAATGAAAACTATAGATCCAAGTATAGAGCTTGTTTCTTGTGGAAGTTCTAATACAGGAATGCCAACTTTCCCAGAGTGGGAAGCAACAACGTTAAATCATAATTATGAAGAAATAGATTATGTTTCACTTCATCAATATTATGGCAATAGGTTTGATGATACTGCAAATTTTTTAGCTCAATCTGTAGATATGGATGAATTTATTAAAACTGTAAAGTCTACATGTGATTATATAAAGGCTAAGAAGCGTAGCAAAAAAACTATTAATTTAAGTTTTGATGAATGGAATGTATGGTTCCATTCTAATGCAGAAGATGATGATATCATGAAAAATAGACCATGGCAAGTTGGTCCAGCATTATTAGAAGATATTTATAATTTTGAAGATGCACTATTAGTTGGGTTAATGCTAATAACATTATTGAAACACAGTGATAGAGTTAAAATTGCATGTATGGCACAATTAGTAAATGTTATTGCACCAATAATGACAGAAAAGAATGGTCCAGCTTGGAGGCAAACAATTTATTATCCTTATTTACATGCTTCAAAATATGGAAGAGGAATAGCATTGCAATCAGTAATATCATCACCAAAACATGATACAATAGATTTTACAGATGTTAATGATGTAGAATCTATTGCAGTGTATAATGAGGAGAAGGAAGAAGTTACTATATTTGCAGTAAATAGAAATTTAAATGAGGATATTAATTTAGATTGTGATGTAAGGAGTTTTGAAGGTTATAAGATAATAGAGCATATAGTTTTAGAAAATAATGATATGAAATCTGTAAATTCTATTGTTAAAGAAACAGTTACACCTAAATTAGTTAGTAGAAGTGAATTAGTTGATGGAGTTTTAACTGCACAACTAAACAAAGTTTCTTGGAATGTAATTAGATTAGGAAAAGATATGTAAAGTATATTAACTAAGTATCTTAAATCTAAAATTATTAGTGTACTATAGTAGTTTTTTTATCGCTTTGTAATTTACTTGCAAATTAATATTACTAAAAATTAAAAAGTGGTTTTTACAAGAAGGAGTGTCGCAGAATGTTAAAAGAAATTGAACTAAGTTATAGTGATAAAAATGAGATGCTTAGTGTAATAAAGGCATTAGCAAATGAATCAAGAATAAATATTTTGCAACTATTAGATAGAGGATGTTTAAATGTAAATGAGATTGCTGAAACTTTAGATTTACCAGTATCAACAACAGCATTAAATATAAAGATTTTAGAAGAAGCTGGATTGGTGCTTACAGAGTTACAGCCTGGAATTAGAGGATCTATGAAGGTAAGTAGTAAGGCTTGTAGCAATATTATTATTAATTTAAATGATAGCATAAATACTTTATCAGAAAATTGTGTCTATATAAATATGCCTATTGGTAACTATAGCGATTGTTTGATATCACCATCTTGTGGATTAGTTAGTGAAAAGGGAAGTATAGGTAGATTTGACAAGCCAAGTAGTTTCTATTATCCAGAAAAAGTTAATGCTCAGTTGTTATGGTTTTATAAAGGATATATAGAATATAAGTTTCCATATGAAAAATTAAAAAATAAAAATAGACTTGTTGTAAAATGAAATTGAACTAATAAAAAAATCCATAGTGGATTATCTGTGTTATGATTTAATTGCCAAACAAAACCAACACGGAGGATAATCACTATGGACTACCCAAATAATAACACAGAATCACGT
>NZ_JAPFDR010000042.1 GCF_026168755.1 Clostridium sp. | reverse complement strand
TCTAAAACTTCTTGATAAACTATAAAACTAAATATTGATTTTATTTTTGCCTCCGATACCGAAGGTCTTTTTGTCATATCCAATTTTTAAATTTTAGTTGATATTACAACGTTATTTTTTAATTATTATTAAAAATTAGCTATAGGCTATTTTTTCATACGAAACTTTACACTATCTATTTATAAACCATAAAAAGTATCTTCATTAATATAATAGCCTCAATTTCTATATTATATTTAAATTAGCCTATATTAAATTAATGACAAGTCTATATTAACAAATGATAAATTTACATAAATAAAGCCAGCATTGCTGACTTTATTTATTATCTTAAAACTTTTAGTAAACATCCTTAAAACTTAATTTACATTTGCAATCTATAACTTGTCACTTATATTAATCAACTTTTTTCCATCTAACACCTTGTGGAGTGTCTAAAAGCTCTATACCTCTAGCCTTTAGTTCATCTCTTATTTTATCAGCTAAAGCAAAGTTTTTATCTTTTCTTGCTTGTTGTCTTTCAGTTATTAAAGCTTCAATCTCAACTTCTAAATTACCTTTAGTTGTTTTTTGTAAAATTCCTAAAGGTAACCCTAATTCTCTTATTAATTCTAAAGCCTTTTCACATAACTCCTTAGAAGAATTTATTCCCACATTACTATTAATATCTCTTATTAAATCAAATAGAACTGAAATAGCATCTGCAGTATTAAAGTCATCATCCATTTTTTCGATGTATCTTTGTCTATACGTACCTAATGATTCTAAATACTTAACTTCTTCATCAGTCATTTTTTCATTTTTAACTTCTAATATTAAATTTTCTAAATTACCTATAGCATTATATAATCTTTCAACAGAAGCCTTTGCCGATTCTAATAACTCACTACTAAAGTTTAGTTGAATTCTATAATGTCCTGATAACATTAAGAATCTTATTACATCTGCATCATACTGTTTTAATGCATCTCTTGCAGTTAAGAAATTATTTAAAGACTTAGACATTTTTTGATTATTAACATTTAAAAATGCTGCATGCATCCAATAGTTTGCAAATTTCTTTCCAGTTAAAGCTTCACTTTGAGCAATTTCATTTTCATGATGAGGGAATGATAAATCCATCCCTCCAGCATGTATGTCTATTGTATCTCCAAGTAAATTCTTAGCCATGCATGAACATTCAATATGCCATCCCGGTCTTCCTAATCCCCATGGAGATTCCCAAGCAGGTTCACCTGGTTTTTGTGCCTTCCAAATGGCAAAGTCCATTGGATCTTCTTTTCTTTCATCAACATTTATTCTAGCTCCAGCTTGCAAATCATCTAGATTTTGACCAATAAGCTGCCCATATCCTTCAAACTTTTTAGTTCTAAAATAAACATCTCCATTTACTTCATATGCATATCCTTTTTCTATTAATCCAGAAACAAATTCAATTATTTCACTGATATATTCAGTTGCCCTTGGATTAGTAGTAGCTCTCTTAATATTAAGGCCATCAGCATCTTTATAGTATTCACAAATATACTTGTCACCAATCTCTTTTACTGTTGTATTTTCTTCATTAGCTTTATTTATCATCTTATCGTCTATATCAGTAAAATTTTGAACAAAATTAACTTCATAGCCTCTGTATTCCATATATCTTCTTATAGTATCAAAAACTATAAATGTTCTACCATTACCTATATGGAAATAATTATAAACAGTTGGCCCACAAACATACATGCTAACTTTCCCTGGCTTTAGTGGAACAAATTCTTCTTTTTTTCTAGTTAAAGAATTATATATTTTCATTTAACAATCCCTCCTTTTTATATTTTTTAAACTTTATAATCTTATATTATTCTTTTCAAATTGAGATTTTACAATAGAAATAACATCATCAATTTTTATTACTTCCATTTCACCATCTCTTAATTTAAATTCAACTTCACCTTCAGTTATCTTCTTACCTACAGTAACTCTCATTGGAATTCCAATTAGTTCTGAATCTTTAAATTTAACTCCTGGTCTTTCATTTCTATCATCTAATATAGCATCTACACCAACTTTTCTTAATTCTTCATATAATTTGTTGGCTATTTCCATTTGAGCTTCATCTTTAATATTTACTGGAATAACTGAAACATGATATGGTGCTACTGAAAGTGGCCATATTATACCATTCTCATCATGGTGTTGTTCAATTATAGATGCCATTGTTCTTGTAACACCTATTCCATAGCATCCCATTACAAATGGTGTATTTTTTCCGTTTTCATCTATAAATGTAGCATTCATAGCTTCTGAATATTTAGTTCCTAATTTAAATATATGCCCAACTTCAGTTCCTCTTGCTATAGTAACTTCAGCTCCACATTCAGGACATTTTTCTCCACTTTCTATATTTCTGAAATCTCCTACAGTACCTTCAAAATCCCTACCATAGTTAACATTCTTTAAGTGATATCCAGTTTCATTAGCTCCAAGAATCATATTGTACATATACTTAACTTCTTCATCAACTAATAATAAATCTACTTTTAATCCTACTGGCCCACCAAATCCAACTTCACATCCAGTTGCATTTTTGTACTCTTCATGAGAAGCCATAGCTATGTCACCTGAAGCATTTGCTGCATTAGCAACTTTTACTTCATTAACTTCTCTATCTCCTCTAACAACTACCCCAACTATTTTTCCATCTATATTAAACATTAAAAGTTTAACTGTTTTCTTTGGAGATACATTTAAAAATTTTGAAACTTCATCTATTCCTCTGCTATCTGGAGTTGCAACTTTTTCCATTTCTAATAACTCTTCTACTTCTGCTTTTTCTGGTGTTGCTTCTGCTTTTTCTATATTTGCAGCATAATCACAAGCTGAACAGAATACTACATCATCTTCACCAACTTCTGATTTAACCATAAATTCAGCTGAATTTGATCCACCAATTGCACCAGAATCAGCAGCAACACATTTAGCATCTATTCCACATCTATTAAATATTTTTACATATGCATCATGCATCTTATCATATGATAAATCTAATCCTGCTTGATCCTTATCAAAACTATAAGCATCCTTCATTATGAATTCTCTTGATCTCATAACTCCGAATCTTGGTCTTCTTTCATCTCTGTATTTAGTTTGAATTTGATAAAGATTTACTGGCAATTGCTTATATGATTTTATTTCATTTCTAGCTATATCAGTAAATACCTCTTCATGTGTTGGCCCAAGACAAAAATCTCTATTATTTCTATCCTTTAATCTGAACATTTCATCTCCATAAACGTCCCATCTACCTGACTCTTGCCATAATTCAGCTGGTAATACAGCTGAAGCTAAAAATTCTTGTGCACCTGCAGCATTCATTTCTTCTCTTACTATTTCTTCAATATTTTTTAATACCTTAAGACCTATTGGCATATAGTTATAAACACCTGCAGCCATTTTTCTAATCATACCTGCTCTAAGCATAAGCTTATGACTATCTATTTCTGCTTCTGCTGGTACTTCTCTTAATGTAGATACTAACATATTTGACATTTTCATAATTTTTCCTCCAGACTCTATATTTAATATTATAGTTTCATATTTATAAACAGTTATACCATTAGCTAATTAAAAGTTATATTAACATCAACTTATTAAATTTTGTACAATTTTATTTCTAATCTTTAGTTAAACTCTTTTTATTAATTAGTTTTTAATAAAAAAAGCTCACCCTAATATAGAATTAGGGCGAACTTATATCCGCGGTACCACCTAAATTTGTGCTTTAATAATGATAACGGTATTAAACCGATAGTTTTTACCTACAACTCGAAAGCTGGTTCAAAATCTATTGAAAATCTTACAGCCAATGGATTTTCTCTCTGAAAAGGCGATTTCTACTATTCTTTGTCACTGCTTTAAGTAATATATTTTTTTTGATTAATTAATTATATAATCTAAAAAAAACTATGTCAATATAATGGAATTGAAATTAAATCAGCTTTTCTCCTAAAATTAAATCTTCTGGTGTTGTAACCTTTATATTCGTATATTCTCCATTATAAAGGTATACTTTATTTCCATATCTTTCAACTACCATAGTATCATCAGTAACTACTACTTTATCTATTTTAACTTTTTTATGACACTCTAAAATTTCTCTAAACTTAAAAACTTGTGGTGTTTGAATAGCTACTAATGTCTCTCTATTAGGAGTATCAATTGAAAAATTACTTTTTCCCTTAATCTTTATAGTATCCTTAGGCATAACACCTGGTGCACATGCCCCATGAATAGTTGCGTATTTTATACCATCATCTATTATTCTATCTGAAATAAATGGTCTTGCTCCATCATGAATTAATACTATATCTGTTCCACTATTCTCTAAACTTTCAAGTCCATTATATACAGAATCCTGTCTTTCATCTCCACCAATAACTATTTTATCAACTTTAAGGTCATATTTCTTTAAAATTTTTTCTTTAAAATATTCTATTTCCTCTTGTGATAAAACAACTACTATATTATCTATTTTTTTATTATCATTAAATTTCTTAATAGTATAGTAAATAATAGGTTTTCCTTTTATTTCAATAAACTGTTTGCTTATAGAGGAATTCATTCGCTTTCCTTTTCCTCCAGCTAAAATAATAGCACTTATCATTAGATTTCTCCTTTAATTATCTTTTGGTTTTGCAAATATCATTCTTCCAGCAGATGTTTGAAGAACAGATGTAACTATTATAAAAATTTCTTCTCCAATAAACTTTCTTCCACCTTCAACTACAATCATAGTTCCATCATCTAGGTATCCAATTCCTTGGTCTGACTCTTTACCATCTTTTATAACTACAATCTTCATTTCTTCACCTGGAAGTACAACTGATTTTATAGCATTAGCTAAATCATTTATATTTAAAACAGGCACACCTTGGAACTCTGCAACTTTATTCAAATTAAAGTCATTAGTTATAACCTTTCCATTTAATTTTTGAGCTAACTTTAATAGTTTACTATCAACTTCAGCAATTTCTTTAAAATCACCTTCCCAAATTTCAGTTTCAATTTCTAATTCCTTTTGTATCTTATTTAATATATCTAATCCTCTTCTTCCTCTATTTCTCTTTAATGAATCTGAAGAATCTGATATATGACGAAGTTCATCTAAGACAAAACTCGGTATCACTAAAGTACCTTCTATAAACCCTGTCTTACATAAATCAAAAATTCTACCATCAATTATGACTGATGTATCTAATACCTTAGCAGAACTCCTCGCAATACCTTTACTTTTCTTTTCCTTGTCCTTTTCTCTTAAACTACTTCTTTTAAAGATTAATAAAGCTGAAGAAATATCCTCTTTCTTTTTTATAAATATTTCTGCTCCAATTATTGCTGCTATTAATTCTAATAATACAAATATTATAGGCCCTATAGAAGGATTTATTCCTGAAAATATTCCTGAAACAGGCGCTCCTATAAATGTTGCAATAATTAATCCTATTAAAATACCTAAACTACCAAAAATTAATTCTTGTGCACTTAATCTTTGAATATTTTTTTCCATTTTATCTATAATCTTTGATATTAATTTATATAATCCTGGTGAAATAAGATAAAAAATAATTCCGAATAATAACATACAAAAAATATAAAATATAGTAGTTGCCATTGTACCCTTAATAATATGAATTTTAAATCCTCTAACTACAATTAATATTCCTTCACTAACAATATATCCAATAACTGATCCTAAAAGAGTAAAAATTATCTTTAGCCATTTTTTAAACATAAATTCACCTCCTATTTTAAAAGCTATACAGAATAGTTATAAATAACCATTTTTATTATACCATAATATTAATATTACTATTACAAGTATTTAAATTTTAAAGTTAAAATTTAATAATAATACCCCCTATTAAAATACACATAGGTTGTTTATTATAATATTAAACAACACATATAATAGTTGTGTTGACAAAATTATCTGAAAATACTTATAATTTATATAAGGATTATATTTCTAAGGAGTTGAGGCAAGTGAAAGACATTATATTTGATAGCTTTCAAAATGACGTCAGTGAATCTTTATTAAGACACAAAAGTATTCTAGATGTTCTTACTAAATATACAGAGTCTAGTTCTAGAATTAACAGAGCAGTAGCCAAAGCTGTTACAAACTGTGGTTGCATTGAAGTAAATGCAAAAAAGCAATGTTTGCCAAATGAAGACAACTCATTGGAAGATTTATCTGAGTGCTTAAAAACTCATATGGATGGTTGCTTATGTGAAAGTTGCCGTGAAGTTATAGAAAGAGAGATTGGTAATAATTTGTTCTATCTTACTTCTCTTTGTAATATTCTTGATATAAACCTTTACGACGTTCTATTAAAAGAAAGCGATAAAATTACCACCCTAGGTAAATTTACCTTTAGATAAATATATAAGCAGGTTTACACCTGCTTATATATTTTTACCAATATTTCTATTAATATTCCAAATATTTATTAAATTTCTTTCTTTAAATAAATTTGCTCTTTTATTCTCTTTAATCCACTTCTTATAGCAGTTGCTCTAGCTTCACCTATACCTTCAACTTGATCTAGTTCATCCTTTGTAGCAGCAATTACATATTTCAATTTATTAAAATGCTTTATTAAATTTTCAATTACGTTAGTTGGTATTCTTGGAATTTTAAATAATATTCTATATCCCTTTGGCGAAATTAATGTATCTACTAATGGTACCCCACCAAACCCAAGAACTTTTGCGATAGTTTCTAAATCTACTAGTTCCTCTGAATTTAACTTTTGAATTTCTTTATATATAGTATTATGATCTGTGTTTTCTCCACAATAATCTCTAATTAGAAGTATCCCATCTCTTTCTATATATCTTATTAATTCATTAAGTTGCATAGAAATAAGTCTACCTTCATTTCCAAGCTCTAAAATATATCTTTTTATTTCTTCAACTATTCTCATTACCATTTCAGTTCTTTGAATTGCAGTTACCACATCAAAAACAGTTGTCAAATCTTGAAACTCTAAAATATTTAGGTTATTTATAACACGCTCTAAAACATTAACATATTTCTCTAAAGTCTGAATAGCTTGATTGGCTCTTGCTAGTATTACACTACTATCCTGTAATATATATTTTATATCTCCTTTGTATATTGTAATAATATTTCTTCTTTGTGATATAGCTACAACTATATTATCAGTTTGTTTAGCTATTCTTTGTGCCGTTCTATGTCTTGTTCCTGTTTCATAGGTTGTTACAGATGGATCAGGTAATAATTGTGCATTAGCACAAACTATTTTTCTTAAATCCTGACTTAATACTATCGCTCCATCCATCTTAGCTAGTTCATAAATATATGCTGGGGTATACTCTGCATTTATATTAAATCCCCCATCTACTATATTCATTACTTCTTCAGAATCACCTAAAACTATTAATCCACCAGTTTTAGCTCTTAAAATATTTTCTAGTCCTTCCCTTAGATTTGTTCCAGGACTAACTATTTTTAGTATATTTTTTATTTCATTATCATCCTTAATTCTCATGCTAATCACCTAATCTATTACTTTCACATACTTTCTATAATAATTATATTTTACACCTATTTATATACATCTGCTATAACATCATTTAGAGTTTTCATTGACATTATTTTTATATTAGGTATTTTGACTTCTTTACTAAAAGAATCCTTAGCCACATATACCTTTTTAAATCCCATTCTTGCTAATTCTTTTACTCTTATTTCTATAGATGGAACTTTCTTAAGCTCACCAGTTAAACCAACATCAGCTATAAATGCAATATTTGCCTCTATTCCCCTTTGCTTTACAGATGAAACTATACTCATAATTACAGCTAAATTAATGCCTTGTTCCTTAATTCGCATTCCTCCTGTAGTCTTTATAATAACATTTTTATCATAAAGATTTATTCCACCTCTTTGCTCTAAAATTGATATTAAAGTATTCAATTTATCTTTTCCTAATGTTTCACCTATTCTAGTAGGGTATGGTGTAAATGTTTTTGAAACTAAGCTCTCTACTTCTGTAATTATAGGTCTAGACCCTTCTTTTATAACTGTTAATGTACTTCCTGATACTATTTCTCCATCTTCTCTTTTAGTCATAAAAAATTCTGACGGGTTATCAATAGACATCATTCCCTTTTCAGAGATTTGGAAAAATCCAGTCTCACCTGTACTTCCAAATCTATTTTTAGAACTAATTAATCCTCTTAACTCTTCGTCAGTATCACATTCTATAATTAATACAGTATCAACTAAATGTTCTAACGCTCTAAGCCCAGCTAATTCATCTGCCTTTGTCATCTGACCAACTATAATTACCGCTCTTTGTCTTTTATCATCTTTTGCAATTCTTAATAGTTCATTAGCACATTCCATTGTTTGGGTAGGAGAACCTGCTCTTGCTGGTAATGCATTTTCCATAGTAAATGTTTGTATACTATCTATTATTAATAAATCTGGATCTATTTCATTCACAGCATCTACAACATTATCCATACTAGTTTCTTGAACAACCCAAATATTATCATTAATTTTATCTAAAATCCTATCCGCTCTATTTTTAATTTGACTATCACTTTCTTCTCCAGATGCATAAATAACCTTATGTCCAGACCTAGCAATGTTATCAGCTACCTGTAACAATAAAGTTGACTTTCCTGCTCCTGGTCTTGCTGTTATTATAGTAATGGAATCTTTAACAATCCCACCTCCCATTACTCTGTCAAACTCACTTATTCCTGTCACAATTCTATCACTTTTACTAGAAGTAACTTCAGACAACTTTTTAATTGGTTTTTTAGATAATTGTCTTACCTTTATCGACTCTTTTGCAGATTTATTCTGTTGAACAATTTGCTCTTCAGTAAAAGTATTCCAATTACTACAATCTGGACATTTTCCCATCCATTTTGGTGATTCATATCCACATTCTTGACATATAAATACGGATTTTATCTTTGCCATCTTCTTCACCACTCTATCTATTTTAAATCTACTCTCATTTTAATTCCAATTTACTCTATATAATATAACATACTTAAAATATAAAAAATATAAAAAAATATAAAAATAAACCATAAGATATTCCCTAAATCTTATGGCTTATTTCTATATTTTATTTATTTTTCAATAAGCTTCGCAGCTTCCTCATCAACTATTACGATAACATCCCTATGCATTTGTAACATAGATGCTGGATTGTCTGTTGAAATCTTACCTGAGAATAATCCTTTAATGGCTTCAGCTTTGCTTTCTCCCGATGCAATAAGAACTATCTTTTTAGCTTTCATTATTCCACCTAATCCCATACTTACAGCTTGTCTTGGGACATCATCCACATTCTCAAAAAATCTAGCATTTGCTTCAATAGTATCTTGAGTTAAAGTTATTACATTAGTTCCTACAGATAACTCATCATCTGGTTCATTAAATGCAATATGACCATTATTTCCAACACCTAATAATTGAATATCTACGCCTCCTAACTCTTGTATTTTCTTATCATACTCTAAACATTCTTTCTGTAAATCTTCTGCTAAACCATTAGGAACAAAAGTTTTTTTAATGTCTATATTAATATGCTTAAATAAATTTTCATTCATAAAATATCTATAACTTTGCTCATGTTCAGGATTTAATCCTACATACTCATCTAAGTTTATTGTAGTAGTTTTTGAAAAATCTAATTCATTATTTTGATACATTTTTATTAGCTCTTTATACATTCCAATTGGTGATCCCCCAGTAGCTAACCCTAAAACTGCATTTGGTTTTTCAGTTATAACCTTAGCAAACTCCTCTGCTGCAGCTCTACTTAATTCTTCATAATTTTTAGTAATTATTAATTTCATAATATCTCTCCTTCTTTTCTTGAAATATTTACTTGTAATGTAAATTTATTTGATTTATAAAATGCTTCTTCTAAAAATAGAAGCTTATCTGCACTTGTAAAAGTTTTACTAATCACCTTTAATATAGGTTCATCCTTTTCACACTCTAACAAATTTCTTATCTCATCATTAACATTAACTGCTATTATAGATGAATTAGAATTTGTAATTAAATATCCAAAGCCTTCTAAAACCTTATATAAAGACCCTTCTAACATTTCTTTATTTACATTCCCACAATAATCAACTGGTATATATACAGTTTCTAATGCTATGCACTCATCATCTACTATTCTTTTTCTTGTTATTTTATATAACTTATCTAATATAAAGATATCCTGTATATCTTCTGGTGTATCTATAATTTCAAACTCTACTACCTTAGTTTCTAATACTCTACCACTTTGCTTTATCATTTCCGTAAAGCTCATCATATCTTTTTGATTTACCTTTTGCTCACATACAAAAGTGCCTTTACCTTTTTTTCTTGTTAATATTCCTTCTTGTACTAACTCTCCAATAGCTTGTCTTATTGTCATTCTACTGACACCATAAATCTCACAAAGTTCTCTTTCACTTGAAATACATTCTCCAGCCTTCCAAGTTCCATTAGCTATTTTCTTTATAAAATCATTTTTTAATTGATAATACACTGGTATTGGACTATTTTTATCTATCATATTATCACTCCCAATTTCATTATATGATATATATATATAGTTGTCTATACCAGTTTGATATTTTTTAAATTATAAATATGAATATTTATTTATTATTTGGAAATGCTATCTATATAAATTACAAGGAGATGATATTTTGATAGATAAATCTTATTTATATAATGTTCCTTCTAAAAATATTCTTAATAATTATAAACCTAAAAATTTATCTAATGATTCTCTAGATAATTATTCTATTGACTCCTTAGAAAATATGGTTATAAACTCTAATTTAAACAATGAAAACTCTTTAAAATAATATTATTATTTTATAATCAAAAAGTAAGGTGCTTTACCTTACTTTTTGAAATAAATCTTTAATAAATTCTATCTATGTGAAAAAATCACGCCTTCCTCTTTACACTCAACCTTTAATTTATCTCCTACCTTAATATCACCCTTTAATAGTTCATCACTTAATCTATCTACTATTTCCCGATTTATTATTCCCCTTAATGGTCTAGCTCCAAATTCTAAGTTTTTATTTTTAGTAACAAGGAATTTATTTAAATCTTCATCATAAATTAAATCAATATTTTTTTCTTTCAATATTTTAATAGTATCCTTAAGCATTATATTTACTATTTCTAATGTATCCTCTTCTTTAAGTTGATTGAATACTATAGTATCATCTACCCTATTCAAGAATTCTGGTTTAAATGCTTTCTTTAGCTCTTCTAATACTACATCTTTAATTTTTTCGTATTCTGCATGTATTGAATTCGCTGACGTATCAAAGCCAACTTTTCTTTGACTCTTTATTTTTTGAGCTCCTACATTAGATGTCATAATAACTATTGTATTTTTAAAATCTATTGTTTTACCTTTTCCATCTGTTAATCTTCCATCCTCCATTATTTGAAGTAAAATATTAAATACATCTGGATGTGCCTTTTCAATTTCATCTAATAATACAACTGAATAAGGTTTTCTTCTAACAGCTTCTGATAATTGCCCACCCTCTTCATATCCTACATATCCTGGAGGCGCTCCAATTAATCTTGAAACAGAATGCTTTTCCATATATTCAGACATATCAATTCTAATTAAATTGCTTACCTTACCAAACATAACCTCTGCTAGAACATTACAAAGCTCTGTCTTACCAACACCAGTAGGACCACAGAAAATAAATGTTCCTATTGGTCTATTAGGGTTTTTCAGCCCAACTCTTGCTCTCTTCACTGCTCTAACCAATGCCTTTATGGCTTCCTCTTGACCAACAACTCTTTTTCTTAAAGTCTCCTCTAAATGTAAAAGCTTATCTGATTCTTTTTCTGTTAACCTCTCTACTGGAACCTTAGTCCAAATTGCTACTACCTTTGCGATATCATCTTCATCAACAATTTGTACCTCAGTACAACTATGAGCTCTCCATTCATTTTTAATTTTTTCAAACTCTTCTTTTAATCGTTTTTCTTTATCCCTTAAGTTTGCAGCCTTTTCAAAGTCCTGATTCCTTATAGTATCTTCTTTTTCACTAATAACCTTCTCTATATCTAATTCCTTTTTCTTAATCTCAGGTGGAAGAGTTAATCTTGATATTCTAACTTTTGCAGCAGCTTCATCTATTAAGTCAATAGCCTTATCTGGCATATATCTATCACTTATATACTTATCTGCTAAATCAACTGCCATATATAAAGCTGAATCTGTAATTTTAACTTTATGATGTGATTCGTATTTATCTCTTAATCCAAATAGTATATTTAAAGTTTCATCTTTACTTGGAGGCTCTACATTAACAGTTTGAAATCTTCTCTCTAACGCAGCATCCTTTTCTATATGTTTTCTATATTCATCTATTGTTGTGGCACCAATACACTTTATTTCTCCTCTAGCCAATGCTGGCTTTAATATATTAGAAGCATCAATTGCTCCTTCTGCTCCTCCTGCACCAACTATAGTATGAATTTCATCTATAAAAATTATTATATCCTCTTCATTTTTTAATTCATTCATTACTTTCTTTAAACGATCTTCAAATTCACCTCTATATTTAGCTCCAGCAATCATTGATGTTATATCTAATGTTAATAGTCTTTTATCTCTCAAGCTTTCTGGCGCATCTCCTGATATTATTTTTTGAGCTAAACCTTCTATTATAGCAGTTTTCCCAACACCAGGCTCACCTATCAAGCAAGGATTATTTTTTATTCTTCTACAAAGAATCTCTAATACTCTCTGAGTTTCTTCATCTCTTCCTATAACAGGATCTAATTTGCCTTCTTTTGCAATTTGAGTTAAATCCCTACTATATTGATCTAATACCGGTGTTTTATTTTGTTTTTTCTCTTTTTGTATAGATTTTTTATTCTCCCTAAGCTCATTTCCAGATATATATTTATCTAACTCTTGTTTAACTACTGATAAGTCAATTCTACCACTTGTTAAAATAGTATATGCAACTCCTTCTCCTTCATTTACAAGGGCCATTAATATATGTTCTGGATTTATAAAACTATGCCCATATTTTCTTGCTATATCTAAACTATCATCAAATAATCTCTTCGCTCTTGGAGTTAATAACATCTCTCCATTAGAAACTTCATCATCCCCAAATCCTAAATACTCTTCAGTCATCTTTCTTATCTTCTCACTAGTAATTCCTTTTCCTGATAAAAGTTGACCTGCATATCCATTTTCTTTTAATATTCCTAATAAAACATGTTCAGTACCAATATACCCGTGCTTGAAATTTTGAGACTCCTGTTGTGCTTCTACTAAAACAACTTGTGCTCTTTCTGTAAATCTCCCAAAAATCATAGTGTCACCTCCAAATATAATTTAATATAGATTGCTATATAAATTATTTCTATATTCTATAAATATGACCCAACCCTTTTACCATAATTATTTTCTTATATCTATTATAATTATTATGATAAAATAACCATTATAATACCCTTAAGTATTTCTGCTCTTAGCTTATTTCTATCTTCGACACTCCCTAATGTTCTATCATTTATACACATTTTAATAATTTCAACTTCTCTCTTAGTTATTAAATCCGTATCATATAAATGTTCAATTAACAATACCGCGGAACTATAAGTTATACTATTTCCAATAGCTTCATTTATTGCATCTAATTGTTTTTCTTTATTATTATATTCTACTCTTTTGATTATTATATATCCGCCTCCACCTCTTCTACTTTCAATTAAGTATCCTTTTTCGGTAGTAAACCTTGTTGTTAAAACATAATTAATTTGAGATGGTGCACAATTAAACTTATCTGCTAATTCATTCCTCTGTATAATTACCTCCTTATTTTTTTCATCTTCTATCATCTCATTAATAAATTGAGCTATTATATCTGAAATTCTTGCCACAATTTCACCTTCCTAAACGCACTTTGACCTTATTTGACTTTAATTATATATAATTTTTTTTTTAATGTCTATGTAATAATTCCTTTATTATTAGGTAAATATACTAATATATATTAAACTAATAATAATTGCTATTACTATACCTCCTATTGTCCCCGAATTTATTTTTCTTAAACATTCTGTAGTTGTTACAAATTAAATATTGGTTCATAAAAAAAGAGCCGTCAAATTGACGACTCTAAATTTTTATTAAGCTTCAGCTGGAGCTCCTACTGGACAAACATTTGCACAGTTTCCACAATCGATACAAGTATCTGCATCAATAATGAATTGAGTATCCCCTTGGCTTATAGCGTTAACTGGACATTCTGCTGCGCAAGCACCACAGTTAACACATGAATCATTAATTGAATATGCCATTAAAAGCACCTCCCCCATACTTAACTAAGTAACACTATTATTTTATCATACAACTTTTTCTTTTTAAAGTAAAAGTTAATCACTATTTTTCCATGGATGTTTTTTCGTTAAATTACCATATATCCTACATTCTCAATAGAAGTCATTATTTCATCTATAGATACACTTAAGCTATCATATACTACATTAACTTCTTTTCTATTTAAATTAATTTCACACGCAAGAATACCTTCATAATTACTAACCACATTTCTAATATTAATAATATCCTCATGTGTAGTTAAATTATAAATTCTAAGTAGTGCTTTCATTAATTTTCCTCCTTAGTTCCCCTTTATAAGATCCTTAATTAACTTTCTATCTTCTTCTGATTCTATTTCTAATTTTATATCATCATCATCTATAGAATCTTCATAATGTCCTTTTATAAGTTCAATATCTTCTATCTTGAACTCCTCTAGAATCTCTTCTTCGCCTTTTCTAAGCTTAACTTTAACACTTTCTTTAACTATATTATTTGAAAATACTTCTCCAGTTCCTTCACTAGTCTTAACAATTGAGCCTACTTTAGGCATTCTCTTTCTAATATCCTCATAAGTGCTTTGCTCGTAATTTAAGCAACACATAAGTCTTCCGCAAATTCCTGAAATCTTCGTTGGATTAAGAGATAAATTCTGCTCCTTTGCCATTTTTATAGAAACAGATGCAAAATCCCCTAAAAATGTTGAGCAGCACAGTGTTCTTCCACATGGCCCAAGTCCACCAAGCATTTTAGCCTCATCCCTAACACCTATTTGTCTTAGTTCAATACGAGTTTTAAATATTGCAGCTAAATCTTTAACTAACTCTCTAAAATCAACTCTTCCATCCGCAGTGAAATAGAATATTACTTTATTATTATCAAATGTATATTCTACGTCTATAAGCTTCATAGTTAATCCATGCTCTTTAATTTTTTTTAAACAAACCTCAAAGGCATCTTTTTCCTTATCCTTATTTTTAAAATGTTTATTTATATCTTCTTCTGTAGCTATTCTTAATACACTTTTTAAGGGTGCAACTATATCATATTCACTTATCTCTTTTATTCCAATTACACATTCTCCAAATTCAACACCTCTTGCAGTTTCAACTACTACATAACTACCTTTTTGTATATCCATATCTGCCGGATCAAAATAATATATTTTCCCAGCTTTTTTAAATCTAACCCCGACTACTTTTATCATTATTAACCCTCCATAAAGCCAATCAACATTACACGTAATATCATTGCCCAACTAACATTACTTTTAATGTTTTTCCTTGCTTCTTCTATCGTCATTATCATATTATTTAGCTTTCTAAATGACATTGCTTTAGTCAGCTCATTTATATCATCAATTTTATCTCCATTTATGATAAAATCCTTATTTTCAACTTCCTTATGTATTAATATATCCCTTATAAACCCACTTAAAATATTTAATACTTCTTCCTTATTATCTTTTAACCCATTTAATTTTTCTTCATGTTGTAATATAACTTCAACCTTATTTTTATTTAAATCTTTTATTAAATCTATTATTTTATTTCTAAGATCTTTTAAAGTATCATCATTAAAATACCTATCTATTCTTCCCGGAATCCCTTCGCTAAATGCAATAGCTGACTTTATTTCACTTTCATTATAATTAAACTCTTTAATTCTTATATATTCATATAGCTCTTCCTTAGTTAAAGGAGTCAATTTATAAATTTCACATCTAGATTTTATAGTATCTAAAATTAATTCTAAACTTTCACATAATATTATTATGTAAACACCTTTTGGTGGTTCTTCTATAGTTTTTAAAAGTGCGTTTTGAGCCTGAATAGTTAATTTATTTCCTTCATGTATTATAACTACCTTCTTATCTCCCTCAAATGGTTTTTTAGATACTTCTTCAATTATATTTCTTACATCATCTACTCCAAAAGAAGCCTTATTACTTCTATAATTTATAATATCAACATATTCTCTATCAATCTCACCATTTAATATTAATTTAGCTAATATATTAGCTAATTTGCTTTTCCCTATGCCATCTGCCCCTGCTATGAGGTGAGCATGAGAAAGAGTGTTATTCATGCATCTATTTCTAAAATTATTAATTAAAGTATCATATCCTATAAATTTTCTCATACAATCACCTCTTTATTAACTTACCTATACCTTATAAAATTGGTCAACGTCTAAAACAAATACTGTAGCTCCACCAACTTCTACTTCAATTGGATAAGGCATATACATCCCTGAACCACTTCCAATAGTAGTTGGCGTAGGTGCAGAAACCATCTCTTTTCTTCTCTTGCATACATCTTCAATTACTTTAACAACATCTTTAACTGCTTCTTTTTCAACCCCCATCATTAAAGTTGTATTACCTGATTTTAAAAAACCTCCAGTTGTAGCCAATTTAGTTACTCTAAAATTCTTATCAGTAAGTTCTTCAATTAAATCCATAGCATCATCATCTTGAACTATAGCTAATACCAACTTCATACCACATACCTCCACTAATAAGTTAATAATTTATTCAATTATATTTTATCATAAATATATAATAGTTTACTAAATTTTCTCTTTAAATAATTTATTATATTAAATTCAATAAAAAAAGTTATTTGAAATTAATATTCTTTTTCTATTAAATAACTTAACCTCAAATAACTCTTATTGAATATTATATATAATTTTTTATATTATCATAAATCTCATTATTTATATCTTCTATAGCTCTTAACTTACCATCCTTAGTGCATTTTATAACCTTCCAGTTATATTTATCTGCAATATATAGTGAATTATTATAAGAATTAATTAAATACTCTTTATTGCTTTCATGTATATCCTTATCTTCTTGTCCAGTAATTTTATTCATTCTATTCTTCATAAGTTCTTGACTTACCTCTGGCTCAACATCTAAAAATATTACTTCATCGGGTCTTGGAATTCCATATATATTAAACTCCAAATCATATAACCATTCAAGAAATTTTTCCTTTTCAGGACTTTCTATCTTAGCTGCTTGATGCACCATATTAGAAGTTGTATATCTATCACTAATTATTATTCCACCATTATTATAAAATTCTCCCCACTTAGTTTTATACGAAGCATATCTATCAGCTGCATAAAAAGTAGATGAGATATATGGACTTACATCATTAGGATTTTTTCCAAAGTCACCATTCAAGTACATCTTTACAAGGGCTGAAGAATCACTTTTATAATCAGGGAAAGTAATTTTCATGCACTTCTTGCCCTCACTACTCAATCTTTCATATAACCTCTCAGATTGAGTAGCCTTTCCACTAGCATCCGAACCTGATTCTATAATTATTAACTTTCCTTTACCCATCCTTGCTCTTCCTTTCGTTTTTTAAATAGATTTATTACTCTAAATCTTTTAAATCTAAAATTCTTGGTGCTATAGCCTTTTTAACTTTATTTTTTATACTATCATATTCTTTGCTATTAACATCCATGACATTAATTTTTTGTATACATTCTTCACAAATAAAACTATTCATTATTTGAATTCCGCTATTTTTACTTTCTTTCTCACATATTATACAATATTTTTTAGAATCTCTCCATATATCTTTAATACTAATATCCATAATATTCTCCTCCCTTTATTAATAAATTCTGTCCTATTCTTTCTACTCTATACTTGTCTAATTATAATTTTCCTTAAATTTTTTACTTGTACTAATATACTATAATCCAATACATTAATATTAATATCTTATATTTTCTAATTTCTAAAACAAAAAGTGAGATAGTCTATTACCATCTCACTTTTTATTTATTCTATATTGAGTGTTTTATGCGAGCTACTAAAGCATCGCTAGGCTCAAAAATAAATTTATATATCTCCCCGTGCTTTCTATATATACATAAAAACTTTTTATTTTTATCAAATTTTCTAATATAATGTCTACTACATTTGCATTTACTATATTCCTTAGGAACATTAGCTTTTTCTCCAATGTAAATTATATCTTTTATCTTTAAGCTTTCAACATTCTCTTCTACTTTACTACTTATCTTATTAATTATAAGCTTATCTGATATAACAAAATACTTATATGCCATTTTACACTTTTTAGTTTCTTTAATAAGTACTATTAATGTTAATATCCCCAAAATAACTTCTAGCCATAACCCTTTAGTAACATTTTTTCCAAAAGTCATTCTAGAAAATTCATATATGTATAAAGCTACAGTAATTGTTAATAACGATATAATTATTGCAATAGTCTTCTTGCCTTCTTTAATTTCCTTATACATCATTGGAAACTCCTCTAAATAATCTATATTATTTCATATAACAATATTCTGATTATACTAACTTTCTAAAGCTAATTACAACCCTTGAATTTTGGATTATTTGTATATCTTGTCCATTATTTAATAAATATATTACATTATCTTTATAAATCTGACTATTAGGCATTATTATTAGATTATTGTGATATAATCTTAATATATAATTCATTTATTAATAGCGAGGTAATATTTATGATTCAAATATACAAAAGTATAAGTGAAACCAATTCATCACTACAAGTATTAGATAGCATTGAAAATGGATGTTGGATAAATATAGTTGCGCCTTCAGAAGAAGAATTAATTTTAATCTCAAAAAAAACTGGTGTTCCTTTAAGTTTTTTAAGAGCACCCTTAGATGACGAAGAAACTTCTAGAATTGATTTTGAAGACGGATTTACATTAGTTGTAGTAGATATCCCCTTTACAGAAATGGAGGATAATTCCTTAACCTATGATACATATCCTTTAGCAATTATTCATTCTGAGAAAGAAATAATAACTATTTGCTTAAAAAATAGTAGAATAATAACAGATTTTATTAATGGTAGAGTAAAATCATTTTTCTCTTTTAAAAAGTCTAGGTTCATTCTTCAAATATTAAATAGAATATCTACATATTATTTAATCTATCTTAGACAGATTGATAAAAAAAGTGTAATGATTGAAAAAAGACTTCATAAATCTATGAAAAATAGAGAGCTTATTCAACTACATTCATTAGAAAAATCTCTTGTTTATTTTTCTACATCTCTTAAAGCAAATGAAGTAACTCTTGAAAAAATGTTAAAATTAGAAATTATGCAAAAATATGAAGATGACCAAGATGTTTTAGAAGATGTAATAATAGAAAATAAGCAAGCTATAGAAATGACTGATATTTATAGCAATATTTTATCTAGTACCATGGATTTCTTTGCTTCTGTAATATCTAATAATCTTAACATTGTAATGAAAGTATTAGCATCTGTGACTATATTAATGGCTATACCAACTATTATAGGTGGTATATTCGGTATGAATGTTGCATTACCTTTAGAAAATAATCCTAACGGATTTGAAATTATTATGTTTCTTACAATACTTTTAACTGGCGTTACTGCTTTTATATTATATAAAAAAGATATGTTTAGTTAATATAAATTAAAATTATTTATAAAAATAATAAAATATCCACATGCAGATTAAATTTTGCTGTGGATATTTTATTTTTATATGTGGATAGTTTTTTATTTTTTAAATTGTGAATAAATTAAATTTTATTATTAAAAGTTTTTATAAAACTTAATAACAAAAAAACCTACAAGATTACTTGTAGGTTTTTCTTGGAGGCGCCACCCAGATTTGAACTGGGGAATAAAGGTTTTGCAGACCTCTGCCTTACCACTTGGCTATGGCGCCATATCTGGTGGCTCGACCAGGAATCGAACCAGGGACACGAGGATTTTCAGTCCTCTGCTCTACCGACTGAGCTATCGAGCCACATTACCTAGCAACGTTCTACTCTCCCACACAGTCTCCCGTGCAGTACCATCGACGCTGTAGAGCTTAACTTTCCTGTTCGGAATGGGAAGGAGTGTTTCCTCTACG
>NZ_JAPFDR010000099.1 GCF_026168755.1 Clostridium sp. | reverse complement strand
TCTTCCAAGGAGAATACTAAACTATAAAACTCCAGAAGAACTATTTGAAATATATCTAGATAAAATCTATTCAATCTAAGTAAATTCAAGTATTTAAGTCATAAACAGAAATTAGTTCAATTTGTTATTGCAATTTATAAACAAATTATTTTTTATATACTAAACTATTTTTTAAAGGAGGCATTATGAATAAAACAATATTAATAATCGAAGATGAATTAAAAATAAGATTTCTTTTAAGAGATTATCTAAAAACAGAAAACTTTAATGTTTTAGAGGCTTCTGATGGTGATGAAGGATTAGTTGTTTTTAAAAATAATAAGGTTGATCTTATACTTTTAGATATAATGATGCCCAAAATTGACGGAATAACAGTATTAGAAACAATTAGAACCGTATCTAATCTTCCTATAATTCTATTAACTGCTAAAGGTCAAGAAGAGGATAAGCTATTTGGCTATGAGATGGGTGCCGATGATTATGTAACAAAACCTTTTTCTCCTAAGATATTAATTGCCAAAATTAAAGCTTTATTAAAAAGAACAGTTGCTGATGAAGATGACTTTAATCCTTCTCAAAACTATAATGGCTTAATTATAAATAAATTAGCTCATGAAGTAAAAATTAATAACGAATCCTTGACACTTTCGCCAAAGGAGTTTGAACTTTTAATTTACTTATCTAATAATATTGGAATAGCATTAAGTCGAGATACAATACTAGATAATGTTTGGGGAATAGATTACTATGGTGATTTAAGAACTGTAGATACAAATATTAAGAGATTACGTGAAAAGCTTGGGGAAAAAGCTAACTATATTGTAACTGTTAGAGGAAGTGGGTATAAATTTGAAGTTCAAAATGAAAAATAGTATTTCAAAAAGAATAACATTAATAACTTTTGGTCTTATATCAATGGTATTTTTGCTTACATTTTTATTTCAAAATATGTTTTTTGAAGAATTTTATTTATCAAAAAAGACTGAATCATTGATATTAGATGTTAAACGAATTAAAACTTTGTATTCTTATCAAAATTTCAATACAAATAATTTAAGTAATGCCTTATTAAACTATGAAGAAAAAAACAACTCACGTATTGCCATATTTTCTTTAGATGGTACTATTGAATATTTATCATACTTTGATAAAAATAATATTGAAGACATTAAATTGCTTACAGATTTTTGTTCTGAATTATTGTCTGATAATGAGTTAATTGAAGAAGTTTTATCAACTAATAAAATTGAAAGTACTATTTTTACTAATAAATATAGCTCTTATAAAAAGATAGGCATAGTATCATCAATGTCTCTTCAAAATGAAAATGACTCTATACTTATTTCAGTATCATCTGTTCAACCAATAAAAGAAGCATCAAGTGTAATTCGAAGTTTTTATCTTTATTTATTCATAGGCTTTTTGATTTTAGCTATTTTCTTATCTAAAATCTATTCAAAATTAATAAGCAAACCTCTTATTGATTTAAATAATGTTGCTAAACGAATGTCTACTCTTGATTTTGATGCTAAATGTGAGGTTAATTCTGATGATGAAATTGGAAACTTAGCTAGCACACTTAACTTTTTATCGTCAAACCTTGAAAATTCACTGCAAACCTTACAAGAAAAAAATGATCAATTAGAAAGAGATATTGAAAAGGAAAGAAACCTTGAAAATATGAGAAAAGACTTTGTGTCTAGTGTAAGTCATGATTTAAAAACACCACTTGGAATAATCAGTGGTTATGCAGAAGGGTTAAAAGACGGAATTGTTTCTGGTAAAGATGCAGAAGTCTATCTTGAAACAATAATAGATGAAGCAACTAAAATGAATCTTCTATTAACAAATATGCTTGATTTATCAAAACTTGAATCAGATACTATTAATCTAAACTTAGAATCATTTAACATAGTAAGATTGCTTCAAGGTATGGTAAAAAGATTTTCATTAGAACTACAAAATAAAGAATTAAAAGTTATATTTAATTTACCTGATTATGCATATGTAAAGGGCGATATTATGACATTAGAAAGAGTTACTCAAAATCTGTTATCTAATGCAATAAAATATACTCCTAGAGGAAATGAGCTTATTATATCTGTGATTGAAAGTGAAAAAATGTATCTAATTTCAATTGAAAATAAAGGAATTACTATTCCTGCTAAAGAACTTGATAATGTTTTTGCGAAATTCTATAGACTTGATAAATCTGGTGATAGAACTAAAAATAGTTATGGACTTGGATTAGCTACTGTAAAGAGAATCTTAACACTTCATAATAGTGATTTTTCATTAAATAATGGTGAAAACAGTGTTATATTCAAATTTACACTAAAAAAACAAGACCTACTAATTCATGACACCTTCGAATAATATTGTTCGTCACGTGGAAGCGAAAAAATGAAATATTTATTTTACGGGAACTGTGAAATTTTCGCCTAGAATTTATATAATTGATTCCGTAAAGTTGGCTAAAGTTTTTAAACTCGCTATTCGCTCAAACAGTAAAAACTT